>CALUIS010000001.1 GCA_944320765.1 uncultured Paraprevotella sp.
AATCTTCTGATGCTTGCAAGTTATTGATATTTAATAAATAAAACCTTATCGGAGATTTTTTCTCCGGACACTAGTGATCTAAAAGCAATCCTAATGCCAGCAATTCCAATACAAATTAAGATTGCTTTGCCAATTCTGTCACGACACCCGCTTCAGCACGAAGTCCATGTACAGCCGCAAGGCCTCGCCCACTTCCGCGTTGCCGTCCTGCCCGATGAAGGCCAGGCCGCAGTCGCGGATTTCGTCCATCTTCTGACGGGCATACTCGATTCCGCCCGAACGCTTCGTGAAGTCCACCAAGGATTTGATTTCATCCTCCGTGGCCCTCCCCGCACGGACTTTCAACGCCAGCCCGCGCCATGTTTCCGCTCCGGGCTGCATCACGGCATGGATGACGGGCAACGTCAGTTTGCCTTCCTTCATATCGTTGCCCGTGGGCTTCCCCACCTCGGTGTCGTAATAGTCGAACACATCGTCACGAATCTGGAAACAGATGCCCACATGAGTGCCGAACTCTCCCAAACGGCGGATTTCCTCCTCCGACGCGCCGGAAAGCAACGCGCCGACCTCCGCACACACGGCAAACAAGGAGGCCGTCTTGCTGCGGATAACCTCGAAATACTGATTTTCGCTGATTTCATCGGACTGCACGTTGGACAGCTGCTGCAACTCCCCGTCGGACAAGGTCTGCCCCAACCGCGCCACCAGCTCAACGACCCGCAGGTTGCCGGCCATGGCCGCGTGCTGCAACGACGTGGAAAGCAAATAATCCCCCACCAGCACGGCCGCCTTGTTGTCCATCAACGCATTCAGGGACGACTGTCCCCGCCGTTCCCCGCTCTCGTCCACCACATCATCGTGCACCAGACTGGCGGTATGCAACATCTCCAGGCTCACAGCCGCATGGAGTACGGCCTCATTCACTACGCCGTACTTCTTGGCCGCCAACAAAATCAGGATGGGACGCATCAGCTTGCCCTTGCGGCTCATGATATGCTGCAAAGCTGTGGTCAATAAGGGATTCTGATGCTGCAAGGTGATGCTGAAGAGCGACTCGAAATCTTTCATTTCCCGCTCCACCGGCTTCCGGATTTGAGTTAGTACGTCCATACAATCGGCTGATTTCGGAATACAAAATTACATAAAAATAAAAAGCCACTCACATTTTTTACGTAAATTTACGGAGAAAATCATCACAACGCATGGACAGACTGTTTTTACTCGATGCATACGCCCTCATTTACAGGGCTTATTACGCGTTCATCAAGAATCCGAGAATCAACTCCAAGGGGCTGAACACGTCGGCCATACTGGGCTTCGTCAACACGCTGGAAGAGGTACTGAACAAGGAGCGTCCCTCGCACATCGGCATCGCCTTCGACCCGGCCGGCCCCACATTCCGCCACGAGGCATATCCCGAATACAAAGCCCAACGCGAAGAGACACCGGAAGCCATCCGCACGGCCGTGCCTATCATAAAAGACATCATACGCACTTACCGCATCCCTATCCTGGAAGTCCCCGGCTACGAGGCGGACGATGTCATCGGCACCCTGGCCACCCAGGCTGCCTCCCTCGGCCATATCGAGACTTTCATGATGACACCCGACAAGGATTACGGCCAGCTGGTGGGTGAACGGGTCAGAATGTACCGTCCCAAATACGGGGACAAGGATTTCGAGATCATGGGCGTGGAGGAAGTTACGAAGAAGTACGATATCTCCAGTCCGACCCAAGTCATCGACCTGCTCGGGCTGATGGGCGACGCGTCCGACAACATTCCGGGCTGTCCGGGCGTGGGCGAGAAGACGGCCTCGAAACTCATCCGCCAGTTCGGCAGCATCGAAAACCTGCTGGCACATACGGACGAACTGAAAGGAAGCCTGAAAATGAAAGTCGAGACGAACCGCGACCAAATCACGTTCTCCAAGTTTCTGGCCACCATCAAGACCGACGTGCCCATCACCCTCGACTTGGAAACCCTCAAAGCCAAGGAGCCGGACATGGATGCCCTGCAGGCCCTGTTCAAGGAACTGGAGTTCCGCACCCTGCTGGAACGGAAGACCGCCAAGAGCCAGCCAGCCGCACAACCGTCGCTTTTCCAAGGCTCGCTCTTTGCGGAATTTGCGGACGAATCCCCGGAAGAAGACAAAAAAACGAATCTCAGACGGTACAAGAAGGAAGATTTCGACTACCAACTCATTGAAACAAAAGATAAAAGACAACGAATTATTGACTTATTCGTTACAAAAGATTTTCTCAGTCTGGACACGGAGACCACCGGAACGGACCCCATCAACGCCCGGCTGGTCGGTTTGAGCTTCAGCGTGAAGGAAAATCAAGCCTTTTACGTGCCGATTCCGGAAGACCGTGAAGAAGCCCAAAAGATAGTTAACGAATTCAAACCCGTCTACGAGAACGAGAGCATCCTCAAAATCGGGCAGAACATCAAGTACGACCTGATGGTACTACAGAACTACGGCATCACGCTCCGCGGGGAAATCTTCGACACGATGATCGCCCACTACCTCCTGCAACCTGAACTGCGCCACGGCATGGACTATCTGGCCGAAGTCTACCTGAACTACCAGACCATCCACATCGAGGAACTCATCGGCCCGAAAGGCAAAAACCAGAAGAACATGGCCGACCTCCCTCCCTCGCAAGTCTACGAATACGCCTGCGAGGACGCCGACGTGACGCTGAAACTGAGAAACGTCTTTGAACCCAAACTGAAGGAAGAAGGTTGCTATGAACTGTTCCGCGACATCGAGATGCCGCTCATGCCCGTGCTGGCCTGGATGGAACGCAACGGGGTCTGCATCGACACGCAGGCTCTGAAAGACACTTCTGCCCTCTACACGCAAAAGATGAACCGGCTGGAAGAGGAAATCCACGCCCTGGCCGGGGAGCCTTTCAACATCGCCTCGCCCAAGCAAGTGGGAGAAGTGCTGTTCGAGAAACTCAAAATCAACGACAAGCCCAAGAAGACCAAGACGGGACAGTACGTCACCTCGGAGGAAGTGCTGGAAACCTTGCGCACCAAACATCCCATCGTGGAGAAGATTCTGGAACACCGCGGACTGAAGAAACTGCTGGGCACCTACATCGACGCACTCCCCAAACTGATTCACCCGGAAACCGGACACATCCACACCTCCTTCAACCAGACCATCACCGCCACGGGAAGGCTGAGCAGCAGCAACCCGAACCTGCAGAACATCCCCGTTCGGGGCGAGGAAGGCAAGGAAATCCGGAAAGCCTTCATCCCCGAACCCGGCTGCGAGTTCTTCTCCGCCGACTACTCACAGATAGAACTGCGCATCATGGCCCACCTGAGCGGCGACCCGCATATGATCGAGGCCTTCCGCGAGGGACACGACATCCACGCCGCCACCGCCGCGAAAATTTACAAAAAAAGCATCGGGGAGGTGACGCGCGAGGAACGGAGCAAGGCCAAGACGGCCAACTTCGGTATCATCTACGGCATCACGGTCTTCGGGCTGGCCGAACGGCTGGGCATCAGCCGCGCCGAAGCCAAAGACCTGATAGACGGCTATTTCGCCACCTATCCCAAGGTGAAGGAGTACATGCAGAAGAGCATCGACATGGCCCGCGAGAAAGGATATGCCGAAACCATCTACCACCGCCGCTGCTACCTGCGCGACATCAACAGCCACAACGCCGTGGTGCGCGGTTATGCTGAGCGCAACGCCATCAACGCCCCCATACAGGGCAGCGCGGCGGACATCATCAAAATCGCCATGATACGCATCTACAGGCGGTTCCGGGAAGAAGGCCTGCGCTCCAAGATGATCCTGCAGGTACACGACGAATTGAACTTCAGCGTCTTCCCCGAAGAGAAGGAGCGTGTGCAGCAAATCGTCATCGACGCCATGGAACACGCCTGCGCGATGCAGGTGCCGCTTGAGGCCGACTACGGATGGGGCAGGAACTGGCTGGAGGCGCACTGAGAAAAATCCATCCGATATTTCCCACATAGCGGATTAATCCTTAATTTTGCACCCTATAATAAGGAATATTGTAAAAACAGAATAAGACTATGGCTCTAAAAGCAGGAATCGTGGGGCTGCCCAACGTGGGCAAATCCACCCTCTTCAACTGTCTGTCGAGTGCCAAGGCACAGGCAGCCAACTTCCCGTTCTGCACCATCGACGCGCAAATGGGACAAATCACCGTGCCGGACGAACGGCTCAATAAATTGGCCGAACTGGTGCATCCGGGACGCATCGTACCCGCCACGTGCGACATCGTGGACATCGCCGGACTGGTGAAGGGCGCCAGCAAGGGAGAAGGACTGGGCAACCAGTTCCTGGGCAACATACGCGAGACGGACGCCATCATCCACGTGCTCCGCTGCTTCGACAACGACAACATCGTGCATGTGGACGGTTCGGTGGATCCCGTGCGCGACAAGGAAATCATCGACACGGAACTCCAGCTGAAGGACCTGGAAACGGTGGAGAACCGCCTGAAGCGCGTGGAGAAAGTAGCCAAGGTGGGCGGCGACAAGCTGGCCAAGGTGGAATACGACGTGCTCATGCAGTACAAGGCCGCACTGGAGCAGGGCAAATCGGCCCGCACCGTCACGTTTGAAAGCGAGGAGGAACAGCACGCGGCCAAAAACCTGTTCCTGCTGACGGCCAAGCCCGTGCTGTACGTCTGCAACGTGGACGACGCTTCGGCCGCAGGCGGCAACCGATACGTGGATGCCGTGCGCGAGGCCATCAAGGACGAGAACGCCGAACTGCTCATCATCTCGGCACAGACGGAGGCCGACATCGCCGAACTGGAGAGCTACGAGGAGAAGCAGATGTTCCTGCAGGACATGGGCTTGCAGGAGTCGGGCTGCGACCGCCTCATCAAGGCCATCTACCACCTGCTCAACCTGCAGACGTTCATCACGGCCGGCGAGATGGAAGTGAAGGCCTGGACGTTCCGCAAGGGCTGGAAAGCCCCGCAGTGCGCCGGTGTCATCCACACGGATTTCGAGAAAGGGTTCATCCGCGCCGAAGTCATCAAGTATGACGACTACATCCATTACGGTTCCGAAGCCGCCGTGCGCGAGGCCGGAAAGATGGGCGTGGAAGGCAAGGACTACGTGGTGCAGGACGGCGACATCATGCACTTCCGCTTCAACGTGTAGGTTATGCTGACCTCCTTGCAATACATCCTGTGGAACCCCGACCTGTTCGCCTTCCACATCGGCAGCTTCGGCGTACGCTGGTACTCGCTGTGCTGGTGCTTCGCCCTGCTGGCCGCCTACATCCTCGTGGGGCGGCTCTACAAACAACAACATATCCCCGACAAGCTCTTCGACCCCCTTTTCTTCTACTGCTTCGTGGGCATCCTCGTGGGGGCGCGCCTGGGCCATTGCCTGTTCTATGAGCCGGGCTACTTCCTCGCCCACCCCTTGGAGATGGTCCTGCCCTTCCGGCAGACGGCAAACGGATGGGTGTTCACGGGCTATGCCGGACTGGCCAGCCACGGCGGCACCCTGGGCCTCATGCTGGCCCTGTGGCTCTACGTGCGCAAGACAAAGGTGAACATCATGCGCGTGCTGGACAACGTGGCCATCGCCACGCCCGCCAGTGCCATGTTCATCCGTCTGGGCAACCTGATGAACTCTGAAATCATCGGCAAGCCCACCGACGTGCCTTGGGCCTTCATCTTCGAGCGGGTGGACATGCTGCCGCGCCATCCGGGCCAGCTATACGAGGCCATCTGCTATTTCCTGTTCCTCATCGTCGGCTACATGCTCTACCACAAGTGGCCGCAAAAGGTGGGTACGGGCTTCTACTTCGGCTTCTGCCTGACGAGCATCTTCACGGCCCGCTTCTTCATCGAATACACCAAGGAGGTGCAAGAAGCCTGGGAGGCATCCATGCTCATCAACATGGGGCAGATCCTGAGCATCCCGTTCATCCTCATCGGCATCTACTGCATGGCGGGCGGAAAGCTCTGCCGCAAGCTGGGGGAAGGAGGGGCATGATGACCCCTCAGTCGCTACGCGGCACCTCCCCTTTCAGGCGGAGGAGTTCATTCGTCTGCATCGCCATTTGCCTGCTGGCCGCATCCTGCACGACAGATGACGCTATGCACTTCCACTACGCCAGAAAGGACGGGCAACGGGGAGAAGTCCGCTTGGAAAGGGTGAACGACAGCCTCTATGTGCTCCGCCATTCCATTGGCGGCATTCCCGTGTCGGAATGGGAACTCCCCTACCCCGTCTACCGCATGGAAGGCGGTGACCTGACGGGCGACGGAGTGCCGGAAATCGCGGTGGGCGTCATCAAGCCCACCCGCTACTTCCCGCGTCCGGGGCGGCGGCTCTTCCTCTTCAAACTCTACAAAGGCCGGCTCATTCGGCCACTGTGGCTGGGGTCGCGGCTGGCGCGTCCGCTGGTGGATTTCCGTCTTGTACGCGACTCCGTCCCCGCCCGGATTCTCACCACGGAACGCCGCCCCGACGGCACGCTCGTACAGGCCCTGTACCGCCAGCAAGGCTTCGGCCTCGTATTCGAGCGCGACATTCCCCAATGACATCACCCATTAACGTTCAAAACTTATGAAACACACGCGTTACATCCATGCCGGCATCCTGCTCCTCACGGTTGTCCTGACGGTCTCCTGCAACTCTTACAAAAAGAAAGCCCGGGAAACGCCGCAAACCACGGAAGAAACCGCATCCATCGCTCCATCCTCCAGCCTGCTGACGGACAGCCTCCTGCCCCAGAGCGTGAATCTGGACCAAGACATCAGCCGCCTGAGCTACGAGGAGTTGCGCATCCTGCGCAGCTATCCTTACGCCCTGCACGGCTATTGGTTCATCGAAGGCGACCTGAACAGCTTTTTCCGGCGGAAAACAGATTGGTATTACGACCTCTGCTACAAGGTCCTGATGGATTCCTACAAACAAGACCGGCCTTACGCCGACACTTACAGCAAAGTGGCACTGACAGCAGAAGAGAAAGCCTTCGTGGAGAAAATCGACCACCGCATGGCCCAGATGGCCCGCCACAGGTACATCACACGTGAAGGATGCGAACTGCTCAATCCCTTCCTTTGCGTCAATCTCTTCCAAATGGAACGGACGGACAAACGTTTCCTCGCCTTACTGGACCGCTGCAACTTCGCCATCGCCCCCATGGGCTACGAACAGCTGTTCCACGTCTATGAAGCCAACGACTACCACGAGATGCCCAGCTTCATCACCACGGATGTCTACCTGCAGGCGTTCCACATGTACTTCAGCTACGCGCTGAAGAGCCTGGAACGGAACCATTTCACCCCGGCCTTGCAAGAACTGCTGCAGTCCCTCCACGCCGAATGCGTGAAGCTGGAACAGCAAGAAGCCGTCAAGGCGGAAGCCGGATATGCCGCCACCTACTTCGCCATTGCACACTGGCTGCTGACCGGAAAGGAACTGTCCGTACCTGTGGCATTACAGCCTGCCTATAGGGCTGAATTGCGTTGCCTCAAATCCTGTGTGGACAATTCTTCGGCCTTTCTGGACTGCACCGACGTACTCTTCCCTTACAGCCTGTTCAAGCCTCGGGGACATTACACCCACAACGAAACCAGCCGCCGCTATTTCCGGTGCATGATGTGGCTGCAGACGGCCTCTTTCTGCCGCGAGACCCCGGAAGCCTTGTGGCGCACCGCCGTCATGGCCGCCGCGCTGAACCGCATCCCGGCCGACACCCGGCAGAAATGCTTGAAACTGGACCAGGCCCTCACGTTCCTGATGGGCGGGCCGGACAACGCCTCCATCCTCGAGATGGCCGGCTACATGGAACGCCACGGACTGGCCGACCGCATCCTGGCACACGACGAGACCGCCCTCCGGCAAACGGACGATTGGCTCAAGGAACTCTTCAAGACGCGCAACCGCATCCGCCCCAAAATCCAGCTGAGCTGCGCCGACAAAATCAACTTCATGCCCGCCCGCTACATGGCGGACAACGAGATTCTGGGCGAGATGGCCGACCCCGCGCCCAACGCCGAACGCGCCTATCCCAAAGCGTTGGACGTGTTCGCGGCCTTTGGCGTGGAGAGCGCGGCCGCCCTGCTGGACACCTGCTACCACGAGGAAAAGCACTGGAAAGACTACCGTGCCACGGCCGACCGCATGAAACAGCGTTTCCAGGGACAAGCCGGCAGCGAAGGCACGATGTACGACCGCTGGATGGAAGCCCTCGTCACCCTGCAACAGACCGACAAGGACTACCCCGGACTTCTGCGTACCCCGGCCTGGCAAATCAAGAACCTCAACACGGCACTGGCCTCGTGGACCGAACTGAAACACGATGTCATCCTCTATGGCGAACAACCCATGCTGGCCGAATGCGGCGGAGGCGGCGAACTGGCCACTCCCATCATCGTGGGCTATGTGGAACCCAACCTGGCCTTCTGGAAAAAGCTGAAAGAGTTCATCACACACCACCGCCGACTCCTGACGGAAACGGGGTTTGCCGACGAGGACCTGGTGTCGAAAGCCAACATCCTTGAAGAAGATATAGACTTCTGCCTGCGCATGACCGAAAAGGAACTGCGAGGCGACACCCTCACCCAAGAGGAATACATGAGCATACAGAAGATGGGAAGCTCCATCGAATGGTTCACCCTCAGCGTCATCGAGCCGGGAGTGTCCTACAATGACTTGGACGATGTGCAGGGGGCGTCGCGCTCCATCGCCCTCGTGTCGGACGTGTTCACCCGCAACATCGACGGTTGCGGCAAGAACGGTGTCCTGCACGAAGCCACCGGCACGGCCAATGTCATCTACGTCCTGGTGGACATCGGCGGACAGACTTACCTCACCCGCGGGGCCACTTTCGGCTATTATGAGTTCGTACGTCCATTGGGTGAACGGCTGACGGACGAGGAATGGCAGAAGATGCTGCGCGAGGGCCAGACACCGGAAATGCCTGTGTGGATCCGTCCCTACTACCTCACACAGCCGCCCACCGTCAACGAAACTCTCTTCTACAGTTCGGGATGCTGAAAGTGCTGCTTTGGATTTGCCTCCTTCCCGGCCTGCTCTCTTCCTGCCAACGGCAGACCGGGGAAGACACGCTGGACATCCTCTTCACGGGAGATGTGCTATTGGACCGCGGCGTACACCACGAGATAGAACGCCACGGCGTGGAAGGATTGTTCGAAGGTGTAGACGAAGCTTTCAGGCAGGCCGATGCCGTGGTCATCAATCTGGAATGCCCGCTCACCAGCCGTCATACGCCGGTGGGCAAGAAGTTTGTCTTCCGGGCCGAACCCGAATGGGCCGAAGACCTCCGCCGTGCAGGCGTCACCCACGCCGCCCTGGCCAACAACCACACCATCGACCAGGGACGGGAAGGACTCGCCGACACCTACCACGCCCTCCGGAAAGCCGGCATCACGCCGCTCGGCTACGGGCGCACCGCAGACGAACAGTCCGCTCCCGTCGTGATACGGAAAGGAAGCCTTGAAGTGGCCTTGTTCAACACCATCCCCCTACCGATAGAGAACTGGCCTCAAGCGGAAGGCAAACCGGACATCTGCCGCATGTCCGTCCGCAGGCTGGCCGCCGTCATCCGGAAATACAAGGCCGCGCATCCCGAAACCCGCGTGGTGGCCGTCCTGCACTGGGGAACAGAATTCCAACCCGTCCCCGACATGCAGCAGCGTTACGATGCCCGTCTGCTGGCCCAAGCCGGGACCGATGCCATCGTCGGCCATCATCCGCACGTGCCGCAACCCGCAGACAGCGTCGGGTCCGCCCCCGTCTTCTACAGCCTGGGCAACTTCGTGTTCGACCCCATCCATCCCGCCGCCCAAAAGGCCGCCATGGCCCTCCTCCGCTTCACCCCCACCGGAGTGCAAGCCGAAACCATTCCGGTAGAAATCCGCCGATGCCGCCCGCAGATGACGCAAAAAACACTATCTTTGCCCTCAGATTCACATTAAACATTAACGACCATGAAGAAGATACTCGCAACCGTGCTATGCAGCCTCATCAGTCTGACCGCTTTCTCCCAATCCCGTATCCGCACCCACGTGCCGTTGGATTCCATCGTGCTGAGCGACCCTTGCATCCTGCCGGACCCAGCCACCATGACCTACTACATGACCGGCACGGGCGGCCAGCTATGGAAAAGCAAAGACCTGAGATACTGGGACGGGCCGTACGACGTGGCGCAGACCGACCCGCAATCGTGGATGGGCCCGAAGCCGATGATATGGGCCGCCGAACTGCACCGCTATAAAGGCAAATACTACTACTTCGCCACCTTCACCAACCGCAAGCACATCATCGGCACCTACCGTGGCAACAAGCTGGAACGCCGCGCCAGCCACGTGCTGGCGGCCGACCGGGCGGAAGGCCCTTACCGCCCCATGGCGGACGAGACCTACCTGCCCGCCGACAAGCTGACGCTGGACGGCACGTTCTGGGTGGACACCGACGGCAAGCCATACATGGTGTACTGCCACGAATGGCTGCAGAACTGGGACGGCACGATAGAGAAAATCGAGCTGAAGCCCGACCTGAGCGGCAGCATCGGCGAGGGCAAACTGCTCTTCCGCGCCAGCGACTCGCCCTGGAGCCGCGAAGTCGTCCGGGGCGACACCGTCCCCAACCGCGTGACCGACGGCCCCTGGCTCTTCCGCACCCGGACGGGACGGCTCGGCATGATTTGGACCAGCTGGATCTACGATGTCTACACCCAAGGCGTGGCCTACTCCGAGAGCGGCACGCTGGACGGCCCCTGGATTCAAGAAGAAGACCCCGTCACGCCGCCCAACTTCGGCCACGGGATGCTCTTCCGCACCTTCGACGGCCGGCTGCTCATGTCCGTCCACAGCCACAAGAACATCCACGGACGCTACCACCGCGTGCCGCACCTCTTCGAGGTGGACGACTCCGGCGACCGCATCGTAGTGGGCAAGGAATATTGATTAAAGTTCGTTAAAACGGGAGAATGGGTAAAAAATCATTCCCCTGTCATCACAGCAAAATACCTACATTTGTTTGTCAAACCCATAAAACAAGCAATGATGAAAACCTACCAGACCCTTTTATTCCTTTTCCTATGCGCTATAGGAAAAACATTTGCCCAAGAAATTGAGATAAACGGCATCACTTATCAGGTCTTGAACGGAACTGAAGCGGAAATCACCTCATGCAATGATTATAACGGACAGCTTGTCATTCCGGAAACCGTCACAATCCCGGATGATTATGAAGATACACCCGACATCTATCCAGTAACCAGAATCTCCTATGCCGCATTTCAGAATTGTCAGGGAATAACTTCGGCCAGCCTTCCCCAAAGCGTCAACTACATTGACGAATATGCATTCCAAGGATGCACCGCCTTGGAAAGCATTAACATTCCTGAAGCTGTGACGGAAATAGGTGCGAATGCTTTCGATGGCTGTTCCAGCTTAAAATCCATCGAGATTCCCGACAACATTACTGTCATACACAGCAATACCTTCAGCAACTGTAGTACGCTGGAGTCCATTTCCATCCCCCCTTCAGTAACCAACGTGGACTGGTATGCCTTTACAGGATGCACAAACTTGAGGAGTGTCACCATCGAAGACGGAGAAGTACCTTTGGAGTTCGGGCGAAGTGTATTTGACGACTCTCCGTTTGAGACCCTCTATCTGGGACGGAACGTAAACAGTTTTTTTGAAAGATTTGGTGTAAGCGACAGCCATACCCAACTGAAGAAAGTGATCATAGGAACTCATGTAACCCTATTGCCGGAAAGTATTTTTGAAAGGTGTACAGGACTGACGGAAGTCTCCATAGGAAATAATGTAGAGACCATAGAACAATTCGCATTCGCCAACTGCACCAGCTTAACCACTGTCACTCTCCCGGAAAGCGTCAAAACACTTGGAGTTTGTGCTTTTAACTATTGCACGTCGCTCCAGTCTGTCAATTTGTCCTCCAATATTACCCGTATTGAAAGTTCCACTTTTGAAGAATGCCAAAATCTTTCCGGCATCACCTTGCCCGAGAATCTGACGTACATTGGAGAAAGAGCCTTTGCAAATTGCACCAACCTGTCGTCCATCAATATTCCGGAAGGCGTACACAGTATAGAATCTGCCACTTTCCAAGGTTGCAACAATCTGACCACCATCACCCTTCCCGATGAACTGACCAGCATAGGCACAAGTGCATTTTCCGGATGCAGTCAATTAAGCTCTATCAACATTCCGGACGAAGTGACAAACATCGGAAGCGGTGCATTCAGCCAATGCGAGAGCCTTACGTCCTTTCGTATCCCCAAAGCCATGGAAAGCATCGAGGATCAGACATTCAGTTACTGTACAGGCCTGTCGTCCATTACCATTCCCGAGAATATCACACGTATCGGTATCTTCGCGTTCATGGGATGCAACGGCCTGAAATCCGTAACAATCCCCAAGAGCGTAACCTATCTTGACAATGGCGTTTTCTACATGTGCGAGAACCTTGAGTCTGTCACCATAGGAAGCAGTGTCGCCCAAATGGGAAACATAATGTTCATCGGATGCGGAAAACTGAGAGAAGTGAACTCGCTCAATAGCATTCCCCCTACATTCGTCGGGGCTGTAGAAGCTTTTAATGAGAACGTTTACCAACAGGCCGTACTGAATGTTCCCACCGGTTCAACCAGCGCGTACCAATCGGCTGATTTTTGGAAAAACTTCACGTCCGTCAATGGCAAGGATTTCACATCCGACATCCATCAAACGACACTAAAGGAAAACGTGTTCGAGACAGAAAACGGAATAATCCGGTTCACCAACGGCGGATGGATTACCATCTACTCCATCAACGGTAACACGGTTTACAAAGGATTATCAAAAGCAGGCGAGACAGTCAGTCTCGCCCCGGGCGTTTACATCATCCACACAAATGGTGCTTCACAAAAAGTCATATTATAATCCGCCCGCCTGCGGCAAAGTCCTGCCACACGGAGCATGAAGTTCGTCATCCGCTAAAGGCATCAAAAAACTGCCCCGCCTGAAAGGGGGGCTGGCCCATAGGGCCTGAGGGGTCTCACACCCACGGATTCATACGCTGGAAGTATGTTTTTGTGGACGTGAGACCCCTCAGTCGCTTCGCGACAGCTCCCCTGCAAGGCGGAGCCATGTTTTGCTCCTTTAAATTGCCAGTACCGGATTGTCACAGAAAACATGGGTTTCCCTATCAAAAGGAAAGGATTTCCACCCTCCACAGCACTCCCGTGGCGGAGCGGAAAGCCGCAAATAAACCCCGAAGTGTTAAAAAACGGGCGGGAGAACTGTCCGTATGGAGCATTTCTCCGCTTCGGCGGGCGTTTTCGTGCGGCAAAAACGGAATTTCTTTGCTGAAAGAAATTTGCGTCTTGCCGCAAAGACGAAAAAATCTTGCCGCAAAGACGTTTTCAGGAGTGTGGAAAGCGGGGAAAAACGGGGCTTCGGACGGCTTTTTCCTTCTAATTGGAGTCCGTCCGCGTACAAAATCCGGCTGTCATTCTGCAAGCCTTTCCCGCCACCGGACTGACCTGCCGACGGAGCCTGACCGCACAACGTTCCGTCCCGGGCGGCAAAGTGTCGCGGAAGCGGGCTTTCCGCCTTCATCCTGCATTTCCGCAAGCCCGCGAGGTTCGCGTATTTCCGTCCGCACCCGTCCCTGCCTCCTTCCGCGCCATTCTCGCGGGGAAGGTTCTGACGTTTTGACAAAGTGAGAAAAGTTTCACTTATACATGAAAAACTCGGCAATTCCGCGCACTTTTTCTTGTATAAGTGAAAAACTTTGGCTACGTTTGCAGCATGAAACTGATTCATCGGGACATCTACGTCGACAAGGTACTCAACTATTTGGGCAAGGGACTCATCGTCGTGCTTACGGGACAACGCCGCGTAGGCAAAAGCTGCATCCTCCAGTCGGTGGCCCAAAGCATCACCGAAATCGAACCGACAGCCCACATCATCTACATCAACAAAGAGTTCTCCGAATTCGAGGACATCAAGACTTACCGGCAACTGACGGAATACGTGGACGGCAAGTTGGAATCCGGCGGCAGGAACTATCTTTTCATCGACGAGGTGCAGGACATCGAACACTTCGAGAACGCTGTCCGCAACTACCACGCCAAAGACGCGTGCGACATCATCATCACGGGAAGCAACGCCAAAATGCTTTCCAGCGAACTGTCCACGTATCTTTCGGGACGCTACGTGGAGATTCATATCAACAGCCTGAACTACAAAGAATTCCTGCTCTTCCACAAAATGCAGGATTCGGACAGCTCGCTGCACCAGTATCTCACTTACGGCGGCCTCCCGCAGCTGGCACAAATCGGACTGCAAAACCGCCAGATGGTGTCCAACTACCTGAGCGACATCTACAACACCGTCATCATGAAGGACGTGATTACCCGGGAAAACATCCGCAACGTGAGGTTTCTGGAAGACCTCGTGAGGTTCACCGCAGACAACATCGGCAAGAACATTTCCGCCCACAGCATCAGCAAGTTCATGAAATCGCAGAACATCACGGCGTCCCCCACGCTGGTCACGAACTACCTGGACTATCTGTGCAACGCCTACATCATGAAACGCGCACGGCGGTTCGACCTGCATGGCAAAAAGCTGTTGGAAACCAACGAGAAATACTACTTTGAGGATGTCGGGCTGCGAAACCACCTCACCGGCACCAACCTGAGACGCGACATCGAGAAAATACTCGAGAACGTGGTCTATCTGCATCTGTGCCAGCAAGGCTATGCCGTGAACGTGGGACTGCTGCAAAAGAACGAAATAGACTTCGTGGCCGAGAAAGACGGAAAACGCCTGTACGTGCAGGTTTGCTACCAGCTGGCCAACCAAGAGACGATAGACCGGGAATTCGGCAACCTCCAGAAAATCAGCGATGCCTATCCCAAATGGGTTGTCTGCATGGACAGGCTGGCGGCACAAGGCGGCATCAACGGCATTGACTGCCTGTACCTCTCCGACTTCCTGCTGAAAACATGTTGAGCGTCTGAAGGATAAGACTGCTCCGCCTGAAAGGGGAGCTGGCCCAACGGGCCTGAGGAGTCTCACGCCCACGAGAACACACGCTGAAAGTATGCTTTTGTGGATGTCAAACCCCTCAGTCGCTTCGCGACAGCTCCCCTGCAAGGCGGAGCATTTCACATTGTGCTACAACCTTTTACAAGAACCGGAAGCCCTACTTCCCGCGCCAGGCTATCGTGCCGGTGGCCTGGTGCGTGGGCATGACCAACACCTCGGCTATCTGGATGTGTTCGGGTACGGAAGCGGCGAAATAGACCACCTCGGCCACGTCGTCGCCCGTGAGCGGACGGATGCCTTCGTACACGTGGTCGGCCGCAGCCCGGTCGCCACGGTAGCGCACCACGGAGAAGTTCGTCTCCACCAGCCCGGGTTTGATATTCGTCACGCGGACGGGCGTATCCACCAAGTCGATGCGCAGACCGTCCGAAAGGGCCTTGACCGCCGCCTTGCAGGCGCAATACACACTGCCGCCGGGATAGGCATAATCGCCCGCAATGGACCCCATGTTGATGACGTGCCCCCTGCCCCGCTCCACCATGCCGGGCACCACGAGACGCGTCATGGCTAGCAGGGCCTTCACGTCCGTGTCAATCACCACGTCCCATTCGTCCAGGTTGCCCTCGTGTTCCTTGTCCACGCCGATGACCAGCCCGGCGTTGTTCACCAACACGTCAATGGCCTTCCATTCCTGAGGCAGCGAATCCAAAGCCTCACGGGCGGCATCACGGTCACGCACGTCAAAAGGCAGTAACAGCACTTCCGCCTGATATTCCCTCTCCAGTTCCGCCTTTACGGCCTCCAGCTTCTCCACGTTTCGTCCGTTGAGCACCACGCGATGGCCGTTCATGGCAAACTTGCGGGCGCAGCCCTCTCCTATTCCCGAGGAAGCCCCGGTAATCAATACTGTTTTCTTTTCCATATCCATATCTCAAAAAATCTATTCAAACCTCAACTGCCGATGGAACTCCACCACGGCCTCTATTCCCCGGCGGAACATGTCGAGCGGGAAATTCTCGTTGGGCGAATGGATGGCGTTGCTCTCCAATCCGAAGCCCATCAGGATGGTCTTCACCCCAAGGATACGCTCGAAATCGTTCACAATGGGGATGCTCCCACCCCGGCGCACGGCCAAAGGCTTGCGCCCGAATGCCTTCGCGAATCCCGCCTCTGCCGCGCGATAGGCCGGAAGGTCTATCGGACACACATAACCGTCGCCTCCATGCATCGGAGTGACTTTCACCCTCACGTAATCCGGCGCAATGGAAAGCAGATAGTCCGCAAAGAGTTTCGAAATCTTCTCATGGCTCTGGTGCGGCACCAGCCGGCACGACACCTTGGCGTAGGCTTTGGACGGCAGCACCGTCTTGGCCCCTTCGCCCGTATAACCGCCCCAGATGCCGCATACGTCGAAGCTGGGACGGCAACTGTTGCGCTCGATGGTGGTGTACCCTTTCTCGCCTTTCAGGGCTTTCACGCCGATGGAAGCCTTGTAACGCTCCTCGTCAAAAGGTATCTGCTCCAGCATCCCGCGCTCTTCCGGCGAAAGCTCCTCCACGTCGTCATAGAATCCCGGCACCGTAATGCGCCCGTCGTCGTCCGTCACGCGGGAAATCAGGTCGCACAACACGTTGATGGGATTGGCCACCGCCCCGCCGAAATGCCCGGAATGCAGGTCGCGGTTGGGGCCGGCCACCTCAATCTCCCAGTAAGCCAGACCGCGCAATCCCGTGGTCAGCGACGGCAGATCGGGAGCAAGCATACTCGTGTCGCTCACCAACACGACGTCGCAAGCCAGCAGGTCCTTATGCTCCTGCAGGAAAGCGGACAGGCTGGGAGAACCTATCTCCTCCTCCCCTTCGAGAATAAACTTCACGTTGTGGCGCAATTCGCCCGAACGCACCATATACTCAAACGCCTTCAGCTGAATCATGCACTGCCCCTTGTCATCGTCCGCGCCGCGGGCATAGACCTTCCCGTCGCGCACCTCAGGCTCGAAAGGCTCACTGGCCCACAGTTCCAACGGGTCGGCCGGCATCACATCGTAATGGCCGTAGACCAGCACTGTGGGAGCTTCTGGCGACACGCGCTTTTCCGCATACACCAGCGGATTGCCGGCGGAGGGCATCACCCGCACCTCATCCGCGCCGGCCTCCAGCAACAGCGTCCGCCACCGTTCGGCACAGGCCGCCATCTCCGCCTTGCGGGCCGGATCGGAACTCACACTCGGAATGCGGAGCAGGCTGAACCACTCCTCCAAAAAACGGGACTCATGTTCCCGGATGTATTCCTCTATCGTTTTCATTTTCCTGTCACAATATGCTTGATGTCGTTCAACTTGTTCAACGCTTCCATGGGAGTCAGGTTGTTGATGTCCAGATGAAGTATCTCGTCGCGGACCTGACAAAGCACAGGGTCGTCCAGCTGGAAAAAGCTGAGCTGCACTCCCTTGTCGGCGGACATGACGCCTTTCACCCCCTTCTGGTTGCGCATCACGTCCTTGCTGTTGGCCGATTCCAACTCTTTCAGAATGGTGTTCGCACGGGACACGATACCCTTGGGCATACCGGCCAGCTTGGCCACATGGATGCCGAACGAATGCTCGCTGCCCCCCCGCTCCAGCTTTCGGAGGAAGATGACCTTCCCCTCCACTTCCCGGACTGCCACATTGTAGTTCTTGATGCGCGGATAGAGCTTCTCCATCTCGTTCAACTCATGGTAGTGCGTGGCGAACAGCGTGCGCGCCCGCCCTTTCTTGCTCTCGTGGATATACTCCACGATGGCCCAGGCAATGCTGATGCCGTCATAGGTGGAAGTGCCGCGCCCCAGTTCGTCGAAAAGCACCAGGCTGCGGGGCGACAAGTTGTTCAGGATGTTGGCCGCCTCGTTCATCTCCACCATGAACGTGCTCTCGCCCATGGAGATGTTGTCACTGGCCCCCACACGGGTGAATATCTTGTCCACCATCCCGATATGCGCCGATTCGGCCGGCACGAAACATCCCACCTGCGCCATGAGCGTGATGAGGGCCGTCTGGCGCAAGAGGGCCGACTTTCCGGCCATGTTCGGCCCTGTGATGATGATAATCTGCTGCTTTTCCGAATCCAGATGCACGTCGTTGGCCACATAACGCTCCCCTACCGGCAATTCCTTCTCAATCACCGGATGGCGGCCTTGACGGATGTCCAGCACGTCGTCGTCCGCAATGACCGGACGGATGTAGCGGTTCTCCCCGGCCACCAAGGCAAAGGACAACAGGCAGTCCATCCGCGCCAACAGGTTGGCATTGATTTGGATGGCCGGCGTGAACTCGGCCAAAGCCAGCACCAGCTCGCCGAAAAGTTTGGTCTCGAGCGCAAGAATCTTGTCCTGCGCCCCCATGATTTTCTCCTCGTACTCCTTGAGTTCCTGGGTGATGTAACGCTCGGCATTCACCAAAGTCTGCTTGCGTATCCAGTCGGCCGGCACCTTGTCCTTATGCGTGTTGCGCACCTCCAGATAATAGCCGAACACATTGTTATAAGATATCTTCAGGCTGGGTATGCCCGTACGCTCCATCTCCCTTTGCTGGATGTGCAACAAGTAATCCTTGCCCTCGTAAGCGATATGACGCAGTTCGTCCAGTTCGGCGTTCACCCCTTCGGCAATCACCCCACCCTTGTTCACCATAAGCGGCGGGTCGTCTTGTATCTCGCGGGCGATGCGGTCGCGGATGGAGGCGCAGAGGTTCAGCTGCTCCCCTATCCGCCGGAGCGTCTCGTCCGTGGCATGTTCGCACGCCCGTTTGACGGGCTCGATGGCCTGCAGGGCCGTGCGGAGCTGCACCACATCACGGGGAGACACCCTCCCCACCGACACCTTGGAGATGATACGCTCCAAGTCGCCCATCAGGTGCAGCTGCTCCCCTATCAGCTCACGGAACTCAGGTTCACGGAAGAAATAATCCACCACGTCCAGCCGCTCATTGACGGGTTTCTCGTCCTTCAAAGGAAAAAGCAACCAACGCCGCATCAGACGGGCCCCCATCGGCGTGACGGTGTGGTCTATCACGTTCAAGAGCGACTTCCCCCCTTCCGCCAGCGGGTTCAGCAGCTCCAGGTTGCGCACGGTGAATTTATCCAGACGCACATAACGCTCCTCCTCTATCCGGGCGATGGATGTGATATGCCCCGTCTGCGTGTGCTGGGTCATGTCCAGATATTGCAGGACGGCACCGGCGGCCACGATGCCGCACTTCAGATGGTCGATGCCGAATCCCTTAAGGTTTTTTACCTCAAAATGCTTCAGGAGCTTTTCCATTGCCGTGCGTTCGGAGAAGACCCAGTCGTCCAACTCGAAAGTAAAGAACTTGGTGCCGAAATTTCCCTCGAACAAGTTGCGCTTCCCACGCTCGAAAAGCACTTCCTTCGGGGCAAAGTTGCCCAAAAGCTTGTCCACATATTCCATGCTGCCCTCGGCCGTAAGGAACTCTCCCGTACTGATGTCCAAAAAAGCCACGCCACAGGATTTCACTCCGAAATGCACGGCTGAAAGGAAGTTGTTCTCCTTGTTGTTCAACACATTGTCATTCATCGACACGCCGGGGGTCACCAGTTCCGTGATTCCACGCTTGACCAATGTCTTCGTCAGTTTGGGGTCCTCCAGCTGGTCGCAGATGGCCACTCTCCGTCCCGCCCGCACCAGCTTGGGCAGGTACGTGTCCAAGGCATGGTAAGGAAATCCCGCCATTTCCACAGGCTCGCCGTTCTTTCCTCCATTGTTACGCTTGGTCAGGGTGATACCCAAGATTTCGGAAGCCACCACCGCGTCCTCACAATACGTCTCATAGAAATCCCCGCACCGGAACAGCATGATGGCATCCGGATGCTTGGCTTTCAAATCGTAAAACTGCTTCATCATGGGAGTAAGCCCTTCTTTCGCCATAACTTCCTTGTCTTTTAGATTCAAACGCAAAAATACGATTATTTTTCCGATTTGGTACGGGATGGCTTTCGTTTTTCACAGATATAAAAAACGGGACAACCCTCAAGTCACAAGAGGAAAGCCCCGACAGACAAATCTTTAATCTCTCAAAAAATTCTCATAAACATAAACGAACTATTCGTCTGCTTTTTCCATCAAACTCACTGCTCACGCAGTCCATGCTTACGCTATCTGTAACAATCTTTATTACCTTTTCCTAATACCTATTTAACTTCTGGCGTCTCGCGACGCTTCCAATATCGTCTCTTGTTTTAAGACACTGCAAAGTTACGCGATATGGACGAAATACGGATGCATGGAAACGGAATATTCCGATTCTCCCTTTTTTTCTTGATTTACGTCAAGGAATACCCGGAAAATCTTCGCCGCGACATTTAAAATGCCTATCTTTGCACCTTATTATAAAGGAAAAGGGAAACAAACATGGAAAAGATAGAAGTGTCTCAACTCAAAGAGAATTTTTTCGAGGCCATCAGCAAGGAATGGATGGTGGTGTGTGCCGGCGACGCGCAAGGTTACAACATGATGACCGCTTCCTGGGGCGGGATAGGGTGGCTGTGGAACAAGCCTGTGGCTTTTGTCTTCATCCGTCCCGAACGATACACTTTCGGTTTCTCGGAAAAGCATGACTTCATGACCCTTTCTTTCTTGGGGAACTCGGAAGAAGCCCGTAAAATCTACAACTTCTGTGGCTCGCATTCCGGACGGGATGTGAACAAGACGGTTGAAACAGGTCTCCTGCCCATACCGGTGGAAGAGGGTAGGGCCGTGGCTTTTGAACAGGCCCGGCTGACACTTGTCGGCAAGAAACTCTATTCCGATGACTTGAAACCGGAAGCTTTCACCGAACAGCCGCTGACGGAAAAATGGTACGGCGCAAAAGGCGGTTACCACAAGATGTACATCGTGGAAATCACGGGGGCTTTCGTGCAAGGCGGCGACCGATAAAGATACCATTCAGAAACTTAGAAAACATACTTATTGATATAACAAAATGGAATACAACTTCAGGGAAATAGAGCCGAAATGGCAGAAATACTGGGTGGAACACCAGACTTACAAGGTCACGGAAAACAAGGACAAAAAGAAATATTACGTGTTGAACATGTTCCCTTATCCCAGCGGGGCGGGACTGCATGTGGGACATCCGCTGGGCTACATCGCCTCGGACATTTACGCCCGCTACAAACGCCTGCAGGGATTCAACGTGTTGAACCCCATGGGATATGATGCCTATGGACTGCCGGCCGAGCAATATGCCATCCAGACCGGGCAGCACCCGGCCATCACCACGGCAGCCAACATCAACCGCTATCGCGAACAGCTGGACAAAATAGGGTTCAGCTTCGACTGGGACCGTGAGGTACGCACTTGCGACCCCGGCTATTACCATTGGACGCAATGGGCTTTCCAGAAGATGTTCAACAGCTACTACTGCAACGCACGGCAGCAGGCACGGCCCATCGAAGAACTCATCGCGGCCTTCCAGGCCAACGGGACGGAAGGACTTGACGTGGCATGCAGCGAAGAGCTGAGCTTCACGGCCGACGAATGGAACGCGATGGGGGAGAAGCGCCAGCAGGAAACGCTGATGAACTACCGCATCGCCTATCTGGGCGAGACGATGGTGAACTGGTGCCCGAAACTCGGCACCGTGCTGGCCAACGATGAAGTGGTGGACGGCGTGAGCGAACGCGGCGGCTATCCGGTAGTACAGAAGAAGATGCGGCAATGGTGCCTGCGCGTCAGTGCCTATGCCCAGCGCTTGCTGGACGGACTGGACACCATCGACTGGACAGACTCACTGAAGGAAACGCAACGCAACTGGATAGGACGCTCTGAAGGAACGGAAGTGCAGTTCAAGGTGAAGGACAGCGACAAGTCTTTCACCATCTTCACCACACGGGCCGACACCATGTTCGGCGTGACCTTCATGGTGCTGGCACCCGAAAGCGAACTGGTGGCCGAAGTGACCACGGCGGAACAAAAAGCGGCAGTGAACGCCTATCTCGACGCCACGAAGAAGCGCACGGAACGTGAACGCATCGCCGACCGCCGCGTGACGGGCGTGTTCTCGGGTTCCTACGCCATCAACCCGTTCACGGGCGAATCCATCCCCATCTGGATCAGCGACTACGTGTTGGCCGGATACGGCACGGGAGCCATCATGGCCGTTCCCGCCCATGACAGTCGCGACTACGCCTTTGCCAAACACTTCAACCTGCCCATCATCCCGTTGGTGGAGGGTTGCGACGTGAGCGAAGAGAGCTTCGACGCAAAGGAAGGCATCGTCACCAACTCGCCGCGTGCCGGCGTTGAGCCTTACATCGACTTCTCGCTCAACGGACTGACTATCAAAGAGGCCATCGCCGCCACCAAGGAATATGTCAAGACACACCACTTGGGACGGGTCAAGGTGAACTACCGCCTGCGCGACGCCATCTTCAGCCGCCAACGCTATTGGGGCGAACCGTTCCCCGTCTACTACAAGGACGGCATGCCCTACATGATTCCCGAAGAATGCCTGCCGCTGGAACTTCCGGAAGTAAGCAAGTTCCTGCCCACGGAAACCGGCGAACCTCCCTTGGGACATGCCACCCGATGGGCTTGGGACACCGTGAACCGCTGCGTGGTGGAAAATTCGCTGATAGACCAGAAAACCATCTTCCCCTTGGAACTGAACACCATGCCGGGATTCGCCGGAAGCTCGGCCTACTACCTGCGCTACATGGACCCGAAGAACGACAAGGCACTCGTGGACAAGGACATTGACGAATACTGGAAGAACGTGGACCTCTACGTGGGCGGTACGGAACATGCCACGGGACACCTCATCTACAGCCGCTTCTGGAACAAATTCCTGCACGACTACGGCTACAGCTGCACGGAGGAACCCTTCCAGAAGCTCATCAACCAAGGTATGATCCAAGGCCGGAGCAACTTCGTCTATCGTATCAAGGACACGAACACTTTCGTGTCGCTGAACCTGAAAGACCAATACGACACCACGCCGCTCCATGTGGACGTGAACATCGTGTCGGGCGACGTGCTGGACATCGAGGCCTTCCGCAAATGGCGACCGGAATACGAGAATGCGGAATTCATTCTGGAAGACGGGAAATACATCTGCGGCTGGGCTATCGAGAAAATGAGCAAGAGCATGTTCAACGTGGTGAATCCCGACATGATTGTCGAGAAGTTCGGTGCCGACACGCTCCGTCTGTACGAGATGTTCCTTGGTCCTGTGGAACAAAGCAAGCCTTGGGACACCAACGGCATCGACGGTTGCCACCGCTTTCTGAAGAAGTTCTGGGCCTTGTTCCACGACCGCTCGGGCAACTTCCTGCCCACGGAAGGCGAGGCCGGGAAAGAATCCTTGAAATCGCTCCACAAGCTCATCAAGAAAGTCACGGGCGACATCGAGGCGTTCTCTTACAACACGTCAATCAGTGCCTTCATGATTTGCGTGAACGAACTTTCCGCCCAGAAATGCCACAACAAGGACATCCTACGTACACTCGTCATCCTGATAGCTCCCTTCGCTCCCCACATCGCCGAGGAACTCTGGAATGAACTGGGCGAGGAAGGCAGCGTGTGCGACGCGGAATGGCCTGCATGGAACGAGGAATACCTGACGGAAGACAGCATAAGGCTAAGCGTCTCCTTCAACGGAAAAACGCGCTTCACGCTCGACTTCCCGGCCGATGCCGACAATGCCACGATAGAAAAGACCGTCCTGGCCGACGAGCAATCCCAAAAATACATCGAGGACAAACAAATCATCAAGGTCATCATCGTGCCGAAACGCATCGTGAACATCGTTCTGAAATAACCTGAAAAGCGGAGTGGGGGAGGAAAGTCTCTTTTCCCACTCCGCCTAACCTTTTAAATGAAACTCCATGAACTATTCCAAGACAGAAATATGGCAAGAAAGCAAAGACTATCTGGGCCTTCTTTTCGGACTGACCCTTTATGCCATAGGCTTTACTACTTTCATCCTGCCCTATCAGATTACAACCGGAGGACTTTCCGGTGTGGCGGCCATCATCTTCTACGCGTCCGGATTCCCCGTACAATACACTTATTTTCTGGTAAATGCCATCTTGCTCGCTGTGGCCATCAAGGTATTGGGCATCAAGTTCTGCATCAAGACCATCGTGGGAACCATAGCCTTGACCCTTGAATTCGGACTGTTCCAAGAACTCATTGCGGACGAAAACGGACAACTGCCCAAGATATTGGGCGACCAAGCTTTCATGGCCTGTGTACTCGGCGCATGTTGCGAAGGAATAGGACTGGCCATCGTCTTCCTCAGCAACGGCAGCACGGGAGGCACGGACATCATTGCCGCCATCATCAACAAATACAAAAACATCACCTTGGGACGTGTACTCATGTTCTGTGACATCGCCATCGTTTCTTCCAGCTATTTCGTATTCCATGAGACGCAAAAGGTGGTATTCGGCTTTTGCGTGCTGATTATCTCCATGATTATGCTGGATTATTACATGAACAGCGTACGGCAATCCGTCCAGTTCCTCATCTTCTCGGACAAATATGAAGAAATAGCCGAAGCCATCTGCCAACAGCTCGACCGCGGAGTCACGGTGCTGAATGGTGAAGGATGGTACAGCAAGGAAGAGCGTCACGTGCTGGTCGTACTGGCCAAACGCCGGGAAGGCATAGAAATATTCCGCCTTATACAACGCATAGATCCAAAAGCCTTTGTATCGCAAAGCAACGTGGTAGGGGTCTACGGAGAAGGATTCGACAAGATAAAAATCAAGTGAAGCATGAAAAAGAAACTCGTTTTTGCCACAAACAACGCCCATAAGTTGGAAGAAATCAGAAGCATGTTGGGCGACCGGATAGAAATATCAAGCCTTGCCGACATCCATTGCCAGGCCGACATACCGGAAACAGCCGACACCCTTGAAGGAAACGCACGGCAGAAGGCCATGTACATTTATGAAAACTACGGCCTGGACTGCTTTGCCGACGATACGGGACTCGAAGTGGAAGCCTTGGGAGGAGCACCGGGAGTCTATTCCGCACGGTATGCCGGAGGAGAAGGACACGACTCGCAGGCCAACATGAACAAGCTCCTCAAGGAAATGGAAGAAAAAAGCAACCGAAAGGCACAATTTCGCACCATTATCTCGTTAATAGAAAAGGGAGAGGAAAAACAGTTTGAAGGCATTGTCAAAGGGGAAATCATCCGCGAGAAGAAAGGGGAATCCGGCTTCGGATACGATCCGGTCTTCCAACCTGAAGGCTATCATGAGACATTCGCCGAACTGGGCAACGAGATTAAAAACAAAATCAGTCACCGCGCCCGTGCCGTAAAAGCCTTGTGCGAATACCTCTTAAAAGAAACCAACCGCTAAAAACATAACATGATGAAGAGATATATTTTATTACTTGCCGTCTTCGTATATGGCATAGCCTTATGTTCAGGTCAGGCCATCGGGTCGTGGAAAAGCTATCCGGCACTACAAATATCCGACTGCAACGAACCGGCGGGAGATAAAATATACTCTCTTTGCAATGGAAACCTTTTCAGCTACAATACCACTGATACCGAAGTCCGCGTATTCGACCGGCTCAATGGCCTGAACGACACCAAAATCAAGTTCGTACGATATTGTGAAACCACGGACAAAGTAATATTGGTGTACGAAAACGGAAACATCGACCTGATTTATCCGGACGATGAAGTATCAAACCTCAAGCAACTGAAAGACAAGAATTATGCAAGCCTGTCCATCAACAATGTGACCGTCCATGAAGAAAAGGCATACATCTGCACCAATTTCGGCATCGTGGTCCTGAATACCGAAGAAGAGCTTTTTGAAGACACCTACGACTTGGGAATTTATGTACGGTGCTGCACATTGGACGGCAATCTCATCTATCTGTCCTCCAATTCCGGATTTTATACCGGCTCACTGCAATCCAACCTTCTGGACAAAAACAACTGGACCTACCGGGGCGAAATATCTTTCGATTCACTGGTCTTCTTTGAAAACGAACTTGTCGGATACAACCAGACTTCCGGAATCTTCATCATCAACAAACAAGACTTCTCCATTCGTAATATCGCGTCTGGAGCCTTGTCTTTCTTCTCGTTCCATGACGGCATAATGGTGGCAGGTAATGGCCAGCAAGTACATCTGTTCCACTCTTTGACTGACATGCAAACAATCAGCCAGAACAACACGTTCAGCCATCTGGCTTATCAAAAAGGGGTATTCTGGGCCAGCCAAGGAATAGAGGGACTACAGCCTTACATCCTCTCGGAAGGAATGCTCACGCCTTCCAATTCACCCATACAACCGAACAGTCCCATCCGGAACTACTTTTGCCACATGCATTATGACGGAAGCAGGCTTCTCGTGGCCGGAGGGGAACAAAACTATAGCGGAATCACCCGCGAAGGAACCCTCATGTACTACGAAAACGGAACATGGCATAACTTCAGCGAAGAGAACATAGCGGAAGAAACAGGACATACCTATATCAATATAACCAATGTGGCACAAGACCCCAAAGACCCCACACACCACTACGCATCATCCGCCGGACACGGACTTTACGAATTCAAAGACCTGAAATTCGTGAAGAACTATGACGAGGCCAACAGTCCTTTACGCACCATCCTTCCTAATTCCTCACATTATTATAATTACGTGAGGTGCGATGCCCTGCAATACGACGCGGACGGCAACCTCTGGATGGTCAACACTGAAGTGGACACCGTATTGGTCATCCTGAAGCCTGACCAGACTTGGACCAAACTGTATTACAAGGAAATAGACGGAGCCACGAACTTCACCCAAATCCTTTTCGATTCCAAAGGAAGACTTTGGGCCAATTCCAAACGATATGAAAGCGGGACCGGAGGCGTGTTCGCATTGGACTGCAACGGAACACTGGAAGACACGTCAGATGACATCCACATCAAAAGGAACACCATCACCAACCAAGACGGAGTGCGTTATACCCCTTATTATACCAACTGCATCGCATTGGACCGCAACGAACAAATCTGGGTCGGCACGAATGAAGGACTGTTCGTGATAGAGAACCTTGAGGACTTCATCTATGATGATGATTTCAGATACACACAAGTCAAGATTCCACGGAACGACGGCACAGACTATGCCGACTATCTGCTGAACGGAGTCAACATCAGCACCATTGCCGTGGATGCCGCCAACCGGAAATGGATAGGGACCGCATCCGACGGCGTATATCTGGTCAGCGAAGACGGAATGGAAATGCTCCAGCATTTTACCACAGAGAACTCACTCTTGATTTCCAACGAAATCCTCAGCATCACCATCAGTCCGAAAACAGGAGAAGTCATGATCGGCACCATGCTGGGACTGGTATCCTATATGAGCGATGCCAACACGCCCGCGCCGGAACTGGAAAAAAATAACGTGAGAGTATATCCCAATCCCGTCAGACCGGATTACAACGGCCCTATTGCCGTAGACGGACTCACTTATAACGCGGAAGTGAAAATCACCACCGTTACCGGACAATTGGTCTATTCCGGTCATGCCAACGGCGGACTGTTCACTTGGGACGGTCGTGATTCAAGCGGCAGGAGAGTGGCTTCAGGAGTCTACAATATTATCTCCACCAATGCCGAAGGGAAAAAAGCCATCGTAAACCGCGTGACCTTTATCCATTGAAGGAATTCACGGCTTCTACCACTTCTTTCACTTCCTCATCCGTCAAGAGAGGGGACATAGGCAGACTGAGTTCCTCACGATGGATGCGTTCCGTCACCGGAAGTGAAAGTCCTGCATATTCCGCCAACGCTCCCTGACGATGGGGTGGGATAGGATAATGCACCAATGCTTGTACGCCCCGCTCCGACAAATGCCGCCGCAAGGCATCACGCTGCGGCGAGAAAACCGTAAAAACATGGAAGACATGTGCTTCTTCATCCTTTTCCATTTGCGGAAGAATTATTATTGGATTTTTTATTCCTTCCGTATATTTCCGTGCTATCATCCGACGCCGCGCATTGTCTTCGTCCAAACGGTCAAGCTTCAAACCCAACACGGCAGCCTGCAGCTCGTCCAGACGGCTGTTGATGCCTACATAAGGATGCACATATTTGGCGGAAGAGCCGTAATTGGCCAACATACGTACCCGT
The DNA here is from genome assembly GCA_944320765.1 of uncultured Paraprevotella sp. GTDB lineage: Bacteria > Bacteroidota > Bacteroidia > Bacteroidales > Bacteroidaceae > Paraprevotella. The sequence continues at coordinate 28,220 of CALUIS010000001.1, forward strand.
CCGGCCAGCTCCTCGTCATCCGTCGTCACAGCCCCCGCATCGCCTAATGCCCCCAGGTTCTTCCCGGGATAGAAACTGAAACCGGCCGCATGTCCCAACGCACCCGCCTTTTTTCCTTTATAAGAAACACCATGAGCCTGTGCGCAGTCCTCCACCACCCACAAGCCATGTTGGCGGGCCACAGCGTCCACCTCGTCCATCCTGCATACACGACCGTAAAGATGCACCACCATGACAGCCTTCGTACGCTCCGAGACAAGCTCTTTGAGCCGTCTGGGACTGATGTTGCAGGTCTCCCAATCCGGCTCGCACAAAACGGGCTTCAGGCCGGCCCTGAGTATGGCCAGAATGGAAGCGATATACGTATTGGCCGGCACGATGACTTCATCTCCTTCACGCATACGCCCCATACTGACATAAGACATGAAAATGAGCGTCAGCGCGTCCAAGCCGTTCCCGACTCCCACACAATGCCGCACCCCGCAATACCGCGCAAAACGTTGCTCAAAACGCCGCACATGCTCTCCGAACAAATACCAACCGGAACGGACTACCCCGTCCACTACGCCTGACAACTCCGGCTCAAAAGAATCATTGATTCTCTTCAAATCCAAATAGTTTACCATTCTCCTTTTCTGGATAGATTAACATAAATCCAATTCATAAGTATCGTACACCACGGCGCGTCCGCCGAAACCTTCCTTCTGGAATATCAGCCCCTCGTTCAACACACGGCCTCCTTCTTCCACCGACGTACCCATATCAAAATAAGGAACGTCTGCATACGTCCCGTGAATCAGATGATGGAACAACAGATCCACGGCACCGCATGCCCGTCCTTCGGTCGTGGAACCGATATACTGCACATGGGCCACCCGTTCTGTAACATATAACACACAACCTGCCACCGTGCTTCCAGACTTGTCGCATACCCTATATAAAAGTATCTGCTGCGGAAAACGATGATGAAGCAACAACATCTCTTCCAAAGTATGAACCGGACATGCACCATGACGCTCCATCAGATTGTCCCGCAACACGCACCAGAAAGAAGCGTAATCCTCGTCCTGCAACACTACAAACCCCTCCCGCAAGGCGTGTCTCACCTTACGCCGGCGAAGCGTGCTGAACCCCCATGCCGTTCCGGACGGAATCACGGTGGAAATCTTACGACCTGCAAGGCACGCGCCGAATCGGTAAAGCGCATACAAATCCTCCCCGCTGGGATAACGGGCATAGATATAAGGCACGGGACTGTATATCCACTTCTCCGCATCCGTATTTTGCCGGATGAAACGGATGACCTCCTCAAAAAGCTCCAGCATCAGCCGCGCCGTCATCCTTTCGTCCGTCACGATTCCGCCATACGTCAATCCACGATGGCTACAAAAAAGCTTTCCCTCACAATGGGCGGGCAGCAAGGCACACAGCCGTCCCCCATGGTAAGCCATAAGGGAACTGTCATGGAAACGGTCCGCATGATAATCCATATAATCCCGCAAGAAAAGAAAAGTCCCGTTACGGGAACAACGGACAAAAGCGTCCCATTCGGTCTTGCCGGACTTGTCATACCGCCTGATTTCCCAACTATCGTCCATCTCTCCTTTTATGAATGAATGATCCGAAGAAACTCCTCGTAAGAATCAATATACATATCCGGTTGGTAAGGCTGGGAAGACAGTACCAACAATACGGCATCCTCTGAAAAATGCAACAGCTCGTTCCACGTCAGAGGTGGAATAAGCAGCCCTTTGTCAGGAGCATCCAACACGTAAGTCTGTTTTCCTTCCTTATTCTCCAGAGAAATCCTCACGCAACCCCTCACAGCCACCAAATACTGGTAAGTGACCCGGTTGGCATGTTTGCCCCGTTCCTTTCCTTCAGGCACCCCGTAAATCCAATACGCCCTTTTCACCTCGAAAGGAATATCCTTCCCCGATTCCACCACAGTCAGGCTTCCCCGCTCATCCGTGAAAGTCTTCACCCGATTCATCATAATCCCAGCTTTTCGGAAATTTCCAACATTCTATGAATCGGTCTGACAGCCTTTTCCGCTATCCCGGCATCCACCTTGACTTCCGGCCATTCATACTTCAACGTGTTGTAAAGCTTTTCCAATGTAACCATCTTCATATCCTTGCATTCATTGCAAGCACAAGCATCGCTTTCCGGAGGAGCCGGAATGAATGTCTTGTCCGGACAGGACTTCCGCATTTCGTGAAGTATGCCGCTTTCCGTCACCACAATGAATTCCTTTTCCTCATGGTTGACGGCATACTTCAACAATACGGCAGTGGAGCCTACCACGTCGGCCAACCCGGCCACTTCTTCCTTACATTCCGGATGCACCAGCACCTTGGCTTGGGGATGGGCTGCCTTCAATGCCTTTATCTTCTCCACGGAAAACTGTTCATGCACATGGCACGCCCCGTCCCACAACAACATGTTCCGCCCCGTAATCGTATTGATATAGCGTCCCAAGTTCCGGTCCGGACCAAATATAATCTTCTCGTCCTTCGGGAAGCTCTCCACAATCTGCCTGGCGTTTCCGGAAGTGACCACCACGTCTGTCATGGCTTTCGTGGCAGCAGTGGTATTGACGTATGAGATGACCGTATATCCCGGATGTTCCTTCAAAAACCGGGAAAACTCGGTTGTGGGGCAGCTTTCGGCCAACGAACAGGAAGCATTCGCATCCGGTATCAATACCTTCTTTTCAGGGCAGAGTATTTTCGCGGTCTCCCCCATGAAATGCACTCCACACATCACAATAATGTCCGCCGTGGTCTTGGCGGCCTTTTGGGCTAAAGCCAGGCTGTCTCCTACAAAGTCCGCCAGTTCTTGGATTTCCCCATTCGTGTAGTAGTGTGCCATGATCACAGCATTCTTTTGCCGGCAAAGCTTCCGGATTTCGACCTTCAAGTCCAATCCGCTTTCCACGGGTTCGTCCACGAACCCTTTTTCTTCCCACTCTTTTCTAACCATATTTATATTATTTATTCTTATCTTTTATTTTTTGAGAAAATCTAATGTTGATGATGATAGGCTGTTGATTGTGTCTATAAAAAAGTACGCCGGAATTTGCTTTTTAACTTATCATAGTCATAGATAGAGCAATCGTTTCGTTTTCTACATGCAATCAGAGGCTCTTGGTCTTTAAAGAGAATGCATTACAGCCGTTTCCCATCATTTTTCAACTTTATGTTCATAATGTACAAAGTTAAAAACTTTAGGGGAAAAAGAGCCTATAAAGGAGATGAAAAGATGGTTTAAAGTTCATTTCTATCTTTCGCTTGTTTTTTTGGGGATTTGAAATATTCGTGTATGAGGATTGAAACTTGAATCTCCAAATTTATTTTTTTAAATCTCTCATGGATTTGTGAAAGGGTTATCAAGTTGTTTTCATACCTTTGTGAACTTATAAATTTGAAAAGGATGAGAAAACTTAAAGTGACGGAGCTGAACCGCATATCTGCCGAAGAGTTCAAAACGGTGGAAAAGTTGCCTTTGGTCGTGGTTTTGGACCATGTAAGAAGCTTATATAATGTAGGTTCTGTATTCCGTTCTTCCGATGCTTTCCGGGTGGAGAGGATTTGTCTGTGCGGCATTACGGCCACTCCCCCGCAAGTGGAAATCCATAAGACGGCATTGGGAGCGGAGGATTCTGTGGATTGGGTGTATTATAAACGTACGCAAGATGCGGTGGAAGACCTTAAAAGGGACGGTTTTGAGGTTTGGGCTGTAGAGCAAGTGGAAGGCAGTGTGATGCTACAGGATTTCCATCCACGGAAGGAAAAGAAGTATGCTGTCATTTTGGGAAACGAAGTGAAAGGGGTGCAGCAAGAAGTTGTCGACTTGTGTGACGGTTGTATAGAAGTACCACAGTTTGGAACGAAACACTCTTTGAATGTGTCTGTTACGGCTGGCATTATCATTTGGGAAATAGCCCGCAAGATGAAGTTATGAACATATCATAATGTTCCGGCTTCCACCATCCGCACGACCCTTTCCGTCAGCCGGTCGTCGGCTTCCGGGTCATAGTCTTTTTTCAGGCTGGCTCCGAAAATGGCGGCGAACGCTTGATAGAAACCGGCCTTGAAAGGTCCGAAAAAGGCTTTCACTATCTCGTATGAACTTTGGTTGCATTCGCGGTCTACCAGTTTGATGAGCAGCTTGCCTTGTGAATAGGTGAGCTTTTTCATTTGCGGGGTATATTGTTTTTTTATTCCCTTTTCCACGGCACGGATGTGCGCGTCCTTTTCCTTTTTGGTAGGTAGCTTTTCTATGTACTCATAGGTCTCTGCAATGGTTTGGTTGACCAGTTTTGCAATGGGAAGCGTTTTTTTAACGTTATATACCAGTCTGTTATACCGCATTACTTCTCTTCTGTTCTTGAATTTGAGAGGCGGGTAGACCGGAAGTTCCGGCATGATGATTACAGTGATGGAGTCTCCTTGATAGAATTCCTTCTGTACTTTCTTGTAGAAGGTGACCTTTACTTTCAAGTCTTCTTCTATGGGTGCGAATTCTTGCTGTGCTTTTGTCTGGCAGACGAAAGCACATGACAGGAACAATATGATAAACTTGCCGATTCTCATACTTGCTGCAAAAATACATATTAAATACTTTCACGGTGCGGTTTTTACAAAGAATATAATTTGTTATACAAAAATAGTTGCTTATATTTGAGGCATGACAGCAAACCCGCTTCATCTTTTTTGTCTACATCGGGTGTGGATAAGTAGTGTAATGCTTTGTATTCTACAAGTTTGTATTGTGGAAAACTTGCGTGCGCAGTCTTCTTATTCATGGGAGGAATTTGTGGAAAAGATTTCTGTGGATGAATACGATGAGTACGGCAATTTGAATCCTTTGTTGGATGATTTGACCGAACTGCACGAGCATCCTTTCAACTTGAATACGGCGACGAAAGAGGATTTGGAGCAGCTGCCCTTCTTGGATGACGAAGACATTGAGGAGATTCTGGCTTATGTATATGTTTACGGGCCTGTGCGGTCTATGGGTGAACTGATGCTGATAGATGAGTTGGATTATCAGACCCGGCAGTTCCTTTCGCTGTTTGTGTGCGTGGCTCCGCCTGAAAGCGATGAGAACAAAATCCGGTGGAAAGATTTGTGGAAATATGGGAAGCATGAACTGATGACCCGGCTGGATGTTCCTTTGTACAAGCGTGAGGGATATGTCATCCCGGAGAATGAAGTGTTGTTGGAGAATCCCAACAAGGTGTATTTGGGAAATCCTTTGTACCACAATATACGTTATTCTTATAGGTACAAAGACAGGTTGTATTGGGGATTCACAACGGAAAAGGACGCGGGCGAGCCTTTCGGCAGTTATGGCAACAAGGCGTATGATTCTTATTCTTTTCATTTCCTGTTGAAGGATTGCGGAATGCTCAAGACCTTGGCTTTGGGGGACTACCGGTTGGCGTTCGGGGAAGGTTTGGTGGTGAGTTCCGGGTTTTCATTCGGGAAGTCCACGTTGTTCAACCTGAACGGTTTCAGACCTTCCGTCAAGAAGTTTTCCTCGGTGTCGGAAACTTCTTTTTTCAGGGGTGTCGCCTCCACGCTGCATTTCGGGAATGTGGATGTTTCCGCTTTTTATTCTTACTTGCCGACAGATGCCACATTGCGGAAAGACGGGACCATCTCCACCTTGAAGACGGACGGCCTGCACCGTACATTGCTGGAACTGTCGAAGAAACATAACGTGGTCAATCAGTCGGCGGGCACCAATGTGATGTGGAACACGAAGCATGTGTGCATAGGGATGACGCTGCTTTATGAACATTTCAACAAGTCTTTTTCAAAAGGTACGGAACTTTATCGTTTGTACTATCCGGAGGGAAAGGATTTCCTGAATGCCGGGTTGCATTACGGCTGGCATAATGACAAGTTCCTGTTTTCAGGGGAGACGGCTTTCAGCAACGTGTATGGGGGATGGGCCACTTTGAACAAGGCGGTTTATCGTTTTGACAACCGTTACAGTGTGATGGCGTTGCAACGGTTGTACGCTTATCAGTATGTGGGTTTGCGGGCCAACGCGTTTTCGGAAGGTGGGGCGGTGAGGAATGAGAGCGGTTTTTATGTCGGGGCGGAAGCCTCGCCTTTGAATGAGCTGAAGATGTCCGCCTATGTGGACTATTTCTATTTTCCGTGGGTGAAGTTCGGCATTCCCCATACGTCGCAGGGAGTGGACGCTTCTTTGCAGGCGGACTGGATGGTTTCCGGACGGTGGAACGTGTCCGGACGTTACCAGGTAAAAAGCAAGGAACGCTACGGGGAGCCTTACCTTTACCATAAGGTGAAGGCGCAACTGCAATATTTCCCGTGGAAGGAATTTGAAGTCCGGGGAATGGGACGGTATACCCAGGTGAGGGACAAGTATGGGCAGCACGTGCATGGCTACATGGCCGGAAGCATCATCAAGTGGAAGGAACGGAAGGGGCGGCTGAGCCTGTCCGGGTCTTTTGTGTATTTCGACAGCGAGGACTACAAGGCACCGATGGCTTTTTATGAACCTTCCCTGTTGTATGCCTTTTCTTTTATGACGATGTACGGGAATGGCATGAGGGCTTCCGTGAATGCCCGCTGGGACATCTCCCGCCATTTGATGCTGATGGCCAAGTATGGCGTTACCGGATATTTCGACCGGGAGGAGATAGGGGACGGACTGCAACGTATCGACGGGAAATGGAAAAACGACCTTTCTTTCTTGTTGCGGTGCCAGTTTTAAAGAGGATTGCGTATCTTTGCCTGTCGTTTAAAAGAATGATGATATGTCTACGGTGATTTATCCTTCTCCCATTTTCGGCCCGGTGCACAGCCGCCGCCTGGGAGTGTCTTTAGGGATTAACCTGCTTCCCGGCGACGGAAAGCGGTGTACTTTCGATTGCATTTATTGCGAATGCGGTTTCAACAAGGATTTCCGGCCACACCTTCCGTTGCCCACCCGTGAAGAGGTGCGTGCGGCCTTGGAAGCGCGGTTGAAGGGGATGCAGGCGAACGGCCCCGCGCCGGATGTGCTGACCTTTGCCGGCAATGGGGAACCGACCTTGCATCCGCATTTCCCGGAAATCATAGAAGACACCCGTGCCTTGCGCGACCGCTATTTCCCGGAGGCCAAAATCAGCGTGCTGAGCAATTCCACGCAGGTTTTCAGGCCGGAGGTGTTCGAGGCTTTGAAGAAGGTGGACAACAACATCCTGAAGTTGGACACGGTGGACGGGGATTACATCCGCCTGGTGGACCGCCCGTCCGGACATTATGAGGTGGACCGGTTGGTAGAGCGGTTGAAGGCTTTCGAGGGCAAGGTCATCATACAGACCATGTTCATGAAAGGGACTTTCGAAGGGAAGGATGTGGACAACACTTCCGACCGCTTCGTAGAGCCATGGCTGAAGGCCGTGAAAGAGATTGGCCCGTCACAGGTCATGATTTACACCATCGACCGCGAGACGCCCGACCACGACCTGCGCAAGGCCACCCATGAGGAACTGGACCGCATCGCCGCCTGCGTCCGGCGAGAGGGCTTGGAGGTTTCCGTGTCCTATTGAAAGGCATGGCAGTAGAAATTCAGTGGGGAGGAATCTCCATCCGTCAAGTGTCGGAATGTTGCCGAATCCATGAATTTTCTGTCAGAATGGAATGTTTTTCGACCGATTCCGCGTTCGTATGTCGGGAAAGAAAGACTGAAACAGACCCCGAAGTGTTAAAAAGCGGGCGCGAGAACTGTTCGTATGGAACATTTCTCCGCCTCGGCAGGCATTTTCGTGCGGCAAAAACGGAATTTCTTTGCTGAAAGAAATTTATTTCTTGCCGCAAAGCCGCGAATTTCTTGCCGCAAAGAAATTCCCGGGCGTGTGGAAAGCAGGGAAAAACGGGGCTTCGGGCGGCTTTTTCCTTCTGGTTGGAGACTTTCCGCGTGCAAAATCCACCTGTCTTTTTGCAAGCCTTTCTCCCCGTCCTGCTGACGCGAGGGTGGTGTCCGTCCGCATGGCGTCCCTTGATTGGCGGCAAAGTGTCGCGGAAACTCGGCTTCCGGCTTTCATCCTGATTTCCGTGAGGCCCGCGAGAATCCCATATTTCTTTCCGTCCCCGCCCTTGCGTCTGTCCGTGCGATTCTCGCGGGGTCGGTTTTGACGTTTTGACAAAGTGATATTATTTCATGCCGTCCGGACATTGCCGTCTTTCCACATTTTTGCGTATTTTTGCCTTGTTCCCATGCCGATGCCCCTTTGTGGGGCGGATGGAGTGGGGACTGCATATAGTGGAAAGGCGTTTATCAGGCGCTTTGTTCTTGGCACATCAGAATCTCGCAAATTCAAAATCTTGCTCAGGACAAGGCAACGGTAGATGCCCTGTGGGTATGTTTTATATGGCCCTTGGTGTATCCGCACGTTTTGTGCGGCATACCGGGTGTATATATACATATCGGCGTGGGCTTCTGCGTTGCTCGTTTTGGCAAGATGGGCAATGCGAGAGCCTTGATGTGCGGGACGGGCAACAGGTACAGACTCCTGCGCTTTTTTCGTATATGTACTTACCGTAACAGTTTGATAACTTGCCTGAAGAGGGGAAGCGTCGGGCCTAAAGAGATGCATGATGAAAACAGAAAAGAACAGATTGATGGACGTGAAGGCCAAGGGCGCGAAATGGCTCTCCTTGGCGTTGTACCTGATGGCGGGATTCAGCTTTTCCGCCTGTAGCGATGACGACGAGGGCGAAGGTGGTGGCGGTGCCGGAAGTGGCGTGGCCGCGCAGCAGATGCCCAAGGTGGCGGACGCGGGGATTCAGTTTCCGGTGACGCAGTATTTGGAGCATGATGGCTCATATATAGAGACTTACACGTATTCTAACGGGCGTATGACGGGAGGGAGCTATCCTTATGGAAGCATTTCTATGGGAACTTATTCTTTGGGAATCTATTCTATTTCTTCTAATCCTTTGGTCTTGACAGAACAAAGAGATGATCGTTCTAGTACATTTCGTAATATTAGGGTAAACGGAAATGGTTTCATGACTTATGCGGAATTGTTCAGTGATAATGATAGGGGTTCTTTTACTTGGAGATATGATGCGGAAGGACATCTTTTGAGCGAATCAGGGAATATGACTTATTCGGATGGTGGCTCTTCCAGTTGGACTTGCACTAACACATGGGAAAACGGAAATTTGATGAATGCGGAATTTCGTTATGAAGAGGATGGTGAAGTGGATAGTGAAGTTTGTACGTTCACTTATGGGGATGGCCAATGGAACAATCCCGGCGTTTATCCTGCACATTGGATTAAAGCCACCTTATTGGAGATGCCTATTTTGTTCTATTCCGGTCTGATGGGACGTACAACCAAAAATATTCCCACCAGTGTGACGAGAATAGATTTTGATGGAAATGAGACAACTTACAATACCGTGGCTGTGAACTATAATCAAGACCGGTCGATTCAAAGCATAGAGGTGCAGAATGTTTCCTCTTATGGCTCCTCTTATACTGAGACTTATCGCTTCGGTTATGCCGACTATCCCATCCAGCAGCAATCCGGCTACTCGGCAACTCCGGCTTGGAAGTCCCCGAAGGCTGTCCATAGCCTGAAGGCACGGCGGATGATGAAGAGAAAGTAGCGGCTTTTCCTTTTTATACTATGAATCACTTCATATAGCCGACTTTCCCCTTATTTTTGGTCGTAAGCGTGCTTGGGATAGTCGATGGTGTAGTGCAGACCGCGGCTTTCCTTGCGTTCCATGGCCTGGCGGGTGATGAGGTAGCCCACGTTGATCATGTTGCGCAGCTCGCAGATGTCCTTGGTGGCCTTCACACGTTTGAAGAGTTATTCCGTCTCTTCGTAAAGCAGATCCAGACGGGTTCAGACGCGTTTCAGGCGCAAGTCGTGCTGTAGGAACGCACACCGAACGCCTGGGTTACTGGAATGCCGAAACTGCAACAGCAGCCGGTGCGGAACCCGATGATGAGGGACACGGGCGACGTGCTGGCTTCCACAGCTTTTGTCATGGCGAATCTCCTTTTTCCTGAAAAACAAATCCTTTACGGATGAAAAATTACGGATTTTAACGCGAATAAGCCGTGTGTTTTTTGCGTTTTTTTGTACTTTTGCGTCTTGTAGAATCATGTTTATCAGCGGACAAAACATACTTGACATATGAAGATAGGACTTTTCATTCCCTGCTATGTGGATGCCCTTTACCCTGAAGTGGGTGTCGCGGCATACAAGCTTCTTAAGCATTTGCAGCTTGACGTGACATATCCCATGAACCAGACGTGCTGTGGACAGCCCATGGCCAACGCCGGTTTCGAGCGTGAAGCGGTGTCTTTGGCCGGGCGTTACGAGGATATGTTTCAAACGTTCGACTACGTTGTGGCTCCCTCAGCCAGCTGTACTGCTTTTGTAAGATTCAACTATCCACGTCTGATGAAGGGCAAGCAGCGGTGCGAGGCGGCGGAAAAGACAATGGACATTTGCGAGTTCTTGCACGATGTTCTGCGCGTGACATCGTTGCCGGGCAAGTTTCCTCATAAGGTGAGCCTGCACAACTCGTGCCATGGGGTGCGCGAGCTCGGCTTGTCATCTCCCTCGGAATGCAATATGCCAAAATTTAACAAAATCAAGGATTTGCTGTCGCTTGTCGAGGGCATAACAGTAGTAGAGCCTGAAAGAGTTGACGAATGTTGCGGCTTCGGTGGTATGTTTTCTATAGAAGAGCCTGCCGTGTCGACGCGTATGGGTACGGACAAGTTAGAAAGGCACATTGACACGGGCGCGGAATTCATTACGGGGCCAGACAGTTCGTGCCTGATGCATCTTGAAGGCGTAGCTCGCAGGCTGAAGAAAGACATTAAATTCATTCATGTGGTACAAATATTGGCGGCAGGATTATGAGCACACTACATTCAAAAGCGGCACAACGCTTTCTCGAAACAAACAAGAACGCACGCTGGCACGATGACACCTTCTGGGTTCTCCGTGCCAAGCGCGATGTCATGGCGCACGAACTTGACGAGTGGGAACGGCTGCGCGATGTGGCCTGTGCCATCAAACGACACACCGTAACACATCTTGACCGATACTTGGAGCAGTTCGTCGGCAATGCCGAACGTAATGGCATACACGTACATTGGGCCAAGGACGCGGAGGAGTTTAACCAAACCGTGTTGTCAATGCTTCGCAAACAGGGTGTCAAGAAGATGGTGAAGAGCAAGTCTATGCTGACTGAGGAGTGCGGCATGAATCCCTATCTGGAGAGCCACGGCATAGACGTTGTGGAAACAGACCTTGGCGAACGCATACTGCAACTGATGCACAAGCGGCCTTGCCACATAGTAGTGCCGGCGGTACACATAACCCAGGAGGAGGTAGGACACCTTTTCGAGGAGAAGCTCGGGAGCGAAAAAGGCAACTATGACCCTACTTACCTTACCTATCAGGCACGTCTCAGCTTGCGCGACGAATTTATGACGGCTGGTGCTGGAATGACCGGTGCCAACTTCGGGGTTGCCGAAACGGGCGATGTAGTGGTATGTACCAACGAGGGAAATGCCGACATGTCTACTTCCATGCCGAAGCTTCAGATTGTGGCGATGGGGCTGGAGAAGATCGTGCCCGACTATAAGTCGCTGGCAGTGTTCCAGCGTTTGCTATGTCGGGCGGCCACGGGGCAGCCGACGACATCGTTCACGTCACACTTCCGCAAAGCTCGTCCGGGAGCAGAGATGCACATCATCCTTGTCGATAATGGCCGTACCGACATTATTGGCGAGCCTGAACATTGGGAGACGCTGAAGTGCATACGTTGTGGATCGTGCATGAACACGTGTCCTGTTTATAGGCGGAGCGGAGGTTATTCATACACTTACTTCATACCCGGGCCTATCGGGATAAACCTAGGGATGCTGAAAGATAAAGTGCGCTATGCCGACAATGTAAGTGCTTGCACGCTATGTTGTTCGTGCGACAACGTGTGTCCTGTCAAGGTGAACCTGTCCGAGCAGATATACTGTTGGCGGCAGGGGCTTGACTCAATCGGAAAGGCCGACTTAGTGAAGAAGTCTATGTCGCTGGGTATGAAGTATCTGTTCAACCATCCGCAGATGTACGACACCGCGTTGAAGTTTGCCCCAATAACCAACCATCTGCCACATGTGCTGATGTACAACAAGCTGAACGGGTGGGGATATGGCCACGAGATGCCCGTGTTCAAGAAACAACCGTTCCATGAAATAGCAAGGAACATACTGAAAGACGAGGATAAAAAGGGGAATATATGAGTACAAAAGAAGAAATACTTTCAAGGTACAGGCGCAACATGAAGGTCAAAGGGCAGTATGACATGCCCGACCTTGACGCACTGAATGGCATCGAATACGCTGATGCCGTAAGTCAGTTCATTGCCATGAGCAGGACGGTGGGCGGAGAGGTTGTAACGCTTGAGCCTGGCGCAGATGTCAACGAAGTCATAAGGAAGGCGTATCCGGAAGCCAAGGTCTTCGCCAGCAACGTGCCGGGAATTGCCATAGCGCAGCGCAACCCCGACACCGTAGAATCGGCGCAGGAGCTTAACGGCACCGACGTGGGTATTGTGCAAGGCGATGTAGGCGTGGCGGAGAACGGCTGCATATGGGTTCCGCAGACGATGAAGGAACGTGCCGTATGCTTCATCTCGGAGTACCTTGTCATTCTGCTCAGTCGTAACAACATAGTGAGCAATATGCATCAAGCATACTGCCGCATACGTATGACCGATTACGGCTATGGCTGCTTTATCTCGGGTCCGTCCAAAACGGCCGACATAGCGCAGGCTCTCGTAATGGGGGCGCAGGCCGCACGCGGTGTCACTGTAATTTTGACAGACTGACCTGCAAGGCAAAACGGTGTAAATTCATACGGCTCGTTTCCCTTACTTCTGGTCGTAGGCGTGCTTGGGATAGTCGATGGTGTAGTGCAGGCCGCGGCTTTCCTTGCGTTCCATGGCCTGGCGGGTGATGAGGTAGCCCACGTTGATCATGTTGCGCAGCTCGCAGATGTCCTTGGTGGCCTTCACCCGTTTGAAGAGTTCTTCCGTCTCTTCGTAGAGCAGGTCCAAGCGGGTCCAGGCGCGTTTCAGGCGCAGGTCGCTCCGCACGATGCCCACGTAGTTGCTCATGATTTGCCCCACTTCCTTCATGTCCTGGGCGATGAGTACTTTCTCCTCGTTGCTCATCGTGCCCTCGTCGTTCCATTCCGGCACTCGGTCGTTGAACGTGTACTGGTCGATGACGCTCAGGCTGTGGCGGGCTGCCGCGTCGGCATAGACCACGGCTTCGATGAGCGAGTTGCTGGCCAGGCGGTTGCCGCCGTGCAACCCCGTGCAGGAGCATTCGCCCACGGCATAGAGCCGCTTGATGCTGGAGCAGGCGTTGAGGTCCACCTTGATGCCGCCGCACATGTAGTGTGCGCAAGGCACCACGGGGATGTACTGCTTGGTGATGTCGATGCCGATGGACAGGCACTTGGCATAGATGTTGGGGAAGTGGTGCTTGGTCTCTTCCGGGTCCTTGTGCGTCACGTCCAGGCACACATGGTCCAGCCCGTGTATCTTCATTTCCTTGTCGATGGCGCGAGCCACGATGTCACGCGGGGCCAGGCTGAGCCGTTTGTCGTATTTCTGCATGAACTCCTCGCCGTTCGGCAGGCGCAGGATGCCGCCGTATCCCCGCATGGCTTCCGTGATGAGGTAGGCCGGGTGCGTCTCGCCGGGATGGAAGAGGGCGGTGGGGTGGAACTGCACGAACTCCATGCCTTCCACCGTGCCTTTGGCGCGGTAGACCATGGCGATGCCGTCGCCCGTGGCGATATTGGGGTTGGTGGTGGTGGCGTATACGGCACCCGTGCCGCCCGTGGCCATCAGGGTGACTTTGGAAAGGAACGTGTCGATTTTCTGGGTGTCGGGGTCGAGGATGTAAGCACCGTAGCATTCGATGTCCGGCGTGCGGCGGGTCACCTCGATGCCCAGGTGGTGCTGGGTGATGATTTCCACGGCGAAGTGGTTCTCCAGGATGGTGATGTTCGGGTGGTGGCGCACGGCTTCCATCAGTCCCCGCTGGATTTCAAACCCCGTGTCGTCGGCATGGTGCAGGATGCGGAATTCCGAGTGTCCGCCTTCGCGGTGCAGGTCGAATTCCCCGTTCTCGTTCTTGTCGAAATGCACACCCCATTTCAGCAGGTCGCGTATGCCTTGCGGCGCGTTCTTCACCACCTGTTCCACGGCGGCCGGGTCGCTGATGTAGTCGCCGGCGACCATGGTGTCGCGGATATGCTTCTCAAAGTTGTCCACCTTCAGGTTGGTGACCGAGGCGATGCCCCCTTGTGCCTTGGCCGTGTTGGCCTCGTCCAACGTGGTCTTGCACACCAGGGCCACTTTTCCCTTGCCCGCGTCGGCCACTTTCAGTGCGTAACTCATGCCGGCCACTCCCGACCCGATAATCAGAAAATCGAACTTGCGTATCATACCGTTGCTGTTTTGATGTTGCAAAACTACTTAAAAAGTCGGTTCGTTGTGCCTGTCGTTTATGATTAATTTTGGATTTTCTATGCGTCCTTTTTGGATGGCAGGCTTGGCGGTGTGTGGGAAAAAGTGTAAATTGCGTCAAATTTGTGATGCATGATACGGACGTTCCATTCCAAACTGAACCGGAAGACGTTGGTCTTCTGCCTTTTGCCGGCCACGGTGCTGGCGGTGTACTTCTTTTGGGTCAAGCTGCCGCTGCCGGCTTTGTGCTGCATGGTGTTTCTGGTGTTTGTGGTGGAACGTCTGATCCATACGTTTTATGTGTTTGCCGACGACGGATGCCTGTATATCCATCAGGGGCGGTTTTCCAAAGTGCGTAAGCTGGCTTTGGCGGATATCCGCGAGGCGGCCGTGGTAAGTCCTTCATCTTTGGCATTCCTCAAAAGCCGCGATACGGTCATGCTGGAGTTGCGGGACGGTTCGTTGCGTTTCATCACGCCTTCTCCGGCGGAAGAGTTTTGCAGATACTTGAAGAAGAGAAAGGAGGAGAGTCTTGAAAAAGAATGATGCGCGGGCGGGAGGCCGGGCCATCCGGTGGATGGGGCTGCTCGTGGGATGCCTGATAGGATGGGGGTGCCTCCCCGCCTTCCCGGTGGAGGAAGGCGGGAATGTGTGGCGTTCCGGCATGGACAGCCTGCTGCGGGATGAGCTGTTGCATACGTCCCAGTTAGGGCTTTGTGTCTATGATTTGACGGCGGACTCCTTGTTGTATGCTCATCAGTCCCGTCAGCGGATGCGTCCCGCCTCCACGGAGAAGATTGTGACGGCGGTGGCCGCGCTTTCCGAGTTGGGCGGTACTTTCCGCTTCACCACCCGTTTGTGCCATACGGGGGAAATCCGTGGCGGGGTGCTTCGGGGCGACCTATATATAATAGGTGGGTTCGACCCGTGTTTCGGGCGCGGGGACTTGAAGTCTTTCGTGGATGCCTTGGCGCAAGCCGGCGTGGATTCCGTCGCGGGGCGGCTTTGCGCGGACGTGTCGATGAAGGACACGCTGCAGTGGGGCTGGGGATGGTGCTGGGACGACGAGATGCCCGTGCTGACTCCTTTATTATATAAGGAAGAGGATGTCTTTATGGAGCGGATGACGGAGATGTTGTCGGAGTCGGGGATTGGATACGCTTCGGTAGGCCGCTCCCGTTGTCCGGCGGATGCGGTCTTGCTGGCGGAGCGGAGCCGCCCGGTGCGGGATGTGCTTTTCCCGATGATGAAGGAAAGCGACAACCTGTATGCCGAGGCCCTGTTTTACCGGTTGGCGGCCCATAGCGGGAAGCCTTATGCTTCGAGGAAAGAGGCATGGCACTATATCGAGCGGCTGATAGGACAAATGGGATACGACCCGGAAAAATATCTGGTGGCCGACGGGAGCGGGGTGTCGCTTTACAATTATCTGACGCCGGAACTGGAGGTGGCCTTCCTGAAGTATGCTTACCGGAGGCCGGAAATCTTTCCCTTATTTTATGAGTCTTTGCCCGTGGCCGGGGTGGACGGCACCTTGAAACGGCGGATGAGAGGCGCACGGACGAAAGGACGTATCCGGGCCAAGACCGGCACTTTGGAAGGAGTCTCTACCTTGGCAGGGTATGCCTTGGCGGGCAACGGACACATGCTGGCTTTCTGTATCATGAACCAAGGGGTGGAGCGTGTGCGGGACGCGCAGGAGTTTCAAGACAAGGTTTGCGATTGGCTCTGCCGTTAGCGTGCTGTTAAAATTGCAAAGTGGACGTTTCATTTTAGATGATTTAACAAACTGCCGGAAAAGGCTTAAGGATAATATACGTACCTTTGTGCGCGTAAAAAAGGGGTGAAGATGCAAAAGAAGATCCATCTTTTATTATTGCTTTGCATGGCATTCTTCATGGTGTGTGCCACCGTGGAGATGTCGGCCCGGACAGTTGTTCCGCATTCCGTCCTGACGGAGCAGGACGGTACGCATCAAGGCGATGGGTCTTTCTTCATGCCGGAGTCCCCTTTCTTCTTTTTCGCCCCTGATTACATCACGCCCTTGTCTTCCTCGCCGGGTACGGTTCCCGGGATACCGGGCGTGAAATGCGTGGACCTGTATGTTTTCCTGCACCATATTCTCCATTCCGGCAGGTTTGATGTCGGGCTTCCGGTGCGGGAAGACGCTTCTTGCCCTTCCATTCTTACGGACAAGGATTATTATGTGCTGGTATTGAGGCATATTGTAGTCTGACAAACCTTATCCTGTCTATACGCACGGGATGTTTTTCTGTGTGTGGACGTGCAGCCTGCCGATGGGGCATGTCCGGTCCGGGTTCGCCCGTAATATCATTGCATCCATATCATCTTACTTAGTTATACAAGCATGACAGATTTCACTCTTTTGACCACCGCCGCGCTTACGGCCATAGTCCTTGTGGCGGCGGCATTGCTGATAGCCCGTCTGCTGGCTCCCCGGAGCTTCAATCCGCAGAAAGGCGAGCCTTATGAGTGTGGCGTGCCTACACGCGGCATCTCGTGGGGGCAGTTCCATTCGGGCTACTACCTGTATGCCATCCTTTTCCTGGTGTTCGACATCGAGACGGTCTTCCTCTTCCCGTGGGCGGCCGTGGTGGAACGCGTGGGGACATTAGGACTGGTGAGCATCTCGTTCTTCATCGTGGTGTTGATTTTGGGCCTGGCTTACGCCTGGCGGAAAGGAGCGTTGGCATGGAAATAAAGCATCTTCCCACCACGAAGGACATGCGCCCGGAGGAGTTCAAGGACAACGACTACCTGCTGCGCATGGCAGAGGAGCTGAACCGCGAGGGAGCGGGCGTGGTGCTCGGCCTGGCGGACAAGCTGATCAACTGGGGGCGGAGCAACTCCGTGTGGTCGCTCGCCTTGGGTACGAGCTGCTGTGCCATAGAGTTCATGGCACTGGGCGCGGCCCGTTACGACATGGCACGCTTCGGGTTCGAGGTGACGCGGAACTCGCCCCGGCAGGCCGACCTGCTGATGGTGCTGGGCACCATCAACTACCGGATGGCCCCCGTGCTCAAGCGGCTTTACGACCAGATGGCCGAGCCGAAATACGTGGTGGCCGTGGGCGGCTGCACCATCAGCGGCGGGCCGTTCAGGAAAAGCTATTGCGTGGTGGACGGCATCGATAAAATCGTGCCTGTGGACGTGTACATCCCCGGATGCCCGCCGCGGCCCGAGGCTTTCTTCTACGGCATGATGCAGTTGCAACGCAAAATCAAGATGGAACGTTTCCTGGGTCATCGCGACCGCAATGAAGTGCCGCAAGGCATGGAGAGAAAGGAGGAGAAGGCATGATGACAACGGAAGAAAAGATAAAGGAATGGTGCCCGCAGGCTGAAACGGAGACGGCGGGCGAGACGGTGGTGCGCGTGCCGGCGGACAAGCTGGAAGACGTGTGCCGCAGGCTGCACGACGACGCGGACGAGCCGATGGACTACATGCGCGACCTCGTGGGAGTGGACCAAGGTGACGGACGCTACAGCGTGTATTACCAGCTGGAGAGTACACGCACCCACGGAAGGGTGATGCTCTGTTCCGATGCCGCGACGGGAGAGGAAGGGCCGTTGCTGCCTTCTGTGTGCCAGGTGTGGAAGACGGCGGAAATCAAGGAGCGTGAGGCGTATGACTTCTTCGGCATCCGTTTCACCGGGCATCCGGACATGCGCCGCCTTTTCCTGCGCGAGGACTGGAAGGGTTACCCCCTGCGCAAGGATTATGACATGGACAGCAACCCGCTGAATATGGAAAACGAGGTGAACGCCGATGTGACGGAGGAGTTCCGCCTGCTGCCGGACGGCACGCTGGAACGGCGGGAGAACGTGGTGTTCAATCCGGACGATTTCGTGGTGAACATCGGCCCGCAGCATCCTTCCACGCACGGTGCGCTCCGTATGCGCACCTCGTTGGAGGGCGAGACGGTGAAGCACATCGACCCCGTGCTGGGCTACATCCACCGCGGCATAGAGAAGCTCAGCGAAAGCCTGACTTATCCGCAGACGCTGGCCTTCACTGACCGTCTGGACTACCTGAGTGCCCATCAGAACCGCCACGCGCTGTGCATGTGCATCGAGCGGGCGGCGGGCATCGAGGTGACGGACCGCGTGCAGTATATCCGCACCATCATGGACGAGTTGCAGCGTATTGCCTCGCACTTGCTGTTCTATTCCTGCCTTGTGATGGACATGGGGGCGCTCACGCCTTTCTTCTACGGTTTCCGCGAGCGCGAGATGATTCTCGACATTTTCGAGGAGACCACCGGCGGGCGGCTCATCCAGAACTATAACATGATAGGCGGCGTGCAGGCCGACATCCATCCCACGTTCGTGCAGAAAGTGAAGGAGTTCACGAAGCACATGCGGGAAATCATCCACGAATACCACGACATATTCACCGGCAGCGTCATCGCCCGCAACCGTCTGAAGCAGATGGGACTGCTTTCCCGCGAGGATGCCATCTCGCTGGGTGCGACGGGCGGCACGGGACGTGCATCGGGATGGGCCAACGACGTGCGCAAGCACCACCCGTATGGCTTGTACGACAAGGTGGACTTCAAGGAAATTGTCTATACCCACGGCGATTCTTGGGACCGCTACATGGTGCGCATGGACGAGATCCTGGAATCGTGTGCCATCATCGACCAGCTCATCGACAACATCCCGGCGGGTGATTTCCGCGTGAAGGTGAAGCCCATACTGAAGTTGCCGGAAGGCGTGTTCACCGCATCGGTGGAGTCGAGCCGCGGCGAGTTCGGCGTGTTCCTCGTCAGCCGTGGCGACAAGAGTCCCTACCGGTTGCATTTCCGTTCCACAGGCCTGCCGTTGGTACATGCCATGGACACGGTGTGCCGGGGCAACAAGATTGCGGACCTCATCGCCATCGGCGGTACGCTGGACTTCGTGATTCCGGACATCGACAGGTGAGGCACACAGACACATCAAGATAAACAATAGAATAAGGATATAATGGAACAATCTTTTTTAGACTATTACAGCCTGGAGCCGCTCACGCGGTGGATTCACGACGCGTTGTGCGGCGTGATGTCGGAAGACTGGGCCGTGTTCTTGGAAAGCCTTGTGATAGGCGTGGCCATCCTTCTGGCATATGCCGTGCTGGCCGTGGTTCTCATCTACATGGAGCGGCGGGTGTGCGGTGCCTTCCAGTGCCGTATCGGGCCTAACCGTGTGGGCGGGAAGGGCGGTCTGCTGCAGGTGCCGGCGGACGTGCTGAAGATTCTCACCAAGGAAATCATCCGCCTGAAGAACTCCGACCATGTGCTTTATGAGCTGGCCCCCTATCTGGTCATCCTTGCCTCCGTCCTTTCGTTCTCCTGCCTGCCTTGGAACAAAGGCATGGCGGTCATCGACCTGGAGGTGGGCGTGTTCTTCGTGCTGGCGGCCTCGAGCATCGGCATTCTCGGCATCCTGCTGGCCGGATGGAGCAGTAACAGCAAGTACACGGCCATCGGTGCCGTGCGTAGCGGCGCGATGCTCGTCAGCTACGAGCTTTCATTGGGCATCTGTGTGCTTACGGTAGTGATTCTCAGCGGGACCATGAGCATCAGCGGCATCGTGGAGAGCCAGGCCGACGGATGGAACATCTTCAAGGGGCATATCGTCACGCTGATTGCTTTCGTCGTCTATCTCATTTCGGGCAATGCCGAGGCCAACCGCGGCCCGTTCGACCTGGCCGAGGCCGAGCAGGAGCTGACGGCCGGCTATCACACGGAATATTCCGGTATGCACTTCGGTTTCTTCTATCTGGCCGAGTACCTGAACTTGTTCATCACGTCGGGCATCGCCACCACGCTCTTTCTGGGCGGATGGATGCCGTTGCACGTGGCGGGTCTGGACGGTTTCAACGCCGTGATGGACTATATCCCCGGCATTGTGTGGTTCCTGGGCAAGACGTTCTTCGTGGTGTTCCTGCTCATGTGGATCCGCTGGACCTATCCGCGTCTGCGCATCGACCAGGTGCTTAATTTGGAATGGAAATACCTCATGCCGCTCTCGTTGCTGCTCATGCTCGTCATGGCGGTGCTGAAGACCTGCGGCCTTGTCTTTTAAAACTGGAGAGATATGAATAGTTTCACGAAATATGTAAAAAGATACTGGCGTTCGACGAAGAGCCTCTGGGTGGGCTTGCACACGTCTATCCGGGTGTTCTTCCGCAAGAAGGTGACGGAGCAGTACCCTGAGAACCGCCACACGACCCTCCACATTCCCGAACGCCACCGCGCCACGCTGGAGATGGTGCATGACGCGGACAACCATCACCACTGCATTGCCTGCGGGCTGTGCCAGATGGCCTGCCCCAACGGTACGATACGCGTGGTGTCCGAGATGAAGGAGGATGCCGAGGGGAAGAAGAAACGGGTGTTGGTGCGTTACGAGTACGATTTGGGTTCGTGCGTGTTCTGCCAGCTTTGTGTCAACGCCTGCCCGCATGGCGCCATCCGTTTCACGAATGAGTTCGAGAATGCCGTGTTCGAGCGGGAGAAGCTTCACCTGGTGTTGAACCGTGAAGGTTCTACGCTGGCTCCGCCCGCCGAGAAGAAAACCAACCCTGTAAAAGCATGATAGGAATATGGAAATAACGCTTCAACAAGTAATATTCGGCATCGTCGCCTTGATGATGATGGTCTGTTCGGTGCTGGCCGTGACCACGGGGAAGATTCTCCGGGCGGCCACCGCATTGCTGTTCGTGCTTTTCGGCACGGCTTTGTTCTATTTCATTTTGGGCTACACCTATCTGGGTGCCGTGCAGCTGTCCGTCTATGCGGGCGGCATCGTGGTGCTTTATGTGTTCTCCATCCTGCTGACCCGTTCGGACAAGAACATGAACGAGCGCATTCCGCGCGGACGCTGGTTCGCCGCCCTGGCCACCACGCTTGCGGGACTTGCCTTGACGGTGTTCCTGCTGCTGGGACACGGTTTCGCCTTGGGCGGGATTCCGGTGATGCAGGAGCTGGATCCGGCGGTGATAGGAGAGGCCCTCATCGGCATGGGCAAGTACCAGTTCGTGTTGCCGTTCGAGGCGGTGAGCGTGCTGCTGCTGGCCTGCATGGTGGGTGCGATACTGATTGCGCGTAAACATTAATAAGGAAAGGGACGAGTTATGGAAATAAATGTGATTTGCTATCTGTTGGTGGGCGCGGTGATGCTTTTTGCCGGAGTGTACGGCTTCTTCACGCGCCGCAACCTCTTGGCCACGCTGATTTCAGTGGAGCTGATGCTGAATGCGGCGAACATCAATTTTGCCGCGTTCAACCGTTACCTTTTCCCCGGTGCGCTCGAAGGCCATTTCTTCACGCTGTTCGGCATCGCCGTGTCGGCGGCGGAGACGGCTGTGGGCATCGCCATCATGATCAACGTCTACCGCAACGTGCGCAACATCCAGACGGACGATATCAGTGAATTGAAAGGATAACCCTAACACGATAAAAGAATTATGGATATGGAATATACAATATGGATTCTCCTTTTGCCGGTGTTGAGCTTCCTGCTGCTGGCTTTGGCCGGGATGAAGATGTCCCACCGTGTGTCGGGGCTTATCGGCACGGTGGTGCTGGGAGCGGTGGCCGTGTTGAGCTACATGGCGGCTTTTGATTACTTTTCTCTTCCGCGTCAGGCCGACGGCACGTATGCCACGCTGATACCCTGGAATGCGGAATGGCTGCCTTTCACCGGGTCGTTGCACATCGACATGGGCGTGCTGCTCGACCCCATCTCGGTGATGATGCTCGTGGTAATCACCACGGTGTCGTTCATGGTGCATATCTATTCGTTCGGTTACATGAAAGGCGAGCGGGGCTTCCAGCGTTACTACGCTTTCCTGAGCCTGTTCACCTTCTCCATGCTGGGGCTGGTGGTGGCCACGAACATCTTCCAGATGTATGTGTTCTGGGAGTTGGTGGGTGTTTCCTCCTACTTGCTCATCGGATTCTACTACACGAAGCCCGAGGCCATCGCGGCCTCCAAGAAGGCGTTCATCGTGACGCGCTTCGCCGATTTGGGCTTCCTGATTGGTATCTTGATTTACGGTTTCTACGTGGGGACGTTCTCTTTCACTCCCACGGAGACGGGCCTGATGCAAGGCGCGATGATGCTGCCTTTGGCGTTGGGACTGATGTTTGTGGGCGGCGCGGGCAAGAGCGCCATGTTCCCGTTGCACATCTGGCTGCCCGATGCGATGGAGGGTCCCACTCCGGTGAGCGCGCTCATCCATGCCGCCACGATGGTGGTGGCCGGTGTGTACCAGGTGGCGCGAATGTTCCCGCTTTACATCGCATACGCTCCGGACACGTTGCACATCGTGGCTTATGTCGGTGCGTTTACCGCTTTCTACGCGGCCTCTGTGGCTTGCGTGCAGAGCGACATCAAGCGGGTGCTGGCTTTCTCCACCATCTCGCAAATCGGGTTCATGATGGTGGCCTTGGGTGTCTGCACCGGTGCGCCGTCGCACGAAGGCGGGCTGGGCTACATGGCTTCCATGTTCCACCTCTTCACGCACGCCATGTTCAAGGCGTTGCTCTTCCTGGGCGCGGGCTGCATCATCCATGCCGTGCACAGCAACGAGATGTCCACCATGGGAGGACTTCGCAAGTACATGCCCGTGACGCATATCACTTTTCTCATCGCCTGTCTGGCCATTTCGGGCATACCGCCGTTCTCCGGGTTCTTCTCGAAGGACGAGATCCTGACGGCCTGCTTTGCCTTCAGCCCCGTGATGGGTTGGATTATGACGCTTATCGCGGGCATGACGGCTTTTTACATGTTCCGTCTGTACTACGGCATTTTCTGGGGGCGGGAGAACAAGGAGCTTCATGCCGCGCACGTGCCGCATGAAAGTCCGCTATCGATGACGTTCCCGCTGATGGTGCTGGCGGCCATCACGTGTGTGGCCGGCTTCATTCCTTTCGGTCATTTCGTGACGGGCGACGGACTGTCGTACGACATCCATCTGGATGCCGGCGTGGCCACGACCAGTTGCGTGGTGGCTGTCGTGGCGATTGCCTTGGCCACGTTCATGTATGCACGGAGCGAGCAGCCTGTGGCCGATGCCTTGGCCCGCCGCTTCCCGAAGCTGCACCGGGCGGCCTACCGCCGGTTCTATATGGACGAGGCATGGCTGTTTGTGACGAAGCGCATCATTTTCCGTTGCGTGTCGCGCCCGTTGGCGTGGTTTGACCGCCATGTGGTAGACGGCTTCATGAATTTCCTGGCTTGGGGTGCCAATGCCACGGGCGAGGAGGTGCAGCCGATGCAGAGCGGCCGCATCCAGAGTTATGTGATGTGGTTCATGGCGGGCATCATCGTGCTGACGTTGATGTTGCTGCTGTGCATGTAGTTTAACGGTGTAAACAATAGAATGATATGAATATATTAAGTCTTTTCGTATTGATACCCGCGCTGATGCTGCTGGGCCTTTGGGCGGCCCGGAACCTGAACCAGGTGCGGGGCGTGATGGTGACGGGCGCGTCGGCCTTGTTGGTGCTGTCCGTGTGGCTCACGGTGGCTTACCTGCAGGCACGGGGGGCCGGCGAGACGGCGGAGATGCTTTTCACCGACAGTGTGATGTGGTATGCGCCGCTGCACATCTGCTATTCCGTGGGTGTGGACGGCATTTCGGTGGTGATGTTGCTGCTGAGTGCCATCATCGTGTTTACCGGTACTTTCGCCTCTTGGAAGCTGAAACCGTTGACTAAAGAATATTTCCTGTGGTTCACGTTGCTGAGTACGGGCGTGTTCGGCTTCTTCATCTCCACCGACCTGTTCACGATGTTCATGTTCTACGAGGTGGCCTTGATTCCGATGTACCTTCTCATCGGCGTTTGGGGCAGCGGGCGCAAGGAGTATGCCGCCATGAAGCTGACGCTGATGCTGATGGGCGGTTCGGCCTTCCTGCTGATTGGCATTCTGGGCATTTACTACGGTGCGGGGGCGCAGACGATGGACGTGCTGGAAATCGCACGGCTGCACAACATTCCCGAGGAGATGCAGCGGGTGTTCTTCCCGGCGGTGTTCCTGGGTTTCGGCGTGCTGGGCGCGTTGTTCCCATTCCATACTTGGAGTCCCGACGGCCACGCCTCGGCCCCTACAGCTGTGTCAATGCTTCATGCAGGTGTGCTGATGAAGCTGGGCGGCTACGGTTGTTTCCGTGTGGCCATGTATCTGATGCCTGAAGGACTGGCCATGTGGGGGGACTTCTTCCTGGTGCTGACGACGATATCGGTGGTCTACGGCGCGTTCAGCGCGGTGGTGCAGACCGACCTGAAATATATCAACGCCTATTCTTCCGTGAGCCATTGCGGGCTGGTGCTGTTCGCGCTGCTGATGATGACGCGCACGAGCTGTACGGGTGCCATCCTGCAGATGCTGAGCCACGGTCTGATGACGGCCTTGTTCTTTGCCCTCATCGGTATGATTTACGGGCGGACTCATACGCGTGACGTACGCGAGCTGAACGGGTTGATGAAGATTATGCCTTTTCTGGCCGTGGGCTATGTGCTGGCCGGTCTGGCCAACCTCGGCCTGCCGGGTCTGAGCGGCTTCATCGCGGAGATGACCGTCTTTGTCGGCTCGTTCGAGCATACGGATGTGTTCCACCGCGCCTGCACCATCATCGCCACGACGAGTATCGTCATCACGGCGGTGTATATCCTGCGCGTAGTAGGCAAGATTCTCTACGGTACGTGCCGCAATCCGGAACATCTGAAGCTGACGGATGCCACATGGGACGAGCGCGTGGCTGTCATCTGTCTCGTGGTATGTGTGGCCGGCCTGGGTTTGGCCCCGTGGTGGGTGAGCGACACCATCAGTCTGAGTGTGGAGCCGATAGTCTCGCAATTGTGTGTGTTGAATCCTTAAAATCATAGAAAGTCATGAATAGTAACTTATCTGCTATATGGTCTTTGCACGCCGAGCTGTCGCTGGTGGCGGTGTTGCTGGTGCTTTTTCTGGCCGACCTGTTCCGCCGTCCGGAAGGAAACGGACGCTGGTTCCGTGTGCTGGCCTGCGTGCTGATGGCCGTCCAGATCGGGCTGGACCTCACGCCGGACACGCGTGAGCTGTTCGGCGGCATGTATGTGAACACGCCTTTCACTTCGGTGGTGAAGAGCATCCTTTCGGCCGGCACGCTGCTGGTGTTCCTGCAGTGCGGCGAGTGGTTGGGACGCAAAGACACGCGCCATCGCCAGGGCGAGTTCTACGTGCTGACGCTCAGCACCCTGCTGGGCATGTTCTTCATGGTGTCGTCCGGCCATTTCCTGATGTTCTACATCGGTCTGGAGACGGCCAGCATCCCGGCAGCCTGCCTTGTGGCACTCGACAAGTACCGCCACAAGGGTTATGAGGCCGGGGCCAAGTTCATCCTTTCGTCGATGTTCTCTTCGGCTTTGCTGCTCTACGGGCTTTCGCTCATCTACGGCACGTGCGGCACCCTTTATTTCGCCGATGTCCCCTCGCTGCTCGAAGGCAATGCCCTGCAGGCTTTCGCCTTGGTGCTTTTCATCGCGGGCATGGGCTTCAAGATGAGCCTCGTACCGTTCCATCTGTGGACAGCCGATGTCTACCAAGGTGCGCCTACAGGCGTGGCAGCCTATCTGAGCGTGATTTCCAAGGGGGCGGCTGCCGTGGCCTTGGCCATTGTGCTGCGCTTCGTCTTTCCCTTCATGGAAGGGCAGTGGACGCTGGTGCTGGCCGTGCTGTCGGTATTGAGTATCACGGTGGCCAACCTGATGGCCATCCTGCAGTCGGATCTGAAGCGGTTCATGGCCTTCAGTAGTGTCTCGCAGGCGGGTTACATCGTGCTGGGCGCGTTGGCCGGTACGGCACAGGGCATGGCTTCGCTGGCTTATTATATCGCCATTTATGTGGTGGCCAACGTGGCGGTGTTTGCCGTCATCAGTACGGTGGAGCAGCACTCGGGCGGCCTGACGGGCCGCGACGCTTATCGCGGACTGTACCGCACGAACCCCCGGCTGACATTGGTGATGACGCTGGCGTTGTTTTCTTTGGGCGGCATTCCTCCTTTCGCGGGCTTCTTCTCGAAGTTCTTCATCTTCGCGGCTGCCTTTGAGGAAGGCTGGTGGCTGGTGGTGTTCCTTGCGTTGCTGAACACCATCGTGTCGCTCTACTACTACCTGTTGGTAGTGAAGGCGATGTATATTTCTGCTCCGGAAGAGGGGGAATGCGCCGTGGGCGCGTTCCGTTGCTCGCCGGGCGTGCGGGTATGCTTGTTGGCGTGCGTGGCCGGCATTTGCCTGCTGGGCTTGTGGAGCGGCCTCTACGACGGTCTCACGCGCTGGGCGGAACTGCTGCCTTTCGACAAAGTATTGGCCGGATTTTGATTTTACATAAAGAAGTATTAAAAACAAACCGCTCTCCGAAAGGGAAGCGGTTCGTTTTTTCCAACAATTGCTCCGCCTTGCAGGGGAGCTGGCCTGAAAGGCCTGAGGGGTTTTCCACAAGCAAAAGCATACTTTTGTGTCCGTTTCTGTGGATGTAAAACCTCTCAGTCGCAGGTTTATTTGGACATTTCTCATTCTTTCTTTACCGTCTTTCCACATTTTTGCTTACCTTTGCCTTGTTCCCTCGCCGATGCCCTCTTTCATGGGGGCGGATGGAGTGGGGACTGCATTTAGTGGAAAGGCGTTTATCAGCGCTTTGTTCCTTTGGCTCTACAGAACTTCGCAACTTCTAAATCCAGTCAAAGACAAGGCAACGGTAGATGCCCTGTGGGTATGTTTTATATTACCCCCTTGGCGTGTCCGCACGTTTTTGTGCGGCGGAAAGGGGGGGATATACATACATATCGGCGTGGGCTTCTGCGTTGTCCGTTCAACTGGATTGGGCTATGCGAAGGCCTTTGTAGAGCGGGACGGGCAACAGGTACAGACTCCCGCGCTTTTTTCGTATATGCACGCATCGTAACCATTTGATAACCTGCCTGAAGAGGGGAAGCGTCAGGCTCAAAAACAAATCAATATGAAAAAGAGAGTGAACAACGTGTCCCGTCCTGCAATGGGCGGGAGTGTGAAGTGGCTTTGCGCGGCCTTGTGCCTCGCGGCGGGTTTCGGCCTTTCGGCTTGTAGCGACGATGACGAGGGCGATGGAGGCGGTGCCGGTGGCGGCGTGGCCGCGCAGCAGATGCCGTTGGTGGCGGACGCGGGGATTCAGTTTCCCGTGACGCAGTATTCGGAGTATTCTTTGTCTGATATGACAACTTATACGTATTCCGGCGGGCGCATGACTGGTAGAATGAGTAATAATGCTTCTTCTTTTGCTGTCACTTCAAATCCTCTGGTTGTAAAAGAGTGGTTTGCGGATGAAGAGGATGATTTTACTACGTACAGTGACGTAAGGCTGAACAAAAAGGGATTTATTGTTTCTGCAAAATGTGTTTATTTAGGAGGAAGTGGCTCCGCTAATTGGATTTATGATGATAATGGTTATCTCGTGGCTGAATCTGGAACGGCAGCTGGAACGGAAGATGGAGAATCCTATTCTTGGAATTGGTCAAGTACATATACATGGTCAGATGGAAATCTTATGAGACTTGAAACTACGTATGTGGAGGATGGTGAGGCAGAAACAGATGTGACCACCTATACTTACGGAAGGGCTGATTGGAATAATCCGGGAGTGGCATTCTCAATGGAGCAAGGTTATTGCGGCAATTTCTTTGGAGATTTTGGGGATGATTCATATATGTTTTCGGCTGGACTCATGGGGTATCTTCCTAAAAATATTCCGACGCAGATTGTAACGAAGTTTGATGATGGCTATTTAGATGAAAATACGATAAGCGAAGTAGAATATAATCCAGATGGTTCCATTCAATATATTGTGATGAATGGTTATTATTACCGCTACGGCTACGCCGACTATCCCATCGCACAGGAGGATACTTATTCCGCAGCTCCGTCCGTGAAGGGGGGACAGGTTGCCAAAAGCCTGAAGAGGGCACGTCGGATGATGCGGCGGTAGACGGCATCGTTCGTCAATACTAAGGAACACAAATAAACTCCTCCGCCTTGCAGGGGAGGTGTCGCGAAGCGACGGAGGGGTTTCACGTTCACGAATCACTTACGGCAGCAGTATGCCTCAATGGATGTGAGACCCCTCAGGCCTTTCAGGCCAGCTCCCCTACGAGGCGGAGCAATCTTCTTTGTCTTTGCGCTAAAAAAAGTGAATCGGCGGGACAAACTTTCCCGTTTGTCCGTTTTTTAAGGCAGAATTCTGTATATTTGCTCATTACATCTTTAAAAACGTGGGCCTATGAAGTATAAAATGTTAGTGCTCGACGTGGACGGGACACTGTTGAACGACGAGAAAGAAGTGAGCAACCGCACATTGAACACGCTGCGCAAGGTGCAGCAGATGGGAGTGCGTATCATGTTGGCCTCAGGTCGCCCCACTTATGGATTGTTGCCTTTGGCCAAGAAACTGGAATTGGGAACCTATAACGGATATATCCTTTCTTACAACGGCGGACAAGTAATCAACGCTTCCAACGGGGAAGTGGTGTTTGAACGGCGCATCAATCCGGAACAGATTCCTTACCTGGAGAAGAAAGCCAACAAGAACGGCTTTGCCATCCTGACGTATAACGGCGATACGATTGTGACAAACGACGCCAGCAATCCGCATGTCCAGGCGGAGGCGGCATTGAACGGCATGAAGTTGGAGCAGCAGGAGTTCTTCTCCGCCGCCATCGACTATCCGCCTTGCAAATGTATGCTGGTGAGCGACGACGAGGAGGCTCTCGTAGCGTTGGAAGACCTTTGGAAACGCCGTCTGAACGGCGTGCTGGATGTGTTCCGTTCCGAACCTTTCTTCCTGGAAGTGGTAGGCACGCGGGTGGACAAAGCCAACACCTTGGGCGTCATCATGGAGAAGGAAGGGATCAAGGCGGACGAGATCGTGGTGTTCGGCGACGGCGCGGCCGACGTGACCATGCTGCAGCTGGCCGATCTGGGTATCGCCATGGGCAATGCGTCGGATGCCGTGAAGCGGTGCGCCGACTACACTACGCTGTCCAACAACGAGGACGGTGTGGCCGTGGCGGTGGAGAAGGCTTTCCTGGCCGAGGTGCGCGAGAGCGAGATTCCGTTGGATGCCATCAACGCGCAGGCGGAAAGCACGCTGATGGGCAATTTGGGCATACAATATACCTATGCTTCCCACGACCGTGTGGAGGCCATCATGCCGGTGGACCACCGCAACCGCCAGCCTTTCGGCATCCTGCACGGGGGGGCCACGCTGGCCTTGGGCGAGACGGTGGCCGGATTCGGTTCGATGATTATCTGCAAGCCCGATGAATTTGTCGTGGGGATGCAGGTGAGCGGCAACCATATCTCTTCCGCCCATGAGGGCGACACGGTGCGGGCCGTGGGTACGATTGTGCACAAGGGGCGTTCCTCGCATGTATGGAATGTCGATGTGTTTACTTCCACCGGCAAACTGGTGTCGTCCATCCGGGTGGTGAACAGTGTGATGAAGCGGAAGTGAGAATGAGGGAGGACGAGAAGGCCATCGGCGAATGGATGGCCGGAGAAGAGATTTTTGTTTTCTACCGGGAACCGGGCGAGTCCGTGGCTCATGGAGTGCGGGCTTCCCGGGCCGCCTTGTTCCCGTTGGATTCCATTCCTTCGCTTGACGGGAAGACCGGTTTTGTATTTGCCCCTTTTCACTGCGGAAAGGGGCATCCTTTATGGTTGCTGGAGGCGGAAGAGGAGATGGAAATACCGATGGCGCGGGCAGGAGAGTGCGACGAGGTGGAGGCACCGGCTTCGGTGGCCCCGGCCGGAGGATGCGAGGCGCGTCCCTCTTTGGCATATGCCACGACGTTCAGGGCTTTTTCCGCCGCGTTGTGCGGCGGACGTTTTCGCAAGCTGGTATTGTCACGCAGGTACGAGGAACCCCTCCCTTCGGGTTTCTCATGGGCGCGTGCCTTTTGCGCGGCCTGCCGGCGGTATGTGCATTCCTATGTCTACCTGTTCCATACGCCGCAGACGGGCTATTGGCTGGGGGCTACGCCGGAAATCCTGCTGACCGGGGAGGGGCGGCGGTATCACACCGTGGCCTTGGCCGGCACACAGTTCCTGCATGACGGGAGGTTGACGGAAGAATGGTCGGACAAGAACCTCCGGGAGCAGGCCTGCGTCACGCAATACATCATGGATTGCTTGCGCGGGCGGGGACTGGAACCGGTGGCGAAAGGCCCGCGTACGGCCACGGCCGGGGAACTGGCCCACCTGAAGACGGAAATCCGCTTCGAGCTTCCCGATACGGATCGGTTGGGCGGCTTGCTGTCTGCCTTGCACCCCACGCCGGCGGTGTGCGGCCTGCCCAAGGAGGAGGCTTTCCGTTTCATCGAGGAAAACGAAGGGTACGACCGTTCCTATTACGCCGGTTTCCTGGGGCGGCTGTCGCCGGGGGGACGCACGGCCTTGTATGTCAACTTGCGGTGCATGGCGTGCGGGGAAGGTTCTTCCGCCCTTCGTTTGTATGCCGGAGGAGGGTTGCTGCCGGAATCCGTGTTGGAAGAGGAATGGATGGAGACCGAACGCAAGTTGCAGACCATGAAATATGTGAGTTCAAAAGGAGAGACCCATGTTTTCGGATAAGAAGAACGTGTTGCAGCTGGTGGCGTTGCTGAGGGCTTACGGGATACGCCGCATGGTGCTGTGTCCCGGCAGCCGCAATGTGCCGTTGGTGCAGACTTTCGCGGCGTGTGAGGACTTTGAATGTTATTCCGTGACGGACGAGCGGAGCGCCGGTTTTTTCGCCTTGGGGCTGGCCTTGCGCCTGCAAGTCCCCGTGGGGGTGTGCTGCACGTCCGGTTCGGCTTTGCTGAACCTGCATCCGGCGGTGGCCGAGGCTTTTTATCGCGGCGTGCCGTTGGTGGTGGTGTCGGCCGACCGCCCGTCGGCCTGGATCGGGCAGATGGACGGGCAGACCTTGCCGCAGCCCGGTGTGTTCGGGACGTTGGCCAGGAAGTCCGTGGACATTCCCGAACCGCATACGCCGGAAGAGGAATGGCAGACGGGTCGGTTGGTGAACGAGGCTTTGCTGGAACTGGACCATCACGGTCGCGGGCCGGTGCACATCAACGTGCCGCTTTCCGAACCGCTGTTCCGGTTTACGGTGCCGGAGTTGCCGGACGTGAGGCGCATCGTGCGGCGGGACATGTCGGACGGGGGACGCGCGCTGGCTTGGTTCCTGAAGGAGATGTTGCCCCGTTACCGCCGGGTATTGGTGGTGTCGGGACAGATGTCCGTGGCGGAAGCGTCGGCGGTGGCCGATAACCTGCCGTCCGGACGGGTGGCCTGGCTGACGGAGTTGCTGGGCAACGCGCCGTCCGCGTCCGGGGCGGTGAGGGGCTTCGACGCGCTGCTGTATGCCGCCGGGGAGCGGGAACGGGAGGCTTTGCGCCCGGATCTGGTGATTACCTTGGGCGGGCATATCGTGTCGAAGCGGTTGAAGAAGTTCTTGCGGCAGACGCCCTCGCTGGCCCATTGGCAGGTGTCGCCGTCCGGGCAGCCTGCCGATGTCTTTTGCAAGCTGACGGCGGTCATCGAGGCATCGGCGGCTGATTTCTGTAGCCTGTTGTCCCGTTCCGAAGCCTTGGCGGGAGAGACGGCTTACGCGGACTTGTGGCGCGAGGGATGCGCACGGCTGGGACACCCTGTGGTGGAGTATTCCTCGCTGACTGCCGTGCGGCGGGTGATGGGGGCTTTGCCGGCTGACTCCGTCCTGCATTTGGCCAACAGTTCGGCGGTGCGTCTGGCGGAACTGTTTCCCCTGCCCGGAAGGGTGGAGGTGCAGTGCAACCGGGGCGTGAACGGCATCGAGGGTTCGGTGTCGGCCGCCGTGGGCTACGCGGCCGCCGACACCCGTCTGAATTTCCTGCTGGTGGGCGACCTGAGTTTCTTCTACGACATGAACGCCTTGTGGAACGGGCATGTCACGCCCAATCTCCGCATCGTGCTGCTCAACAACGGCGGCGGGGCCATCTTCCACGCCCTTCCGGGACTGGATATGGAAGGCGATACGAGGCATTTCGTGACGGCCTCGCACATCGCTTCGGCCGCCGGATGGGCCGAGTCGCGCGGGTTCACTTACCTCAGGGCCACGGACTTTGTGTCTTTGCTGGTTTCCCTGGATGATTTGATGGACGAAGAGGCCACGGCCCCAGTCCTGCTGGAAGTGTTCACCGAGGCGGACGAGGATGCCGCCGCGCAGCGGGAGCATTACCGTCTGTTGCGGGAGGAATATAATAAAAAAGAGCCGGAGATCTGAATATGGATATGGATAGTGACAAATTATTTAAAAAGACAGGCGGTTTTACTCATAATCCAGTTCGTTTGTTGGAACAAGTCCGCCAAAAAATCGTGCATCTTAGAAATTGTGAAGTAATCTTGGATGTGGATGTTGCCAGATTGTATGGTGTGGAAACAAAGCGGGTAAACGAAGCTGTCAGAAACAATCCGGATAAATTTCCAGAAGGGTATATGTTCAAATTGACGCGTGAAGAGACAACGTGTTTGCGGTCGAAAAATTCGACCGCAAATATATCACCAAAGTCCCGTACGTTTCCTAAAGCCTTTACAGAGAAGGGGCTATATATGCTGGCGACTATTCTTAAAAGCAGATGTGCCGTTGATGTGACATTTGCCATTATAGAGACATTTGCTACCGTACGACAGCTGAAACAGGAACTTCGTGCCTTGCATAATGAGAAGGATAGTGGTAACCAACAGTCAAAGATGCAACATTTTGGAGAGATGCTTTCAAGTATTGTCATGCCTGATTTGGAGACATCTGAGACAGAGTCAAGTTTGGAGATCAATTTTCTGATAGGGAAAATAAAGCATACAGTAAAACGGATAAAGAGGCAAGACAGTTCGGACCATACCGAAGTGGAATAAGGTTTAAAGGAGAAAGGAAATGATTATGGAAAGAGAATGGAAGACATTGAAGGAATACGGGGATATTCTTTTTGACTTTTACGGCGGCATCGCCCGCATCACCATCAACCGCCCGCAGGTGCGCAACGCCTTCACGCCGCGCACGGTGGCGGAGATGAGCGACGCGCTGCGCGTCTGCCGCGACCGGCGCGACGTGCACGTGGTGGTGCTGACAGGGGCGGGCGACAAGGCGTTCTGTTCCGGCGGCGACATGCACGTGAAGGGCCGGGGTGGCTATGTGGGCGAGGACGGCGTGCCGCGCCTGAACGTGCTGGAGGTGCAGAAGCAGATACGCTCGCTGCCCAAGCCCGTGATTGCGGCGGTGAACGGTTTCGCCATCGGCGGCGGACACGTGCTGCACGTGGTATGCGACCTGACCATCGCCTCGGACAACGCCGTGTTCGGGCAGACGGGTCCGCGTGTGGGCAGTTTCGACGCCGGTTTCGGCGCGTCCTATCTGGCCCGCGTCGTGGGACAGAAGAAAGCCCGCGAAATCTGGTTCCTGTGCCGCAAGTACAATGCGCAGGAGGCGTTGGAGATGGGTTTGGTGAACAAGGTGGTGCCTTTGGAGCGGCTGGAGGACGAGTATGTGGCCTGGGCCGAGGAGATGATGCAGCTCAGCCCGCTGGCCTTGCGCATGATCAAGGTGGGGCTGAACGCCGAACTGGACGGCCAGGCCGGCATCCAGGAACTGGCCGGCGACGCCACGATGCTCTACTACATGACCGACGAGGCGCAGGAGGGCGGCAAGGCTTTCCTCGAGAAGCGCAAGCCGAAGTGGAACCCGATGTGATGATATATAGTCTTGCCGGGGCAGAGCCGGCAAGAATGAACTGCCCCGCCTGAAAGGGGGGCTGTCGCGGAGCGACTGAGGGGTCTCCCGTCCACAAAGCATACATTTTGCGTATGAATCCGTGGGTGTGAGACCCCTCAGGCCCTACGGGCCAGCTCCCCTTTCAGGCGGAGCAGTTTTTTGCTACGCCTTCCTTTTTCCGGTTCAGTTCTTTTTATTTATATGGCCTGTTGGGAAACAGGCTTGGAAGGGTGTGGTTTCGTTTTCCGTGGCGTGGCGGGTGCGTCCACCTTTTCCAACCGGAAGTCCGTGGCGGAGAACCAGGTGCCGTCCCACGCCCCGCTGCGGGCGTTGGTGACGCCGTAGGTCACCGTGCCGTCCTGTCCCACCGTGATGCCGCCGACGGCCACGCGGCTCCAGCCGAAGCCCTTGCCGTCGTTGGCGTCGAGTATGCTTTGCCATTGGCCGGGCATCTTGAGCGTCGCGTCGCGGGTGGTGTCCGCCGGGGCTTCGGACATCTTCCGCGCTTCCTGCCAAAGTCCTCCGCCCGTGTTGCCGTAGGGAGGCACGGCGGAGAGCAGTTCCTTTCCGCCGCTGCGGGCGAAGATGTCGCAGCCGTGGCCGTCCGTGCGGGCCATGGCCGTCAGGCGGTAGACGCCCGGTGCTACTTTTTCGGTCTTTTCCACCTCGTATTCCATCCCGTGGTCGTGGCTCCACGTGTCGATGTATTGCTTCTCGCGCATTCCGGTATAGTACTCCCCGCTCTTCACGTAGCGGTCCCCGCAGTTCTTGTGGCGTACCACCGTCCAGCCCCCTTCGGCCAGGAAGTCCGTCTGTTCGTGGATGAAGGTGGAGTCGCGGCGGGTTTGTTGTTCCATTCTCCGGCGGGTCTCGTCGTAGTTGTAGCGGATGCCGCCCCGGATGGCGGACACGAAGAAGGTGACGGCGGCTGCCAGCCACAGCACGACGAGGGCGGTGCGTTTGGGGGCGGACAGCGGGCGCGTGCGTCCGGACAGGCGGGCGAAGAGTCGCACGACGAGGTAGAGGGTGAGGGAGACCAGGACGGTGAAGCTGGCGAGAATGACCCAGTAGATGTTCTGGCTGATGTGGAAGGCCGCGGACGTTCCGTGCAAGGCGACGGCGCTCATGTGGCCGATGTAGTTCGCGCAGAAATAGAAGATGTAGAGGACGGCCCCGCCGATGCCGAAGAGGAAGAGTCCGGCGAGGAGGAGGACAAGGAGGACTTTCAGCAGTTTGCCCAGACAGCCTTTGGCCGTTCGGCGCGTCTCCGGCTGGGCGGCGTATTGCCCGGC
Organism: uncultured Paraprevotella sp.; assembly: GCA_944320765.1. Taxonomy (GTDB): domain Bacteria; phylum Bacteroidota; class Bacteroidia; order Bacteroidales; family Bacteroidaceae; genus Paraprevotella. The sequence continues at coordinate 63,866 of CALUIS010000001.1, forward strand.
CTTGCGTATGTTGCCCATGATTTCGTCGCGCAGGTTCTCCATGTTCACCGGCCGTCCCTGCATCCGCAGGCGGTCTTCCGGCGTGCAGGCCTCGGGGATGACAATCCAGAGGACCAGGTAGACGACAATCATCGTACCCACGGAGAACCAGGCGAGCAGCACGGCCAGCAGGCGGAGCCACAGGGCATCGATGCCGAAGAAGCGGGCCAGTCCGGAGCAGACGCCGCCCAGCATCTTGTCGTCCGGGTCGCGGAACAGTTTCTTGCGCGTGCCTTCCTTGCTCTCCTCCCCGGGCGGGATGGCATCCGTTGCCGTCCCGTCTCCTTCCTCCTGTCCGTCCACTTGCTCCGGGTTGCCGATGCGCGAGATGATGTCCTGCACGTGTTCGATGGTGATGGCTTTCACTCCCTTGGCTGTCAGTTCGGCGAAGAGTTCGGCCACGCGCCGCTCGATGTCCTCGGCTATTTCCTCCCCGCCTTCCTGGCGCGAGAAGTAGCGGCGCATGTTGTCCTGGTATTGGTTCAGCAGCTCGTACGCGTCCTCGTCGATGGCGTAGAGGGAGCCGAACATGTTGATGGTGATGTTCTTTTTCATTGTGTCTCGGTTTTTAAGGTGTGGGTAATCAGTGGGCCGTTTCTTGCGGCTGGGGCGCGGCCCCGTCCGACTTCAGGTGGCTCACGGTGGCGGCCAGCTCGTTCCATGCGCTGTCCAGCCCGGCGAGGAAAGTCTCCCCGTCGGGCGTGAGGGAGTAGTACTTGCGCGGCGGCCCTTGGGTGGACTCGCGCCATTCGTAGCTCAGCAGCCCGTCTTTCTTCAGCCGGGTGAGCAGCGGGTAGAGGGTGCCTTCCACCACAATCAGGTTGGCCTCTTTCAGCCGTGTGATGATGTCGGAGGCGTAGGCGGGCGCCTTGCGCAGCAGGAGCATGACGCAAAACTCCAGCATTCCTTTCCGCATTTGGGATTTGGCATTGTCTGCATTCATAGGCTTCTTTTGTTTTTCGGGACGTTTGGCCGGCCGGCGTTTCCCGATGTCCGCACAAAGGTAGGCATTATATTGGTACTATGCAATACATAGTAGTATATTCTTGTGAAAAATAACGTGCGGAACAGGAAAAAATCTGTGGCCGGATACCGGAGCGGCAGGAATCCCATGGGGAGGAATCTCCGGCTGTGCAAGTGACGGAATGTCGTCAAGTCTCTGGATTTCCTGCCAAAATGGTGGGTTTTCCGTCCGGTATCGCGTTCGTGTGGCGGGATGGAAGGGCGGAAATAGGCCCCGAAGTGTTAAAAAACGGGCGCGGGAACTGTCTGTATGGAGCATTTCTCCGCCTGGGCGACCGTTTTTGTGCGGGAAAAACGGGATTTCTTTGCTGAAAGAAATTTATTTCTTGCCGCAAAGACGCGAATTTCTTGCCGCAAAGAAATTCACGGGAGTGTGGAAAGCGGGGAAAAACGGGGCTTCGCGTGGATTTTTTCTTCTAATTGGAAGCTTTCCGCGTGCAAAACCCGACTGCCTTTTTGCAAGCTTCTTCTCCCGCTTGGCTGACGCGGGAGCGGCATCCGTCCGCACGGCATCACTTGTCGGGCGGCAAAGTGTCGCGAAAATCCGGCTTCCGGCTTTCATCCTGCGTTCCCGCAGGCCCGTGAGGTTCGCGTATTTCCACCCGTCCCCGCCCTTGCGTCCGTCCGCGCGATTCTCGCGGGGTCGGTTTTGACGTTTTGACAAAATGCCATTCCTTTTTCCTTCCATATCTTGTCGTTCTCTTGCCCGGCAAGCGGATTTGCCGTATTTTTGCGGAAAGAAAACGGAAACAATGGAACGATTGAAAACGGAAATTTTTCCACGGCTTTTTCATTTCAAAAAGCCGGCGGGTACTTCACGGGGAGTCTACACGGAGCGGCGGTCGTGGTACGTCCGGGTGACGGACCGGGAGATGCCGGGACGCGAGGGCTGGGGCGAATGCGCCCCGCTGCCCCAGTTGAGTTGCGACGACCTGCCGGACTACGGGGCGGCGTTGCGCCGGATGTGCGACGAGGTGGAACGGTCCGGGCGGCTCGACGCGGGGCGATGGCGGGATTTCCCCTCCATGCTTTTCGGGCTGGAAACGGCCTTGCGCCATTTGGAACGCCGGACGTACGCCCTGTGGGACACGCCTTTCTCGCGCGGCGAGGAGGGCATCTGCATCAACGGGCTGATATGGATGGGCGGCTACGACTCCATGTACGCGCAAATCCGGGCGAAGATGGAGGCGGGCTACCGTTGCATCAAGCTGAAGATCGGGGCCATCAACTTCGAGGAGGAGCTGGAGCTGCTGCGCTTCGTCCGCCGCCATTTCCCGGCCGGGGAGGTGGAGCTGCGCGTGGACGCCAACGGGGCGTTCGCCCCGGAGGAAGCCCCGGACAAGCTGGGGCGGCTGGCGGAGCTGGACTTGCATTCCATCGAGCAGCCCATCCGCGCCGGGCAATGGGAGGAGATGGCGCGGCTGACCGCCGCTTCCCCGCTCCCCGTCGCTTTCGACGAAGAGTTGATTGGGCATTGTACGCGGGAGGAGAAGCAAACGTTGCTGGACGCGCTGCATCCGCAGTACATCGTGCTGAAGCCTTCGCTGCACGGCGGGTTCAGCGGTTGCCGCGAATGGATAGAGGAGGCGGAGCGGCGGGGCATCGGTTGGTGGCTGACTTCCGCCTTGGAGTCCAACATCGGGCTGAACGCCATCGCGCAATGGTGCGCCACGTGGCGGCCCGCGCTCCCGCAGGGGCTGGGTACGGGGCTGCTGTTCACCGACAACGTGCCGATGCCCCTCGAAATCCGGAAAGACTGTTTGTGGTATGTGGCGGACAGAGATTGAGCGGCAGGAGATAGAAGTGGAGGGGCGGCGGTTCCGTGCGGCGGACCTGCCCTTGCTGGAGCGGCTGTCGGCGGAGGAGCCGGACGAGGCGCTCCGTGCGGCGTACGCCTTCCTGGCGGAATGGTTCGCCCCGTCGCCGACGGTGGAGGTGCAGACTTCCGGCTCCACGGGCGCGCCCAAGCGGATGCGGGTGGAGAAGGCGCGGATGATGCGCAGCGCGGTCCGCACGTGCGAGCATCTGGGCCTCCGGGCGGGCGACACGGCCTTGCTGTGCATGAACCTGAAGTATATCGGGTCGAAGATGATGGTGGTGCGGGCCTTGGTGGCCGGGATGCGGCTGCTCGTGCGCCGTCCGTCGGGCCATCCGTTGGCGGGTGTCGGGGAGCAGGTTGATTTCCTTTCAGTAGTGCCGATGCAGTTGTACGACACTTTGCAGGATGCCGCCGGGACGGAGCGGCTGGCCCGCGTGCGGTGCGTCATCGTGGGCGGGGGAGCGGTGGACGAGGCTTTGCAAGGCCGGCTGTCGGCCCTGCCTTGCCGGGTGTACTCCACCTACGGGATGACCGAGACGCTGTCGCACGTCGCCTTGCGCCCGCTCAACGGGCCGGACGCCTCGGAGGCTTACACGCCTTTCGCGGGGGTGCGGCTGTCCCTCTCGCCGCGCGGCACGCTGGTGGTCCATGCCCCCGAGGTCTGTGCGGCGGACTTGGAAACGAACGACGTGGTGCGCCTGCACGGGGACGGCACGTTCACCGTGGTGGGCCGTGCGGACAACACCGTGAACAGCGGCGGCATCAAGATACAGATAGAGGAGGAGGAGCGGCGGCTGAAGGCTTTCATCCCCGTGCCGTTCGCCCTGACTTCAGTGCCGGACGAACGGTTGGGTGAGGCCCTGGTGCTGTTGCTGGATGCCGCGTGCCCGGCGGACGACGCCCTCCTGATGGCGGAGATGCGGTCGCGCCTGCCCCGCTACCATGCCCCGCGGCGCATCGTGCGCGTGAGTGAAGTGCCGCGGACGGAGAACGGCAAGACCGACCGCGGGGCCTGCCGGAGGCTGGCTGGGGGGAAGAGATGAAGAAAGCCGCCTTGTCCGGGCGGCTTTCTTGAGTTTATGCGGCTGTACGCTTAGTCTTCCACAATCGTGCAGATGCTGACGCGGTTCCAGTCCGGTTCCTCGAACATGTAGCCTACACCTTGGCCTTGTGCCGAAATGCGGCTTTCGCTGATGCGGTACTTGGTGACGAGCATGTTCTTCACGGCTTCGGCACGCTGCTTGGCGATGCGGGCGTTCACTTCCGCGCTGCCTTCGGGTGAAGCATAGCCCAGGACGTTGACCTTGGCTTGCTTGTGGTTTCTCAGATAAGTGGCGATGCGTTCCACGTTGGGCTGCTGCGATGCGTCGATGGTTGTCTTGCCCTGGCGGAAGGTCACGACGGACTCCAAAGTCTTCTTGTTGTTCGTGATGACTTTCGGCTCGCGGTTGCGGCATTCCTGAAGAGCCTTTTCCAGGTCGGCGGACTTCTGTTGCTCTTTGGTCAGTGCATCGTTTGCACGGCGCAGCTGGTCGTCCTTGGCTGTTGCTTCCTGGCGCAGGGTGTTGATGCTGGCGTTGAGGGCGGCCACTTCGGCGGCGTCGTAAGCGCGCACTTTGGTCATATAATGCTTGCCGTTGCTGTTCTTGAAGTGGTAGGCCACACCGGCTGTGATTTCCCAGTTGCCGTAGTTGGCGTTGAAGTTGGGATGGTTGTGCGCCACCGGGGCATCCCACATGCTCATGTCCCAGAATATGGCCGGCTTGACGGCGACGGTCCAGGCCTTTTTCTCGCCGATGTTGAAGTTGAAGTTCACTCCGGCCTTGGAAGCCAAGTGGTTGGCCCCTTCCCCGGTTTCATAGAAGTTGTTCAGCCTGAGCCATCCGAAACCGCCTACGAGTTCAACTTCGAACAGAGAGGGTTGTCCTTTGTAGGCCGTGAAGATGTTGTTCAGGTTCAGTCGGTTGAGCAGCATGACGTTGAAGGCGTCAAAGGCTGTGTTGCTGTATTGTGCGGCCATGGGGCTGACCGTGTTGACGGTCCAGTTGCTTTCCAGCGTCAGGCCATAGATGGGCGAGAGTTGTTTGTTCACATCCAGACCGACCACGGCACGTGCGTTCTTGAAGAAGGCACTGTGGGTCATCGGTGTCACGATACCTCCGTTGAGGCCGATAGACCAGTTGTCGCAGAATTTGTTTCCGCCCAGATTGGTTTCCTGTGCGTTTAAGTTGCTTAAGCTTAAAGCACTTAAGATTAGGAGTAATGACTTTTTCATAATTACATTTGTTTGAATGTTACCTTGCAAAGGTAATGAAAACTGTATGACTTGCCAAATATAAAGGTTGATATTATTCCAGACAAGGTTTTTTTTATAAAAAGAGCGGGAAAACGGCTTTAAAGCCGTTCCCGCTGAGTTTTAATAGGGGATTGTTATTCCTACTCTGTGACGCAAATGCTGGCGCGGTTGTAAGTCGGTTCTGCGAAGACATTTCCGACTCCCTTGCCGGCTGTCTCAATCCGGTCGGCGCTGATGCCGTACTTGTCCACCAGAATCTTCTTCACGGCCTCGGCACGCTTCTCCGAGAGTTTCTGGTTGAATTCGGCGTTGCCTTCGGGAGAAGCATAGCCTGAGATGCTGACTTTCGCATTGGAATTCTTCTTCAGGTAGCTGGCCAGACGGTCGATATTCGGCATCTGGAGCGCATCTACCTTGCTGCTGCTTTGGCGGAAGATGACCACATATTCATTTTCAGCTACAATCTGCTTGGCCGGCTCAACTTTCTTGTTCTTGCAGTCGCTCAATTCCTTCTGCAGGTCGCTGATGGTTTCTTGCGCGTTCTGCAAGGCCCTGTCTTTTCCGGCGGCTTCGGCTTCCATCGAGCTGATGGTGGCGTTCAGTGCGGCAATCTGTTCGGCATGGTTGCATCCGTTCGTGTAGTAGTGCTTGCCGCTGCTGTTCTTGAAGTGGTAGACTACTCCGGCCGTGATTTCCCATGCGGCCTGGTTGGCGTCGAAGTTGATGTTGTCCGCGTCAAACTGTGTCATGGTCCAGGTGATGGCAGGTTTGACCGCGATGGTCCATGCTTTCTTCTCGCCGATGTTGAAGTTGAAATTCAGCCCGGCTTTGGAGGAAATCCAGTTGCCGTCTTTTTCTCCCTCTTCGGTGTAGTAAGCGTCATTGACATGCAACCATCCGAAACCGGCAAGGGCTTCTACTTCAAACAGGCTGGGTTTGCCTTTGTAGCGGCTGAACACATTGTTCAGGTTTACACGGTGTAGCAGCATCAGGTTGCTGGCGTCAAAGGCCGCGTTGCTTTCAAACGTGTTGATGCTCCACATGTTTTCCAGCGTCAGTCCGTAGATGGGCGAGAGCTGTTTGTTGAGGTCGATGCCCATCGTGGCACGTGCGTTCTTGAAGAAGGCGCTGTGGGTGAGTGGGGTGACGATACCACCGTTGATTCCGATGGACCAGTTGTCGCGGAACTTCACGTATTGTTCTTCATCGGTGGTTTGTGCGTTCAGGCTACTGATGCCTAATACGCCTGCTAATAGTAATAGAGACTTTTTCATAATGGTTTATTTTTATAAGTGAATAAATAAAGTTGCACTCGCTTTTCACAAAGGTATGAATTCCTTGCGTCTCCTGTCTCTTTTTTATGTTATTAAAACAAAAAAGAGGCTTAAAAAAGCCTCTTTTTCCTTGTGATGCCCCGTTGGGGCAATATAAAAGGGCGGGTTATACCAAATGGGCAATCCATTCCTCACGTTCTCCGGGAAGCAAATCCACAACGGGAATTTCAATCATGGTGTAGCAGCCGGGTTGTTGTTTCATGGCGGCGCGGGCCACGCAGACCAGCACCTGTCCCGTCAGGGCGGGGTTGTTGATGCGCATGTTGAACTCGAAAAGTTGGTTCTGGGTCTTGCCGGACACGCCTTTGCGGGTGAGGTTCACACCGTGTCCCATGTCCAGCAGGTCGTCTACGCAAGGCACCTGCACCACGTGCGTCTCGTCGTTCACGAAGTAGGGGTCGGCCTTGATGGCGGCGGCCACCTTGTCGAACTCGTATCCTTCCTTCACCTCTATATATACCATGCGGCGGTGGATACCCGTACCTGTGGGGATGGTCATGGAAAGGGCGGCCTTGACACCTTCCACGGCCTTCACTGCCACCGTATGGCCCATGCTCATGCCCGGTCCGAAGTTGGTGTAGGTGATGCCTTTGGGGGCGATGGCCTGCAGCATGGTGCGGACCACGGAGTCGCTGCCCGGGTCCCATCCGGCGGAGATGATGGACACGGCATTGCCTGCTTTCGCGCTTTCATCCAATGAGCGGCGGAGTTCCGGAATCTGGGTGTGGATGTCGAAACTGTCCACGGTGTTGATGCCCAGGGCGAGAATGTCCTTGGCATATTTCTCCACGCTGCGGGTCGGGGTGGCCAGGATGGCCACATCCACGTCCTGCAGTTCGCGGATGTCTTTCACTACATTATAGGGAGCCAGTTCTGCCGGTTTGTTTTCGGCACCGTTGCGCCGTACGATGCCGGCGATTTCAAAGTCCGGTGCGGTTTCAAGTGCTTGTAAAGCGTAGTGGCCAATGTTGCCATAGCCTACTACGGCTGCTCTGATTTTTTTCATATTCTTTGTTTTATGTAAGGTTGTGTCTTGGTTACAGTTCATTTTGGAACATGGGGTCCCAGGCCGGCAAACGTACCGGCTCCTGTTTCAGCAGGTCCAACACCTGTTGCGGACAGTATTTCTTGTGGACCACCAGGCGGAACATGTATTCATCGAACCATTCGTCCGTCATGATGAGGTGTCCTTGGTAGCCGTAGTCCGCTCCCCAGCTGTTTTCCACCATCCATTTCTTGGACTTCCCGTTGTCGTCCAGGTCCACGGCCACCAGCGTCATGGCATGGGTGCTGCCGCTGTCGAAGCTTTGCACCCGTTGCTTCTTGTTCATGCCGAAGGTGGTGCCGAAAAGGCTGGCGTAATCATAGTTGGCAAGGTCGAGCGTGCCATCTTGCGGATTCAAGAACTTGCCTACGTCGCAGCTGAAGTACATCATGGTGCTGTCTTTCAGGCTGGCGATGGCCATTTCCTTGATGTCCGCTATGGGCAGGTTGACATAAAGCCAGTTATGCCCGTCGTAGGTGTGGCGGTCGTAGTCAATCTCATACACTTGGTTGAACGGGCGCGAAGGGTCGTTCATCAGCATGACGTAGTTGGCGTTCAGGTCTTCTCCGCCACAGACCTCCTCATAGAAGCTTTGCGGGGTATATTCTTTGGGCTTGCCGGTGTATTTCCCGTTAATCTTCGGTGCCCACGTGAAGGAGGCAGGCGGTTCGCCATAGGCATAGACCAACATGCGGTAGACCGTCTTCATCATTTCCACCTTCTGTTGCTCCAGTTCTTTTTCGGAAGCCCCTTTCTTTTCTGCCGTCTCACGCAGGAGCATGCCGTCCTCGCGGAGTTTGCTTTTCAGGAGGGCGGAGAACTCGTTGGTGTTGTCGCTGCTGTAGGTCTCTTCCATCACCTCGCGCGGTACAAGCCCGTATTTCCCTATCAGGTCGGACACGCCGGTGAATTGTCCGCCATCGCTCAGCGGGTTGCGGAACAGCCATTCCACCATCTTGTCGTCTATCGGCTTCTTGCGTGTGTCGATGATGCCTTGCAGGAAAAGGTTGCTTTTTTCCAGCTGGTCGTAGAAGAACGTGTATGCTTGGGAGAAGTGGAAATTCTTCATCCCCGTGCGTGCCATGACTTGGGCGCGGATGACGTTCGTGCCCGTGAAAAGCCAGCAGCGTCCGCTTTTCTTCTGGTCGGTGATGCCCGAACTTTCCACCCGGTGGCTGAACCAGGTGTCTGTTGCGGCCCGGTGTTCCCGGTTGGCCGTAAGCTTCCTGATGGAATTGGCGTTCACGGCGTTCCGGATGGCCTTGTCCGTCCCGCTGTCCTTGTAACTGTCCTGCAGGGTCTGCAGGACTTCGGGTGTGAGGGCTTGCTGTGCGAAGGACATGCCGGCACATAGCGAGAAGGCCATATATAATAAGGAGATTCTTTTCATCGCTGTTGAAGTTTTCATTTCACGTATTCGGCCCAGTCGGTCAGCCGCATGTCGCCTTTGCGCAGGTAAGTGTCGTGCATGGCGAATGCCGCCGACAGGCAGTGGTGCGTATGTCCGCCGTATTTCTCGGCCAGCTTCATGTAGTCGAGCAGCAACGGACGGTAGTCCGGATGGGCCACCTTGATGATCTCGGCCGCCTTTTCCATCGAGCATTTGCCGCGCAGGTCGGCCACGCCGTATTCCGTGATGATGGCGTCCACGAAGTGGCTGGTGTGGTCGATATGCGAACAGAAAGGCACGATGCTGCTGATGGCGCCGCCTTTGGTGGTGGAGCCGCAGGTGAAGATGCTCAGGTAAGCATTGTTGGTGAAGTCGGCCGATCCTCCGATTCCGTTCATCATCTTCGTGCCGCAAATCTTGGTGGAGTTGACATGGCCGTAAATGTCCGCTTCGATGGCCGTGTTCAGCGAGCATACGCCGATGCGGGCGATGACCTCGGGGCTGTTGGAGATTTCGGACGGGCGGAGCACCAGCTTGTCCTTGAAGAAGTCCATGTCGTTGTAGATGCCCTGCAGGCACTCGTTGGTCACGGTGAGCGAGCAGGCTGAGGCCGACAGCACGCGGCCTTCGCGCATCAATTGTACGGGAGCGTCCTGCAGCACTTCCGTGTAGATATTGAAGTTGGGTACATCGGGGCATTGTCCCAAGGCTCCCAGTACGGCATTGGCCCCGCTGCCCACGCCGCTTTGCAGGTTGAGGAAAGTGGGGGGGATCTTGCCGTTTTTCAGGTTGGCCAGAAGGAAGTCGGCCACGTTGTTTCCAATCTGTGTGGTGATGGGGTCGGGGGCCTTGAACGCGCGGGCCTCGTCGGGAATGTCGCACTCGATGATTCCTCTAATGCGGTCCGCGTCAACTTCCACATAGGGCTTGCCGATGCGGTCGTTCGCTTTCGTAATCATGATGGGGGTGCGGAAAGGGTGGTCCTCAATCTCATATACGTCATGAATGCCCATGCACTTTTTGCTGTGGAAGGCGTTGAGTTCGATGAGGATGCCCTTGCGTGCCAGTCGGCAGACTGTGGGACTGATGCCGCCGGCCGCCGTCAGGTAGATATGTGCCTTGTTTCCGACCAGCTCCACCTCGCAGGCCTCGATGATGGCCCAGTCCACTTCGCCGAGATAGCCTTGGCGGATTTGTGTGGCCATGTTGGACAGGTTCAGGTCGGAATACGAGATTTCGTTATTGTTGACGTGTGTGCGGAAATCCTTGTTGGTCGTATAGGGGGCGCGGAATTTGATGGCATGGGCGTTGGCCAGCATTCCGTCGCAGCTTTGTCCCGTAGATGCACCTGTCAGGATGTTGATTTTGAAATCCTTCCCCGCTGTATGCTCTTTTTCAGCTTTTCGGGCGATTTCAGCTGGAATGCTTTTAGGCACTCCGGCGGGAGTGAAACCGCTCAGTCCGATGGTATCTCCGTTCTGGATAAGTGCGGCAGCTTCTGTCGCCGTGATTTTGTTGAATCCCATAAGAGTTGATGGCTTTATTGTTGTACATTGATTAAAGTGACGCAAAGGTAACCATTTTTTTTGAAAGGTGTTATCCTGCCGTGCCTAAATCCGTTTTTAATTTCTTTTTGTCGGTTCGGAGCCGGATACGGATGGCGGAATAAAAAAATAAGCGGGGTTTTCACAAATCCCGCTTATCCAACTAAACCTTAACTATGAAAAAATCTAATGTTTTTTATTCGTCTGCAAATATCGTGGTTCTATCCGGATAATCCATCTGTTCGTCCGTTTTTTTCTTTGCTTTAGCTTAATTTAACGAAATGTGGGGTTTCTTATGTTTCTTTGCGGGTTTCCCGGAACAGTGGCTGTATGAATTTGCGTATCTTTGCAGCCGGAACTTGAAGGTACAGCATGAAAAAGCTTTTTATTGAAACCTATGGCTGCCAGATGAATGTGGCTGACAGTGAGGTCGTGGCATCGGTGATGCGGATGGCAGGCTACGAGGTATGCGGGACGTTGGATGAGGCGGATGCCGTTTTCCTGAACACTTGCTCCGTACGGGACAATGCCGAGCAGAAGATTGTCAACCGCCTGGAAGTTCTCCATGCGTTGCGGCGCAAAGGGCGGAGGCTGATAGTCGGTGTGTTGGGCTGCATGGCAGAACGGGTGAAGGAGGAGCTGATTGAAAAACATCATGTGGACCTTGTGGCCGGACCGGACGCTTATCTGTCATTACCGGATTTGGTGGCGCAGGTGGAGACGGGGCATAAGGCCATGAATGTGGAACTCTCGTTGACGGAAACTTATAAGGATGTGGTTCCGCAGCGTATGTGTGGCGTGCATGTTTCCGGGTTCGTAAGCATAATGAGGGGCTGTAACAATTTTTGCCATTACTGCATTGTGCCTTATACCCGTGGAAGGGAGCGGAGCCGTGATGTGGGCAGCATCCTGAATGAGGTCCGCGATTTGAAGGAGCGTGGATATAAGGAAGTGACGCTTCTGGGGCAAAATGTGAATTCCTACCGTTATGAGGATGCCGGTTCGGTGGTCACTTTTCCTGATTTGTTGCGCAGGGTGGCCCGGGAAGCCGGGGGGATGAGGGTCCGTTTCACCACTTCACACCCTAAGGATATGAGTGATGACACGTTGCGTGTCATTGCGGAAGAACCGAATGTATGCCGCCAGATTCATTTGCCGGTGCAGAGCGGGAGCAACAGGATTCTGCAGCTGATGAACCGCAAGTATACCCGTGAGTGGTATCTGGACCGTGTGGCGGCCATTCGCCGCATCATACCGGATTGCGGGTTGTCTACCGACATTTTCTCAGGTTATTGTTCGGAGACGGAGGAAGACCACCAGATGTCTTTGTCGTTGATGCGGGAATGCGCCTACGACAGTGCTTTCATGTTCAAGTATTCGGAGCGGCCGGGGACTTATGCTTCCAGGCATCTGGAGGATGATGTGCCCGAAGAGGTGAAGGTAAGAAGGCTGAATGAACTGATAGCCTTGCAGAACGAGCTTTCGGCCGAGAGCAACCGCCGTTGCGAGGGGAAGGTATATGAGGTTCTTGTTGAAGGAGTGAGCAAACGTTCCAGAGACCAATTATTCGGACGGACGGAACAGAACAAGGTGGTGGTTTTCGACCGCGGAACCCGTCGTGTGGGTGACTTTGTCAAGGTGAAAATCACCGGCAGTTCGTCCGCCACGCTGAAAGGGGAAGTTGTGGAAGACTGAAAATCAAGTTAAATGCTGTTAAAGAGAGAGGCAAACCTCTTGTTTCGTTGTATTTTTGCAGAATTCGCTGAAACAGCCGGTCCGGAGTCATGGGAAAAGGAAAAGCTAAAGCTAAAGGTTCTTTGGGGATGCAGTGGTTTACCACAGGTGTCAGCACCACGTTGGTGTTGATTTTGTTGGGCATTGTTTCCTTTTTCGTGTTGTTTGCTCATCGTTTGTCGGATTCTGTAAGGGAGAACCTGACGGTGACGGTGTTGCTTCAGGACGGGGCGGACGAGGCTGCGGTTCGTCAGTTCCAGGCTTCCTTGGGGGAAAAGCCGTATGTTTATGCTTTGAATTACATTTCCAAGGAACAGGCGTTGGAAGAGCAGGTCAAGGCTATGGGGAGTGATCCTTCGGAATTTTTGGGAGCCAATCCGTTTATGGCTTCTTTTGAGCTGCGGATGAACGCTTCGTATGCGAATTCCGATAGTCTGGCTTTGATTTCTGCCAGCCTGAAACGGAATCCGTATGTGGAGGATGTGATATACCAAAAGGATTTGGTGGATACGGTGAACGAGAACTTGCGGCGTGTGGGTTATGTGCTGTTGGGGCTGGCCGTCCTTTTGGCCTTGGTTTCCTTTGCATTGATAAATAACACAGTGCGCTTGAGTGTCTATTCCGGGCGTTTCGTTATCCGGACGATGAAGCTGGTGGGAGCCAGCTGGGGAGTCATCCGGAGGCCTTTCATGGCGCGGAGCTTTAATCTCGGGCTGTTGTCCGGACTTGTGGCGGATGCTGTTTTGTTCGGTGCCGCTCACGCGCTGTTGCAGTACGACCCTTCAATGGTCCGATATATACATGTAGACATGTTGATGGTTGTCGGGGTGGCGGTGTTGGCTTTCGGGCTTTTGCTAACGTTGGGCTGCACTTATTTTTCTGTGGGCAAGTATTTACGGATGCGTGCAGGAGATTTGTATTGACGAGAAACAATAATAATAAGGTATATGGAGAAAAGGAATTTTGCATTCGACAAGGTGAATTTCATTCTGCTGGCTGTCGGGATGGCTGTGGTCATTATCGGGTTCATCCTGATGTCCGGTCCAGGCAGTTCGGAAACCGTGTTCAATCCTGACATTTTCAGTGTACGGCGTATCAAGGTAGCTCCCGTTGTATGTCTGGCGGGCTTCTTGTTCATTATTTATGCCATTTTGCGCAAGCCGGCGGACACCTTCACGGAAGAGATTCAGGAAGAGGGAGAAAAGAAGAGCGAGGATAATACGCTGGATGTTCAAAACAAATCTGTATATAACGACTGATTATGGACGTGTTAGACGCTTTGTGGATGGGCCTGTTGCAGGGCCTGACGGAATATCTTCCCGTAAGCAGCAGCGGGCATTTGGCCATTGCTTCCCATTATCTGGGTATTGAGGGAGAAGACAATCTTTCGTTTACCATCACGGTGCATATCGCCACGGTGTTCAGTACGCTGGTCATTCTGTGGAAGGAAATCGTGTGGATATTCAAGGGATTGTTTGACTTCAGCACTCCGGGGATGAACGAAAGCCAGAAATATGTGCTGAACATCGTCGTCTCGATGATTCCGGTGGGTGTCGTGGGCGTGTTTTTCCGCGACTATGTGGAGGCGATTTTCGGTAGCGGATTGCTCATTGTGGGGGCTTGCCTGTTGCTGACTGCCTTGTTGCTGACTTTTTCTTATTATGCCCGTCCGCGTCAGAAGGCTGAGATTTCTCTTCGTGACGCGTTCATCATCGGTCTTTCGCAGGCCTGTGCGGTGTTGCCTGGCCTTTCCCGTTCCGGCACCACGATAGCCACAGGTTTGCTGCTGGGCAACGACAAGGCCAAGCTGGCGCAGTTCTCGTTCCTGATGGTCATGCCTCCGATATTGGGCGAGGCCCTGCTTGATGTGGTCAAAGGGGTGACCCACGGAGTGGAAGCCGCATCATCCGGGATAGGCTTCTGGCCGTTGACGGTGGGTTTTCTGGCCGCTTTCGTGTCAGGATGTGTGGCCTGCAAGTGGATGATTAACATCGTGAAGAAAGGCAAGCTGATTTATTTCGCCATTTATTGCGCCATTGTGGGTGCCGCTTTGGTGGCCAACAATCTGCTTTGACGCTAAAAGGGTTTTCCGCATGGATTTCAGGAAAGGAGAGATTCTGGCTTTCGACAAGCCATACGGATGGACTTCGTTCGGGCTGGTGGCCAAGGTGCGCTGGCTGGTATGCCGGAAACTTGGCGTGAAGAAACTGAAAGTGGGGCATGCCGGCACGCTCGACCCGTTGGCCACGGGAGTGTTGCTGGTCTGTACGGGGCGGGCTACGAAGCGCATAGAGGAACTGCAGGCCCATACGAAAGAATATGTGGCCACGCTCCGGCTGGGGGCCACAACCCCTTCGTTCGACTTGGAGAAGCCTGTGGATGCGGAGTATCCCACGGAACACATCACGCGGGAGATGGTAGAGGAGGTGCTGGCCCGTTTCGTGGGTATCATAGAACAAGTCCCGCCTGTCTTTTCCGCCTGCAAGGTGAACGGAAACCGCGCCTATGACCTGGCCCGCAAGGGAGAAGAGGTGGAACTGAAGGCCAAGACGCTGGTCATCGATGAGATGGAACTGCTGCGTTGCGAGTTGCCGGAGATAGACATCCGTGTGGTATGCAGCAAGGGGACTTATATCCGGGCTTTGGCCCGCGACATCGGGCAGGCCTTGCAGAGCGGCGCCCATCTGACGGCCTTACGGCGGACCCGGGTCGGAGAATGCCGGGTGGAGGACTGTTTGCAGCTGGAGGGGTTCGCCGAGTGGCTGGACTGCCAGACGATAGAGACAACAGAAGAATAATTAACCCATACAAGGAGACTTTTCGATATGAAGCTGTCACAATTCAAATTTAAACTGCCCGAAGAGCAGATTGCGCAATATCCTGCGCACCACCGTGATGAATCCCGTCTGATGGTGCTGCATAAGAAGAGCGGGGATATTGAGCACCGCCAGTTTTTCAAGGACATTCTGGACTATTTCGATGACAAGGATGTGTTCATCTTCAACGACACGAAAGTGTTTCCCGCCCGTCTGTACGGCAACAAGGAGAAGACGGGGGCGCGCATCGAGGTTTTCCTCCTCCGTGAGCTGAATGAGGATTTGCGCCTTTGGGACGTATTGGTCGATCCCGCCCGCAAGATCCGTATCGGAAACAAGCTGTATTTCGGTGAGGATGATTCTATGGTGGCGGAAGTCATAGACAATACGACTTCGCGCGGGCGTACGCTCCGTTTCCTTTACGACGGGCCGCACGATGAGTTCAAGGCGGCCTTGTACGCCTTGGGCGAGGCTCCGCTGCCAAAGCATATCATCAGGCGTCCGGCCGAGCCGGAAGATATGGAACGGTTTCAGTGCATTTTCGCCAAGCATGAAGGGGCGGTGACTGCTCCGGCCACCGGGCTTCATTTCTCTCGTGAACTGATGAAACGGCTGGAGATCAAGGGCGTGGATTTTGCGTTTGTCACCATGCATTGCGGGTTGGGCAGTTTCCGGGACATTGACGTGGAGGACTTGACGAAGCACAAGATGGACAGCGAGGAGATGTTCGTGGGTGCCGACGCCTGCCGCATCGTCAACGCGGCCAAGGACAGCGGGCATCATGTGTGTGCCGTGGGAACCACCGTGCAGCGGGTCATCGAAACGGCGGTGGGTACGGACGGCCATCTGAAGGAGTTCACGGGGTGGACCAACAAGTTCATCTTTCCGCCGTATGAGTTCAATGTGGCGGACTGCATGGTGGCCAACTTTTATATGCCGTACAGCACTTTGCTCATGCTGACGGCGGCATACGGCGGCTATGACTTGGTGATGCAGGGCTATAAGGAAGCTTTGAAGGAAGGTTACCGTTTCGGCACATACGGCGATGCCATGCTGATCCTGAACGACTGATGGAAGACTTATATCTGGGCTTGGGCAGCAACTTGGGCCATCGGGAGCAAGTGCTGCGGCAGGCTGTGGATTTGCTGACAAGGCGGATAGGCGGATTGAAAAGCCTCTCCGCCTTTTATGAGACGTCCCCTTGGGGATTCCGGTCCGAACATCCGTTTTTGAATGCCGTGGGTGTTTGGCGCACGGACAAGACGCCGGAGGAGCTGCTCCGCATTACGCAGGCTGTGGAGCGTGAGCTGGGACGCAGCCGCAAGAGCGTGGCGGGACAGTATGCCGACCGTCCGATTGACATTGACCTGCTGTTGTATGGAGGGTGGGTCGTGGAGTCGGATTATGCGTTTCCGGAGGCAGAGGGAGGTGTGGCGCACTTGTCTTTGCCCCATCCGTTGATGCATGTGCGGCGGTTTGTCATGGAGCCGTTGGCGGAAGTGGCACCTGAAGTAGTCCATCCCGTTTTGGGGAAGACAGCTTTGGAAATTCTCGCGACTCTTCCTGTTTCCGGATGATTCCGGGTGTTTGCGGAGGAGTGTCCGTGGATGTTGAAAAAAAGAGGGGTGGCCCCGTTTCGGGACCATCCCTCTCTCTTGCGGTATGAAAGGATGATTACTTGATGGCGACTTTCTTTCCGTTGACGATGTAGATGCCCTTCTTCAGTCCCTTCAGGTCGTCGGCCTTGGCGTCCTTCTTCACCAGGATGCCGCTTACGGTGTAGACGTCTGCGGTCTCCGCGTCTGCCAGGACTTCCCCGATGCCCTCACCGTCTGTGAGCGTGAAGGTGTACTTCAGTGCGGGGCTGTAGTCTACGACGGTCTGGCCTTCCTCCCCGTCCACCTGCACGATTGTCTGCGCCGGAATGGTGAGGGTGTATTCTCCGAATGCGGTTACTTCCGCAGCCAGCGTGGCCTTGATTTCGTTGGCGTTCTCTCCGGCTGCCAGCGTGACTTCCGTCTCGCTTCCGTCCCCGGCGTAAGTCAGCACGGCCTTTCCGGCGGTCTCACCGAGCGTGGCGTAAGTGCCTTCCCCGAAGGCGAGGACGATGTCCTTCAGCGCGGTGACTTCGCCTTCGGCAGGCGTGGTGCTTACCGGCACGTAGTCGTAGCTGATGGTGTAGTCATACTTCAGGTTCGGCGCGTATTCCGCCGTGATGACCGGCTCCCCTCCGTCTTCTCCCTGCTGGATGCTGGTCTCCTGTATCATCCTGGCGGGTATGATGAGGGTGTATTCGCCTTCGGCTGTCACTTCCTCCTCCAGTGCCACGTCAATCCGCGTGGACGATGCCGTGCTTACGGCCAATGTGGCCTTCACCTGGCTGTTGTCGGCCTTGTTGAGCAGGTAGGCTTCCGTTCCGGCCTCCGCGTTGACTGTCGGCACCCGTCCGGAGGGGAAGTAGATGGTGAAGTCCTTCAGGGCGAGCATCTTCCCTTCCTCCGGCGTGATGCTGTCCGGCACGAGGTCCATTCCGATGGTGTAGTCATACCTCAGTTCGGCAGAGGCAAGTATCATGGTGGTGTCCATCTTGACGCTGTCCTCTCCCACGGGTGTCTCGGTGATGTCTGCGCGCTGGATGAGCCCGGCAGGAATGACGAGGGTGTACGAGCCTTCAACGGCGATGTTCTCGTCCAGGGTGAGCAGGATCTGGTTGGTTTCCTCTCCTTGCGCGAGCTTTCCCTTGGTCTGCTTGGTGCTGTCGTTGTGTATCATGTAAGGCCGCTCGTCTGTGCCGGTGGTGTCGACCACGGCGTTCGTGCCTTCAGGGAAGGTGAGGGTGAAGGTCTGCAGCGAGCCGTAGTTGCCCTCGTCTCCGGAGATGGACACCGGCGTGTAGGCGGTCAGTCCCGTGGCGTTGATGGTGCGCCTGAAGGCCCTGTTCCAGTCTCCGTTGTCGCGGCACACCGCTCCTTCGGGCACGTTGAGGGTGTATTCCCCGGCCTCGATGGTGGGCGGCAGCGTGATTTGGATTTGCGGCTGTGCGGGCACTTTCTTGACGGTGATGTCAAGCGCCTGTCCCTCCCCGTCGGTCAGGGTGATGGCCTTGGCGTTCTCCTGCGCATTGGGGAAGACATCCTGGTTGAAGGTCAGTATGATGGTGGAGAGCGATTCCACGTCCTTCATGCCGGAGGGGTCTATGGCCGTCACTCCGAAGGCCGCCGTCGGGTTCTCGTTGAGGGTGAGGTCTGTGGTGGCGAACCCGGAGGCCAGCCAGGAGTAGGTCACGGCCTGCACTCCGATGGTGTAGTTGCCGGCCTCGACCCCCTCGAAG
Organism: uncultured Paraprevotella sp.; assembly: GCA_944320765.1. Lineage (GTDB taxonomy): Bacteria > Bacteroidota > Bacteroidia > Bacteroidales > Bacteroidaceae > Paraprevotella. The sequence goes on from CALUIS010000001.1 coordinate 82,237, forward strand.
GTGTAGGTCTCGCAAGGCACGTATCCCGACCATGCCGTGTAGGTGAGCTGCTTTCCCGTTTCCGGGTTGGCGGGCGCGATCATGAAGGTCTTGCCGGTGGCCTTGTTCTTGAGGTAGAGGTTGTAGACGGCCTTGCTCTCGCTGTCGGGGGTGTAGCAGGCGTCCCAGGTCACGACGATCTGCTTGGTGTCGGCCTTGTACTCCGCCTTCAGGCTCTCGGGTGCGCCGGGGATCTGGAGTCCGTCCTCATCCTCGGGGTCGGTGGTGTTGACCGTATAGGCCAGGCTGTCGTTGTTGGCCATGGTGAAGAGGTCGAGCATTCCGTCGTTGTTCAGGTCTCCATGGGCCATGAAGCTTCCTTGCAGGTAGATGGCGTTGGTGTTGTCATCGTCTTCTTGCAGGTAGTATTCGTTATAACTCCCCGCGCTTGCGCAGATGGCCGTATGCCAGTCTCCGTTCCATCCGCGGGCGATGAAGTCCACCCAACCGTCGCCGTTGAAGTCGGCCAGTTCGCCCATGTTGGTGGATGAGGCAGAGCAAGGATAGAGGTTGATATGCACTTCTTCGAAAGCGAACTTGTCGTTGGTCGATACGTTCTTCAGCATCAGGGCATCTTTGTCGCTCTTCACCATCTGGCCGCTTTCCGCTTGGGTGCCGGTCTCGCCGAAGAGCAGGATGTCTTGTTTGCCGTCCTGGTCATAGTCTATCACGAACAGGTTGACTTCCTCGCCGTACGACCCGCCGTTGTTCAGCCACTTTTTTGCAGCCTTGTCTATGGCAGGGTCAATGTCTCGTGTGGCGATTTCAAAGGTGCCGTCTTTCTTGTTGCGGTAGAAGTTCAGTTGGCCTCCACCTTTCAAGGTGTCGTTGGGAACTCCGTTTACGTTTTTGTGTTCGTCTCCCCATCCGAAAGCCACAATGTCCGGCCAGCCGTCGTTGTTGAAGTCACCGAAAGAGATTCCTCCCGCGCATTGGGGAATGAATGGTGTTCCCGTTTTTCCTCCGGCCTCCACATCGGGGATGAATGCGTCGGTGACACGCTCGAAATGATCTCCCGCCACGTTTTTGAACAACCATACGCTGCGTTCCCATGGGCTTTGGTTCTCGAACTGTACCAACAAGTCGGGATAGCCGTCCTTGTTGAAGTCGGCGATGGAGAGGATGTTGGTCATGATGTTCTGGTTCCATTTTTTGGTGTTGCTGTCAATGCCCGGATTGATGGTAGCCAGGGCCGCGTCCTCCTTGCGGGTGAACGTGCCGTCACCGTTGTTGATGACCAGCATGAGGGCGGTGGGAGCCTGCCAGGTCCAGCCGGTGTTGGTACTGGGGAAGAGGAAGTCCACATAGCCGTCCTGATTGAAGTCGAACGCCTTGTTGCCGATGCCCACATAGCCGAAAGGCAACCCGGTGTTGTCATCGCGGTTCTTGACCTCCCATGTGCCGTCCCCGTTGTTGAGGCAGAGCTTGATGTCGTCATACCAGCCCCAGCCTATTGAGTCTTGGCCTTGCGAATCGGTGAGGGTACGCAGTTCCCATGACTGTCCCGGGGCATAGAGGTCCATGTACCCGTTGTTGTCGAAGTCCGCCACGACGGGTACGGACTGACAGGTGTTGGCTCCGATGGCCGTGGCTTCTCCGTCCATCGACTTCCGGAATGAGATTTCCTGCGCCTGCGTCTGTTCCACGCAAGCCAGTCCCGCTGTCAGGGCGAGGCTGAAGAGGAGAGGTTTGAAGTGAATGTTTCTCATGTCTTTTGTTTTTAGTTCGACATAGTATGTTGGTTGCAACTGTCGGCAAAGTTATGGGATTGCGGAGAGAACGGGCGTTACGCATGAATCAATAAATGAGAATTGCGCGTCAGAATAAGAAAAAGAGGGGTGGCCCCATTTCGGGACCATCCCTCTCTCTTGCGGTATGAAAGGATGATTACTTGATGGCGACTTTCTTTCCGTTGACGATGTAGATGCCCTTCTTCAGTCCCTTCAGGTCGTCGGCCTTGGCGTCCTTCTTCACCAGGATGCCGCTTACGGTGTAGACGTCTGCGGTCTCCGCGTCTGCCAGGACTTCCCCGATGCCCTCACCGTCTGTGAGCGTGAAGGTGTACTTCAGTGCGGGGCTGTAGTCTACGACGGTCTGGCCTTCCTCCCCGTCCACCTGCACGATTGTCTGCGCCGGAATGGTGAGGGTGTATTCTCCGAATGCGGTTACTTCCGCAGCCAGCGTGGCCTTGATTTCGTTGGCGTTCTCTCCGGCTGCCAGCGTGACTTCCGTCTCGCTTCCGTCCCCGGCGTAAGTCAGCACGGCCTTTCCGGCGGTCTCACCGAGCGTGGCGTAAGTGCCTTCCCCGAAGGCGAGGACGATGTCCTTCAGCGCGGTGACTTCGCCTTCGGCAGGCGTGGTGCTTACCGGCACGTAGTCGTAGCTGATGGTGTAGTCATACTTCAGGTTCGGCGCGTATTCCGCCGTGATGACCGGCTCCCCTCCGTCTTCTCCCTGCTGGATGCTGGTCTCCTGTATCATCCTGGCGGGTATGATGAGGGTGTATTCGCCTTCGGCTGTCACTTCCTCCTCCAGTGCCACGTCAATCCGCGTGGACGATGCCGTGCTTACGGCCAATGTGGCCTTCACCTGGCTGTTGTCGGCCTTGTTGAGCAGGTAGGCTTCCGTTCCGGCCTCCGCGTTGACTGTCGGCACCCGTCCGGAGGGGAAGTAGATGGTGAAGTCCTTCAGGGCGAGCATCTTCCCTTCCTCCGGCGTGATGCTGTCCGGCACGAGGTCCATTCCGATGGTGTAGTCATACCTCAGTTCGGCAGAGGCAAGTATCATGGTGGTGTCCATCTTGACGCTGTCCTCTCCCACGGGTGTCTCGGTGATGTCTGCGCGCTGGATGAGCCCGGCAGGAATGACGAGGGTGTACGAGCCTTCAACGGCGATGTTCTCGTCCAGGGTGAGCAGGATCTGGTTGGTTTCCTCTCCTTGCGCGAGCTTTCCCTTGGTCTGCTTGGTGCTGTCGTTGTGTATCATGTAAGGCCGCTCGTCTGTGCCGGTGGTGTCGACCACGGCGTTCGTGCCTTCAGGGAAGGTGAGGGTGAAGGTCTGCAGCGAGCCGTAGTTGCCCTCGTCTCCGGAGATGGACACCGGCGTGTAGGCGGTCAGTCCCGTGGCGTTGATGGTGCGCCTGAAGGCCCTGTTCCAGTCTCCGTTGTCGCGGCACACCGCTCCTTCGGGCACGTTGAGGGTGTATTCCCCGGCCTCGATGGTGGGCGGCAGCGTGATTTGGATTTGCGGCTGTGCGGGCACTTTCTTGACGGTGATGTCAAGCGCCTGTCCCTCCCCGTCGGTCAGGGTGATGGCCTTGGCGTTCTCCTGCGCATTGGGGAAGACATCCTGGTTGAAGGTCAGTATGATGGTGGAGAGCGATTCCACGTCCTTCATGCCGGAGGGGTCTATGGCCGTCACTCCGAAGGCCGCCGTCGGGTTCTCGTTGAGGGTGAGGTCTGTGGTGGCGAACCCGGAGGCCAGCCAGGAGTAGGTCACGGCCTGCACTCCGATGGTGTAGTTGCCGGCCTCGACCCCCTCGAAGGTGTAGGTCTCGCAAGGCACGTATCCCGACCATGCCGTGTAGGTGAGCTGCTTTCCCGTTTCCGGGTTGGCGGGCGCGATCATGAAGGTCTTGCCGGTGGCCTTGTTCTTGAGGTAGAGGTTGTAGACGGCCTTGCTCTCGCTGTCGGGGGTGTAGCAGGCGTCCCAGGTCACGACGATCTGCTTGGTGTCGGCCTTGTACTCCGCCTTCAGGCTCTCGGGTGCGCCGGGGATCTGGAGTCCGTTTTCATCCTCGGGGTCGGTGGTGTTGATAGACCAGGAAAGGCGGTCGCAGTTGTCCTGGGTGAACAAGTCGAGCATTCCGTCGTTGTTCAGGTCGCCGAAAGCCATGTAGCCTTCCTTGCGGTTGACGGAATCCAATGGAGACCCTGTATTGTTAGGACCTTCTGCAACATAGAAGGCATTGTATTCGCCTGCGCTGCTGCTGATGGCATCCATCCAGGAACCGTTCCATCCGCGGCATATGAAGTCCACCCATCCGTCACCGTTGAAATCGGCCAGATGAGCCATACGTGCCGGCGATCCCGAGAGGGGATAAAGCTGTGTCTCTTCTATTTCGAACTTGATTTTCTCACCCTCTGACACATTCCTGAACATCAGGGCGTGTTTCCCGTTGACAGCATATATGTTGTTGTTTTCTCCCTCGTAGTTTGCGCCGCCGAAGACCAAAAGGTCTTGTTTGCCGTCCTGGTCATAGTCGATGGCGAAGAAGGCATGTTCGTCGCCGTAAGAGCCGTTGAGGTAGTTGGAGAGCGAGTCGATGTCCTCGTTAAAGTCCGTGGTGGCCAGTTCGAAGCTGCCGTTCTTCAGGTTCCGGTATAAATGGGTCTGGCCGCCTCCTTTGAGGTCAAGGTCATTGTTGCCGTCCCCCCATCCGTAGGTCAGGATGTCCGGCCATCCGTCGGCATTGAAGTCGCCGAACGTCACCATACCGTTGCTTTGGGGAATGAACGGATGGGCTTCCGTGTCATCTTTTGAGTAGAACAAGGGATTCTCGACGCGTTCGAAGTGGTCGCCTTCCACATTCTTGAAAAGGGCGACGTTGCGGTATGGGCTACCTGACGTATACTGAATCAGCAAATCGGGATAGCCGTCCTTGTCGTAGTCGGCGATGGACGTGATGAAGTATGCTTGACCTTCGTTCCACAAAGAGTTGCTGATGCTGGGGTTGATGCTGGCCAGTGCCGCGTCTTCCTTGCGGGTGAAGGTGCCGTCGCCATTGTTGACCATTAATATCAAGGCGTTGGGAGACTGGAATGTCCATCCCACATTGACGCTGGGGAGGATGAAGTCCACGTAGCCGTCCTGGTTGAAGTCGAAGGCCTTGTTGCTCATGCCCCGGTACATGTAGGGCAGGCCGTCGTCGCGGTTCGCCGCCACGGTCCATGTGCCGTCACCGTTGTTGACACAGAAACGGGTGTCGTCCCACCACGTCCATGCCAAAGTGTCCTGGCCTTGCGATCCGGTGGTGTGGCGTTCTTCCCAGGTCTGTCCGCCGGTGAAGAGGTCCATGAAGCCGTCGTTGTTGAAGTCCGCCACGACCGGCACACAGTCGCTCATCGCGATGCCGATGGCATCGGCTTCCGCGTTGGTGGCCCGGCGGAAACTGATTTCTTGTGCCTGCGCTTGTTCCACGCAAGCCAGTCCTGCTGTCAGCGCGAGGCTGAAGACAAGAGATTTGAAGTGAATGTTTCTCATAACAGTTTGTTTTAGTCCGACATAGTATCTGATTGTACTGCGGGCAAATTTAGATGTTTTGTGAGAGAACGTGCCATACGTCTGATTCAATAATTGAAAATTATGCGTCAGAACAAGAAAAAAGGGGGCGGTCCGCCTTTTGGCGACCGCCCCCTTTCCGTGAATGAAAGGATGATTACTTGATGATGACTTTCTTTCCGCTGATGATGTAGATGCCCTTCTTCAGGTTCTTGAGGTCTTCCTGTGTGGCGTCTTTCTTCACCAGGATTCCGCTGATGGTATAGACGTCTGCGGTCTCCGTGTCGGCCAGCACTTCCCCGATGCCCTCGCCGTCTATGAGCGTGAAGGTGTACTTCAGTGCCGGGTTGTAGTCGATGGCGGCCTCGTCTTCCTCGCCGGCCGTTTGCTGAATCATCTGTGCCGGGATGGTGAGGGTGTATTCGCCGAAGGCGGTTGTTTCCTCAGCCAGCGTGACCTTGATTTCATTGGCCTTTTCCCCGGCAGTCAGCGTGGCTTCCACTTCGCTGCCGTCCTCGGCGTAGGTCAGCACGGCCTTTTCTGCGCTTTCAGCAAGGGCGGCGTACGAGCCTTCCCCGAACTCGAGGATGATTTCCTTCAGTGCTGTGACTTCTCCTTCGGCGGGCGTGGTGCTTACCGGCACGTAGTCGTAGCTGATGGTGAAGTCATACTTCAGGGTTTGGGAATAGATGGTGTCGGAAGCCTCTTCGTCTTCTTCGTTGGGAGTGATTTCCAGAATCATCTTGGCCGGGATGACGAGGGTGTATTCCCCTTCAGCTGTCACTTCTTCTGCCAGTCTTACGGAGAAGGTCGTAGAGGAGGTTCCCGCAATCAGCATGGCCTTCACTTGGCTGCTGTCGGCATTATTGAGCAGGTAGGCCTCTGTCGTGGCTTCGTTGTTGATGAGCCGTACGTGTCCGGCAGGGAAGTGGAGGGTGAAGTCCTGCAGGGCGAGTTGTTTTCCCGGTCCCGGCGTGATGCTGTCGGCGTTGAGGTTATATCCGATGGTGTATTCATATCTCATTTCTGCCGAGCTGAGCAATGCGGTGGTGTCCAGTCTGACGCTGTCCTCGTCTACGGGAACTTCCGTGATGTTGACGCGCTGGATAAGCCCGGCGGGGATGACGAGGGTGTACGAGCCTTCAGATTTCTGCTCCTCGTTCAGCGTGAGCTTGATTTCGTTGGCGTGTGTGCCTTGCGAGAGGATGCCCACGGTCTGCTTCGCGCTGTCGTTGTAGACCATGTAGGGCCGCTCGTCGGTGCCGGTGGTGTCCACCACGGCGTTCGTGAGTTCAGGGAAGGTCAGCGTGAAGTCCTTCAGGGAACCGTAGTTGCCCTCGTCGCCCGAGATGTAGAGAGGCTCGTAGGCGGTCAGTCCGGTGACGTTGATGGTCCGTTTGAAGGCCTTGTTCCAGTCGCCGTTGTCGCGGCAAACCGCCCCTTCCGGCACGTTGAGGGTGTAAGTCTCGGTCTCGATGGTCGGTATCATGGAGATTTGCAGCTGCGGTTCTTCCGGCACTTTCTTGACGGTGATGTCCACCGGTTGCCCCTTGCTGTCGGTCAGGGTGATGGGTTCTGCGTCTTCCAATGCGCTGGGATAGACTTCCTCGTTGAAGGCCAGCGTAAGTACGGAGAGCGACTTCACATCCTTCATGCCGGACGGGTCGAGGGACATGACGGTGAAGGCCGCCGCCGGGTTCTCGTTCAGCGTCAGGTCGGTGGTGGCAAACCCGGAAGCCTGCCAGGAGTAGGTCACGGCCTGCACGCCGATGGTGTAGTTTCCGGCTTCCACGCCCTCGAAGGTGTAGGTCTCGCAAGGCACATAGCCCGACCATGCCGTGTAGGTGAGCTGCTTGCCCGTTTCCGGGTTGGCGGGCGCGAGCATGAGGGTCCTGCCCGTGGCCTTGTTCTTCAGGTAGAGGTTGTAGACGGCCTTGCTCTCGCTGTCGGGGGTGTAGCTGGCGTCCCAGGTCACCACGATTTGCTTCGTGCTGTCGATGTATTCGGCTTTCAGGTTCTCGGGTGCGCCGGGAATCTGGAGTCCGTCCTCATCCTCGGGGTCGGTGGTGTTGACGGTCCAGGAGAGGCGGTTGCAATTGTCTTGGGTGAAGATGTCGAGCATCCCGTCGTTGTTCAGGTCGCCGAAGGCCATGTAGCCTTCCTTGATGCGGATAGAGTCGGTCATGTCATTTGTGCCGTTCTGTCCGTTTTCGTCCTGGATGCTCTTCACGCCGTTGAAGTTGTCATATTCGGGGAGACTGCTCCAGATGGCGTTGTGCCAGTCTCCGTTCCAGCCGCGGACCACGAAATCCGGCCATCCGTCGCCGTTGAAGTCTGCCAATATCCCCATGCGCTTGTTGCTGCCGGAGCAGGGATAGAGTTGGGTTCCCACTTTCTCGAACTGGATTTTGTCGCCGGTGGACACGTTGCGCAGCATCAGGGAGTATTTTCCGTAAATGGCCTCGGGGTTGCCAAGGTCCTCGCCTTTCTGGAGGTCTGCCTGTCCGAACACCAGCAAGTCCTGCTTGCCGTCCTGGTCATAGTCGATGACGATGAGTTGGTGCTCCTCCCCGTAGGGCTGTTTGAAGAAATTGGAGATTTCCATGTTGTCCGCCCCGAAGTCGGTGTCGGCCAGCTGGAAAGTGCCGTCCTTCATGTTGCGGTAGAAGTGCATCTGTCCGCAGCCGCTGATGCCCAGTTCCGTGTTTTCGTCCGCCCATCCGTTGACCACGACGTCCGGCCATCCGTCGGCGTTGAAGTCGCCGAACTGCACGGCGCCGCAGGTTTGCGGGATGAAGGGTTTGCCCACTTCCGTGACAAACGCGTCGGTGACGCGCTCAAAATGGTCGCCTTCCACGTTCTTGAACAGCCATACGCAACGTTCTCTGGAAGGGTCGATCAGGAATTCCACGAGCAGGTCGGGATAGCCGTCCTTGTTGTAGTCGGCGATGGAGAGGGAACTGTATTGTATGCCCTCGTTCCATACGTTTTCCTGGATGACCGGTACTACTTCGGCCAGTGCGGCATCCTCCTTGCGCGTGAAGGTGCCGTCGCCGTTGTTGAGCATGAAGATGAGTCCCTTGGGGGCTTGGAACGTCCATCCCACGTTGGTGCTGGGGTAGATGAAGTCCACGTAGCCGTCCTGGTTGAAGTCGAAAGCCTTGTTGCTGATACCATTATACATATAAGGCAGGCCGTCGTCGCGGTTGGCCGCCACGGTCCACGTGCCGTCGCCGTTGTTCAGGCAGAGGCGGGTGTCGTCGTACCAGCTCCATCCCAGCGAGTCCTGCCCTTGCGAGCCGGTGAGGATGCGCTGCTCGTAGGTCTGTCCGCCGGTGAAGAGGTCCATGAAGCCGTCGTTGTTGAAGTCCGCCACGACGGGTACGGCATCGCTCATCTGGATGCCGATGGCGTCCGCCTCGGCGTTCGTGGCCGAGCGGAATGAGATGTCTTGTGCCTGCGCCTGTTCCGCGCCTGCCAGTCCCGCTGTCAGCGCGGCACAGAACATCAAAGGTCTTAGCGTAATGAAGTTTTTCATGTCTGTTGCTTTGGGTTTAAAAAATCTTTTAGCTTCCGCAAAATTACGGTTTTGCGGGGAAGCGGCGGTGTCACGGTTAAACCAATAATTGAAATTTATGCGTCAATTGACGCTCTGTCTTTTCCGTCTTTCCGTCTCAGAAAGTCTGTAGGGCTTTCGCCGAAGTAGTCTTTGTAACATTTGGCGAAGTATGAAGGTGCGCTGAACCCCACCGTATAGGCGATTTCCGCTATGCTCTTGTCGGTGGAAGCCAAGAGCGAGGCCGCGCGTTTCAGCCGTGCGATGCGGAGCAGTTCGTTCGGAGAGTAGCCCGTCAGGGCCTTTGCCTTGCGGTAGAGCTGTACGCGTCCCAGTCCGAGTTGTTCCCCGAGGTCCTCGACGCGCAGTCCGGAATCTCCCATCCTTTGGTCGATCAGCGTGCGGAGTTTCTCCACAAAACTTTGGTCCACGGGGCCGACCATGTCTTTCTTGACCGTGGCATTGTCGGTGAAGAAACTGTGCAGGCGGTGGCGGTTCTCAATCAGGTTGCGCAGGCGGGTGCGCAGCAGCTGTGCGCTGAAAGGCTTCAGGATATAGGAGTCGGCGCCGCATTCATAGCCTTTGATTTTCTGTTCGTCCATCGCGTAGGCTGTCAGCATCATCACGGGGATGTGCGAGGTCTGCATTTCCGACTTCAGCCGGCGGCAGCATTCCATGCCGTCCATCACCGGCATCATCACGTCGCAGATGATGGCGTCGGGGACATATTTCATGGCCTGTTGCAATCCTTCCTGTCCGTTCGAGGCCTCTATCACGGTGTATTCCGGTGAGAGCAGCATCTTCACATAGTCGCGTACGTCCTGATTGTCATCTATCACCAGCACCGTTTCCTTGTCCTTGTCGCCGGTCGCAGCGTACGGGGCCTGTATGGTCTCTTGCGCGGCGGAAAGCACCGCCCCTTCCTTCAGGTTGTCCATGAACGCGCTTTTCTCCTGCCCGACCGTCGGTTTTCCCGCCTGTCTCATCGGCATCTCGACCGTGAAGACCGTGCCTTTCCCTTCTGCCGCCGATACGGTGACTTGTCCGCCGTGCATCTCGGTAAACGCCTTCACCAGGGCCAGCCCGATGCCCGAGCCGGCATAATGCACGTCTATCTGGTAGAAGCTTTCGAAGATATGCTTTGCGTGTTCGGCGGAAATGCCCACGCCGGTGTCCGACACCTGATAGCGCAGCCATCCCGTCCCGTCCCGTTCAAACCGGGACAGCGTGAGGTCCACCCGTCCGTTCTCGGACGTGAACTTGAAGGCGTTCGAGAGCAGGTTGTACGTGATGCGTTCCAGTTTTTCGGCATCGGCCGTCATGGCATACCCCTCTTCGGCAGGCTGTACGGACACGTTGAAGCGGATGTGCTTTTTGTAGGACAAGGTGCGGAACGCCTCCGTCCATTCGTGGATTTCTTTCGAGATGTCGAACTCGGAGAGGCGCATCTCCAGTTTGCCGCTTTCGAACTTGCGGAAATCGAGGATTTGGTTGACCAGCCGCAGCAATACCGTCACGTTCTTGTGGATGATGCGGAGCAGGAAGCGTTCGTGCCGGTCCAGGTGGGCGGACGCTTCGAGTTGGTCCACGGGGTCGGCTATCAGGGTCAGCGGCGTGCGGAAATCGTGCGACACGTTGGTGAAGAAGGCCAGTTTGGCATGGGTCGCCTCTTCCAGTTGCTTCGACAGGTCTATCAGCTGGTCCCGCTGTTGCTCCAGTTGCCGTTTCTGTTCCGACAGTTCCGTGTTCAGGCGGTTTTTCGTCCAGAATCCCCTTACGGCCACGAAGAGCGCGATGCCGAACAGAAGGAGGGTCACCGCACAAGCATACAGCAAGACGCGCTGTGAGCTGTATTGCGCCAGATAATGGTTGATTTGTTTGTCCAGACGGTCTATCTTGTGGTCCAGCTGGTGAATCTGCTCGTTTTGCAGCTGCATGACCCGTGCGTTGCTGTAGTTGACCAAGGCCGTGGAAAGGATGGTTTCTCGCCGGAACGGCTTTCCGGTCAGTATGGCCATGGCGGTCTGCATCACCTGGTCGCCGCCGGTGGGATAGATGAACGTGGCGTCCAGCTGTCCGCCGGCCACTTGGGCGATGCCGTATCCTTCGCCCGCCAGCGCGTCGATGCCCACGAACAGCATCTGCTTTTCCCGTCCCCGCTTCACGGCCGCCTCGTAGGCGCCTGCCGCCATGCGGTCGTTCTGGCAATAGACCAGGTCGATTTCCGGTTGGCGGGCAAGAATGGAGTCGAAGCACAGGCGTGCCTTGTCGCGCAGCCAGGCGGCGTCGGCCGACGCGACGACCTTGATGCCGGGATATTGTTCCAACGCCTCCATCATGCCCTCGTGGCGTTCCTCCGCCGGCGTGGAACCTCGCAGCCCCATGATTTCCACCACGTTTCCCTTGCCTTGCAGGCGTGTGGCGATATATTCTCCCACGTGCCTGCCGATAGCGTGGTTGTCGGCGCCGATATAGGCGGTGTATTTGTCGGAATGGATTTTGCGGTCGGTCAGGATGACGGGAATCCCTTTCGCGTATGCCTTTTCGATGACGGGCGTGATGGCGTCTGCCTCGTTGGGGGAAATCACCAGCAGGTCCACGTGGTCGCGCATCATCGTTTCGATGTCGCGTATCTGCCGGGCGTTATCGTCCTTTGCCGTGCGGAAGAGGATTTCCGTGCCGGGATAGAACAAGGCTTCGCGGCTGATTTCCTTGTTCATCTGTTCGCGCCATTCGTCGTCGCTGCATTGCGACACGCCGATGACATACCGTTCTTGCCGGTCGGCACAGCCTGCGAGCAGAAGTAAGAAGAGCAGGCCCAAAAGAGAAAGATGGCGGCGTTTCGTCATGGCGTGGTACGGTCCGGGTTTCTTATCCATGGACGAAGATAGGCATTTTTCTCCGGTCGGCCAAGTCGTGCGGTGTTTTTTATGGACCTCCCCCGCCTTGGGCGTTTCCACTTTCCAGTCGAGGGAGGTTGTTAGGGTTGGCGGGCGGTCAGGCGTTCACTTTTTCTTTCAGGCGGTCGGGCAGCGCGGGCATCGCCCCGTTTTGCGTGCAGACGAAGGCCGAGGTCTCCACGGCTATCTTGTGCGCGTCGGGAATGGGGAGGCCTTTCAGGATGGAGGCCACGAAGGCGGCGGTGAACGAGTCGCCCGCCCCCACCGTGTCGGCCACTTCCACCTTCGGGGTCTCCACGAACGACACTTCGCCGGGGGTGAACACGTAGCTGCCGTTCACGCCGCACGTGAGGATGAGCATCTTCAGGTTGTATTTGGCCAGCAGGATCCAGCACTTGTCCTGCAGGTCGATGCCCGGATAACCGAACATCCGGCTCACGGTGACCAGTTCTTCGTCGTTTATCTTCAGTATGTTGCATTTCCGCATCGAGTTGCAGAGGATTTCCTTGGTGTAGAAGCCTTGGCGCAGGTTGATGTCGAAAATCTTGTATCGGCCCGGTCCGTCCGGCATGACGTCGAGGAAGCGGTTGATGGTCTCGCACGACACGACGCTGCGCTGGGCCAGCGACCCGAAGCAGACCGCACAGGTCTGCCGGGCCAGGCTTTCCAATGCCGGAGTGAACGGGATGTTGTCCCAAGCCACCCCTTCGCGGATGTCGTAGCACGGCACCCCGTTGCTGTCCAGCTGCACCTGCACCGTCCCCGTCGGGTAAGGCACCCGCTCAATCATGCAGCCCAGCTTCTTCTCACGGAAGTTGGCGAGGATTTCCGTTCCTAATTCGTCTTCTCCCACGGCGCTCACCACGTAACTGTCCAGTCCGAACTGCGACACGTGGTAGGCGAAGTTCGCCGGGGCGCCGCCTATCTTCTTTCCTTCGGGAAGCATGTCCCACAATGCTTCGCCCATTCCTACTACGGTTGTATGGTTCATGGTCTTGTCTTTTTAAGTTGAAACATATATATAATAAGGTATAGCACCCCAGCCGTCATGACGGCCACCGCCCCGTTCTGCCCCACGGCGTCGCTGGCGAATCCCATCAGCAGCGGGAACACCGTGCCGCCGAAAAGTCCCATGATCATCAGGCCGGAAACTTCGTTCTTCTTTTCCGGGACGGCTAGCAGGGCCTGCGAGAAGATGATGGAGAACACGTTCGAGTTCCCGAAGCCGATGAGGGCGATGGCGATGTAGATGACGGGCAGGCTGGAGGAGGCGAACAGCAGCACCATGGCCGCCAGCATACACCCCACGCTGACGCCGAGGAACGTCTTCGCGGCCACTTTCCGGAGGATGACCGCCCCCGACAGGCATCCCAGGGTCCGGAAGATGAAGTACAGGCTTGTGGCGAACCCGGCTTCGTCGAGCGTCATCTCCAGACGTTCCATCAGGATTTTCGGCGCGGTGGTGTTGGTGCCCACGTCGATGCCCACATGGCACATGATGCCTGCGAAGCAGAGCAGGATGAACGGGTGGCCCAGCAGCCTGAGGCAGCTCGCGAAGCCGGAAGCCTTGTCGGGCTTCTCCTCTTCAATCGGGGTGGCCGCGAGCCAGAGGATGGCGATGACCGCCACCACCATGTACACGGGGAACAGCACCCGCCAGCCCAGGCCGAATTCCGGCATCGCCTGCGTGGCGCCCCACATGGCGATGTAGGGGGCCAGGAACGAAGCGATGGCCTTGACGAACTGCCCGAAGGTCAGGGAACTGGCCAGCTTGTCGCCCGTGATGATGTTGCTCAGCAGCGGGTTCAGAGAGGTCTGCATCAAGGCGTTCCCGATGCCCAGCAGGGAGAACGAGCAGAGCATGAGGCCGTAGCTGTCGCCGAACATCGGGAGCAGCAGGGACACGAAGGTCACCAGAAGGCTGGCCAGCACCGTCCGCTTCCGCCCGATGCGGTTCATCAGCACACCCGTGGGTACAGAGAAAATCAGGAACCAGAAGAACACCAGCGAGGGGAAGATGTTGGCTTCCGCGTCGCTCAGTCCCAAGTCCGCCTTCACGTAGTTCGAGGCGATTCCCACCAGGTCCACGAAGCCCATGGCGAAGAAGCAGAGCATCACGGGCACCAGCCTGCCGTACTTGATTTGATTGTCGGTTGTCATGGCGTTTACGGTTTTTTACAGTCCCAGTTTATAGGCTTTCAGGTTCTCAATCTTGGCCTCGCCGCCTTCGGCACGGAAGCGGAGGATGTCATACGGCGCGGTGGGGAACACCAGGTTGGTCATCGCGATGCGCCCGCCGTCCACGAAAATCTCGATAGAGCATTTGTCGACGAACACATCCAGGTGGTACGTCTTGCCCTCGCAGAGGGAGAGCGGCGCCCACGTGCCTAATGCGAAGTCATTCCGGTAATTGACCGACATCGTCTTGCGGTGGTCGTCGGTTTCTTTGGCGTGCGGTTCCGATTTGTCGCCGAAGGCCGTCAGTCCGCTTTCGGTGCGGTCCATCACGAGCCGCCCGGCTTTCATGTCCAGGTAGATTTTCGTCGTTTCGCCTTTGGCATTCATCAAATCGAAACCGGCCACGCCGCCGGCATCCGGCGTGATGTCCATTTCCAGTTCGTACGCCCCGTCGTTGTCCGGCACGATGCCGCCAATCTCATATTCGTCCTTTACGCGGATGACCGGGTCGAACGTGCGGGTGTCCTTGCGCAGGACTGCGGCTTCCTTCACCACGTTGGCGGCCACGTAGGTCTGCCCGTCCTTCGTGTAGAGCGACAGCTCGCGGGGAAGGCCGTTGGCACCGCGGTACTGGCGGATGGGAGTCACGTTGGCATACTGCCAGTTGCTCATCCAAGGGATGGAGATGACCCGTTCGCCTGTGTTCGAGAAGCAAACCGCCGCATAGTGGTCTTTCCCGTAATCCAGCCACTTGGCCACTTCAGGCTTCGTGTCGCACGTAAACTCTTTCCCGTCGAAGTCGCCCGTGAAGTATTCCGTCGCGCTGCCGCCGAACATGCAGCCCGGATTGATGTTGACCAGCATCACCCATTTCATCTTGTTCTTGTCCCCGTCCACGGGCAGCTGCACGAAGTCCGGACATTCAAACTGGTTGGGCTGTGCGCCGTATCCCTTGCCGAAAGCACTCATGTATTCCCAGTCTTTCAGGTTGTGCGAGGCGTAGAAGCGCATCTCCTTGTCGGCCGACACAATCATCACCCACTTCTTTTCCGGTTCGTACCAGAACACTTTCGGGTCGCGGAAGTCCTTCAGCCCGTCGAACGGGGTCAGCACCGGGTTCTTCTCATACTTCGTGAAGGTACGCCCGTTGTCGGTGCTGTACGCCATGCACTGAATCTGCCCGTGCTTGTCGCTCGCGGAGGTATAGAGCGCCACCAGCGCGCTGTCGCCGTAGCCGGCCGTACCCGCCTTGTCCACCACGGTGCTGCCGGAGAAGATGTGTCCCAGCGTGTCGCGTGCGATGGCCGGCTTCAGATGCTCCCAGTGCATGAGGTCGGTGCTGACGGAGTGTCCCCAGTGCATGTTGCCCCATTTCGAGCCGTAAGGGTTGTACTGGAAATAGAGATGGTACTCGCCGTCCTTGTACACCATGCCGTTCGGGTCGTTCATCCAGCCGTAGAGCGGGGTGTGGTGGTAGACGGGGCGGTAGTAGTCCGTGTTGCCCGTGTCGAACGTGTCCGCCAGCTGGATGTGGGTCCAGCATATCGCGCCGGCGGGCGTCTTGCGGACGGACACCGTCGCGTTCCCGCCTTGCGGCAGTTCGAGCGGCACGTAGTATTCCACACTGTCCTGGGCCAGGCGGATGTCCATCGTCACGTCGTCGGCCTTTCCCGTCTCGACCCGGACTTGGCTTTCCCCGCAGGATTCCTGGATGGGGAGGAGCAGGTATTTGCCCGGGGCGGAGACGTGTACCAGCGTCAGCGAGTCGCCTTGGTGTTCAAACGTGAGGCCCGTGCCGGACGACTGGCAGGCGGCCATTCCGCAGGCCAGCATGGCGCCGCCCGCGAGATAAATCAGGTTCTTTTTCATGGTTGTCTGTTTTTTGGAGTTGTAAATATAGCATTAAAATCTCAATTGCGCGGTGAATTCCACGGTGAACGGGCGGATGTAGCTGCCGGCCATCACGTGTCCCGCATACTGTCCGGCATCTTCCTTCCCGATGAGTTCCGCCCCGGCGATGCTGCCTTTCGCTCCGGTCTGGTTCAGGAAGTTGACCACCGTGCAGCCCAGGGCCAGTTTCTTGTTGACTTGCCAGTTCACGCCGCCGAAGGTCTCCCACCGCCCGTTGAAGTAATAGGCGTCGTTGATGTTGGCGTAGGTCTTGCTGAAGTAGCGGAAGCTGGTCCAGATTTTCAGGTCCTTCGTAATCATGTAGCTCGGGTCGATTTCCACGATGACCTGCGGGATTTCGGCCACGATGTTGCCCGTGGCGTTGATTTGTCCCACGTAACCGTCGGGGAACGTCACCGAGGTCTCGTATTTCTTATAGGTAGGCTTCTGGTAGGTGAACAGGAAGTGCAGGTCGAAGCCCTTGAACGGCGTGGCCACCACGTCCGTGGTCCAGCCTAATGTCTTGATGTCGTAGGTCAGCGGGGCCGCCATGATTTGGTTCACGCCGTTCACGGCATGTTGCAGGTTCAGCGTGGAGTTGTTGTTGGTCTTCGAGATGTAGGAGAACAGGGAGGTCAGGCTCAGCCAGCTGTTGTTGTAGTAGATGCCCGCACGTCCCAGGGGGACGGAGATCTTGTCGGTGTTCGGCGTGGTGGCCGGGGCGAAGTTCTCGATGCGCGGATGCTGGGTGATGTAGGTGAAGTCGCCCGTCAGGCCGAAGCCTGTGGTCAGCTTGTAGGTGGCCGCCGCGCTCAGCGCGTAGTTGAACCAGTCGTATTCGATGGGGGCGGGGGCGATTTTCACGCCGTCCGGGCTGGTCGCGCCCAGGTGGTAGTCGGCGAAGCGTCCCACGAAGTTGCCGTCGGCATCCTTCACCGCCAGGTTCTCGCCGCGCAGGGCCTGCCATTCCAGCCGTGCGCCGTAGTAGAGGTTGAACTTGTCCGTGATGTCCCAGTCGTGGGTGAAGTAGGCCGCGAGCTTGTTCTCATGCCCCTTGTAGTATTCGGAAGCGTTCTTGTTGAAGTCGTAATAATAGCCGTTGGAATGATACGTGCGGTCGGCGTAGGCCGCATAGTCCGCGTTGTACAGGCGCACCGGATAGCTGCCGTCCGTGGGGACGGACTGGTCGTACATCGTGGTGTTCGAGGTATAGTCCACATCGTAGTACCACTCGTTCACGCCCAGGCGCCACGTCCCGTTCTTCACCTTGCGCGACAGTTCGGTGGTGAACATGAACTCGTCGATGAATCCCCGGTTCAGGCACGACATGCGGCTTTGCACGTACTCTCCCCCGTAGGGCTTCATGCTGCCGTCCTCGGCTTCGTACAGGTAATTGATGCCGGCCTCGTTCCGGTCGAGCGACATCGGGGTCTGGTACACCAGCGAGCCCATGGCGTGGTCGTACTTCGCGATGGCTTTCCACTGCAGGCCGTTGTCCCATTTGTAATCGTTCATCAGGGTCACCTCGCTCCCTTTGTTGAGGGAGGCGTCATAGAGGTTGGTCTTGTGTATCTCTCCGGTGCGCATGTCGCGGTATATCATCTCGTTGTCCACGGGAAGGTACGACGTGGTACCCAGGGCGAACTTCCCGAACTCCTTCACGCTCCCGTCGCCCACGTAGACGAACGGGGCCGACTGCGTGGCGTAGTTGTACACCGGATGGCTGTTGCTGTAGTGGTACATGGCCGTGAACTCGCCCCGGTCTCCGCCATAGCGTTTGGTCAGGGCGAACTTGTAGATTTGCGTGCGGTCCTGGAAGGGGGTGGACTTGATTTTGAACGTTCCCGGGTCGAAGTCCTGGTAGAGGCTGCCGCTGTACGACCAGCCTTTGGCGATACCCCCGTTCAGGTTCAGCGACATCTCCTGCATGCCGAAGTGGTTGGCCTTGTAGTTCAGGGTGCCGTGGAAGCCGTCCCGTCCCAGCTGCGTGAACGAGTTGACGGCATAGCCGATGTTGCCGGTGGTGATGGCCGTTTCCGAAATCTTGAGAAGGCCCACGTGGCTCAGGCTGGCGTCGGCCCGCCAGAGCGAGTTCACGCTGTGGGGGTTCGTGGCGTAGGTCACGGGAATCCCGTTTTCCAGCACGTTGACGTCGGCGGACGGAAGCCCGATTTGGATTTCGCGCGGCCCGTTGGCGCTGGCCGCGTTCAGCATCACGTTGCGGTTTCCTTCTTCCTTCGAGGACTCGTTTTCGGCAGTCTTCCCCTCCTGGGCATACCCGTTCATACATACGGATGCGAACGCCGCTATCGCCACGCCCGTCCGGTAAGATAAGATTTGTCTTTTCACTGCTCTCATGGCATTAACCTTTTGATTTGTGTAAGCGTTTGGATTTGTTTTCGCCGCAAATATAGGCAGGACGGTTTCCGGCGGCGTGAAGATTTGTTTCATCTTCCGCCAAAAATGTTTCGGTGCAACATATTTGGCAGAAAATGCAACAGGGTTGCGCCCGCCTCCGGCAACGGGGGCGGATTTCTCCGGCGGATTCCGCACACGGGTTGCCGGAACGGCGGGAATTTTGTGGAGAGAATCCCCGGCGGCATCGGTGTCGGATTGTCACAAAAGCCCCGGGATTCCTTGTCAAAAAGAAAGGAATTCCAGGTTTTCCCGCATTCCCGTGGCGGACGGAAAGCCGCAGATAGAGCTTGAACTGTTAAAAAACGGGCGGGAGAAATGCTCGTATGGAACATTTCTCCGCTTCGCCGCGCCTTTTCATGCGGCAAAAATGGAATTTCTTTGCTGAAAGAAATTTCTTTCTTGCCGCAAAGATGAAAATTTCTTGCCGCAAAGACGTTTCCGGGAATGTGGGAAGCGGGGAAAAACGGGGTTTCGGGCAGCCTTTCCGTTCTAATTGGAAGCTGTCCGCGTACAAAAAACGTCTGTCACTTTGCAAGCCTTTCCCCCCGCCGGGCTGACCCGGGTGCGGAGGCTGGCCGCACAACGTTCCGCCCCAGACGGAAAAGTGTCGCGGAAACGGGCTTTCCGCCTTCATCCTGCATTTCCGAAAGCCCGCGAGGTTCGCGTGTTTCCGTCCGCGCCCGTCCCCGCACCCGTCCGCGCGATTCTCGCGGGGGCGGGTTTGACGTTTTGACAAAATGACTATTTATGGGGTGATGGAAAAAAGGGCGTAGCAATTCGTCTTGCTACACCCTCTCTTTTTGTTATGGAGGTTTCCGGAAAAAACCGGAGACTCCTTATTTCGGCTGCTTGCCGATGTAGGCCAGGATGCCGCCGTCCACGTACACCACTTGTCCGTTGACGAAGTTGGAGGCGTCCGAAGCCAGGAACACGGCCGTGCCTTGCAAGTCTTCCGGAGTGCCCCAGCGCGCGGCCGGAGTCTTGGCCACGATGAAGCTGTCGAACGGGTGGCGGCTGCCGTCCGGCTGGCGTTCGCGGAGCGGGGCGGTCTGCGGCGTGGCGATGTAGCCCGGGCCGATACCGTTGCACTGGATGTTGTATTCGCCGTATTCCGAGCAGATGTTGCGCGTCAGCATCTTCAGTCCGCCCTTGGCGGCGGCGTAGGCCGACACGGTCTCGCGGCCCAGTTCGGACATCATGGAGCAGATGTTGATGATCTTGCCGTGTCCCTTCTTGATCATGCCGGGGATGACGGCCTTCGACACGATGAACGGCGCGTTCAAGTCCACGTCGATGACCTGGCGGAACTCGGCGGCTGTCATCTCGGTCATGGGGATGCGCCTGATGATGCCGGCATTGTTCACGAGGATGTCAATCGTGCCGACTTCCTTCTCCACTTGGGCGATGAGGGCGTTCACGGCCTCTTCGTTGGTCACGTCGCACACGTAGCCGTGGGCTTCGATGCCAAGTTCCTTATAGGAAGCCAAGCCCTTGTCCACCAGTTCCTGCTTGATGTCGTTGAACACGATGGTGGCACCGCTGCGGGCAAAAGCCGTGGCAATGGCGAAACCGATACCGTAAGAAGCTCCCGTAACCAGGGCGACCTTACCTTCCAAGGAGAAATTCTGCAAAAAGTTCTTTTCCATGTCTCTAAGATTTAAAATGCGTTTTCCTTTCCGGCAAAGTTAGGAAAAGTAACTGACATACGCACACAATCCGGCGAGAATCTTTATGCCTGTCCGCGATTTGTCTCACAGTCGGTGCTTGTACAGCGTGGCGAGCGATTTCTGGTACTGGCACTCCAGTTCCGTGCAGGCCTGCAGGTTGCGGTAAATCTGGTCGGCCTCCACGAAATAGTCCGTCACCGACATCTCCCCGCCCTTGACGCTTTCTCCTAACAGGTCGAGGGTCTGTAGCATCAGTGTCCGGTCATAGACGGAGAGGGCCTTGCGCAACTGCTGCATCTCGTTGAATCCGGCGTGCAGGGCGGCTTCCGCCTGCAGGCGCAGGTCTTCGGCGGTGAGTTGTGCGCCGACGGACCGGGCCTGGGCCATCTTTACCTGCCGCCGGTTGGAGAACAGGGGAATGGAGCCGCCCACGAGGAAGCCGTGTTCCTTGCTGTCTTCGCCCGTGTTCCGGCGGTAGCCGACTTCCAGCTTGGGCAGCCAGTTGTGGCGGCTGACGGCGAGGGCGCGTCCGGCGGCGCGGGTTTCCGCCTCGGCGGCTTGCAGGGCGGCATCTCCAGCCAATGCCTCATTGCGGAGGGTCTCGAAATCGTCGGTGGCCGGGGCGGCGGGGTATTCCCGCTCGTCGAACGTGAGCGGCAGGTTCCCGTTCAGGGCCAGAAGCGACTGTAGGGCCGTGCGGTGCGCCGCGTGGTTCTGTAGCACCTCGGTTTGTATGCTCATGCGTTCCATCTTGATTTTGTTCACGTCGATGAGGGTGGCGTCGCCCGCCTTCAGCCGTTCCTCGAAGAGAGAGAGCAGCTCCTCAGCGTTTTCCATACGCCGGTCCAGCAGGTCTTGCTGGCGGTTCAGGCGGATGAGGTCCAGGCAAAGGTTCTTGGCCTGGAGCAGGATGTCGCGCCGTTGGGCTTCGGCACGCAAGTCCACGGCTTCCTTCCGCTCGCGTCCGGCACGGCCGCGCTGCCCGTACACCGTGGGGAAGTCGAACCCCTGTGAGACGACCAGCTCGGAGCCGGCCTGTCCGCTGACTCCCTTGCTGAAGAAGGAGCTGTATTCCACGCTGGGGTCTTCCAACCCGTTTTCGGCCTCGATGCCGGTCTTCTCGGCCGCGTCGGCCTGCCGTTGGGCCTGGAGGGCCTTGTTGTGCTGCGCCACGCTTTGCAGCACTTCGTCCACGCCCTGGGCCTGCAAGCGGGGCAGGCACAAGGTGCAGAGCGCTATGATGATGAGTTTTCTTTTCATTGCTTTCATTGTTTTTGCAGTTTGTCCTTGCGGTTCATCCATTCATAGATGATAGGAATGATGAACGCGTTCAGGAAAGTGGAGGTCAGCAGGCCGCCCAATATCACCTTGGCCATCGGACTCTGTATCTCGTTGCCCGGCAGGTCGCCGCGCAAGGCGAGCGGGATGAGGGCCAAGGCCGACGAGAGGGCCGTCATCAGGATGGGGTTCAGACGGTCGAGCGAACCCTGGAGGACGCACTCGCGCAACGTGAGTCCCTCCTCGCGCAGCGTGTTGTAGTGGCTGACGAGCAACATGCCGTTGCGGGTGGCGATGCCGAAGAGCGAGATGAAACCGATGATGGCCGGGATGCTGACTTCGCCGGTGGTGAGCAGCAGGGCGAACACGCCGCCGATGAGCGCCAGCGGAAGGTTGAGCAGGATGACGCCGCTCTGCGCCGCGTTGCGGAACTGCAGGTAGAGCAGCAGGAAGATGACCACGATGCTGAGCGCGGAAGTCAGCAGCAGGACGCGGCTGGCCGAAGCCTCGCTCTCGAACTGCCCGCCGTATTCGATGTGATAGCCTTCGGGCAGGCTGACCTCACTGTCTATCCGCCGGCGGATGTCGTCCACCACGCTGCGCATGTCGCGTCCGCTGGCGTTGGCCGAGACGACAATCTTGCGCTTCACGTTCTCGCGGTTGATGGTGTTCGGGCCGGTGGCCGACCGGATGTCGGCCACGTAGGAGAACGGGACCTTGTTGCCCGCCGCGTCGTCGATCATCAAGTCACGGATGTGGTCCATGGTGTTGCGGTGGGCCTCAGCCGAGCGCACCACGAGGTTGAACGAGCGGCCTTGCTCGTAGACTTGCGACACCGTCTCGCCCGCCATGTTCACCGTGACAAATTCATAGAACTGGGGCAGGGAGATGCCATACCGGGCCAGCATCTCGCGTTTGGGCGTGATTTTCAGTTCCGGCCGTTCGATTTGCTGCTCCACGTTCAGGTCGGCCACGCCCTCCACATCGGCGATGGCGGCCTTGATTTGGTTGCCTATCTGGAACATCTTGTTCAGGTCGTCGCCGAAGAGTTTGATGGCGATGCCGGCCTGCGTGCCGCTCAGCATGGCGTCGATGCGGTGGCTGATGGGCTGGCCTATTTCGATGTTCGCCCCGCTGATGACCGACAGTTTGTGGCGCACCTCGTCGAGCAACTCCGCGTGGCTGCGGTCCTTCAGCTCGAAGGGCGCCTCGATTTCCGACACGTTCACGCCCAGCGCGTGTTCGTCCAGCTCGGCGCGCCCCGTCTTGCGGGCCACGGTCTGGATTTCAGGGATGGAGAGCAGCAGTTCTTCGGCCTGCCGCCCGATTTTGTCCGACTCGTCCAGCGAAATGCCCGGCAGGGAGCTGATGTTGATGGTGAAAGAACCTTCGTTGAAGGAGGGCAGGAAGCTGCGGCCGAGGGTGAAGAAACAGCCCAGGGCCACGGCGAAGAGCGCGAGGGTGGTGCCCACGACGGCTTTCTTATGCGCCAAGGCCCACAGCAGCCCGTTGCGGTAGTGCATCTTCAGCCACACCGCCAGAAAGGCTTCGCGCGGCAGGCCGCCCGCCTTGGCCTTGTGCCCCAGCAGGTAGCTGCACAGCACCGGCGTCAGGGTCAGCGCCACGATGGTGGAGGCGAACAGCGAGACAATGAAGGCCACGCCCAGCGGCACGAGCATCCGTCCCTCCATGCCGCTCAGGAAGAAGAGGGGGATGAAGCTGACGATGATGATGAGCGTGGAGTTCAGGATGGGCATACGCACTTCGCGGGAAGCGTTGAACACCACGTCGCGCACCCGCAGCCGTTGCGCCTCGGGCAACATGCGGTTCTCGCGCAAGTGTTTCCACACGTTCTCCACGTCCACGATGGCATCGTCCACCAGCGAGCCGATGGCGATGGCCATGCCTCCGAGGCTCATGGTGTTGAGCGTCAGCCCCATGTAGTGGAGCACAAGGATGGTGACGAGCAACGAGAGGGGGAGCGTCACCAGGGAGATGACCGTGGTGCGCACGTTGGCCAGGAAAAGGAACAGCACGATGACTACGAAGATGGCCCCTTCGAGCAACGAATCCTGCACGTTCTGGATGGAACTCTCGATGAAGCGCGACTGGCGGAACACGTCGGTGGAAACCTTCACGTCGGCCGGCAGGCTCTTCTGCAAGTCGTGCAAGGCGGTTTCCAGTTTACCGGTCAGCTCGATGGTGCCCGTGTTCGGCTGCTTGGTCACGGTGAGCAGCACGGCGGGCTTTCCTTTTTCGGACGCCAATCCGAGTTTGGGCTGCTGGCTGCCCACCTGCACATCGGCCACGTCGGCCAAGGTGACGGGCGCTCCGCCGACGGTCTTCACCACGGCGCGGCCCATCTGCCGCACGTCATCGGTGGAAAGCACGCCGCGCACGATGTATTCATTGCCGTACTGGTAGATGACACCGCCGTTGGCGTTCGTGTTCATGCCCCGCGCCGCGGCCATCACCTCGCCGAGCGTCACGCCGTAGTGCTTCATGCGCTCGGGATGAATCAGTACCTGATACTCCTTGATGTCGCCGCCCAGTACGGCCACCTGCGCCACGCCTCCCGTGGACAGCAGGCGCGGGCGGATGACCCAGTCGGCCAGCGTGCGGAGGTCGAGCATGGAGGTGCTGTCCGCCGTGAGTCCCACGATAAGTACTTCACCCAGGATGGACGACTGCGGTCCCAGCGTGGGGTTGCCCACATTGTCGGGCAGGCTTTCGGCCACGGTGGCCAGTTTCTCCGACACGATTTGCCGGGCCAGATAGATGTCGGTGTCCCAATCGAACTCCACCCACACCACGGAGAAGCCCGTGGTGGACGAAGAACGCACGCGGCGCACGCCGGTGGCCCCGTTGACGGCGGTCTCTATGGGGAACGTCACCAATTGCTCCACCTCTTCGGCCGCCATGCCCCCCGCTTCGGTCATGACGACCACCGTGGGAGCGTTCAGGTCGGGGAAGACGTCCACTTCCGTGTGGAACGTCTGGTAGAGCCCGCCCACCAGCAACAGGATGGACGCGATGAGGACGAGCAACCTGTTCTGCAAGGAAAAACGAATGATTTTGTTCAGCATGGTCGTTTCCTCCTTCCGTTAATGGGAATGCGTATGGGCCGGGATGGCATTCGAGGCCGAAGCCAGCTTCACGTGCATCGCCCCCCGGGTCACCACGCGGTCGCCCGCCTTCAGTCCCGCGAGGATTTCCACACGCAGGCCGTCGTCCGCGCCGATGCGCACCTCTTGTTTGCGATAGACTTCCTTGTCTTCCTGCAAATAGACGAAGTACATGCCTTGTTCCTCGGTCAGGGCGGAAAGAGGCAGGGTCAGCACATCCTTCCGCTCGGCACCCAGTAGAGAAACCTCGACCAAAGCACCCGGCACGATATCCCCGGCGTTGTCGAATTCAAAGGTGACGGGGATGTAATAGGAAGCGTCATCCGAAGCCTTCCCGTAGGAGAGGATGCGCCCGCGGAGCGAGTCCACGGAATAGACGGCATCGTCATACGGGGTCTTGAAACGGGCCGAACGGATTTGTCCCAGGAAACCGTAATGGCGTTCCGACACGTCGGCCCGCAGCTGTAGCTTCCGGTTTTGGGTCAGGGTGGCCAGAGGTTGTCCCGTGCTGACGTAATCGCCTTCCTTGACGGCCACGTTCTTCACGAACCCGCCCGCGGGAGCCGCCACGGCCACGCCTTTCCGCACATGTCCGGGGTCGAGGGCCTCGTAGGCTACTTGTGCGTCCTCATAGGCCGCTTTCAGGGCTTGCAGGTCCTTGCGGCTGACAATCTGCTTTTCGGCCAAGGGAAGGGCGCGTTCGTATTCCGCCTTGGCGTTCTGGTAGGCGATATAGGCCCGTTCCACGGGGTCTCCGCCTTCCAAATTGTCAGAGGAGAGGTGGAACAAGGTTGTCCCCCGTCCCACGGCCATGCCCGGTGCCAGGGTACGGGCGAAGCGCACCACGCCGGGGGCTGAGGCCACGACGGTAGTTTCCTCGCCTTGTGCGGCCAGAATCTGCCCGCTGGTCTGTAGGATCTGGTAAAACTTACCGGGCTTTACGGCTTCAACGGCGATGCCGGCGGCCTTGGCCTTTTCGGCGGAGAGAATGATTTCATCGGGATGATGGTCGTGTCCTTCTTTTCCGGCGGCCAGTTCCGCCTCATGGTCATGCCCTTCCTCGCCATGTTCATGGTTGTGACAGGCGCACAGCACGGATACGGCCAATGCGCCCATCAAGAAATATCTTTTCTTCATAGGTGTCTGATGTTGATAAATGTGATGGGATAATTCTGTTCTTCGTTAGTGTCAGAAGGGCAAGGAAGGAGGAGCCCGTAAGCCCGTGCCGCCTGTGGGCGGGGAGGCTTGGAGGATGACAGGGAGGACCCCTTTCCTTTTCCTGTCGCCTTGAAGCAATGGGGAAAGGAAACCGACGCGTTCCGTGCGGAACGCCACCTTATATAATATAGGAGTCTTTTGAACTTCACGGACGGAAAACGAAACGGAAGGCAGCGTCAGCTGGAAGTGCGTGATACATCCGGCGGAGCAGGGCTGCGGTGTGCGTGCGGGCGATGAGGCTTCCCTGCCATGTCTGGTGCAGGGGGCATCGGCATGATGGTGGTGCGGGTAGACCGACACCGCCTCCGCCAGCAGGCAGAGCATCATCAGCAATATGGCCTTGAACCGGTTCTTCATTTTTTCCGTCCTGTTTCTTTCACGCGGGCAAAGATAAGGGAAAAAAGCCGGTCTCGCAATGATTTGTGGGCGCAACTTGGTTGCAAAGTGTGAAGAGGCTATTCCGGCATACGGATCACGTTGAACTCCCAAAGTGACGGGAAGTCGGAAGCGCGAAGCACCTTGAACCGCAGTCTGGTCGTCTTATAGTTGCGTGGAAAGTGAATCAGTTTGCAATCCCCCATCGGCTCGGAGGAAATATAGATGTTCTCCCAGGCATTGTCTTTCCAGATGTCTATGCGGTATTCCTTGATGCGGTTCTCGCGGTAATTGCTGAATCCGTCCTCGCCTGCCTTGGTGTCCTGGTATTCAAAGATGGATATCTTGTTGAACTCTTGCTCGGAATCGAAGTCCAGCACCAGTTCCGGGGTGAGTTCGCCGGATGCCCAACGGGTCTGCATCCCGCCGTCTACCGCCCAGGCCGGGCCGTAGTTCTTCACATCGCCGGAGAAGGAGGAAGAAGCTTCCGCCGGAACGCCGACGGACAGATACTCGCCATTGCGGGGCAACGGCTTGCCTATCCTCAGTCCCAGCCGGTCTTTCAACGCCACCAATACGTCTTCTTCGTTCGCGCGGATCAGCCCCCTGCGGTCAGGGCCGACATTGATGACCAATGAATTGCCGTTCTCCGTACTCCAGTAGAACAGTTCCTCCAGTTCGTCGAGTGAGCGGACTTCCATGGCCCGCTCCTTCTGGAACCAGTTCCAGGCGCGGCTCACACAGATGGTATGCTCGAAGGGCAGGTAATACTGTTTGCCTTCCACGGTGTAGAGCTTTTTATCCTTCTTGTTGGCAATCTTCGGGTCGGCCAACCGGAAATCCATGGGGAAATAGCGCAGATAGTTGGTATAACCGGCTGTCATCTGGTCCGGGTTGGCCATGGAGTCAAAACCGCCCCCGTCTTCCCCGCCTTTCAGCATCACGCCGTTGTTCACGCCGAACGCGCAATGCGGCTGCAGCTCCTTCACCATCTTGTATAGCCTGGGAATCTGCCACATGCGTGCCGGTTTGTCCCAACCGCCATCCAGCCAAAGTTCGCAGACCTCGCCGTATTGGGTCAGCAGCTCGCGCAGCTGGTTTTCCATGAAATCGATATACTCGTTGAAATCTGCCGCCTGGTAGCTCTTTTCGTGGCGGTCCCACAGGGAGTAATAAACGGCGAACTTCAGCCCATACTTCTTACAGGCATCCGACACTCCGCGCACCACATCCACAGGAACGGGCGAAGAGGCCACATCGTAGTCGGTGTATTTGCTGTCCCACAGGCAGAAGCCGTCGTGATGCTTGGTCACCAGCAGGACGTAGCGGAAGCCGGCGTCGCGGGCCACCCGCACCCATTGGTCGGGGTCGAGTGCCGTAGGGTGATAGGTGGAAGCCGGTTCCACCCCTTCCGACCACTCTTTCTCGATGAAGGTGTTCATCCCGAAATGGATGAACATGCCATACCCCCGCTCCGCCTGTAGCTGTTGTGTCTTGTTCGGTCGGTCCGAAGGAGTGATTTCCTGTGCCTGCAAGGACAAGGCGGCCATCAAGGCCCAAAGCAATAGTTTTATTCTCATGGCATAATCTGGAATTAGTGGGTATATGGCGGCGTTCTCTTCCGCCCGTTGTGCGGGCCGGAGAACTCTCCGCAAATATAAGTCATTTTGCCGGACGGGAGAAACGAAAGCGGAATATTTTTCTGAATAAAGGCGTTGGGAGGCTGTATAAAGCACAATGGTCTCCTTTCGTATCATAATAAGTGAAAACGCTGAAGTGTTTTCTTGCTGATGGTCTTGCTTTCTGTAACCGTTCCGATGATAAGACGTATATGCTCTTCGGTCATGTTTCCTTTATATAGTTCGATCTTTAGCTTTTCCAATCTTACGATGTGAAGTTGCGAGCAGTCTACAAATGAATTATGCGTAAGGAACTTATAATCCGCACATCTGATTGGCATGTGTAGTTCTTGAATGTTAATCGGGATATTCCGGTTTATGCGCGAGTTGATAATGACACCTCCATAGGCGTAGCCTTCTTCGTCGAAGCCTAAGACTACGAAAAATTTGTTTCTGAACTCGTCATATCCTTTGGGGGTGATTCCTTCTTCTTTTGTCATGGGGATAAGAAACACATCACCAATATTGATGGAATGACGCGTTAAGGCCTTTTGGTCATCGGGAGCTAAGAAATCTCCAATCTTTGTCATGAGAATATTTTGTCGAGTTCCATGTTCTCCCGAATATATTCTTTCATTACGTCACTTGCGTGGGCCGCATCGGCAAGTGCTGTCGTAGGAATCACCTTGCGTCCGGTTCCATTTTCAAAATACTTTTTCCACACTTCATCGTGTGATTTTGACATCAGTTGGCTGAACGACAAGGACGAATTTTCGGCAATGGATTTGTCAAGGGCCTCTTTCTCGGATTCGGACAAATAATCCTCATCCGCTTCACGTAGCGGGAGCAAAACGTATGGGGCATCATTCTTAGGAGCTTGGAAAACGTTGTGCAACATATCTGCCAATTCCTTGTCTTTTCCATCATTTTTTATTGCATTCAACAAGTGTGAAAGCACCGGTCCGTAGGGCATAGCGCATACATCATCTGTAGTGATACGTCTTCCCCATTTGGCCAAATGGTCTAGTTCCGCGAAATAGAGAGTCTTAATCAGACTATAATAATCAAGACCGCCTTTTTTGTTTAGGACATACAAGACTATCTCCACAAGCTTCTCCTTGTCGAATCTGGTCATGGCCATAATCATTTCAGTTTTATTGCAATAAATTCGATGCAAAGTTAGTAATTGGCCGGATTATCAGCAATGTTTTTGGCAAAAAAAGAGTGATTTCTGTTAGATTGACTTGAGGCAAATAATCAGTTTCTTCAAAGTCTCTTTCTTCACATGCCCAATCATGGTCATTTTAGCGGTTTGGGTTTTGGTATTTGACGGTGAAAGCTTGTCGTACATGTGTACGTAATCTCCGTCAATCTTGATTTGGTTATGGGCAAAAGCGTTCCTGATATGGAAAAAAAGGCTTTTGAAGACTTTGTTTTTAGTTGCCGTGAATATGATTTTGTCCTGAATATCTTGGCTCGTAACACTTGGGGCTAAGTAAGTATTTAGAAGATTGTAACTTTTCGCCTTTCTGACTTTTTTGGTTTTTGCGTTATATTCCAATTCGATTCCATTCTCCTTTATGAATTGGATATAGCTTTTTTCTTGGGCGCCATTGCTTAATCCCGAGATGTCGTCGCTTTCATAGTAAAGCAGGACTTCCTTATATAAGAACGTGGCAAAATCTCCCAATACATTTTGAGGATTGCGTTGGAATGGGCTGATTTGTGGCATAGTCGTTGGTTCTTGTTTGGTTGAATGTGTACCGGGCGAAGGTTGTCCGGTACACACAAGTTTTGTTAGATTTTCACTTTGCAACTGTTTCCGTTTACCTTTATGATATATATGCCGGGACGGAGCGGGATGTTCTCGCCTTTATAGCCGGTTGTGGTGTGCAGCAGTTTCCCGTCAAAGGAATATACGGATATGGCCGCTCCTTCGGATTCTTTTATCGTGATGCCGTCGAACGTGATGACGACCTCAGGCCGTGGGGCTTGTACGTCGGAAATGCTTGTTTCGCCCGTGAAGTCCGAGGTTTCCTCGATGATCCAGAAGTTTTTCCAGCCTTCGGCATTTTGATAGGCGGATTTAGAGCCGATGGGAACGTAAAGTTTGGTGTACAGATATACCTTGTTCTTAAAATCGTTTATGAGCTGTGGAGGAGTGGAAGTCTTTATGTATATAGCGGACAAGCTGTCTTGTTCTTCTATCATATCTACATCCACGCTTTGTATATTGCTTCCTATAATTAAAGTGTCAACACTATAGCAACAGTTACGTCCTATTTGGGTACAATATCCGCCAAACTCTATTTTGTCAAGAGGCGCGGAAATAACGTTAACGTCAAAAAAATTATTATGATCCAAATTGCGACCTATATAAACTTCTTTAAGCGGAATTTTGTAAAAGTAGCCATAACCATAATATGATGAAGAATTGGTAAACATCTCAATAAAAGGAATTTTTAAAGGTTCTTTTGAGTCTGAGATATGCAATCTGGACAATGGACATGTTGATAGAACTTGTAGTTCATCATCCTTAGGATAACTATAACTGTTGGTATACTCTCCCAATAAGGTATCATACGACCCAATTTGGTGAAGCTCGTTTATATATTCATCATAGGGGAGTTCTTTTATACCATTTCCTATTGTCAGTTCTTCCAAATGTGTACAACCAGCAAATACGAGATTTCCAATAGTGGTTACAGAATTAGGAATACTAACAGAAGTCAGTCCGTCACAGTCTTCAAATGCATAGGATTCAATAGTAGTCACGGAGTTAGGTATGTTGATGGAGGTCAGTCTTTCACATCCCGAAAATGCATAGGATTCAATAGTAGTCACGGAGTTAGGTATGTTGATAGAGGTCAGTCTTTCACATCCCGAAAATGCATAGGATCCAATAGTAATCACGGAATTGGGGATGCTCACAGATGTCAGGCTGTCACCTTCTATACGATCAATTTCAGTTACTGTTAACGTCCTTCCATTATACGTGACTTTTTCCGGGATGACAAGTTCGCCTACATATGTGTTGCTATAGGAGTCCCCATAGGTAATTGCACATGTCATTTCTTCGATAGATACGATATTGAAATACATACTGTCGACCATGAAGTCGTAGGCGTATGCTTTTGCTGACAAAATGATAGTTGGAACCAGCAGCATAACTCTTGTAAATTTCTTGTTCATAGTTATTTGTCTTTAATGTTAATCCGTTCGTTTTTAATCTCTGTGACGGTCACTTTGTTCTTGATGATGGCGACATGCGCCCGGCAATCGAGCTGGAATACTTTTTGCTGCTGTATGTCGTCATCGAAGAGGCAGTCGCCTGAAATGCTCACGTCAAAGCCTTCCTCACATTCTTCCTTAGGAAACGGCATTGTAGGAGCTTTGAATCCAAAATTCTTTGGCGTGAATTCTTTCCCGTACTTGAAATAGCGGACGGGGTGGCCTTTCGCATAATCCTTTAAAGCCGTCCAAATGTCAAAATCTTCAATATCCATGTTGGTTACTTGTTAGATGTGCCTGTCAACCTCCCAATGTCGGCATGAAAAATTTCGGTCGTGGCTATACAAAAAAAGCGTGGAGATTCGTACCAGTTGCCCGTTCCACGCCGAGAGGCCTTCGCATTGCCCGATGATGTCGAACGAGCAACGCGAAACCCACGCCGATGAATTTATACAGCTTTCCCACGTTGTAAACACGCCATGCATGTGGCTGTACACCACACCCACGGGTACGTTACAATGGGGAATGTCTATAAAAACATCCCATGAGCATCTACCGTTGCCATGTCCATGACATCATCTGGAAGTTTGCGAAGTTTCTCAGCGTCAAGAACAAAGCGTATGATAAACGCTTTCCCTATATAGCGGTTCTCTTTGCTTCCCCATGCCCCACAGGCAGTTTGCGCTGCGTGCAGATTCGGCGCGGGTGGATGCCGCCGTTCGCTTGCGTGGCACTGGCAGACGCGTCTGCCGGCAGCCGTACGCAATGGCGGTTCCGAGAACCAACTGCAAATATAGGTCAATTTCGTTGAACGAAAGAAGCAAAATGGAGACATTTTTCTGAATAATGCCGTTCGGATGGAAGAATCAGTCAAAGTATTGCTATCTTTGCGGAAGTATAGGATTAAAAAGCATTCCATTATGTTGTACCCGATAGGCATACAAGATTTCGAGAAGTTACGTCAAGATGACTATTTTTATATTGATAAGACGGACTTGATTTATCAAATTGTAAATTCCGGCAGTTATTATTTCCTGAGCCGTCCGCGCCGTTTCGGCAAAAGCCTGCTCATCTCCACGCTCGAGGCTTATTTCTCCGGCAGGAAGGAACTGTTCCGGGGGCTGGCCATTGAGAAGCTGGAGAAGGAGTGGAAGGTGTATCCTGTGTTGCACTTGGACTTGAATATCGAGAAGTATGATTCGCCCGACAGTCTGCATGCCATCTTGAATGACGCTTTGACGAAATGGGAGGGCCTGTACGGGACCGCGCCCGAGGAAACGACCCTCGCCCTGCGCTTTAAGGGAATCATCAGCCGGGCATACGAGAAGACCGGAACTCCGGTTGTCATTTTGGTGGATGAATACGACAAGCCGCTTTTGCAGGCTATCGGCGACAAGCCTTTGCAGGAAGAGTTCCGTGCGACCTTGAAACCGTTCTATGGCGTGTTGAAGACTATGGACCGCTGCATCAAGTTCGGCATGTTGACCGGGGTCACCAAGTTCGGGAAAGTGAGCGTATTCAGCGACCTGAACAACCTGAAGGACATTTCCATGGACCGGCGGTATGTGAACCTGTGCGGCATCACCGAGCGGGAGTTGCATGCCAATCTGGAGCCGCAATTACATGAACTGGCCGAATCGCAGGGAGTGACTTACGAGGAAATGTGCCGTCTGCTGAAGGAGCGGTATGACGGTTACCATTTTATGGAGGATTCGGAAGGAATATATAATCCGTTCAGCCTGTTGAATGTGTTCGATTCCCAAAGGCTGGGGAGCTACTGGTTCGCTACAGGTACGCCGACCTATTTGGTGAAACTGCTCAAACAGAACAAGTTCAGACTGGAGAATCTCATTACGTCCGAGACGGACGTGGAGGTGTTGGATAATGTCTATGGGGACGACAAGCCGCTGCCCGTCATCTACCAGAGCGGCTATCTCACAATCAAGAGTTACAACAAGGAGTTCGGACTCTACACCTTGGGCTTCCCCAACAAAGAAGTGGAGGAGGGCTTCATGAAGTTCCTGCTGCCTTCGTATGCCAGTGTGGACGAAAGCGAGGCACCGTCTTATATCCGGAAGTTTGTAGAAGAGATCCGTTCGGGGGACATTGATGCGTTCTTCCGCCGTTTGCAATCGTTCTTTGCCGACACTCCATACGAATTGATCCGCGACCAGGAACTCCATTACCAGAATGTGCTTTTCATTGTCTTCAAACTGATTGGCTTCTATGTGAAGGCCGAATATCATACCTCGCAAGGACGTATAGACTTGGTGTTGCAGACAAGCGGTTTTGTCTATGTGATGGAATTCAAACTGGAAGGAACGGCCGAAGAGGCGTTACGCCAGATAGAAGAAAAGGGGTATGCCATGCCGTTCCAAACAGATGGACGTAAAGTCTATAAGATTGGAGTGAACTTCAGTTCGTCCACCCGTAACATTCAGGAGTGGAAGGTGGAGGAATAAAAACCAAAACTCCCTCCGGCAGAAAATTCCGCCGGAGGGAGTTTTTGGTTGGGATACCTGGGTTCGAACCAAGACTAAGACGACCAAAATGTCTTGTGCTACCATTACACCATATCCCAATCCTTATGGTGCTTTCTTCCGAAAGCGGTGCAAAGATAGCGAGTTTTCCGCTATCTGACAAGTTTTTCCCTGATTTTTATTTGGCGATGAGCAGGAAATAGTTCTTCTTGCCGCGCTGAACGAGCAGGTACTTGCCGTCGAGCAGGTCGTCGGCGGTCACCATGCGGTCGAAGGCGGTGAGCTTCTCCTTGTTGAGCGACACGCCGCCGCCTTGCACCATCTTGCGCATCTCGCCCTTGCTGGGGAAGCATTGCGTCATCTCGGCCATCAGGTCCACGGCCTTCACGCCGGCGGAGAGGGCATCGCGGCTGATTTCAAATTGCGGAACGCCGGCGAACACGTCGAGCAGCGTCTGTTCGTCCAGTTTGGAGAGGCTCTCCTTCGTGGCCTTTCCGAAGAGAATCTGGCTGGCTTCCACGGCCATGTCGTAGTCCTCGCGGCTGTGTACCATGACGGTGATTTCCTCGGCCAGGCGTTTCTGCAGCACGCGCTGACCCGGGTCCTCGTCGTGGCGGGCGATGAGGCTGTCGATTTCCTCCTTGTCCAGCGTGGTGAAGATGCGGATGTAACGCTTGGCATCCTCATCGGCCACGTTGAGCCAGAACTGGTAGAAGGTGTAGGGGCTGGTGTAGCGGCGGTCGAGCCATACGTTGCCTTTTTCCGTCTTGCCGAATTTCGTGCCGTCGGCCTTGGTCACGAGCGGGCAGGTCAGGGCGAACACCTCGCCGCCGTTGGTGCGGCGGATAAGCTCGGCGCCGGTGGTGATGTTGCCCCATTGGTCGCTGCCGCCCATCTGGAGCTTGCAGCCCTTGTGTTCGTATAAGTATAAGAAGTCGTATCCTTGGAGGAGCTGGTAGGTGAACTCGGTGAAGGAAAGCCCGTCGCGCGCCTCGCCGTTGAGTCGTTTCTGCACGCTGTCCTTGGCCATCATGTAGTTCACGGTGATGTGCTTGCCCACCTCGCGGGCGAAGTCGAGGAACTTGAAGTCCTTCATCCAGTCGTAGTTGTTCACCAGTTCGGCATGGTTGGGCGCGTCGCTGTCGAAGTCGAGGAACTTCTCCAGTTGCTTCTTGATGCAAGCCACGTTGTGGCGCAACGTCTCTTCGTCGAGGAGGTTGCGCTCCTGGCTCTTGCCCGAGGGGTCGCCAATCATGCCCGTGGCGCCTCCGATGAGGGCCAGCGGCTTGTGGCCGCAACGTTGGAAGTGCTTGAGCATCATCACGCCGCAAAGGTGGCCGATGTGCAGCGAGTCGGCCGTGGGGTCGATGCCCAGATAGGCGGTGACCTGTTCTTTCTCAAGTAATTCCTCCGTTCCCGGCATCATGTTGTGGACCATGCCTCTCCATTTCAATTCTTCTACAAAGTTCATCGTATGATTCTATTTTGTTTTAATGATGTTGAACCGTGCAAAAGTACGACCTTTCGGCGAGACTTGCAACTTATATCCTTATTTTTTAGAAGGCTGTGCGATGCGGGCGAGGTTGCCGAGGCATTGTGTACGCAACTTTTCCGGCGTGCATCCACATAGGTTGGCGGCTGTGCGGTAAAGCTCTTCCACGGGGCGAGGGTCTTCGTCCGTTTCCAAAAAAATCCTGTCCGGCGGGCAGAGAAGGAGGCTTTGCGGGTTGAAACGGAACCCGAAACTCAGATGGAAACCTTGGGCGAGCAGGCTCTCCGCCAGTTGGGGCTTGCCACGGAAGCCATGGATGACGCAAGGGAGGTTGTGTGGAAATCCTTTTTTCAAGGCAATGAGTTCGTTCCAGGCTTTGACGCAATGGATGACAAGGGGCAGGTGGCGGGCGGAGGCCAGTTCCGCATGGCGGAGCAGGAGTTCCGCTTGCCGGCTGACGGGAGTGTCCGTGTTTTTGTCAATGCCGGCTTCCCCGATGGCGATGCAGCCGGGGCTGGCGGCCCATCGCTCCAGTTCTTCCCATGCCGTGCCGATGCCGTGAGGGATATGCCAAGGGTGGATGCCGATGGAGAATGGATGTCCGGCGGGTGTCGTCTCTTCCGGCTGTTCTTGCGGGAATACGTAGTTGCGGATGACGGTTTCCGCGGAAGAGGCCGCCGGACGATGGGCGTGGAAATTCAGGAACGGGCGCGACATAGATTCAGGGGACTGGGTCATAGCCGCTTCCTCCCCACGGGTGGCACCGCAGGATACGACGGACGGCCAGATAGAAGCCTTTGAACGGGCCATGTTTGCGGATTGCCTCTATGGCATATTGTGAGCATGTCGGCGTGAAACGGCATGAGGGGGGAGTCATGGGGGAAATCACACGGCGGTAGAATACGATGGGAGCGATGAGCGCGGCGGACAACAAATGGCGGAAACGGTCATACAGCATGTTCATCGGGAACAGGAGATTGCGGGATGGACGAAAGGGTCTCGGAGATGCGTACCAGTAAGCGCCTGACGCATTGTTCCACTTCGTTTGAAGGATACAGGCGGTCGGAAAGCCATAGGAAAGCCAGGGCCAGCTTCCGGCCTTGCGTTTCCAGCGGGACAGTCAGGATGTGTTTGTTCTTGCGGTAGGCTTCGCGTATCTGGCGTTTCACCCTGTTACGTTTGACCGCTTTCTTGAAGCGTCTTTTAGAGACAGATACCAGGATGGATGCAGGGGTGGCCATGTCTTTTTCTTGTACAGGCATGAAGACCACGCGCAAGGGAAAGGCAGACATGGATTTGTTTCCTCCGGCAAACAAGGCTTCGATGAGGCGCTTGCTGCACAAGCGTTCCGATTTGCGGAATGAAAGGTCTGTTTTCTGTTCCATGGCATGTATGGGTTAACTTATATATAATATAAGAAAGGGTGCTGTCCACGCACCCTTTCTTTGACAGAACTCAGTTGTTTTGTCTCTTCACGAAATCGTCCAATGCTGCTGTGATGGACGGATATTGTGGCGAAGGTGCTTCCAGGTCCAGACGCAGCCCGGCATCTTTGGCGGCCTGTGCCGTGGCGGGGCCGAAAGTTCCGATGGCAATGTCTTTTTGGTTGAATTCCGGGAAGTTCTTCAGCAGGGCATGGATGCCGGAGGGGCTGAAGAAAATCAGCATGTCGTAATCAAACGGCTCGTCTTCCTTGAAATCGTTGCTTACCGTGCGGTACATGACGACTTCTTTGTGGATGAGTTTCTTGGAATCCAGCAGATGGGTGATCTCGTCATTGTGAACGTCTGAGAGCGGAACCAGATATTTCTCGTTCTTATGTTTCACCATGGCTGGCAGCAGGTCGTCTATCTTTCCCGTGGTGCCGAAGAAGACCTTGCGCTTGCGGTATTGCACGTATTTTTGGATATAAAGTGCGATGGTCTCCGTGATGCAGAAATATTTCATGTCTTCCGGGATTGTCACGCGCAGTTCCTTGCACAAGGAGAAGAAATGGTCAATCGCGTTACGCGAAGTGAATACCACGGCCGTGTAATCCAGAACGGAGACTTTTTGTTGGCGGAAATCTTTGGCAGACAGGCTTTCCACCTTGATAAAGGGTCTGAAAACTACTTCCACCCCATACTTGGAGGCGATCTCGAAATAGGGAGATTTCTCGGAGGTCGGCTGGGGCTGTGAAACCAGTATCTTCTTGATCATACGTGTCCAAATATTTTATAATAGTATGTCGTTTGTGTATATAAGTGCTTGCCATAAGCCGCAAAGGGGCAGCATTTCAAGGCCACAAAAGTACACAATTAAATGCAAAAGACCATGAAATTTCGGAAAAAAGAGGCAATAAGATTTGTAAAATATCAAAAGTCGTATGAAAACGAGCAGAATGCATGAATAGAGCATCATTTTATGCAGGGGAAAATGGGAAAACACGGCGGTGAGTGCCAGCGGAAAGAAAAGTATTCCTTCGGCGGAGATCAGGAAAGAATAGGAACTGTTCCATTCTGTCCGCTGTATTTTGTTAAAAAAAACCCAGTTCGTGAACTGATAGAAAAGCTGTTTTATCCCGAGATACCCCCAACATATCAGGGTGTAGGCGCCTAACAGGATGTGGGAAGAAACTTGTGACATGAACAAATCGCGGGTGGCTTGCGTGTAGGCGAAGAACAACAAGCCTGCCAACAATCCGTTTTGCAGGTAAAGGAATACGGAATGGCGTATTTCCTGTCCCGTATCGGGAGACAAGTTCGATTCTTGTTTTGTGCGGTTGAGAAACAAGTCTTTGAGATGTTGTCTGATATGCTTCTTGCTTTTTCCCAAAATGACGGCGGTGACGAGGAAGCAGCACAGCAGGATTCCTGTGACGCCGTTGTCCTGACGTAGCTGGTAAGGGAGGGGGGCGGAGAATATTCCTGCCGGTCGGAACGGAATCTCCGGATGCCCATAAGGAGACGAGGCTGCGAAATTCTGGTCGTAGGAAATGTCCAAAGCCTTCAGGGAAAGTTCGCCCGAGGGGACATGCCACCCCGGGAGGTTCAGTGTGTCAGGCCGCGTGGAGCGTATTCGTTCACGTTCCGGAAGCTGGGCTTGTATGGCAGAGTCTTGTTGGGCGGGTGTGGCATCGGCCGGCAGGCTTTCGATAATGGCTTTCGGATTGAATGCCTGCCTTGACGGATGCGGGATGGCTGTGGTTGCCGGTGCGGCCTGCAGGGAATCTCTCATGTTCAGATGGCGGCAAATTTACGGACGTTCCGGTCCCATACAGGAGTGGAAAACAGCAGGCTTACGGCTTCTGAGGGCGTGGAGGCCACCCGCCAGATGTCGAGATGCGCCTGGCGCATGAATTGTTCGTCGGCTGCCTGTCGTAGCATGTCCAGTAACGGATTGTAGAATCCCCGGGTGTTGAGAATCACGACGGGGTTCAGGTATAGGCCGAGCTGTTTCCACGTGATGATTTCGAGCAGCTCTTCCATGGTGCCGCATCCGCCCGGAAGGGCAATGACACCGTCCGAAAGACGGGCCATTGTCTCCTTGCGGATGTGCATGTCAGGTGTTTCAATCAGTTCCGTAAGTCCGGTGTGCTGCCAGCCTTGTTCCACCATGAAGTGCGGGATGACCCCGGTCACCTTGCCGCCGGCTTCCAGGCAGGCGTCGGCGCATGCCCTCATCAGTCCGAGGTTGCCCGCCCCGTTCACCAGCCGGATGCCGCGGAGGGCCAGAAGGTGTCCCAGCTCTTTGGCCGCTTGGAAGTAGCACTCGTCCACTTTGGTGCTGGAGGCGGAGTATACGCAAACTGAATGGATGGTGTTCATCTTATAGTCCGAATGCTTTCTGGATGGTTTCCACATAGTCCAGCTTTTCCCAAGTGAACAGTTCCACTTCCATGGTCTTGGCGGGCATGTACCGGCTGTGGAAGGTCTTGGTCACGGTTTGCGGCTGGCGTCCCATGTGGCCATAAGCGGCGGTTTCTTCATAGATGGGCTTGCGGAGTTTCAGCCGGTCTTCGATGGCTTTCGGGCGCAGGTCGAACAGTTCCTCGATTTTCTTGGCAATCTCGCCGTCGCTCATCTGCACATGGCTGCGTCCGTAAGTGTCGACGTAGATGTTCACGGGTTTGGCCACGCCGATGGCGTAGCTGATTTGCACCAGCATCTCGTCGGCCACGCCGGCCGCCACCATGTTCTTGGCGATATGGCGTGCGGCGTATGCTGCCGAGCGGTCCACCTTGGAAGGGTCTTTGCCGGAGAAGGCGCCGCCGCCGTGCGCGCCCTTGCCGCCGTAAGTGTCCACGATGATCTTGCGTCCTGTCAGGCCGGTGTCGCCATGGGGTCCCCCGATGACGAACTTGCCAGTCGGATTGACGTGGTACGTGATGTGTTCGTCGAACAGTCGGAGGATGTCGGGGTTATGGATTTCGGCAATCACGCGTGGCATGAGGATGGTGATGACATCCTGGCGGATTTGGGCGAGCATCTGCTTGTCGGCTTTGGCCTGGTCGCCGTCGATGGGCTGGATGAAGTCGTCATGCTGGGTGGAGACCACAATGGTGTCCACGCGTGCCGGTTTGCCGTTGTCGTCGTATTCGATGGTCACCTGGCTTTTGGCGTCAGGGCGCAGGTAAGTCATTTCTTTGCCTTCGCGCCTGATTTCGGCCAGGACGCGCAGGATCTTGTGGCTCAGGTCGAGGGACAGGGGCATATAGTTTTCCGTTTCGTTGGTGGCGTAGCCGAACATCATGCCTTGGTCGCCTGCGCCTTGGTCCATCGGGTCCTGGCGTTCCACGCCCCGGTTGATGTCGGGGCTTTGTTCATGGATGGCGGAGAGTACGCCGCAGCTTTCCGCCTCGAACTTGTATTCGGCTTTGGTGTAGCCGATGCGGCGGATGGTGCGCCGTGCGATTTCCTGCAAGTCGACGTATGCTTCCGATTTGACTTCCCCGGCGATGATGACTTGTCCGGTCGTCACCAATGTTTCGCAAGCGACTTTCGAGTTCGGGTCGAAAGCCAACAGTTCGTCCAATACGGCGTCCGAAATCTGGTCCGCCACTTTGTCAGGGTGTCCTTCGGACACGGATTCTGAAGTAAACAAGTAACCCATTTTTAAATGTTATTTTAAGATTGATAATTAAGAATGGGGTTTCATTGGGGAGGTATGCGTACAGCCTTAAAAGCTGATTTTAGCATTTTTTACCGTGGTTGCAAGCCGCCCAAATCTATCCACATTTGTATTTACGGGTGCAAAGGTAAGGAGAAAAAAGGAAAAAGTGTAATCTCCACCCTGTTTTATTTCTCTTTTTATTAGGTTTAACGCTTGGAATTGATTACTTTTGGCCCGTTAACAAGTTTAATACCTTTATCTCAATATCAAAAGTATGAAAAAGAACTTATCAGTATTCAAGCGGCTGTCTTTGGCTGGGCTTTTCGTGGCTGGGGCGGCTATGCCCGTTTTGGCGCAGGTGACGCTGGACGTGGACGCCGGCCTTCGCGGCCCGGCCATAGGGGAACGCCACTACGGCCTCTTCTTCGAGGAAATCAACCATGCCGGAGATGGCGGGCTTTATGCCGAGCTGATTCACAACCGGTCGTTCGAGGATAATGCCGGCAACCCCGACAAGTGGTGGGCCACGGACGGGGCGGCCATGAGCCTGGCCACGGAGGGCTTGCTCAACGACGCGCAGGGACATGCCCTGCGGCTGGACATCGCCGCGGCAGGGGGCGGAGTGCGCAACGAAGGCTTTTGGGGCATCGACGTGGTGCAGGGCCGCAAGTACAAGCTGTCGTTCTGGCTGAAAGGTGCGCCGGCCTACGAGGGGACGTTGACGGCTTCGTTGCAGAGCGAAGACGGGACCCATCTGGGCAGCGTGGAAATTCCCGTGCAGGCGGACGGTACGTGGCGCAAGCTGGAGGCCGAGATTACCGCCACGGGTGATGACCCGA
Organism: uncultured Paraprevotella sp.; assembly: GCA_944320765.1. Taxonomy (GTDB): domain Bacteria; phylum Bacteroidota; class Bacteroidia; order Bacteroidales; family Bacteroidaceae; genus Paraprevotella. The sequence goes on from CALUIS010000001.1 coordinate 122,913, forward strand.
AAGGGTGGTTCGCCCTGACGGGAGACACGCCGGGGACACTGGAACTGGACGTGGTGAGCCTCTTCCCGCCCACGTTCAAGGACCGTCCGAATGGGTGTCGGCCGGACCTGGCCCAGATGCTGGCCGACATGAAGCCCGGCTTCGTGCGTTTTCCCGGCGGATGCTACGTGGAGGGCGTGTGGGGCAATAACAGCACCAACCGCTTCGAATGGAAGAAGACCATAGGCCCCATCGAGGAGCGACCGGGACACATGAACCAGAACTGGGGCTACCGCGTGTCGGACGGCATGGGCTTCCACGAGATGCTTCAGCTGACGGAGGATCTGGGGGCCGAGCCGCTCTTCGTGGTGAACATGGGCATGGGGCATGGATGGGCCGAGGATTATCTGGACATCGACGACTATATCCAGGAGGCGTTGGATGCCATTGAGTATTGCAACGGCGATGCGGAAACTTCGGAATGGGGCCGGCTCCGGGCCGAGAACGGGCATCCCGAACCCTTCAACCTGAGGCTCATCGAGATTGGCAACGAGAACTACAACTTTTCATCGGAGAACAACAGCGACCAGAGTGACCACTACGCCGAGCGTTACCGCCAGTTCTACGAGGCCATCCGCAAGGCATGGCCCGAGGTGACGATTATCGGCAATGTAGAGGCATGGGGGACGGACGACCCTATGTGGCGCAACCCTTATCCCGTGGACGTGGTGGACGAGCATTATTACCGTGACCCGACATGGTTCGTGGGGAAATACAACAAATACGATTCCTACAACCGTGCGGCGCATAAGATTTATGTGGGCGAGTACGCCGTGACGCAGAACTACGGCAACACGGGGCATTTGATGGCCGCTCTGGGCGAGGCCGTGTTCATGCTGGGCATGGAGAACAATTCGGACGTGTGTGTGATGAACAGCTATGCGCCCATCTTCGCCAACGTGAACAACTACAACTGGCGTCCGGACATGATACAGTTCGACAGCCGCACGGCCTATGGCACGCCTTCCTACTACGTGCAGCAGCTCTTTCCGAACAACGTGGGCCGGGTCAATGTGAAGTGGACAGAGGCAGGCAATGACCTCATGTCCGGCGGACACGTGGGGCTGAGTACGTGGAGCACCACGGCCTCGTTCGACAACGTGCGCCTCACGGCGGCCGACGGGACGGAGCTTTTCAGCGATGACTTCTCCTCCTCCCGCACGGAATGGCAGGCCCCGGAGAACGGTCGTTGGCACGTCTCCGGCGGGCAGCTGACCCAGATGGACGGTGCGATGCAGGGGGCTGTCTACGTATGCACAGTGGATGCGGGCGAGAGCTATGTTTATGAGGTGGAGGCCACGAAGCAGAGCGGGGCCGAGGGATTCCTCATCGCCTTCAATTACAAGGACAGCAATAACTATTGCTGGTGGAACCTGGGCGGATGGAGCAACACGCAGCACGCCGTGGAGGTATGCAAGGACGGGACAAAGACCACCGTGGCTTCTGCCAAAGGCTCATTGGAGACGGGGCATACGTACCGTATCCGGATTGAGGTGGAAGGCACGCACGTGCGTTGCTGGCTGGACGACAAGTTGGTGCATGATTTCACGCTGCCTGTGGATCGTAAGATTTACGTCTCGTCAAATATCGATGACGAGGCGGGCGTGCTTTACCTGAAGATGGTGAACCCGAACAGTGAGGCACAGGAAGTGACCGTCAACCTGGCACATGCCACGGCCACCGGCGGCAGCAAGATTGTGATGACGGGCGGGGCTACGGACGAGAACACGTTGGAGAACCCGCGGAACGTGGTGCCTGTGGAATCCGCTTTGGACGTTTCCGGCACGCAGTTCACCTACGACGCACCGGCTTATTCGGTGAACATCCTTCGCATCGATGTGGAGGATGTGGAAATACAGTCCGAAGAGACCGCCACGTTGCCCGCCCCGAGCGTGCAATATACTTTCGAGGACGGGCAGGCGGCGGATGACGGCGGCACGTACGAAGGCTCGCTGCAGGGCATGGCCTCCATCGTGGAGATGCAGGACGGCGGGCACGCGCTCTACACCGGCCCGGCGAACCAGGGAGGTTATATGGATTTGGGCAAGGAACTGCCGCTTGCCGTGCAGGACATCCTCATGGGGGATTATGCCATCTCTGTGGACCTGGCCTTGCCGGATGTGGGTCGCCTGAAGGAATACTGCTGGCTTTATGCGTTGGCCGACGGTACGGACCAATATGTCGGGCTGGTCAACTCGCCGAACAATACGGATTGGTATTACACAGTGAAGGACGGGGAGGGCAGCACGGACGCCCACTCCGGCGGACTGGCATACGGACGCTGGCACAACTTGACGTACGTGCAGGAGGGGGCCGTCGGCCGTTTCTACGTGGATGGCCGGAAGACGGCAGAGGTGGCGGTCGGCAACCGTCCGGATTTCTCGGACGGCGGGGCGGAGGCTTTCCTCGGCCGTTCGCCCTTTGAGGGCGATGCCTTGTTGGGCGAGGCTTATATCGACAATTTCCGCATTTACGGCCAGGCGCTGGACGATGCGCAGGTGGCTGCTCTTTATGCTGCGGTGGAGTCGGCCTCTGCCGTCTCCGACGATGTGGAACGCCAGGCTGTGAGCCTGGAGCTGGGGCAGTTCCTGAAGAAGTTCAACTACCTGCACGCCACTACGGAACTGCCGGCGGAGACCGCCGGCGGCACGGCCTTGGAATGGACATTCGAGCCTTCGGCCGACGGGGGGAATTATGTGTCGCTTGACGGGAATGTGCTGACGGTGAACGCTCTGCCGCAGGATGAGGCCGTGGAGGCCGGCAAGCTGACGGCATCTGCCATGGGTTCCTCATGGTCCGTCACTGTCCGCGTGGCGCCGGACGACAACCGCTACGGTTACCTGTATTGCTTCATGAACTCCGGACAGGAAATCACGAACTTCGCCTTGGGTACGAAAGAGGATAAGGGACGTGTGTTCAACGTCCTGCTCGACGGCGGAGAGATTTTCGACACCGAAGCCATCGCAGGCATCGAGCATGGCACACGTGACGCTTACATCGGGCGCGGCGAGGGAACAGACGGATATTTCATCACCACCACCGACATGAAGCAGCACACTTCCGGCGTGTGGAACAACAAGGGCATCAACCTGGTGCGCTCCAAGGACTTGATTCATTGGGAAAGCTCCACTTTCGACTTCACGAAGGGCAAATCCGTATTCTCCGACCCGGAGGCCGTGACCGGCATATACGATACTGATGCGGAATATGCCCGCATCAACCGCGTATGGGCCCCGCAGTTCATCTGGGACAAGGACTACAACAACGGCGAGGGGGCCTATCTGGTCTACTATTCCATCCTTTCCACGAACGAGGGCGACACGCGCGACCGCATCTTCTATTCCTACACCGACCGCGAGTTCAAGACGCTGACGCAGCCGCGTCTCTTCTTCGACCCGGGGCTTTCCGTCATCGACGCCGACATCGTCTACAATCCCTATGACAGCCTCTACCACATGTACTACAAGCGTGAGGGTGCGACCGGCACGGCCCGCGGCATATACGAGGCCACGAGCGACCGCTTGGTGGGCGGCGTGTGGACCGACGTGATGCACGTGACCAACGAGGGTTCGGAGCAGGTGGAAGGCTCCAGCACCGTGCGCCGCATCAACGAGGATGTCTACAACCTTTATTATATGCGCTATTCCGGCGGCAGCGCCTACAAGTATTGCGAGACCGACCATCTGGGGCTGAACGTGGGTCCGTCCGCCAATCTCGAAGGTACGGGTGCGTTCCAGCACGGTTCGGTGATGACGCTGACGGAAGACGAGTACAAGATGCTGCAGGCGTGGAGCGACGTGCTTCTGGAATTGCCTGGAATCCGGACGTTGGCGGACGAGAGCGGGGACAAGGGACTTGCCGCGGCTGTCAGCCAGGCCGAAGAAGCCTTGGCTCTGACCACGGTGTCCGGATTGGCTGAGGCATTGCCCGCTGCATACGCGGCCTTGCAGGATGCCTTGCGCGCCTATATGGAGTCGAGCGGGGAGGAGTTCGACCTGACGTTCATGCTGCAGAACCCTACTTTTGATACGGGCGGTTCCGGTTGGGACGGCACGGCGTTCTCGGCCGCATCTTCCGGCGTGGCGGAGTTCTACAACACCACGTTCGACACCTGGCAGGTGCTGACGGACATGCCGGTGGGAACCTATACGTTCAGCTGCCAGGGCTTCTACCGCGACGGCGGTTATTCCGAAGCCTATCCCGCCCATCAGAACGGCACGGAGCGGCTGCGTGCCGTTCTCTACGTGAACGGGGCTTCTGAGCCTTTCATGTCCTTGTTCGACGATTCCGCACCGTACGTTTATGACACGAGCAATCCGTTCTATGTGGTTTATACTTACCCCGACGATGTCTGGGGGGCCAACACGGCGTTCAACACGGACGGACAGTATAAGGACAATGCAGTGGTGTATGAGTTGAAGGAACGCGGCGACCTGAAGGTGGGCATGTCCAAAAACGAGCATAAGAATGCGGACTGGACCTGCTTCGACAACTTCCGCCTGACATTCAAGGGGGTCAAGGGGGATGACATCCGCGAGGTGTTGGACGATGCCTCTGCTCCTGTGGATGTCTACACCCTCAGCGGCGTGAAGGTTCGCGGGAACGTGCAGCCTGCCCATGCCGCCGACGGCCTGCCACAAGGTCTATATATAATAGGTAAGAAGAAGGTGTTCGTCAAGTGACGGACAGCCGCATGTCTGTTGGGGCATGAAAGCTCCACCACGCGCCACCGGTTGCCGTAGTGCGTGTGCACCTTCTGCACGCCCACTGCGCGGCGGTGGAGTTTTCTTTCCGTGCGCGTTGTTTTTCCCGCCACCGGCGTACGGCGGCGCGGACGATGCGTTTGAGGTCCATGGGCGAAAGGGTATGAATACGTTTCTCCGGCTGCAAATATGCGACATAAAGGGTGGAAAGGCTGCTTGGAATGGCCGGGAATGAGATTTGCGTACAGTATATCTTTTCCTCATTTAATGAGAAGCAGGCAGACAGTTGCAGGTATCTGATTGCCTGTTACTTTGACAATCAAGAGGATGAAGCCTTGCGCAAATTCACTCTTTGGTACACTCAGGATAAGTTTGACTATGAGAGGGTTGTCAAGGAAAACGAGATACGTATCCATACGGAACAGGTTGAAAAGGAAATGGAAAGGTACAGGAAATGGCGTGAGAGAACTTCCTTGACCGAAACTCCGACTGTCTTAGTAAATGGGCATAAGCTTTCTGGGGGATACGAATTGGAAGATTTGGCAATGATTGCCAATGTAACCATAATAGGGAAAAATATCTTGCAAGATATCAATGGCAAGCACGTTCCATTGGCAGCGAATTAGCTATTCGGCTGTAATAGTGCATCACAATTAAAATGTAAGAATAATGAGAAAATTAAGGAAGTTCGACTTGAAATCAAGCCAAATTCTTTCTGAAGAAGAGATGTCAAAGTTGTATGGTATGGAATTTGTTCCGTTTGGTTATTCCTATGAAGGGCAAAAGTGTGCTGTTTATGCAACAGATGGAGTAAATACAGGGGTTTGTAAATGGGTGAATGAAAGTTCGTCTAATAAGTATTTGACGTGTGTGGTTGATTGATCATTCATTAATGATGATGTAGATTCATTGCCCCCACATGAATGGAAGCCACAAACAAATTTATATCATGGATTGTGACTCTTTTTAGTGGGGGCTTAAATGCTAAAAGATACATGTGGTATTTTTGTAGGTTTGTCTTGTTCTTCATGGCATGGGGTTTTGCTCTGAATGTATATTCTCAAACGTTCATTATAGGTAAAGTGGAGGATGCTTTCCTGCAGACTCCGTTGCCAGAAGCCAAGGTCTCGTTGCTTCTCGCGGCAGACAGTACGGTTGTTGTAGACTCTATTCCAGTTAGAAAGAAGTATAGGAAAGACGGTACGATAAGGGAAGCTCAGTTCACGCTGACCATGGAGAAGAATACCTGCAATTACCTGCTCCATGCTACGCTTAATGGCTACGAGGACGGATGGCTGCCTTTGTCTATTGACGGAAACGGAGGAGGGGTTTTGATGCTTGATGAGCCGCTCACACTGCGCCGGGTGTTCCAACGAAAACTGGATGAGGTGACGGTGACGGCCACGAAGGTGAAGATGTACTGGAAAGGCGATACGCTTGTCTACGATGCCACTGCCTTCCGTCTGCCCGACGGCTCCATGCTGGACGACCTCATCCGGCAGATGCCGGGCGTGACGATGAATGACGCGGGGGAGATATTCGTGGGTGGGCGCAAGGTGGACGAGCTTCAGCTCGGCTCGCGATTGTTCATGCGGGGCAACTCGAAGGTGTTGCTGGAAAACCTGCCTTACTATACCGTGAAGGACATAAAGGTCTACGAGCAGGACACGGATCTCAACCGCGCCGCCGGCATGCAGGTCGAAGAGAAAAAGTATGTCATGGACGTGAGCCTGAAGCCGGAATACCAGCTGGGTTACGTGGCCAATGTGGAGGCGGCAGGGGGGACGCAGGAACGTTGGCTGGGGCGTGCCTTCCTGCTCGGTTTCACGCCCCGCACGCGCTATACGCTGCTGGGCAATTCCAACAATGTGAACGAGAGCCGGCATATCGGGAGTTCGGGGTATTGGACTCCGGGTGCGATGCCAAGGTCGTTGCTGACGACCCACAGCGTGGCCGGCGAGATAGACTACCAGTCGCTGGACAAGAACGTGCAGGAGACCCTGAATGTGGATTTCACTTCCACGCGTAATGAAGGTAAGTCAGTGAGGCGCAGCGAACTGTTCCTTCCGGACAACCCGCTTCAGGCGGCACGTGAGGAGTCTCTGGCGAAGGCGGGGAACCTGAAAGTGGGCAACCGGTTCAGGTACGTCAGGCCCAAGGGGCTGATGTTCGAGACTGATGCCTCTTTCAGCTACGCCTATCACAGCGGGAATTCCTTCATGTTGACGAATCAGTTCGTGGACAGCCTCACGGTTCGCCAGCATACCGTCGGCCTTAGCGATGGAAAGAACTGGGACGCAAACCTCAAAATGCGGATATTGCCGACGCTGGGTCTGTTGAAAAACAAGTATCAATATTTGCGTATAGCCGCCCATATTGATTATGCCTCCGATGAGAACCAGCGTGTGCAGGGTTTCCGGACCGAGGATTTCGTCTGTCCGTCATTTGCTGCTTCGTATAATTCCGCTGATTATTCCAAGTGGAAGTTTGCAGTAAGTACTCCTGTTAGCTATGCTCTTGACGGCCGCTTGAACTATTTCAGTATCGAAGCTGCTCCTTCATACAGTCAGGATAGGGTTCATGACTGGCTGTATCATCCGGACACGCTTCTGCTTCCGTCACAGCTGGACATGCTTCAGGCCATCACAGACCACAGGAATTCCTATCACAGTGACTTACAGAGTGTCGGTGGTGACATCACCTTACATCTTCTTCGCAGGCAAATGCTTCCGGCTACGGGTCGGCAACCTGAGATGGTGGTCAATTTCTTGGATTTCTATTTGAAGATGAAGCCCATGCATGAGAGACTGCATTATCAGCGTGGGGTGCTTGATACTTTAGCCATACGAAATACCGTACGCTTTGAGCCATGGCTCGATATTCAATTTTATATAAAAAGAGACTATTTCCGTCCGGTGACCCTTAGAGTCGGGTATTATGAATCGAACTTTCCGTTGGTCAACCAGATAGCTTTCCGTGATGATGCGACTCCCCTTGTGGTTCGTCTCGGGAATCCGGATTTAAAGCCATGGCGTTCTGAGACGTATATTTCTGCGGGATATAAGGATAACCGCAGCGTCCGGCACAATTATAACTTGTGGGCAAGGTTGGGTTATGTGCACAATGACATTTCCCAATCCATCCGTTTTAATCCGATTACAAGTGTTTATACTTATCGGCCTGAAAATACGCATGGGAACTACGATGTCCAGACGAAAGTTGGCATTTTCTACACTCTTGACGCTGATGGATGTTGGACAATGGAAAACAATTTTGACGGCAAGTTTAACCATTGGCTCGATCACGTCATGCTTGAGGGTGATACTGAAAGCCGTCAGAATGCCGTAAACACTTTGACCTTGCACGATAGGGCATATATACAATATAATAGAGGTGCATTGAACCTCCGTGCTACGGGAGATGTCACTTGGCGGCACAGCGAGAGTCGGATGCGTGGATTTGAGACATTGAATGCAACCGATTTCCATTATGGCCTTTCTGCTCGCTATACCCTGCCCCGGCTGAATATGACACTGACAGCCGACGCGACGATGTACAGCCGTCGTGGCTACGGCAGCGCGGAGTTGAACACGGACGACTTCGTGCTGAACGCCTCGCTCAGCCAGCCCTTCCTGAAGGGCAAGCTCGTCGCGAGGATAGAAGCCTTCGACCTGCTGCACCAGGTTTCGTCCACACAATACGCGGTCAGCGCCCAGGGGCGTACCGAGACATGGTACCGTTCGCTGCCCCACTACGTGATGCTGCATCTGGTGTACCATTGGAATAAGAATCCTAAGAAAAGATGAACATGCTTAAACGTTTCCCCCATTTCAGGCAGAACAATGTCATAGACTGCGGTCCGACGTGCCTGCGCATGATAGCCAAGTTCTATGGCGTGGATTATTCGGCTGAGATGCTGCGGCGCCATTGCCACGTGTCCCGCCGCGGAGTCAACCTGCTGGGCATCAGCGAAGGGGCGGAATATGTAGGGTTGGACACGGTGGGGGTGAAGATGACGTTCCGCCAACTGGCGGAGGAAGGCGTGTTTCCCTGCATCCTGCACTGGAACCAGAATCATTTCGTAGTCTGCTATGGAATGGAGAAAACCAAGGGGGAAGGGTATAGGATACATATCTCGGATCCTGCCACCCAACGCCTCGCTTATACTCGCGAGGAATTTGAGAAATGCTGGATCGGAAACCAGACGGGCGGGACGGGTTATGGCGTGGCCCTAATGCTGGAGCCGGGCGACCGGTGGGGTACGGTGGAGGACGAGTACAGGAAGAACAGCCGGAGCATGTTGTCCTTCGCTCGCTATTTCACGCCCTACCGCAGCATGATCGGCCAGCTGCTGCTGGCTATGTTCATCGGGAGCCTGATTCAGCTGGCGGTGCCGTTCCTTTCGCAGGCCATGGTGGACCAGGGCATCAACGGGCGCAATCTGGACATCATCACGCTGATTCTTTTCGCCCAGCTCGGCTTCTTCGTGGCCACGCTGAGCATCGACTACATCCGCTCGTGGATTATGCTGCACATGCACTCGCGCATCGACATCCAGCTCATAGCCGACTTCCTCATCAAGCTCACGGCCATGCCACTGCAGTTCTTCGACTCACGCATGACGGGCGACATCCTGCAGCGCATCGGAGACCACGGGCGCATCAAGAACTTCCTGCTCTCCAACAGTATGCGCATCGTGTTCTCGACAGTGAACTTCATCGTATATCTGGCCATTCTGGCTTATTACAATACGCTGGTGCTGACAATATTTGTAGTCGGCAATACGCTATACGTCATTTGGATTTCTTTTTTCATGCGCTACCGCCGCGAGCTGGACATCAAGCGTTTCAACCAGTCGGCGCGGGAGCAGAGCAAGATGATACAGCTGGTGCAGGGGATGCAGGACATCAAGCTGAACAACTGCGAACGGCAGAAACGGTGGGAGTGGGAGCGGATTCAGGTGAAACTCTTCGAAATCGGCTTGAAAGGGCTTCGCATCGGGCAGGTGCAGCAGTCCGGTTCGGTGTTTTTCACGCAGACCACCCACATCCTTATCTATTATATAGCGGCCAAGGCCGTAGTGGAAGGTTCGATGACCCTCGGCATGATGATGTCGCTCACCTACATCATCGGGCAGGTGTCGGCTCCCATCGGGGAGTTCATCGGTTTCGCCCAGTCTTTCCAGGATGCCAAAATCAGCCTGGAACGCTTGAACGAGATACACTCACAGGAAGACGAGGAGACCGGCATCGACAAGAAACTCGCTGCGTTGCCGGCTGGACGAGACATAGAGATAGAGGGCCTGTTCTTCAGCTACACCGGTTCGGAACAGGAACTGGCCCTGAAGGACATATCGCTTACCATCCCGGCGCATAAGGTGACGGCCATCGTGGGCGAGAGCGGATGTGGCAAGACCACGCTCATCAAGCTGCTACAGGGCTTTTATGAGCCTACGCGCGGTTGCATAAGGGTGGGCGGCGTGGCACTCCCGGGCATCAACCCGCACACGTGGCGGGCCGCCACAGGCTCGGTGATGCAGGATAGCTTCATTTTCTCGGACACCATAGCGGGAAACATCGCCGTGAACGCCGACGAGGCGGACGAAGGGAAGATGAGGGACGCGGCCCGTATAGCGCGGATAGACGGCTTCGTGGATTCGCTGCCGATGGGGTACGACACCGTCATCGGCATGGAGGGAAAGGGCGTGAGCCAGGGCCAGCGGCAACGGATACTGATAGCCCGCGCCGTCTACAAGAACCCCGAGTACATCTTCCTGGACGAGGCGACCAACTCGCTCGACGCCACCAACGAGGCCGGCATCATGGACAACCTCCGCCATTTTTACGAAGGGCGCACCGTGGTGGTCAGCGCCCATCGCCTGAGTACGGTGAAAGACGCTGACCAGATTATCGTGATGGACAAGGGGCGGATAGTGGAACGCGGCACCCACCGCTCGTTGCTGGAGCAGAGGGGGCGCTATTATGAGTTAGTGAAAAACCAAATGAGTGTCATGTCATGAAGGAAGAGAAACAACATTGTCCGGAGGTGGAACGCCTGATGGGCGGACGCCTGCCGTTCGTCACCCGCCACGGCATTACCATCGTGGCCGTCATACTGGTGCTGGTTTGTGCCGGGCTGCTGTGGGCGGGAGGGGCATCGCGACAATTGATGGAAGATATCATGGAACATACGGTGCAACAGATAAAAAACAAAATGCAATGAGGAATACAAGAAACTGTGTGATATCCGCGGTGGGGCGGGAGAGCCTGCATCGCAAGTGGCTGGAGGGAGAGCCGGATTTCGACCTTCACCTGATCGTGTACGACGACTCGCTGGAACGGTTCCGCGGCGATGCGGAGCATGTCTGCCACATCAAGGGGTACAAGCTGAAGTCGGTCTACCGGTATCTCGCCGCCCGTCCGGAACTGCTGGGGCGGTACGAGTATTTCTTCATCCCGGACGATGACATCCTGATGGATGCCGTCACCATCAACGCGCTGTTCGCGGCCATGCGGCATTACCGCCTGAAAATCGCCCAGCCGGCCCTCTGCCGGTCTTACTACACGTGGGGACATACGCTGCGGGACCGGTACTGCCGGCTGCGCTACACGGATTTCGTGGAGATGATGGTGCCTTGCTTCTCGCGGGAGGCCTTGGAGAAGGTGCTGTTCACCTTTAATGAGAACGAGACGGGATGGGGGACGGAGACGCACTGGCCGCTGCTGGTGGATGCCGGGCCGAGGGACATGGCCATTATCGACGAGGTGGGCGTGGTGCATACCCGTCCTATCCAGTCGGGGCAGCCTTTGCATCGACAGGAGCTGGCGGCTTATTTGAGGAAATATAATCTTACGACAAAGGTACATATGTATGATACGGTTTCCGGCGAAGGGCGTTTCTGTTGCGACCGCGACACGTTCCGCCGGCACTGTACCGTGTTGCGGCATTGGACGGCTTCGGAACTGGCATCCGAAAGAGAGGTCAGCGACAACGACTGGGCCGGTTACGTCCACGTCCTGTTCCTGCTGGCGGGGATTACGGAGGACCGGCGGTATTTGGACGCGGCCCTCGGGCAGTCGGGCGGCGGGGCGGTGCCGGCATATGTCCTTCCCCATCCCTCGGACGGCCGTTCCACCCCGCTGGAGCGGGTGTACGGGCATTTCCGGTCTTACCGGCAGACGCATGAGGCGTATGACCTGGCGTGCGTGCGGGAAGGGCTGAAGAACCTTCCGCCCCGACTGATGGCGTTGGAGGATGCCGTCATGCTGGCGGAGATGTTGTCTTACCAAGTTAAAAAAAAGGAGGAGAAATGAAAACGGCGATATTGTTTGTCACCCATGTCATGAACGAGGGTATCAAGTGGGAAATCGAAAAGTTGCGGGAAGGGAGTGCCGGGCTGGCGGACTTTTGTGTGGGCTACCAGACGGACGGGATTCCGCCGGAGATACCCGAAGGGGTGCGGTCCTTCCCGTTCACGCTCCGTGACCTGAACCTGCTGGGCTATCGCTCGTGGGGGTGCAGGCTGATGGACGGGAATTTCCATTTCGTGCCGCTGTACTTCTATTCGCGTTTTCCGGATTATGACTATTATTGGCTGGTGGAGTATGACGTGCGTTTCAACGGCGACTGGCGGACCTTCTTTTCCTTCTTCGAGGACAAGGGGGAGGACTTCGTCTCGGCGCATCTTGAGACAGTGGAGGACAATCCGGACTGGATCTGGTGGAAGGCGTTGGAACTGGTGGATATTCCGCTCGGTCGGGAGATGTTGCGCAGGTCGTTCAATCCGGTATGCCGGTTCTCGAACAGGGCACTCGGGCTGTTGCACGGGCGTTGCCTCCTGGGCGACCGGGGCCACAACGAAGTGCTGATGCCCACGCTGTTCCATCACTACCGGCTGAGGATGGCCGACCTGGGCGGACGGGGCCGGTACAGCTACAAGGAATGCCCCGACCTGTTCTACAAGTCCGTTCCGGGAGAGGACGGGACGGAGAGCTGCACACACCGTTTCCGTCCGGCACACACGGAACGTTCCATGACGGAGGCGGACATGATTTACCATCCTGTTAAATAAGGTGTAGATGAAGAAAGACTACGATTACCTGATAGTGGGGGCGGGCCTGTTCGGGGCGACCTTCGCGTGGCACGCCCGGCAGGCGGGGAAACGCTGCCTGGTGGTGGACCGGCGTCCGCACACGGGCGGGGGCGTGTACGACCGCCTGATAGAGGGCATCAACGTGCACGAGTACGGGCCGCACATCTTCCACACGTCGGACGAGGGGGTGTGGCGGCTGGCCTGCCGCTTCGTGCGCTTCAACCGCTTCCGCCTGCACGTGAAGGCGAACTACAAGGGGCGGATTTACAGCCTTCCCTTCAACCTGAACACGTTCCGCGAGATGTGGGGGACGGCCACGCCGGAGGAGGCGCGGCGGAAACTGGAGGAGCAGCGTTACCGGGGTGAAATACATAACCTGGAGGAGCAGGCGCTCTCTCTGGTGGGGCGCGACGTGTACGAGACGCTGGTGAAGGGCTACACGGAGAAGCAGTGGGGGCGGCCTTGCCGCGAGCTTCCGGCCTTCATCATCCGCCGCCTCCCGGTGCGGCTCACTTACGATGACGACTATTTCAACGACACGTGGCAGGGCATCCCGGAGGAGGGATACCGCCGATTGGTGGACGGCCTGTTGGAAGGCGTGGAAGTGCGGACGGGGACGGACTTCTCCGGCGGCTTGGACCGGGAGTGGCGGCGCATGGCGGACCGCCTGGTGTACACGGGGCGGATGGACGAGTTTTATCACGGGTGTTACGGGTGGCTGCAATACCGCTCGCTGCGGTTCGAGCACGAGGTGCGGGAGATACCCGACGCGCAGGGGACGGCCCTGATGAACTACACCGACCGTGGGACGCCCCACACCCGCGTCGTCGAGCACAAGCACTTCGCGGCCTTCGGGGAGGAGGTGCGCCGGAACCCGGTGACGGCGCTCACGCGGGAGTACCCGGCGGCGTACGTCCCGGGCGGGGAGGCGTATTATCCGGTGAACGATGAGCGGAACAACGGGCTTTATGCCCGCTACAAGGCGTTGGCGGAGCGGGAGACGGACGTGGTGTTCGGCGGTCGGCTGGCCGAATACCGGTATTACGACATGGACCGTACGATGAGGAGCGCGATGGACGCGTGGGAAAGAGAATGCCGACGGAAAATCTGAAGAAAGGAGGGACGCATGGAGACGGAAAAGGAAAAGGGAAGGACGGAATGCTGCCTGGTGTTCGCCACGCACCGGCTGACGGACGGTGTGGCGGAGTACCTGGCCTGTCTGAAGCGGGAGGCGGCGGGCGTGGCTGACCTGTTGGTGCTGTACGACTGCGCGGCGGCCCGGTGCAGGAAGAGGACTGGCCTTGGCTGGAGTTTCGCGTGAGTCGCCGCCTGCTGGAGGTCCTGTCCGCCTTCATCCGTCGCAACGGCAGCTTCTACTACGAGTTCCTGCTGCCCACGCTGGCCTACAACGGGGACTTCACGGTGCGCCAGTTCGAGAACTACGGCTACCGCTTCGAAGTGTCGTGGGGTCCTGCGGAGCTTTATGAGCAGAAGTACCTGCACGACCGCCGACCGGACACCTTCTATCATCCCGTCAAGAATCTGGGGATTGTGGATTTTCTGGCGGGGGACAGGTGAGGCCCAGTGCGGTAAGGTTGCGCACCAGTCCTTCGTACTTGGCTCTTTTTACCGCCGAGCCTTTGAAAAGACGGCGGTATTGCTCCACGCTCAAGTGCCTCCAGTCTTCCTTCGTCATCTGGAGGAGTTCCGGACGGGGAGTGAAGGCAGGTTCCTGCGCGGGGACGGCGTGGCGGAGGTGCGGGCAGGCTTGCAGGCAGCGGTCGCAGCCGTAGAGATAAGGATACATTTCTTGGGCGGCTTCTTCGGGGATGGGGCCGCGGTTCTCAATGGTCAGATAGCTCAGGCAACGGCGGGCATCCAACCCTCCGGCGGAAAGGGCGTGGGTGGGGCAGGCATCGACGCAGCGGGTACAAGTGCCGCATAGGGTGGCAAAGCTGTCCGAGTAGCCCGTTCCTCCAGAGGCGATGGGAGAGTCGTAGGTGTCGGCGGGGAGATTCAGCAGCAGTTCTCCGATGAAGAACGCGCTTCCGGCGTGGGGGACAACCAGTTGGGTGTGCCGTCCGATCCAGCCCAGCCCGCACCGCCAGGCCCAGTAGCGTTCCAGCACGGGGGCGGTGTCGCAGCAGGCGCGTCCTTGCAGCGTGCCGTCCGGGAAGTCCTGCTGCAGGGCTTGGAGCAGGGCCTGCAGCTTGGCGCGTATGACATCGTGGTAATCCTGTCCGTAGGCGTACCATGCGATTTGCAGCCGGTCGGGAGGAATGGGCGTGGCGGGCCGGTAATTCAGGATGACGCTGACCACGGTGCGGCAACCTTCCATGAGGAGGCGCGGGTCGAGTCGTAGATCCTCATGCCGCGCCATATAGTCCATGTCGGCCTGTCTGCCTTGCGCGAGCCATTGCCGGAGGAATGCGGCGTGAAGGGTATCAGCGGGGGCCGCCGGGGCGAGACCGCAAGCGGAAAAGCCGAGGCGCAGGGCCTCGGCTTTGATTTGTGCGGCGGATAGCCGTGGTATGGTTCTTTCCATTCCTTACTCCAACATTTTAAAGGTGTAGCCCTGGTCCTGCAGCCATTGCAGGGAGAGTGGCAGGGCGGTCTGTAGCTTGTCGATGCTCTTGAGCGAGTCATGGAACGTGATGATGGAGCCGTTGCGGGCGTACCGCTTCACATTCTCCACCACGTCCTCGGCGGTGACGCGCTTGCTGTAGTCTCGTGTGACGAGGTCCCACATGACGATGCGGTAATGCTTGCGTAGCAGCTTGAACTGTAGCAGGCGCATCCATCCGTGTGGCGGGCGGAAGAGATTGGTGTGCAGCAGCCGGTTGGCCTTGTCGGCGTTCTCAAGGTACTCCTGGCAGGAATGCCGGAAGCCGCCGATATGGTTGAACGTATGGTTGCCGATGCGGTGTCCCCGTTCCACGACCATGCGGTAGATGTCGGGATGCTTGCGCACGTTGTCCCCCACCATGAAGAAAGTGGCCTTGATGCCGAAGCGGTCGAGCGTGTCCAGCACGAACGGCGTGGCCTCCGGTATGGGGCCATCGTCGAACGTGAGGTAGACTATCTTCTTCTTGCGGCTCATCCGCCAGATGGCGGTAGGGTAGAGCCAGCGGAGGAACACAGCAGGTTGTTCAATGAACATGATGTTGCAGGCAGATGTTTACTGGTACATGTTGATTCCCCGCTCGTGGCAACGTGCGGCATAGCCCTCCATCGCCTTGCGGTACTCTTCCGCTTTCTTCGGGTCGATGGGCGCATAGGTCTGCGCGATCCGGTAGAGGATGGAGATTTGCATCATACAGTCACGAGAGGACTGGAGCAGCCGGCGCGTGTCAAGGCTCAGATACCATTCGAGGTATTCCTTGGCGTTCTGTCCCATGGCATCCAGTATTTTCCCGCCTTCGGCTGGGTGTCCGAGCTGTATCCAGGTCTGGGCCAGGTCGATGGAGCCGCCCAGGAGCTGGGTGTGGGGTACGACGGATGCGGGGATTTCCTCTTCTGCGCGTTGCACCACTTTGAGGGCTTTCTCTTTCTGTCCTTCATGCATCAGCTCTGTCGCCAGTTCGGCAAAGAGGCGGCGGTGCGTGTAGCACATGCGCATGACCGTCTCGTCCAGATAGATGTCCGGATATTCCTTCAGTCCGCCATATTTGAACTTGTTCATCATGTTGTCGTACATGCGTCCGGTGTCCACGGTGCGTCCGCTTTCTTTCGTGTCGAACGGGGTGATGCGGAAGGCGAGTCCTTCCTTGACGAAGTTGTCGCCCAGATGGCCGTAATTGTCCGCACCCACGGTGGTGGACATGTAAAGCGGACGTTCCCAATTGGCCTGCGAAATCATCTCGAGCATCATCATCTCACTCTTGTAGACGGCGCGTTTGCCCTTGAGGGAGATGTGCATCACGTCGGGGATGGAGTCGGCGGCAATCATCATGCCGGAGCGGCGTACGGCCTCCTTGTCCACCGTGACGACAAGGCTGTCGGTGGGGAAGATTTGCAGGTCCGGGTTGTCGCTGAGTATCCAGTATTTGATGACGTTCTTCAGCTCGTAGGGATTGTCGCCCAGCATTTGCCGGAGTTCTTCGGGGCTGTCCTTGTAGTAGTCGATGACTTGTTTCAGGGCATCGGGCTGTACGGGGATACCCTCGCGGGTGCCGGTGACGTACTGCAGGCGGGTCCACGAGATGGGCAGCGAGGGCGAGTCGTAGGCCGGGCGGCGCATCTGGTCGATGTACCAGTCGGTCTGCAGGTAGCTCAGGTTGCAGACACGGGCGTCGGTACGCACGCCTTCGGTCTCCTGGTTGTACCAGAGGGGGAAGGTGTCGTTGTCGCCGTTGGTGAAGATGACGGGGTTGCCTTTGTCCGGCAGCGAGTTCAGGTAGTTCTGCCCGAAGTCGCGGCAGGTGTAGCGTCCGCTGCGGTCGTGGTCGTCCCACGTCTGTCCGGCCATCTGTATGGGTACGAGCAAGGCCAGCAGGCTAATAAACGCGGCCGGCAACTCGGGCACCTTGAGGCGGCGTAGTCCGTCGACAATGGCGGCTACCCCGAGTCCGATCCAAATGGCGAAAGCGTAGAACGAACCGGCGTAGGCGTAGTCCCGTTCGCGCGGCTGCATCGGTGTCTGGTTGAGGTAGACGACGATGGCGAGTCCCGTCATGAAGAAGAGGAAGAACACCACCCAGAATTGGCGTACGCCTTCCTGATTCTTGTAGGCCTGCCAGAAGAGGCCGATGAGGCCGAGCAGGAGCGGCAGGCAGTAGAACACGTTGTGTCCCTTGTTTTCCCGCAACTCTGTGGGCAGCTTGCTTTGGTCGCCCAAGCGTGCATTGTCGATGAAGGGGATGCCGGTAATCCAGTTGCCGTGTTCCGGCTCGCCATAGCCTTGCAGGTCGTTCTGTCGTCCGGCGAAGTTCCACATGAAGTACCGCCAGTACATGAAGTTGATCTGGTAGCTGAAGAAGAAACGCAGGTTTTCCCAAGCGGTGGGAACCTTGACCATCACGGTCTGCCCGCACTGGTCGTAAGGTACCTGCCGTCCTTCCACGCCGCCCATCCAGTCTTCGTAGGCTTGGGCATGTCCCGGCCCGTCGGAGTACATGCGGGGGAAGAACATGTTCTGGGCATAGATGGGTTCGCGGTCGTGATAGACGATGCGGTAGGCGTCCTTTTCGTCTGCCGAGTGCTTCTCTACCCGTTGCCATACGGGCGCCCCTTCTTTCCATTGCGGCACACAGTAGCCGTCGTCGGTGGCCTTGAGGGCCACGCGTGAGGTGTAGGCTTGGCCGTAGAAAAGCGGGCGGCTACCGTATTGCTCGCGGTTGAGGTACTTGCCCAGGGTGAAGATGTCTTCAGGCGAGTTTTGGTCCATGGGCGGGTTGGCTGTGGAGCGGATGACGATGACGGCGTACGAGCTGTAGCCAATCATGATCATCAACATACAGAGCAGCGAGGTGTTCATCACGCGTGGACTGACGAGCGGCTGCCCCAACACCTTGCGGTTCAGCACGAAAGCCAATGCGGCCAATACGATGACTCCTACGACGAAACTGGTCCATCCGTAGCCGTAGAAGGGAATGCCCAGCATGGATACGGCCACGAGGTAGGAGATGTTCATGCGACGGCGGCTCCGTTGCACCATCGTCTCTCGGATGGCCCACAGCACGGCGGCGATCAGGCAGACGATGTAGAAGATGAGGCCTGAGTTGAAAGGCAGGCTGAGGGTGTTGACGAAGAAGAGTTCAAACCATCCGCCCACCTTCACGATGCCGGGTACGATGCCGTAGAGCACGGCGGCTATCAGGACGAAGGATGCCGCGAGTGCCAGGAGCGAGCCTTTCACGCCGGCTTCGGGATGCTTCTTGTAGTACCAGATCAGCACGATGGCCGACAGGCAGAGCAGGTTGAGCAGATGCACGCCGATGGAGAGGCCCGTCAGGTAGGCGATGAGCACGAGCCAGCGGTCGCTGTGCGGTTCGTCGGCATGTTCCTCCCATTTCAGGATGAGCCAGAACACAAGGGCCGTGAAGAGGGATGAATAGGCGTAGACCTCGCCTTCCACCGCGCTGAACCAGAACGTATCGCTGAAGGTGTAGGCCAATGCGCCCGTCAGACCGGCACCCATGATGGTGACGAGGCGGGCAGTGTTCATCTGCGCGTAGTCCGGACATACGAGCTTGCGAGCCAGATGCGTGATGCTCCAAAAGAGGAACAGGATGCAGCCCGCGCTCATCAGGGCCGACATGGTGTTGACCATGAGGGCCACCCGTGAGGGGTCGTCGGTGAATTGCGAGAAGAGGTTGGCCGTGAGCATGAAGAAGGGTGCGCCGGGAGGGTGTCCCACTTCCAGCTTGTAGCCGGTGGTGATGAACTCCGGGCAGTCCCAGAAGCTGGCCGTTGGCTCGATGGTGGAGCAGTAGACCCATGCGGCGATGGCAAAAGTAAGCCATCCCATCAGGGTGTTTACCAGTTTGAACTGTTTCATTGTTTTGCGGTTATTTGTTTCTATTTTTGTCCAATAAGGTGCAAAATTAGCAACTTTTTCCTTTTTATGCGGTTCTTTTCCGAACTTTAAGAGGCTGCATGGCCGTTTTAACTATGTTTGTGACATTTTAATACGCGGTGTGGGTAGTTGCCGTGGGCGACCAGGTCGATGGGGCACTTGAACTTGTCTTCCAGCCATCCTTCGGGCAGTTCCGTGTCGGGATGGTAGTCGAGGGTTTCGTTGACGCAGGCGATGCTCCGCACGTTCTGCAACACAGAGCCTAAGTCGTGGCTCACGAGGATGATGGCCCGTTCGCGGTTGATTTCTTCCAGCAGCTGATAGAGATGTGCTTCGAAGCGTTGGTCTATGTAGGTGTTCGGTTCGTCCAGTATGACCACGTCCGGTTCGGAGATGATGGCACGGCCCAGTAAGGCGCGTTGCATTTGTCCTCCGCTGAGTGCGCCTATAGGGCGTTGGCCCAAAGATTCCAGTCCCATGCGGTGGAGCATGTCGCTTACGGCCCGGTGCTGGGCTTGCGTGTATCTTTTCCAAAGGCTCTTCCGCAGTCCGGAAAGCACGACTTCATAGACCGAGATGGGGAAGTTCTTGTCAATCTTGTTGTATTGTGGGAGGTATCCCATGCGGATGGACGGGACGGGCTTGCCGTCGCGGAAGAATGTGATTTTCCCCGCAGTGGGCTTTTTCAGGCCGAGGATGGTTTTGACGAGGGTGGTTTTTCCGCCGCCGTTCGGCCCGATGATGCCCAGGAAGTCCTTGACGTATACCGTGAGGTTGATGTCCCGCAGTACTTGTTTTCCGTCATATCCGGCTTGTATCTGTTCCAGTTGTATGAGAGGCTCTTTCATCATTGGTCGTGCAAGGTGTGGGCTATTTTCAGCAGTTCTCCCGTCCAGTCGTAGGACAGCGGGTTGATGGTGGCAATCCGGGTGCCGGTTTCCTTGGCGATGAGTTCCGCGTTTTTCCGGTCGAATTCCTGCTGTACGAAGATGGTCCGCACTTGTTTCTCCTTGCAGGCCTGGATGATGCGGGCCAGTTGGGCGGGCGAGGGTTCCTTGCCGTCCGTCTCAATGGAAATCTGGGTCCAGCCGTAATCTTCTGCAAAGTAAGTGAGTGCGGGATGGTAGATGAGAAACGCCTTGGGGGAGGAGGTGCCGAGCAACGTGCGGATGCTGTCGTCTGTGGCCTGGATGGTTTGCAGGGCCTGTTGCAGGCGGGCCTGGAACTTTTCCGCCTGCGCGGTGTCGAGCTTGCATAAGGCCGTGCAGATGTTTTGTGCGATGATTTTCATGCAAGCGGGCGAGGTCCATACGTGGGGGTCATCTTCCTGCATGGCTTCTCCCTTGTGGCTGTGGGCGTGTCCGGCAGTTCGTGTGATGCCGTCCGCCGTCCGGACGAACGGCACGTCGGGGGCGGCTTGTCGGAGCTTGTCGCCCCACGTCCGCTCAAACCCCAGGTCGCCAACAGTGAGGCAGACCTTGCTTCCGCTCAGGTCCATCATCTGTTTCGGCGTGGGTTCGTAGGTTTCAGGACTGCTTCCTTTGGGTACCAGGGTGTTCACCTCATATCCGTCGCCGGCGATTTGTTCGGCGAGGTAGCGCAAGGGTTCGATGGAAACCGTGATGACCGTCGGCACCGTCCCCTCCGGACAGGTTTTCCGGTCTGTTTGGCATCCGGTCGCCAGCAGGGTGCAGGCTATTCCGAGCCATAGGATTTGTAGTCGTTTCATATGCATTAAAATAAAGTGACCGTATAGACCAATACGGCATAGCGTACGAGCTTTCCGACGGTGATGGAGATGAGGCAGATGAGCCAGTTGGCCCGCATGAAGCCCAATGCCACGGAAATGGCGTCCCCGATGACCGGGACTACGCACAAGATGCCTCCCAGCCAGGCGCCTTTGCGTTCCATCCAACGCTGTGCCTTCTCCACGCGTTCTCTCTTCACGCCCAGATACTTTCCTATCCATTCCATCCGTCCGAGACGCCCGATGCAGTAGTTGAACATGCTTCCGCCTACGTTGCCTGCCGTCCCCCACACCAGAAGCATGACGGGGTCAAGGCCCGCCACCTGCAGCCCCACCATGACGGCTTCCGAGCTGAACGGCACAAGGCTGGCTGCCAGAAAAGCCGCCAGGAACATGCCCCAGTAGCCGTACTGTATCAGAAAATCGACCAGTGCGTCCATAAATCCAACAGGGCTAAAGCGGCGAACATGAAAAGGAACAGCACGAACACGGCATTGGTGAACCTTTTGTGGGTCAGGGTGAAGTAATGGGACAGAATCGGGGCGGAATTCATCAGCAACACACCGAGCAGGGGCTGGAAATGTATGGGTTGCAGGGACATGAACGCCAAGATGAGCAATTCCTGTATGAGAATCACGTAAAGCAGCATCCGGGTGCGTATCTTGTCGTTGAAGCTGGTACGGATGTAGTGTATGGCGGCGATGAGGGTGAAAAGGAATACCACTCCGACCGTGCTGGCCTGCAAAAAGTCGAATTGCAGGTAATTTTCCCGGCACAAGGGCTGGAACCGTGCCAGTTCCATGAAATGTGCCACAAACCATCCGGTCTCGTCCGTGTAGAGACAGTAACCTGCCGCAAACCAATAAGGAAGCATCACGCCGATGACTGCCGCCCAAAACGTCCGCCAGGTCAGCGAGCGGAGAAAGACGACGGCATACCACAGATAGAACGGGACGAAATAGAGCAGTTGCGGAAAGAACAGGCTTCCGAGGCCGAGGCACAGAAAGGAGTGGAAGATCGGGGCCACGGCTTCCGTGCGTTGGTAGGACCTGAACAGCAGGTAATAGGACCCCAGCATGAAGAAGGCGATGAATGATCCTCTTTGAAGGGGATGCAGGCTGGACACGCATCCTGTCATGAACAGGTAGACGGACGGTGTCAGCAGGCTGCGCACGCGGATGAGCGAATACGCGTTGTTGGTTTCCACCCACAGATAGACTGTCAGCCCGCAAACGAGCCACCCCCACAGGTAGTCGAGGGTATAGACTCCCTCGCCGCACCATAGGAGGGTGGCGAGAACGGCGGCCGCGGGAAGCGTGAAGCTGCCCGTGGCCACCTTGTTCTGGAATCTTTCCCTTCTCATTCCGTCTTACAGGTCTTGTCCGATGTCGGAACGGAAGTACTTCTTTTCAAACTGGATCTTTTGCGCCTGGCTGAAAGACTGCCTCAGGGCCTCTTCCTTGTCCTTCCCATAAGAGCTTACGGCGATGACCCGCCCGCCGTTCGTGACAATCTGCCCGTCTTTCAGGGCCGTGCCGGCATGGAACACGATGCTGTCCGTCACCTTGTCGATGCCCGTGATGGGGAAGCCTTTCTCGTAGGCTTCCGGATAACCGCCGGACACCAGCATGACGCATACGGCGCTGCGGTCGTCGATTTCCAGCGTGCGTTGGTCGAGGTCGCCTTGCGCCACGCCCTCCAGCAGGTCCACCAGGTCGCTCTTGATGCGCAGCATGACGCTTTCCGTCTCAGGGTCGCCCATGCGGACATTGTATTCGATGACCATCGGGTCGCCGTCCACATTGATGAGTCCGAAGAAGATGAATCCCTTGTAGTCGATGCCTTCTTCCGCAAGCCCCTCCACCGTGGGGCGGATGATGCGGTCCTCCACCTTCTTCATCCATTCCGGTGTGGCGAACGGGACGGGCGACACGCTGCCCATGCCTCCGGTGTTGAGGCCCGTGTCATGCTCGCCGATGCGCTTGTAGTCCTTGGCTTCGGGCAGGATTTTGTAGTGCCGTCCGTCGGTCAGGACGAACACGGAGCATTCGATGCCGCTCAGGAACTCTTCGATGACCACCGACGAAGAGGCCGTGCCGAACATGCCGCCCAGCATTTCCTTCAGTTCCTTGCGGGCTTCTTCCAGGGTGGGGAGAATCAGCACGCCCTTTCCGGCGCAGAGTCCGTCGGCTTTCAGCACGTAAGGGGCTTTCAGCGTCTCGAGGAACTTCAGGCCCTCTTCCAGTGTCTCGCCGGTGAACGTGCGGTAGGCGGCCGTGGGGATGCCGTGGCGCCTCATGAAGCCTTTGGCGAAATCCTTGCTGCCTTCCAGCACGGCTCCCTGCCGGGACGGCCCGATGACGGGAATGTCTTTCAGCAGGCTGTCGTTCTTGAAGTAATCATACACGCCCTTCACCAAAGGGTCTTCCGGTCCTACGACCACCATGTCGACACAGTGTTCGAGTACGAACTGCCGGATGCCGTCGAAGTCATCAGCCTTGAGCGGGACATTTTGTCCCGCGCCGGCGGTTCCCGCGTTGCCGGGCGCGATGTAGAGTTGGTCCACCTTTTCGCTTTGGGCTATCTTCCAAGCCAGGGCGTGTTCGCGCCCTCCGCTGCCTAAGAGTAATATTTTCATATTGTCGTTCTTTATTTCAGATAATCCTCAAAATATTGTGTGATACGTTCGTGCAGATGCACGCGGTCCGTGCCCATCATGTTGTGTTCGTCGCCCGGATAGGCGAAGAAGTCCGGTTGCGTGCCGGCATCGATGCAGGCACGCAGGAACGAGAGCGAGTGCTGGGGGACGCATACCGGGTCGTTGTATCCGATAATAATCTGCAGCCTGCCTTTCAGGTTGCCTGCCTTCAGGCGCAGGTTACTGCCCTTGTAGCCTTCGGGGTTGGCTTGCGGAGTGTCCATATAGCGTTCGCCGTACATCACCTCATAGTATTGCCAGTCGATGACGGGGCCTCCGGCCACTCCCGCCTTGAATACGTCAGGATAGGTGAGCATGAGGTTGGTGGTCATGAAGCCGCCGTATGACCAGCCATGCACGCCGAGGCGGCTGGCATCCACATAGGGCAAGGATTTCAGGAACTTCACGCCTTCCATCTGGTCTTTCATCTCTTCCACGCCCAGATGGCGGAACGTCACGTTCTCGAACGCCAGTCCGCGATGCTCTGAGCCTCTGTTGTCCAGTATGAATATCAGATAGCCTTTTTGGGCCATGTAGATTTCCCATCCCCGGGTCAGGTAGTTCCGGCTGGCCTCCACGTTGTGGGCGTGCGGGCCGCCGTAGACGTAGATGACGGTGGGGTATTTCTTGGCCGGGTCGAAGTCCACCGGTTTGACCATGCGGTAGTAAAGGTCGGTCACGCCGTCGG
Organism: uncultured Paraprevotella sp.; assembly: GCA_944320765.1. Lineage (GTDB taxonomy): Bacteria > Bacteroidota > Bacteroidia > Bacteroidales > Bacteroidaceae > Paraprevotella. The sequence goes on from CALUIS010000001.1 coordinate 147,397, forward strand.
CTGCCTTGATGCTGCCGCTGGTGATTTCCGGCACGTTGTAATCTTTCCATGGGTCTTCCGCAGTCAGCAGGTTGCAGGTCTTTCCGTTCTTTACGTGGGTCAGGTTGATGTTCCGGACGACGGTAGGCGAAGAGTAGCGGTCCTGCAGCAGGCTGCCGTCGGCGTTCAGGCTGCCGTAATGTACGCCTTCCCCGTTGTCCAGCAGGGTCCGCTTGCCGTCCTTCACGCGTACCTTATATATATTGGACTGCAACGGATGGATTTCGTTGCTGGCCATCAGCAGGCTCTTTTCTTGCGGGCAGAAGCCTATGACTTCTTTTACCACCCAAGGGCCGGAAGTCAGCCGGGTGACTTTGACATGTTCCCGATAGGTGGCGCCGTCGGCTCCTTGCCGTTCGCTTCCTTCTTCTTTTTGGGACAGGTCGAACAGGTAAAGATGGTTATACCCGTCCCGTTGGCTTTGGTAGATGAACTGGGACGGATTCCACGGAAGGAACAGCAGGCCGTGCAGCGGCTCCACGTACTTGGGATGGCTTTCTTCATAGAGTACGCCCTCCTTCTGTCCCGTGGCGGCATCGTAGCAGGCCAGTTCCGCATGGTTCTGGTCGCGGTTCAGCTCTATCATATAGATTTTGCGGTTGTCCGGGCTCCAGGAGATGTTGGTGAAGTAGCGGTCCGTCGGGTCGCCGGCCTGCAGCCATACCGTCTTTCCCGTGGCGGGCGTGAAAATCCCGACCGTCACTTTGTGCATGGCCTCTCCGGCCATGGGGTACTTGTCGGGATAGGTCGTGGCGATGCGGGTGGTGATGTCCACCTGCGGGTAGTCGGGCACCATGCTTTGGTCCATGCGGTAGAAAGCCAGCTGTTGCCCGTCCGGACTCCAGAACGTGCCTTTCAGGATTCCGAATTCGTTGCGGTGTACCGCTTCTCCGTAAACCAGGTCATTGCCGCCGTCGGTCGATACGGCCATGCGCTTTCCTTCGGCAGTGACGACATACAGATTATGCCCTTTCACGTAGGCCAGATTCCGGGAGCTGACGGAACGGTCCAGCAGCGTGGCGTCCGCCGGATATTCCTGCGACCAGGTCTTTTCTCCCGTTTGGAAGTTGACCGTCGTATAGACGAACGTCCGTTCCCCGTTTTTCTCTTTTCCGGAAATGACCACACCCGCCAAGGGTTGTTCCGGGTCGGGGAAGTTTACGTTGTAGCAGCTGTGCACCAGGGCTTTTCCTTCATCGGCTCCCAACCATTGGTTCAGTTGTTCCAAGGTGAACAGGGTCTTCTTGCTCCCTTTTTGGGAATCTATTTCCCGGCATTCGTCCAAGTCGGTTTCCACCAGACGGTTGCCCCACCAGCTGGTGTACAGGTCTTTGGGCTGTAGTTGCGAGTAGGTGCGTCCGCCCGGTAGCAGGTCGTCCAGCGTGAAACTTTTTTTCTCTTGTGCCATGGCGAAGAAAGACAAGAGTGAGAACAGGATGAACAGGTTAGTCTTCTTCATCATACCGGTTATACTTGCGGTTCTTGTTGAAGGGCTTGCGTTCGCGGTCGTATGGCTTGCGTTCACGTTCATAAGGTTTCTTTCCGAAGTCGGACGAACGTCCTTCACGGCGTCCGCCGCGTCTGTCGTAAGAATCTCTTTTTTCCTGGTCGTCCCAGCTTCTCCGCTCGAAGGGACGGCCTCCGCGTGGCCGGCTGTCCCGGTCGTTGAAGTTCCGGCGTTTGAATTGGAAGTCTTCCTCGTCCTCCTCGTCGATGCTTTTTTTGAAGTCGCGGTGCATCTTGAAGCGGCGTTTCTCGGCCATTTGGCGGCGTTCCTCGTCCGTCTTGATTTCCCGTCCTTCCGCACGGACATCCTTGTATTTTCCACTGAATATCTGGTATTTCCGGAACTCGCATTCCAAAGAGCCGTTGTAAAGTGGTATCTTGATGGACGGTTTCAGCCCGATTTCGTCGAAACATTCCTCGCGGTAGCTCAGGATCCAGGCGTCGTTGTCCAGGAACTGGTGCTTCAGCCGTTCGCCGATGGCCTTGTAGAGGCCCAGCAGGTCGGGAGCGGAGATGCGTTCCCCGTATGGCGGGTTGGTGATGATGATGCTCTTCTCTGTGGGTTGCGTAAAGTTGCGGAAGTCCTGCTGGGTTATCTCGATTTCCTTGCTCAGTCCGGCCGCCTTCACGTTGTGCGTGGCGATTTCCACGGCGTTGCGGTTGATGTCGTATCCGTAAATCTTATGCGCGAACTCCCGTTCGTTCGATTCGTCATTGTATATCCGGTCCAGCATCTCCTTGTCGAAGTCCGCCCATTTCTCGAAGGCATATTCCTTGCGGAACACGCCCGGGGCGATGCCGCGTGCGATGAGGGCGGCCTCGATGAGGATGGTGCCGGAACCGCACATGGGGTCTATCAGGTCGCATTCCCCGTCCCATCCTGTCATGAGGATCATGCCTGCGGCCAGTACCTCGTTCAATGGAGCTTCCACGGACTCCTGGCGGTAGCCGCGCCGGTGGAGAGATTCGCCGGAACTGTCGAGCGAAAGCGTGCAGTCGTTGTCGGCGATATGGATGTTCAGGCGCAGGTCGGGGTTTGTCACGCTGATGTTGGGGCGTGTGCCGGTCTTTTCGCGGAAGAAGTCCACGATGGCGTCCTTCACCTTGTAGGCCACGAACTTGCTGTGGCGGAAGTCCGGTGAAAACACCACGGAATCCACGGCAAAGCTGGTATTATTGCCCAGATATTGGGTCCAGTCGATGGCTTTGACCGCCTCATACACCTGGTCGGCGGATTGCGCCTTGAAGTGCTTGATGGGCTTGAGGATGCGGATGGCGGTGCGCAGGGCGAAGTTCGCGCGGTACATGAGTTCCTTGTCGCCGGTGAAGGACACCATCCGGCGTCCGGTCTGGATATTGTTGGCTCCCAGGTCGGTCAGCTCTTTGGCCAAAATGTTTTCCAGTCCCTGGAAGGTTTTGGCGATGAGTTCAAATTCAGTTTCCATTGTGTAAGTTTATTCGATGGATGCTTGTTCGTTAGGTATGATATTATTTGTATTTCTTTTGTACGAGCCGTGCGCCGGCCGGCACATCCTCTGTCACCCAGATGTTGCCGCCTACGGTGGCTCCCTCGCCCACGGTGATGCGTCCCAGGATGGTGGCGTTGGAGTAGACGATGACGTGGTCTTCCAGTATCGGGTGGCGGGGTATCCCCTTGATGGGATGCCCGTTCTCGTCGAGCGGGAAGCTTTTGGCCCCGAGGGTCACCCCTTGGTAGAGTTTCACGTGGTTGCCGATGATGCAGGTGGCGCCGATGACCACGCCCGTGCCGTGGTCGATGGTGAAATGGTGGCCGATGCGGGCGGCGGGATGGATGTCGATGCCCGTCTCGGAATGTGCCATCTCCGTGATGATGCGCGGGATGAGCGGCACGCCCAGCACGAGCAGCTCATGGGCGATGCGGTAGTTGCTCAACGCCTTGATGATGGGATAGCAGCTGATGATTTCGCCATAGGATTCGGCGGCAGGGTCGCCGTTGTAGGCCGCTTCCACATCGGTGGCCAGGATTTGCCGCAGGGAGGGCAGCCGCCCGATGAACTGGCCGGCCAGTTCGATGGCTTTCTCCCGGTTGGCCTCACAGTTCCTGCAATCCGTCTGCTTGGCGTCGAAGCACAGCCCGGCCAGAATCTGTTCGGTCAGCAGTCCGTACAGGCGTTCGATGTTGACCCCGATGTGGTATGCGATGGTATGATGGTTTACGGTGGACTTCCCGTAGAATCCCGGAAAAAGGATGGCGCGGCACAGTTCGATAATCTCGTGCAGCACTTTGCCCGAAGGGAGAGGGTCTCCGTCTTGGTGTTCATGAAATAGACCTTTCAAAGACGCGTCGTCGGACAATTCCGTGACGGTTTGTGCCAAAAGGTGCGTAAAGTTCAACTGGCTCATGAATGAATGGTTGGTAATGTGCTTGCAAAGATAAGAAAAGATAAATAAATCAGGCTTCCTTTGCAAGAAAAAATCATGTTTCGGTAGCGAGAAGCTCACGAGAAGCTCGTTGTATTTGAAATCCGCAAACCGGAAGGCGGCCGCCTTCCCGGCTTGCGGACAGTCAGGGTGGGAAAGTATGATGATGGTGTCAGACCACTTCCAGCAGTGCGGCCCCGTAGCTGAACCTTGCGCTTTCCGGCACCAGCAGCAGGATCCGTTCTCCTTTTTGTGCGCGGGTACGCATATATTCATCCAGTGCCACGAAAATGGAGGCCGAACCGATGTTGCCGACTTCCGTCAGGTTGGTGTACCAGTTCTCCCATAACGGTACGTCCCGTTTTTGCATTTCCTTCCTCAGCTCGTCGCCGATGAAGGCGGAGGATATGTGCGGGATGACGGTGTCCACCTCATGCGGGTCCATGCCGGTTTCCCGGATGCATTCCTCGATGAAGTCCACCCAGAACTTCATGCCGTTCATCAGGATTTTGAAATCCTGGCAGAGCAGGAAGTTCCCGATGCCCACGCGGTCTCCGAACTCCTTCCATCCTTTCAGTTCCCCGTTGGGGAGCAGTTCACCTCCCATGCGCATGCAGGTGTGCGTTTCGTTGGCGTATGATTTGGTCCTGACCCATTCGATTTTCAGCGACAACCCTTTTTCGTTCGGCTTGTCCGACATCAGCAGTGCGGCGGCTCCGTCGCTGAGCATGAACCTGAGGAAGTCCCGCTCGAATTCCATGTATTGCGTCCTGGCCAGTTCCTCGAGTTCTGTTTCCGGCACTTCGTAGTTCACGGCCCTGAATGTGGGCGAGATGAGTTCGGATGCGGTGCAGACACCCACCCGGCTGTCTCCCAGCCTTATGGCGTTGTGCAAGGTCCTGAAGGCTTGCAGGGATGTCAGGCAGACGCCCGAGAAGGAAAAAATTTCAACGGGCTGGCATTTCAACTGTCCGTGTACCATTGATGCGTGCGAGGGAACCAGCTGGTCTGGCGTCGTGGTCGCGCAGCACAGCGTGTCCACCCTGCGGATGTTCTCATTTCCGTCGAACAGTCTTTTTATGGCTTCCACGACCATTTCCGAGTTGCGGTGGGTGACATTCCCGTCCGTGTCCAGTGCGTAATACCGTCGTTTGATGCCGTTGCGTTTCAGCACGATGGACTTGATGCGCGACTTCTTTCCTTCGATGAATCCGATGAAATCCTCAATGTGTTCATTGTCCACGGGCGTGTTGGGAAGGAATGAACTCCAACGGTTGACATAAACTTCCTTTTTCATTTCTTTATTAATTGGTAGTAAAACATCAGGTGCTTCCTTGCGTCGTCCGTTTCCATTCCGCCGTTGAACGACTCTTCGAACGCGTGGCCTATGAAGATGTACCTCAGGTTACGCGCCACCTCTTCCGGGTCCAGTTCCTTTATTTCCCCGGTTTCCACCGCGTTCCGCGCTACGGCCGTGATGAAAGAGATTTCACGGAAGAACAGTTCGTGGATCTCGTTGTCGAAGTCCGGGAAGATCCGCCGTGCCTGGTAGAGCAGGCTGAAATACCCTCCGAACCCGTTGCTTCCTTCTTTTACGAACCTCCGCATGGACTCGATGGTGTTTCTTGCCCCGTTGATGTAGACTTCCAGGTATTCCTTCAGGGTGATCCATTTGGCGGCCTCTTCGTGGAATCCGGTTTTCCGTTGCACGTGCTGTTTGTCCAGCACGAAACGTTCGATGACCGCCCTGAACAGTTCCTCTTTCGACTTGTAGGTGTAGTAGATAGCTCCCCTTGTCAGTCCGGTAGCCCTTTCCAAATCGTTCGTGGAGACTTCCGCATAGCTGGAGTTCAGGAATTCAGAGAAGGCCTTTTCCAAAATAAAATCCGTATTTTTTGTCATTTCCTTCTTTTTTTTTGTAAAGGTAGATATAATCAGCGGATGCGACAATACAAACCGCATGGAAAAATAATGTTTATTGTCATTAGGACTATGTTTTAGTTTTTTTTATGTTATGGCAAGTAAACAAAAACTAAAATAATGTTTAAATGTTGCTATAGATAACAAGAATAATCATATATTTGCGGTATAAATTAAAAGATAGAATACCATGAAAGAATCGAAACGCATCTTAGTGACCGGCGGTCTCGGCTTTATCGGCAGCCATCTTTGCCTGCGCCTGTTGAAGGAAGGCCATCGCGTGCTGTGCCTGGACGACCTGTCCACCGGCCGGCGGGAGAACCTCCGCGACCTGGAGTCCTTCCCGGGATTCGAGTACCGGAACTGGGACATCTCCGTCCCTTCTTCCCGGACGGGCCGATAGATGAAATCTACAATCTGGCCTGCCCCGCCTCCCCGGCGCATTACCAGAAAGACCCGGTGAAGACGCTGCTGACCTCCGTGGCGGGGATGCGCAACATGCTGGAGCTGGCGCGGACGCACCGCTGTCGCATCCTCCAGGCCTCCACCAGCGAGGTCTACGGCGACCCCCTGGAGCATCCGCAGCGGGAATCCTACCATGGCAATGTCAGCCCTACCGGCCCCCGCGCCTGCTACGACGAGGGCAAGCGTTGCGCCGAGACCCTCTGCATGGACTACCACCGCATGTACGGTGTGCCGGTGAAGATCATCCGCATCTTCAACACCTACGGCCCGCGCATGGCCCCGGACGACGGTAGGGTCATCTCCAACTTCATCGTGCAGGCCCTGCGGGGCGAACCGCTCACTGTCTACGGTACGGGCGGGCAGACCCGGTCGTTCCAGTACGTCGACGACCTGATAGAGGGGATGACGCGCATGATGCGGACGGACGATGCCGTGACCGGCCCGGTGAATTTGGGCAATCCGGAAGAGCATACCATAGCAGAACTTGCATCGGAAATCGTCAGGCTGGCAAGTTCTCCTTCGCGTATTGTGTATTCCACCCTGCCAATGGATGATCCGAAAATGCGGAAACCGGACATAGCAAAAGCCCGGCATGAGCTGGATTGGCATCCGTGTGTGGCCTTGGAGCAGGGGCTGATTGAGACTATAAATGACTTTGTTAAATGTGTTGACATTTGCCTATGAAATCATCCGCATACAATTATTTTATCCCCTATAAAGGGAAATACATCTGTTTTAACGGAATTACTAAACGTTTCTTTCTCGTGACAGAAAAGAATTTCAGCAAGTTCGAGAAAGTCATCTTCCATCCGGAAACTATCGAACATGATGAAAGGTTTATTCCTTTCTTGAAAAAAATGGAGGCTGGAGGGTTTGTGGTAAGGGATGATGTTGATGAGAGTGTTCTGGTGGAACGGAAATTCCGTGAAGCACGTTTTCCTGAACAATACATGCTGATGATATTGCCGACTTACCGTTGCAATCTTCGGTGCTGGTATTGCATCCAGGAGCATCAGAGTCTGACGCTCACGGATGAAATGGTAGCAAGGGTTAAGTTGCACATCGAAAAATACTTGTCCGAGAACATGGTAAGGAGGTTCCGTTTATCTTGGTTCGGCGGAGAACCCTTGTTGGCTTTCGACCAGATTGTGGATATTACAAAGTTTGCCCGTGATTTTTGCAAGAAAAACTACATCTGTTTCTACAGCGATGTGACGACCAACAGCTTGTTGTTGAATGATGAGAGAATCGCTTTGCTGGGTGAGATGGGTGTCCGGATATTCCAGATTACGGTGGATGGCTGCAGGGAATGCCACAACAAGGTGAAACGAAATGAAACGGACAATGCTTTTGACATGGCATTGGGCAATATTGCCAGCATTCTCAGGCTTATTCCCGATTCCACATGCCGGTTGCGCGTTAATTATTCGGAAAAGAGCCTGATGCCGTCACGGATGATGGAAGATATAGACACGCTCATTCCGCAGGAGTACCGTCGACGTGTCACGGTGTCAGCATATAGAATCTGGCAATTGCCGCCGTTTGGAGAAGAAGACCGGAAACTGGCCGAATTGCGCCATTTGGTCCGGCAAGGCAACTATCGTATCCGTTGTGCGACCGGTGCCTTATGTTATGTGGACTATGAACATTTCAATTGCGTCTTTCCCAATGGGCGTGTCGGAAAGTGTGAAAACGAGAGGCCGGAAACGGCCAAGGGCTTTCTGGCGGAAACCGGCGATATTGTCTGGGAGGCAGACTATCCTTTCGAGGAATCTCTTTTTGAAGACGACAATGACTGCGCACAATGCAGATATTTGCCTTATTGCATGGGGCCTTGTCCCCAGCGTAGGAATGAAATGCTTGAGAAGCATGGAAAAGTGATATGCAAATATCATGATGCGGATGCGTCAGTGGAAACTTCCATTAAGAGGTATTGCGAAACAATCCTGGAGGGAGTATCATGAAAAAGGTATCTTTCATAGTTTTTTTCCTGATGTGCGGCATTTATGTCTTTGGCTCAGACAAGTCGTGGAATCCAAATCCTGACAGCGTGACACATCAGATTGATAGTGTTGCGGCGCATCCGGCCGATAGCGCGGTGCAGAAGGCAATGCGCCTGAACACGGTGACGGTCACAGCCTCCAATATGGTACACTATGCCGACCGGGATGTGGTGCGTATCACCCGCGAGATGCGGAAACAGGCCGCCAATACGGCACAGCTGCTGGGGGCCATACCGGGCATAGATTGCGATTATAGCGACAATTCCTTGTCCTACTATGGGTCGAAGAACATCATCATCTTGGTGGACAGCCTGCGGAAGCCTGCAGACTATATCAAGGAACTCCACCACCTGCGTTTCGACAGGGTGGAGATTGTGCCCAATCCCGATGGGATATATTCTGGTTATGACGTATTAATCAACTTGCATACGAAAGAGGATTATGAAGGATTTGAAAGCAATCTGTCCAACTACATGCGGGTGCTGCCCTCGGACGGCAACGGGAAAGGCAAGAACCTGACGCGGGACAATGCCTCGGTTTCCTTCGACTATACGCGGAACAAATGGAACTTCACGGGGATGTACCGTACCAATTTCAATCACGGGGAGTTGGACCGTATCACCCGGCAACGCGTTTATCACGTGAACCGGCTGCAGGAGACGGCACTTCCCTCCTCGCTGACGGATGGCAGTCGTTTCCAGTCCCACCGTGCGTACGTGGCTGTGGACCACCAGTTCAACAGGCAGCATTCCATCTCGCTTTCCTATAATTATATCCAGAGCCGGGACAGGCAGTACGGATGGGACGATGTGGAACGGCTGTGGCTGGACGGCGGGAAGCGGGATACGCTCGGCGAGCAGCGGGAGGCCGTGAATGACGGCTACCGCCACACGCTGGGGATGTATTACCGTGGCAATACACGGGCGTGGAACTATGTGTATGACTTCAACTATACCTACAATGTGTGGGAGACGGACGATGTCCTGCGGCAGAGTACCGGCTATCTGTCGGAACATTACTTCCGCAACAGGATGAATTACGTATGGAGCCAGATGACCGCTAACCGGCGGTTCTTTGACAATAGATTTTACATCAGCTTCGGATATAGCCTGACGTGGAAGGACTACCGGCAGCGGAACCGCCTCGGTGCTGAACTGCTCAACGAGAATTCTTTCTTGCGAAACCGCTTATGGACGTGGATGTCCTATCGCTTTGAAAACGGTACGCAGCTCACGTTCAGCGCGTCGGCGGAGAATGTGCGCAACAAGACCCGTTCTTTCAAGGACAACAACATGGTTTACGGAGTCAGCAGCACGATGTTCCACCGCTGGAGTGACTGGCTCTGGATGCGGGTCAACTACTGGTTCGATGTGTCGTACCCGACGCTTGAGCAGGTCACGTCGTATGGCTATTTCACAGATTCGCTTACTTTCCGCGAGGGCAATCCCAGGCTGGAAACCAACAAAATCCAGCGGGGAAGAATTTGGCTGAATTTCTTCAATTCGGTCGACTTGCAGGTGGGCGGACATTATTCTCCCGACATGTTCTCTACTGTCTCCAGTGTGAAGGAGGGCTTGCGGCCCGGCGGGAGCTACGGCCCTTTTGTGGCCTATGCCCCGCAGAATGTACTGTACAAGGAATGGTGGGCTTCCATAGCGATCAAGAAGAAAGTGGGGGACTTCACGTTGAGCGGCTTTCTGAAATATCAGGATATGGTGGGGAAGTTCAATGAATACCGAAACCGGAACAACGGGTTTTCCGGCAATGCGCAGGCCAGGTATTACAATACGCGCCGTCGCCTCACGATGTCGCTGGGCTATTATTATAACCGGTTTTACGGAGTGTCCGCCCAAGGATGGAACACGCGCGACATGGACTATTTCAGCTTTGTCCTCAGCAAGAACATGCTGAAGCAGCGATTGCGGCTGACTTTCCAGTATACCCTGCCCGTGTTCTTCACCGGTTCAAAGTATACGGAGTATTCTCATTCCGCAGCTCAGACACTTGAACGGGTGTCATATATCAGCAAGACCAATGCCAACGCGTTGTCCCTGACGGTGGCTTATCGCTTCATGAGAGGGAAGAGCGTGCGGAAGTATGACCGGGAAATGCAAGGAGAAATATGATGCTTAGTGGGTGTTAACCATATTATTCATTTAAAACTTAGTGTTATGACAGTTTTAAGAAAAGAACCTCTCATAGAAGAGGATTTGGAATTCCTTTCAGGGGTAGACATGTTACATGTTTTTGGAGGCCTCGGAAGCAGTGCGGAAACAGGAAGTGGATGTGCTGATGCCGGAAGTGGATGTGCTGACGCCGGAAGTGGATGTGCTGACGCTGGAAGCGGATGCGATGATGCCGGAAGCGGGTGTGAGGATGCTGGAAGCGGGTGTGATGATGCCGGAAGCAGATGCGATGATGTCGGAAGCGGGTGTGAAGATGCCGGAAGCGGATGTTGATATGGGCTGAAGGTTGTTCTAGTATGGAAAGATGGGATTGGCATGGTTTGAATCAGCCAATCCCTATTGTAAATGAAGATTATGTTCAGACGACCGTTTCCTTTTTCTTGTCAGATGGATTCAAGTGACTGTGGTGCGGCTTGTCTTCGGATGATAGCCAAATCCTACGGGCGGGATTACAGTCTCAATATCCTGCGTGAATATTCCCATATCTCACGTGGGGGAGCATCGTTAATGGGAGTCTGCGATGCTGCGGAAGAGATAGGGTTTCATGCAACGGGGGTAAAAGCCACATTGCATCTGTTACGGGAAAAAGTGCCTCTTCCTTGCATCCTGCATTGGAAGCAGAATCATTACGTGGTACTCTACCGGATTAGAAAGCGGAGACGTGGATATTTGTATCACATTGCAGATCCCTCCTCTTCCCTCATTGTACTGACTGAAGAAGAGTTCGGAGCTAATTGGTTCAGTTCGATTAAAAATGGCAACGAATGTGGAATCGTCCTTGTTTTACAGCCCACGGCAAGATTTTATCAACAAGAGAGTGATGTAGGCATTGGCCGACATTATGGAATAAGTTCTTTTTTCAAATACCTTCTTCCGTATAGATGGCAACTCATACAAATTGTTATTTGTATGCTGTTGTATATGGTCTTAGGATTTGTTTTTCCTTTCTTGACTCAGGCATTGGTGGACATAGGTGTCCAAAACGGAAATCTGAATTTTGTCTTATTGGTATTGTCGGCACAATTGGTGCTTACGATTACAGACATAAGCGTGCGTTTCTTCCACAATTGGCTTTCCCTGCATGTGAATACCCGCATAGATATAGCCTTGCTTGCAGACTTCTGGAAGAAGCTGATGAATGTTCCCATACGCTTTTTTGATACGAAAATGACCGGAGACCTGATGCAACGTCTTAGTGATCATGGACGAATAAGAACATTCCTGACAAAAGACAGCATAGGGCTGTTCTTCTCTTCGGCCAATATTATGTTGTACGGTGTGCTCTTGGCATTCTATGATTGCAAAATATTGCTGATTTTCATTGCCGGTCATGCTTTGTATGTCGCATGGGTATTGCTTTTCTTGAGATATAGGAAAATTTTGGACTACAAATCTTTTGAGATACAATCTCAGAATAGGAGTTGTGTGATTCAGTTGATTCAAGGAATGCAGGAAATAAAAATGAATAATGACGAACGCCATAGATTGTGGGAGTGGGAAAATCTACAGGCTCAATATTTCCAGAATAACATTAAGGGTCTGAAGATAGAGCAGATTAAACAATTCGGAGCAAGGATACTGACAAAATGTACGGGGCTGACTATTTCATATATTGTCGCGCGACAGGTAATAGAAGGGGAAATGACCTTAGGAATGATGATGGCCGTTTCCTACATAGTAGGACAAATCAGCGGCCCAATTTCCAACTATATAGGAATCATTCATTCTTTGCAGAATGCCAAGATTAGCCTGGAACGCTTGAATGAGATACATGAAATTAAGGATGAAATTGGCGAAGGGAGGTGTTTGATGGCAGAGCTTCCTACAGACAAAAGCATCTACTTGAAAGATGTGTCTTTCAGCTATAGCGGCTCATCGCGCGAGTTCATTCTGACGCACGTTGATTTGCATATCCCTCAGCATAAGATAACGGCAATTGTCGGTGCCAGCGGAAGTGGGAAAACCACAATCATGAAATTATTGCAGGGCTTTTATGTTCCGCAGGAAGGGAAGATATTGGTGGGGGGCATACCTTTGCAGTCTGTCAATCTGCATGTCTGGAGAGAAAAGGTGGGAGCAGTCATGCAGGACAGTTTTGTGTTTTCTGATACAATCGCAGAGAATATTGCCGTAGGTGAAGGGGAAATAGATATGGCGCGTTTGAAAAATGCGGCTCATATTGCCAATATAGATGAATTCATCAGCAATCTCCCCTTAGGTTATAATACGAAAATAGGTATGGAAGGTAACGGTATCAGCCAAGGACAACGTCAACGCATACTAATTGCCCGAGCTATCTATAAAGATCCGGAGTATCTGTTTCTTGATGAAGCAACGAATGCATTGGACAGTAATAATGAGAAACAAATAGTGGAAAACCTAATGAACTTTTGCGTGGGAAAGACAGTGGTGATTAGTGCACACAGGCTCAGCACCATTCGTCATGCAGACCAAATAATTGTGCTAAAAAACGGTTCTATAGTGGAAAAAGGGAGTCACGAAGAACTTATGGCGCTTCACGGGGGCTATTATCATCTGGTGGAATCCCAATTATAAAAGAACTAATATGGAATACATGGGAAAGAAGCGACAAGTGGAATTACGGGAATCGGAATCCAATCCGCATTTTATCGGCGGTATTCCGTCTTATTTGCAAAAATGGGGGATTTTCATATTCGCGTTGCCTTTGGTGGTTATTGTTGTCGGCAGTTATTTGTTCAAGATTCCGGAAACCTTGAAAGGCTCTGTTGTTATCCCGCTTCTTGACAGCAAGGATTCTGTTGTTCGTGGCACATTGTATCTTCCGCCGTTTAATATGGGTGCTGCAACCAAGGGGGCAAAAGTGCATGTTTTTGCCGATGCGTATCCCAATGCAAGGTATGGTTTTCTGACAGGAACGGTTGATTGGATTAACGGTATTCCGGACGAGAAAGGGCTTTATGGGGTGGGGATTGTTTTTCCCAAGGGATTGGTCACCAACCTTGGGGATACATTGTCCACCAGGCTTCAGCTAACAGGGCGTGGCGAGCTGATTTTAAGAGAAAGGCGTTTGATAGACATCTTTCTGGAATCATTTAAAAATGGAATGGGAGGAGAACGATGAAACAGGCTATATTGATTATGGCGCATAAGAACAGGGCGCAATTAGAAAAACTCATCAGGTATTTTGAGGGTAAATGTGACATTATCATTCATCTGGATAAGAATTCGAAACTTACGGTTGAAGATGAACGTGGTCTGGCTGAACTTCCGGGGGTGGTGCGGGTATTCCGGAAAGTCGCTGTGCATTGGGGTAGCTATAAACTCCTGTTGTGCCAGTTGTGCCTCCTTGAACAGGCTCTTAAAAACTCAGACTGTCGATATGTCCATTTGATAAGCGGACAGGATTATCCTATAAAACCACTCAGCAAATTTTTGGAATTCTTTGATAAGGAGAATAAGGAGTTTATAGGAGGTGTTCATTTGCCCAACCCTCGTTGGGATGGAAATACTTATCGCCGGATTCAGTACTATTTCTTGACAGATTGGCTTCGTCCATCGTCGGATGAGCAAATTAGGAAAATATGGAGGTCTGCTGATTTTCAAGAGAAGTTAGGAATAAGGCGCGGATTTCCCCGTCAAATCAAGCATTTGTATGGCGGATCCGCTTGGTTCTCATTGACAAGGGCTTGTACAGAAGCCGTTGTTCAATATACGCACAAGCACCGTGCTTTATTACGGAGGTTCCGGTTTACGTTTGTTCCGGACGAGATGTTCATACAAACGGTTGTGAGAAATCTGGATATGCCTAATATTCAAATAGCAAACAGTATCTATCGGTTTATACATTGGGAGAAGTCAGGTGATTACCATCCAGCGAATTTGGATGAGGCTCTTTTCTTTGAAGTTTCTTCTTCTCATGCTTTCTTTGCACGTAAATACGAATATCCCAGTTGTAAACGATTGATGGATTTGACAGATCAATATTTGATTGCCAATGAGGCTTTGAGTTGTAGTGAGACGGGTGCATGGACTACCCGGACTTTTGTGGGGCATACTTATGACCCGGGGTTGAGCAAAGGGATTGCGTTATTCTGTAAAGTCTGTAAAATAGGGGATGTAATAGATTTGGGATGTGGCCCAGGCTGGTATGTGGAAGCATTGCGAAGGATGAGAATCGCAGCCGTGGGATATGATGGTAATCCTAACACAGAGGACTTTTCAAGGTTGTTGTCTAAAAAGGCTGTATGCAAACCAGCGGATTTAACAGATGATTTGATTCCGGAAGAACCGTTTGGAATGACCCTTTTTTTATCTGTCGGAGAATATATTCCTAAGAAGTATGAGGGGAAATTATGGGAGAATCTTGTGAGGTCAACAAACAGGTATTTGGTGGTTGCTTGGGGGGAACAATTGTCTCCAGGAGTCGTTAACCCTCATGCGGAGGATGAGGTCGTGGAAAGAGCATCTTGCCTTGGATTGGTGAAAGATGAGTTGGCAACGTATATGTTACGGGAGTATAGTTCTCTGGCAAAGCATAAGAGGTGTTTGGTTGTGTTTGTAAAATCTATAAATAGGATTTAGGTGTATGAAGAAAGACTACGATTACCTGATAGTGGGTGCGGGCCTGTTCGGGTCGACCTTCGCGTGGCACGCCCGGCAGGCGGGGAAGCGTTGCCTGGTGATAGACCGGCGTCCGCACACGGGCGGGGGCGTGCATGACCGCCTGATAGAGGGCATCAACGTGCACGAGTACGGTCCGCACATCTTCCACACGTCGGACGAGGGGGTGTGGCGGCTGGCCTGCCGCTTCGTGCGCTTCAACCGTTTCCGCCTGCACGTGAAGGCGAACTACAAGGGGCGGATTTACAGCCTTCCCTTCAACCTGAACACGTTCCGCGAGATGTGGGGGACGGCCACGCCGGAGGAGGCGCGGCGGACTCCGGTGACGGTGCTCACTCGGGAGTACCCGGCGGCGTACGTCCCGGGCGGGGAGGCGTATTACCCGGTGAACGATGAGCGGAACGACAAGCTTTACGCCCGTTACAAGGCATTGGCGGGGCGGGAGACGGACGTGGTGTTCGGCGGTCGGCTGGCCGAATATCGGTATTACGACATGGACCGTACGATGAGGAGCGCGATGGACGCGTGGGAAAGGGAATGCCGGCGGAAAATCTGAAGAAAGGAGGGACGCATGGAGACGGAAAAGGAAAGGAAAAGGACGGAACGGTGCGGCTGATCCGCGACAACCCCTTCGGGGCGTTGTACTTCTCGTGGAGCCAGCTGTTCCGCGTGAGCCGCCGCCTGCTGGAGGCCCTGTCCGCCTTCATCCGCCGCAACAGCAGCTTCTACTACGAGTTCCTGCTTCCCACGCTGGCCTACAACGGAGGCTTCACGGTGCGGCAGTTCGAGAACTACGGCTACCGCTTCGAGGTGTCGTGGGGGCCTGCGGAGCTGTACGAACAGAAGTACTTGCACGACCGCCGACCGGACACTTTCTACCATCCCATCAAGCATCTGGGGATAGTGGATTTCCTTTCTGGTTCGTCCGGTGGTTTTTAGTCTTTCCGCCCGCTCGCCACCAACTTGTAGAGCTTGTCGTTGGGGCGGATTTTTTCCGGGACTTTGAACGACACCCTCATGCCTTTCCCCACGGTTTCCACGGGCTGTAGGTCGTAGCGCACTTCCTCCAGCGTCATGAACAAGGCTCCTGTGGTGGGGCCGGTGATGAAGAGCTTGTCGCCCACGCTCATGTCGGAAGCCTCGATTTGGAATTCCCCCACGCCGAGCTTGGAGAAGTACTTGACGGCTTTGCCTACGTACACTTTCTTTTCGGTGGCCGAGGACCCGTAGTTCCGGGTCCATTCGCCTAATGTCTGCCCCAGGTAGTAGCCGTCCCAGAATCCCCGGTTGAACACCCGTGCCAGCCGTTCGTCCCATCCGTCCTTCTTTTCTTCGGTGAATGTGCCGTCCAGCACGCTTTGGATGGCTTCCTGGTAGCATTGCACCACGGTGTGGACATATTCCGGACCGCGGGCGCGGCCTTCAATCTTGAACACCCGCACGCCGGCCTCCATCATGCGGTCGATGAAGCGGATGGTCTTCAAGTCTTTCGGGCTCATGATGTATTGGCGGTCTATTTCCAGCTCCAGGTCCGAATCGCGGTCTTTCACGATGTAGGCTTTCCGGCAAACCTGCATACATTCCCCCCGGTTGGCAGACCGTCCCATGTTGTCGAGGCTCAGGTAGCACTTGCCGCTCACGGCCATGCAGAGCGCGCCGTGGCAGAACATCTCGATGCGCACCGGTTCGCCGCCGGGGCCGCAGATGTGTTGTTCCTCTATCTGCCGGTGTATTTCGCCCACTTGTTCCAGGTTCAGCTCGCGGGCCAGCACCACCACGTCGGCGAAGGCGGAGTAGAACTTCAGGGCTTCGATGTTGCTGATGTTCAGCTGGGTGGATAGATGCACTTCCTGCCCGATTTGCCGGGCATACATGAGTACGGCCACGTCCGAGGCGATGACGGCGGAGATGCCGGCCTCCTTGGCCGCGTCGAGGATGGTGCGCATCAGCGCGAGGTCGCCGTCGTAGATGATGGTATTCACGGTCAGGTAGCTTTTCACGCCCTGTTCCGCGCAGGTACGGGCGATTTCCTTCAGGTCGTCGATAGTGAAGGTGCTGGCCGAGTGCGCCCGCATGTTCAGGTTCTCGATGCCGAAGTAGATGGAGTCTGCCCCGGCCTTGAGGGCGGCGGCCAGCGATTCCCGTGAGCCTACGGGGGCCATGATTTCAAAATCTTTTCTCGTCATGCTGGTGGAATTTGGGTGCAAATATACGGCCTTTTCCTGACATGAAAGGGCAGTGGGTGTCTTTTTTGAGGTTTCCGTTTGTCAGATTGGCCTTTCTTGGCGTATCTTTGCACCCATGAAGATAGGAAATATAGAGTTCGGGCCTCGTCCCGTGTTTCTCGCTCCGATGGAGGATGTGACGGACATCGGGTTCCGTCTGTTGTGCAAGCGGTTGGGCGCGTCGATGGTGTATTCCGAGTTTGTGGCGGCCGATGCCTTGGTGCGGATGGTCAACCGCAGTCTGGAAAAGCTGGCCGTGTGCGACGACGAGCGTCCCGTGGCCATACAGATTTACGGGAAGGAGCCGGGGCCGATGGCCGATGCCGCCCGCATCGTGGTGGAACGGGCGCACCCTGACGTACTCGACCTGAATTTCGGTTGCCCTGTCAGGAAGGTGGCCGGCAAGGGTGCGGGTGCGGGCATGTTGCAGAACATTCCCAAGATGTTGGAAATCACGCGGGCCGTGGTGGACGCGGTGGATGTTCCCGTCACGGTGAAGACCCGCCTGGGGTGGGACGACAGCCATAAAATCATTGTGGACTTGGCGGAGCGGCTGCAGGACTGCGGCGTCCAGGCCCTGACCATCCACGGGCGGACCCGCGCCCAGATGTACACCGGCGAGGCGGACTGGACGCTGATTGGCGAGGTGAAACGGAATCCGCGCATGAGGATTCCCATCATCGGCAATGGCGACATCACGTCGGCCTCCCGTGCCAGGGAGTGTTTTGAGTGCTACGGGGTGGATGCCGTCATGGTGGGGCGTGCCACATTCGGCCGGCCCTGGATTTTCAAGGAAATCATGGATTTGCTGCATCCCGGCGCGGTGTCGGCGGGGCAGGTGGTGCGGAGCGTATATCCGCCCATGAGCGACGACTGGAAGATAGATGTGCTCAAGGAGCAGGTACTCACCAGCGTGCGACGCATTGATGAATACCGGGGCATCCTGCACAGCCGCCGCCACTTGGCCGCCTCCCCGGTGTTCAAGGGCATTCCCAACTTCAGGGACACGCGCATCGCCATGCTCCGCGCGGAGACGGTGGACGAACTGTTCGCCGTGCTGGAGCGTGCGCGGGAAGCCGTGCGGCAGGCGGATCAGACTGAGTAACAGGATAAGTGAGGAAGGAGAAAGCGATATGGATGACAAGACGAGACTGAAAGACCGGCTGGCCTGGCGGGTGACGGACTTTTACATCGCCAACCCTCCGGCGTTGGAACAAATCACGCATACGCAGGCCGTGGCGGCCTACACGCGTCTTATCGCCACGGGCGAGGGATGGGAAGGCGGCCAAATCGAGCTGGTGGAGATGGCGGCCTGGCTGCACGACATCGGCTGTCCCGCAGCGCGGCGGCTGTATGGCGACAGCCTGCCGGTACACCAGCAGGAGGAAGGCCGCAAGCTGGCGGAAGAGTGGTTGCGCGACGAGGGCGGGCTGACGGAAGAAGAGAAGGGATGGCTGGCCGACGTGGTAGGAAGCCATCACCGCATGGATACGGCCCGCAAGCTTCATTTCGAGCCTTTGTTCGAGGCCGATCTGATTGTCAACATGGCCGAAGGATATTATCAGCTTTCGCAAGCTGCCCATTTCTACAAAAAGATGGTGACGACCCGGACGGGACGCTCTTTTTTCAAGGCTTTGTTCCTTTGAGGTCGCGGAACGGCATTTTGTCAATTTGTCACGGGCGGGGCGCGAGACTCGCGTATTTCTGTCCGTCGGGCGTGATGATGGAAAATTCGGGCGTATCTTGGGGGGGCGGAGAGGGCGGAATGTCAGCCTTTCCGGCGGTTTGCTTCCGTTTGGATGCGGTATGGGAGCGGCTGGCGCATGGGACGCGGCTTTGCGTCAGCGGAAAGGCGGGATGTCCGGCATTTTGTCATTCCGTTTTTGTGTGCGGAAGCCTTCCAATTAGCCGGAAAATGGTGGCCGGGGCTGTGGATTTTTCCCTTTTCCGGACAAAAAATCGCGGCTTTGCGGCATACGTTCTCCGGCTTTGCGGCAAGATGAAAATTTCTTTCAGCAAAGACGGAAATTTCTTGCCGCAAAGAAATCGGAATTTTGGCGGAGAAATGTCCGTATGGAGCAGTTCCGGCGGCTGTTTTTTAACGTTTGCCCCTCTGGATTGGAACTTTTGGATGCAGGACAAGTTGCGGATTCCGTGGAAATCCTTGCATTTTGAAAGGTCTTCTCCGGAATCCGTAACTTTTTGTATTTCTGGAAAGAGGGGCTATGGTTGTGTGGCGGTGGCGGTAGGCTGGCTTGATTTATCAAAGTATATCTTATATTTTTCTTGCTATGGTTCATTTTTTCCATTCGTGTTTTATATCTTTGCATCAAAATGCCTTGCTTATGGAAATAATCGAACGCCCGGCTTATCTCGGTCACATCGTCTCGCATTTGGGTAAAGGGATGATGATTATCCTTGTCGGGCAGCGCAGGGTCGGCAAAAACTGTATGCTCAAGCAATTGCAGTTCTGGCTGCAAGCGAATAGAAGCGCGTCCAACGTGGTATATGTCAACAAGGAGTTTCATGCCTTCAGGGACATAGCCACGGCCGATGACTTGTACGGGTACGCTACGGCGAACCTCCCTGAGGGAGGCGACAACTACCCGGAGTATGTCGTTTCGATGGATCCGGTCAGCGGCGGCTTGCCCGAATATCCGGGCATCATACACATCCACTTGCGTGAGTTCCTTATGATTGATTTCTGATTTTTCTGCGACATCCTGTCCAGTTTTGAGGAATGTCCGTTCATTTCTTGGTCAATTCTTCTATCATATGTACGAGCCGGTCCTTCTCGCTGGGGCGGGGCGCGTCTTTGGTGACGAGCTTCCCTTCCTTGTCGAACAGGGCGTAGGAGGGGTAGCCCCGGTTGAGGAGGATGCGCTCGACGGCCTCCTGCTGTTCGGCGGGCAGGTTGTAGTGTACGGTCTGCGGCCCCACGCAGCCGTATTCCTTGATGATTTGTTTCCAGGAGGCGTCCGAAGAGCGGTTGGCGAGGTAGAGGAACACCACGTCGCGGCCCTTCAGGGCTTCCTTGGCGGCGGGGGCGAAAAGCTTCATGTCGTGCTTGCAGGGGCCGCACCATGTGCCCCAGATGTCGGTATAGACCACTTTCCCGCGACAGGGGGCGAGGAGGCGGCGCAGGATTTCCTCGCCGTCTGTCAGTCCGGCCACGATGTCGTTCGTCCGGAGAGAGCCTTGGTAGTCGAAGTCGGCGGGCTGATAGGCCTCTTGCTGACGGGTGAGGATGTCGCGCAGGCCGGGTGTCCGGACGCGTCTCATCGCTTCGTCGAATACATATTGTGGGAGCGGGATGTGCGACTGCCTTAAAGCTTCCATCGTGCTTCGTGCCTTGACGTAATCTTTCCGGGGGTCAGGGAGCGGGAGGGTGTCGAATATGTTCCAATAGGACTGCAGGGTCGTGATTTTAAGGTACTCCAGAGCGTTCTTCTTGAATTCCGGGATTTGTTCAAGTGCCTCATAGACTTGAGAATGAAGTGAATCATACTTCATTTGTAGTGCTTTGTCGTTGGCAAACTCGTTCTTCAACGTTTCGATTTGGTCGAAAAGCAGTGCGATGCTGTCCGGCATCCGGAAGTCGTTCTGTCGGTCGAGGACTTTCCGTAGCAGGCCTGCGTTGAGCGTGATGCGTCCGTGGCGGTTGGCCAGATAGTCTTGATAAACGGTGTGCCAGTTCCAGAATGAATCATAGTAATCGCTGACGAAAGTCGGGGTGGCGGGCAGGGAGGCAAGCAGGGAATCTATCAGCTGCGTGATGCCCGGGTGGGTCTGTTCGCGTCCTTCCACGCACGTTTCAAACATTTGTTCTCCCAAACCTTGGAGGGCGCTGTATCCGATGAGTTCCTTGGCTGTTTGGCGGAATATGGCCGAGAGATTCGGGTGTGCCGCTGTCATGCTGTCCAGACGGGCGTCGCATTGGACGATGGCTTTCCGTATTTCGCTGAGCGCCGTGCTGTCGTCCGGTTCATGGGGGTATTGTATGGAACGCGGGTAGGCACTGAAGGCATCGATTGGTACCTGGCTCATTTCAAGTTCCAGTCGACTGTCTTTGCCCATGATGTAGGGTGTACCGTCCAAAAAACTGAAGAAGACGGTTTCTCCAGGACTGAGCCACAATTCATGAATGAATCTTTGTGGCTGAAGGAGGAATACTTGCAACCTTCCGGACAGCGGAAGGCGGATTTCGAAGAATCCGGCGGAGTCGGTTCGTGCGGAGACTTCGTTCCGGTTAATGTAATCCAATGCGTCGTAATGGGATACCTCGAAGCGCAGATGACGGGCATTGGGGATATAGCCCCGTATGGTTGCGGTATCCGTCTCGTAGTCGCACGGCGCGGGCGGCGTGTCGTCCGCCGGGAGGTAGGGGAGGATGCCCTTGGCCGTGTTCCACCGGCGGTAGGTCTGCGGACGGCTGCCGTTCACGGCGATGGTGCAGGTGGTGTCGCTTGTCGGGCGGAGTTCGGCTCGGAGGCGTTCGTCGCCGTGGCGGAGCGTCAGGATGCGGCGGTCGCCGTCCTTCCGGTCGGATTCGTACTGCCACGGCCGATCATCGTACACGGCGAACCTGTCTGCAAAGCCCCAGGCCCACAAGCCTTGGCTGTCCATCCAGCATTCCATCTGTGGTTGTTGCGCACGGAGCGGATGGATGCCCCATCCCAAGAGGATGAGGAGGAGCAGGAGAGTTTTCTGTCTCATCTTTGTTCTTTCTGTTTCAGGGCTTTCAGTGCATGTTCCAGTCCGTCGTACCCGTTGTGGTTGTCGTCTATGATGCACCCTTGGCGGTCCACAAGAATGTAGCGGGGGATGGAGGTGAACCGGAAGAGCCGCATCAGGCGGTTGAAGTCGTCCTGTGGGATGCGGTAAGACAGCTCGCCTTGCAGGTGCTTATTCGTGAAGTCGTCGTAGAATGGTTGCGGCGTGTCGCTGTCGCCCGTGACGAACACGAAGTCGATGTCCGGACTGTCGGCGTATTTTTCCCGGATTTCCGCGCTGGCCTCGATGCCTTGGCGGCATGGGCCGCACCAGCTGGCCCAGCAGTCCACCAGCACATATTTCCCTTTGCACGGAGCAATGAGGCGGCGGAACACGTCGGCATCCTTGCTGTCCGGCAGTTCGTAGGCTGTGTCGGCGGTTTGCGGGCGGCTGGGGTGGATGCGTTCGATTTCATCGAACACCAGCCGGGTGAGGCTCAGCGGGCGGTCGATGTCCTGTGTGAGCAGCACGCCGAAGCGCAGGGCCGTCTCCCGGTTTTCCAGTATAGGAAGGTATTTGTTGCAGTTGCGTGTCCACATCAGCTTGTTGACAAAAGAGTGGCGTTGTCCACAGTAAGCGGTCATCAGGCTGTCTTTTTCCCGGTACAGCTGCACGAGGGCGTGGAGTGCCATCTGTT
Source organism: uncultured Paraprevotella sp. (assembly GCA_944320765.1). Lineage (GTDB taxonomy): Bacteria > Bacteroidota > Bacteroidia > Bacteroidales > Bacteroidaceae > Paraprevotella. The sequence goes on from CALUIS010000001.1 coordinate 170,156, forward strand.
CGAAGCCTTCCGGACGTAAGTCCTGACTTGTCGTCCGGTATGCGGAGGTTCGTTCTGTCCAGGCTTTGTAGGCTTCCGGATATTTCTGCTCGAACGCTTGGCTATCCAAGCTTTCTGCCCAAGTCCATAATATGGGATGGCCGGTCTTTCGGTCCATATCCTGTAGTGCGGGCAGGTCGACTATGTCGGGTTGGATGTTCATTCCCTGCATCACCGAGAGCAGTGAAGGAGGCGGAAAACATATCATTTTGGGCGGAAGGCCGGGACCCAATTCGGAAAATTCCAAGGCGTTGATGAATGCTCCAAAAGCCAGGTTAGCGAGGCTTGCGATGTCGTCCGTTGGCATCTCGTGTAGGAAGCGGTAATAGGAAGCCTTGTTTTGGGGAAGCCGGAGGTTCTGTGGTCCGACAAGGTTGAGCAGGGTGCTGCCCGCATTGAGGCGTACATAGTTCCGGAGCAAGGAGGCGGCTTTCGGGGTGACGGGGTGGACGGCAAAAGCGGAATCCAGTTCGTGTAGTTTGGACGTGAGCCATTCCAGCTGTTTCGGGAGGAACTCTTCGGGCGACATCGTTTGGGCTTCCTGCATCAGGGTTGTGCTACCGGACAGGTTGAGGAGGTCGAACGAGGTGAAGTCCGTCAGCGTCCGGGCGTTCCGCCCCATGGCCATGAGGTTGCCCCGTTGTAAGTTCCACTCATATTGCGTCCTACGTCCCCAGTCGAGGTAGAGGGTGATTGTGTCGCCCGGCTCCACGTAAAACGGTACCATGCTTTCGTCGTGGATGATTGTCATGCCCATTACGGGATGCGTCAGGGGGATTTCGGCGCGGAAACGCCCGTCCGGTTTCACTTCCGCGAGTACGGGGCGTTGGTCCATGCCCGAGGGGAGGAAGTGGTCTTCCAGTTGCAGCATGAAACTGGTGAAGCCCGCTTGCGGCCCGTAGCCGTCGATGAAACCTTGCACTACGGCAGTGTCGGTGCGGAAGAAAGTGTCCTCGTCGAACTTAGCCGTATCGGTCGGTATGGTACCGGTGCGGAACAGCGGCGTGCGGCTCAGGGTTTCGCATCCGCCCCGGCTATCGGCCAGTTGCAAGGTACTGTCCTTGCGGAGCGAGAGGGTGAGTTGCAGACTGCGGCCTTCCTCGTTGTTGAGGGTGAGGAGCGTCTTGTTTCGCTTCTTCCGGATGTCCGTGTAGCGGTAGAAGTCGTTGTTGAGGATGGCCAGACTGTCGTAGAAGCCGCATCGCCAGGTGTCTTGCCCGTCGGTGGAGAACCAGTTGCCTTTGAAGGCCTGTGGCAACACTTGTGCCTGCAGGCATACGGCGATGCAAGAGGCAAGGAGGAAGCAGGCAGTCTTTTTCATGTTTATAGATGGTATTTTAGGTGAATAAATTCCTCCGCCTGAAAGGGGAGGTGTCGCGGAGCGATGGAAGGGTTTTACATTCACGGGAAATCCACGGGTCGCTTTTGTGGGTGTGAGACCCCTCAGGCCCTGCGGGCCAGCTCCCCTTTCAGGCGGAGCAGCTTCTTCTTGCCGGTTTTACAGCACTTCCGCTCCTTTTTCTTCTTTCGCCTTGAAGGCCAGGGCATACATCTTCATCTGCTTGAGCATGGCCAGCAGGCCGTTGCTGCGGGTGGGCGAGAGATGTTCCTTCAGGCCGATGCGGTCGATGAAGTACAAGTCGGCGTCGAGGATTTCTTGCGGCGTGTGTCCGCTCAGCACCCGCACGAGCAGGGCCACGATGCCCTTCACGATGAGGGCGTCGCTCTCGGCGCGGAACGTCAGGAGGCCGTCCTTGTAGTCGGCCTGCAGCCATACGCGGCTCTGGCAGCCGTCAATCAGGTTCTCGTCGGTCTTGTACTCTTCGGGCAGCGGTTCTTGTTCGCTGCCCAGGTCGATGAGCAGCTGGTATTTGTCCATCCAGTCGTCGAAGTCGCTGAATTCTTCGATGACCTCGTCTTGCAGTTCGTTGATGGTTTCCATTGTCTGTTATTCGTTTTCGTTGTAAATGACTTGCAGGACGGTCTGGCCCACGGCCTTCAGCACCTGGCGGTCGATGTGTTCCATGTCGTCGCTCACCGTGTGCCATGTGGGGCCGAAGCCGGAGTCGCCGTCCGTGAAATAAGGTACGATGTCGATGCAGGGAATCTGGGCTATCTGGTTCACCGGCACATGGTCGTCGGTGATATATCCCCCTTCACGGTCGGGGAAGAACTGCCCGTATCCCATCTGTGAGGCCGTCTGCCACACCAGGTCCACCACCTGCGAGGCGTACCGCAGGGAGAAGCCTTCCTTGGAGAAGGTGCTGCCCATGCCGCCCACCATGTCCAGCAGGATGCCGAACCGTGCCTTGTAGCCGTAGACGTGCGGGTTGGCGGCCCAGTATTGCGAGCCGAGGCACCAGGACGTGGCGTCCGAGCCGGCTCGGTCGTCCCATTGCGGGATGCCGTAGTCTTCCGCGTCGAAGCAGATGAAGTCTATACCTATATTATTAATAGGAGCGGCTTGGAGCTGCCGGGCCATCTCGAGCATCACGGCCACGCCGCTGGCCCCGTCGTTGGCCGCCAGCACGGGCTTGTGCCAGTTGGCCTCGTCCGGGTCGTTGTCGGCCCACGGACGGCTGTCCCAGTGGGCGCAGACGAGGATGCGGGCTTCGGCCTCCGGGTGGTAGGATGCGATGATGTTGCGGGCTTTCAGTACGGTGCCGTCGTAGGCCTTCACGTCGGCCCGCTGGTCGGTGACGGTGGCGCCGAAGTCCTTGAATTTCCCGGCAATGTAGTCGCCGCAAAGGCGGTGGGCTTCGGTGTTCGGCACGCGGGGGCCGAAGGCGCATTGCTCCGCCGTGTATCGGAAAGCGCTGTCGGCGTTGAATTCCGGTGCCTTGGCCATGGGGATGGTGTCTTTTCCGTTGGAAGTTCCCCCCGTCTTATTTCCGCAGGCGGCGCAGAGCGTGAGGAGGAGTCCCAGGGCGGCGCGGCCGGCAGACCGTAGAATCTGTTTCTGTTTCATGAATATAGGAGTTTGTCTTATTCAGTCTTGTTGTCTTGCACGAGCTGCATGACCCGCAGGAAGTTCCCGCCCCAGATGCCGGCGATGTCGGTCTCGCTGTACCGTTCGGCCAACAGGCGGCGGGTGAAGTTGATGACTTCCGAGGCGGAGGCGCATCCGGGTATGCCGCCGTCGCCGTCGAAGTCCGTCCCGATGCCCACGTGTTCCACTCCCATGAGGTTCACCATGTGGTTCAGATGCTCGACGGCATCGAGGATGGAGGCTTCGCCGTCCTTGCGCAGGAAACCTTTGTAGAGCGTCACCTGGGCCACGCCGCCTTTCCGCGCCAAGGCTTTCAGCTGGTCGTCGGTCAGGTTGCGCGGCACGTCGCACAAGGCGCGGCAGGAAGAGTGGGAACAGACGACGGGCGCGGTGCTCAGTTCCAGTGCGTCGTAGAAGCTGCTTTCCGCCGCGTGGGAGAGGTCGACCATGATGCCCAGCCGGTTCATCTCCCGCACCACCTCGCGTCCGAAGGGACTCAGGCCGCCCCACTCGCCTTGGCCGCGGGCAGAGTCGCAGATGTCGTTGTCCCCGTTGTGGCATAGCGTCATGTAGACGATGCCCCGGTCGCGGAAATGCCGCAGGAGGCTCAAGTCCTTTCCGATGGCGTAGCCGTTCTCGATGCCCAGCATGATGGCTTTCTTGCCTTCCCGCTTCAGGCGGTGCAGGTCGGCGGGCGTATAGGCGAGGTCCACTGCCGTGCAGTTCTCCGCCACCATCTTCTCTATCTGTGTCAGGATGCGGTCGGCTTTCGCCGTGGCGGCCAGCAACGCCTCGTCCGTGCGTTCCTTCTGTTCGAGATAGGCCACCATGATGGTGGCGTCCAGCCGTCCTTCGGTCATCTTGTGCAGGTCCACCAGCACGTTCGGGTCGCGCCGGTCGAAACGGATGTCCTTGTGGAAGAACATCGGCGTGTCGCAATGGCTGTCCAGCGTCAGGATGCGGCGGTGCAGGGCCTTTGCCCGGGCGAAGGACGCGGCCTCGCGCGTCAGCCACTCAAACAGCGGCATCATGCACTCGTCCTGCCGCAGGATGAAGCATTCGGGATGCCACTGCACGCCCAATATAGATTTGTGTTCGGCAGACTCGACCGCTTCGATGATGCCGTCGGGCGAGGTGGCGCAGACCCTCAGGCGAGGGCCGGCATCGCGGACGGCCTGATGGTGGAACGAGTTGACGGCCACCGGCCCGTCGCCCAGCAGCGGGCGCAGGATGGTGCTGTCCGTCGCGATGCCCACGGTGTGCGAGGCATAGCGGCGGTCCAGCTGCTGGTCGTGTTTGAGAAGGGGCTGTCCGGACTGTTGGCTGTAGATGTCCTGCCACACCGTGCCGCCCAAGGCTGCGGCCAGCATCTGTATGCCCCGGCAGATGCCCAGCATGGGAATCTGCCGGTCGTAGGCCAGCCGGATGAGCAGCAACTCCGTCAGGTCGCGTTTGTAGTTGACGGCATGGAGCTGGGGAATGGGTTCCTCTCCGGTGAACAGGGGGTTCAGGTCGCCTCCTCCGGAGAGCAGCAGCCCGTCCACGCGGTCCAGCACATTGGCCAGCGCGTCCTTGTCCTCGAACGGAGGGATGATGACGGGCGTGGCCCCCGCTTTCAGGACCGACTCGAAATACCCCTCGGCCAGTTCGCATCCCTTTTCCCCGAAATTGCCCGTGATGCCGATGACGGGCTGTGGCTTGAATCCGGGGAAACGGTCATGGTAGCGGCCGTAGGCGGTTTGCCAGTCGAAATAGTCCGTACCCATCTTTCCGGCTTATTGTGGCTTGTTCAGCATGATGGGGATTTCCTTGTTGATGCTTTGCTCCAGGGAAATCAGGGTTTCGGTGGAGATGACGCCGGGGATTTCCTGCAGCCGGTTGTTGAGCAGTTCCATCAGATGGGCGTTGTCGCAGGCATACAGCTTGATGAGCATGGTGTAGGGGCCGGTGGTGAAGTGGCATTCCACCACTTCGGGGATATGGTTCAGCTCTTCCACCACGCGCTTGTACATCGAGCCGCGTTCCAGGATGACCCCCACGTAGGTGCAGGTGCTGTAGCCCAAGGTCTTGGGGTCCACATGGTAGCCGGAGCCTACGATGACTCCCAGGTCGATGAGGCGTTGCACCCTCTGGTGGATGGCCGCCCGCGACACGCCGCACTCCTCTGCCACGTCCTTGAACGGGATTCGGGCGTTGGTTGTGATAATCTCCAGTATCTTCTTGTCCAGGTTATCTATTTTCTCCATGTCTTTTGTATTTGTATTGATTGAACATATTGTAAGCAAATATAGCCGTTTTTCCGCAAACTGCATACGGTTTTAACAAAAAAAGAGGCCAAAATTAACTTTGGCCTCTTTTTTATAGAGATTTAATCTTCGCTTACTTTTCTATCTCCAGCAATTCCACGGTGAAGACCAGCGCGGAGAACGGCGGAATCTTTCCGGCTTCCCGTGCGCCGTAGCCCAGTTCCTGCGGGATGTAGATTTCCCATTTCGAGCCTACGGGCATGTGGGTCAGGGCTTCCGTCCATCCTTTGATGACCTGGTTGCAGCCGAAGGTGGTCGGCTGCTTGCGCTCGTAGGAGCTGTCGAACACCGTGCCGTCGATGAGGCGGCCTTCGTAGTTCACCTTCACTCGCGACGTGGCGGTGGGGATTTCCCCGTCACCCTTCACCAGCACCTTGTATTGCACGCCTGAAGGCAAGGTCTCCACGCTGTCCTTTTGGGCGTTGGCCTTCAGGAAAGCCTCGCCGGCACGGCGGTTCTCGCCGTATTGGCGTTCCAGGTTCGTGTCGTGGTAGTACTTCATCTTCTTTTCGGCGATGCTGTCCGCCTGCTTCAAGGTCATGGCCGTGGCCTCTCCGGCCAAGGTGCTTCCGAAGGCCTGGATGAACAGTCCACGGTCCAGCAGTTGTGTCGTGTCGTTGCCGGCAATCCGCTTGTCCAGTCCCGGGATGACCTGTTCCTCCACCTGCTTGCGGATTTGCAGTCCGGCGGCGTATGCTTCCGCCGTCTTGCGTTCTTCCGGCGTGAGTGTGGTGTTGAAGCCTTTCAGGAAGTCGGCCATGTAGGCCGTGTCCACGTTCATCCGGCTGACCAGGAAGTTCTTCAGTCCTTGCGTGTTGGCCATGCCCATGGCATAGCTGAACGTATCCACGGCGCAAGTGTCCAACCGGACAACCTGTGCTTTCTTGGACTTTCTGTTCTTCCGCCTGGCATTGCCGTCGAAACAGAAAGCGAAGACGGCCAACGCCAGGACCAGATATTTCAATCCTTTCATCTTCCGTGCGGATTATTTGATGCCCAGCAGCTCAATCTTGAACTTCAGTGCGGAGAACGGCTTGATCAGGCCGGCTTCCCTTTCGGCATACGCCTGTTCCTGCGGGATGTAGACCATCCATGTGGAACCTACGGGCATGTGGGTCAGGGCTTCCGTCCATCCCGGGATGACCTGGTTGCAACGGAATGTGGTGGGGCTGTTGCGCTTGTAAGAGCTGTCGAATACCGTGTCGTTGAGGAGCTTTCCTTCGTAGTGTACCTCCACGCGGTTGGTGTCGGCCGGAATGGGGCCGTTGCCTTCCTTGATGACTTCATAATATACGCCGTCGGCCAGTTTCTTGATGCCGGGCTTCTTGGCGATTTCGGCCATGAACTTCTCGCCGGCCTTCTTGTTCTCGCCGTACGTCTTTTCCAGGCTCTTGGCCTTGACTTCCTTCATCTTGGCCTGTGCGATTTCCTGAGCCTGCTCAAGGGTCATCTTGCCGTCCTTCTCCAGCACTCCCGCGATGAATCCGGCCATGAAGTTCTGCAGGCTGATGGTCTGCGTGGAATCCTGTCCGAACACCTCGTAGTTGATGCCTTTGATCATCTGCTGGCTCACCTGCTGGCCAATCTGCAGGCCGGCGTAGTAGGCTGTCTTCTTCTTGTCGTCGCCTGCGTTGGCGCCTTCGTTCAAGCCTTTGATGAATTCGGACATATAAGTGGTGTCCACGCCGAGACGGTTCACCAGATAGGGCTTCAAGCCTTGTGTCTGTGCCATACCGATGGAATAGCTCAGGGAGTCTACGTCGGTCTTCAGGTCAGCCTTCGGGGCTGAAGGGGTACAAGATGCGATAAGTGCGGCCAGTCCGGCAGCAGCGATAAAACCTGTTTTTTTCATTTGTGTTTATGATTTAAATGTTTTTAAAGTACCTTGATGAGTTCCACGTCGAAAATCAGCGTGCTGTAGGGCGGGATGGAGTTGCCCGCGCCGCCCGCGCCGTATCCGAGCAGGTAGGGGATGAAGAAGCGGTATTTGGCACCTTCCTTCATCAGCTGGAGGCCTTCGGTCCATCCGGCAATCACCCCGTTGAGCGGGAAGTCGGCCGGTTCGCCGCGCTGCAGGCTGCTGTCGAAGAGCGTGCCGTCGATGAGCATCCCCTCGTAGTGGCAGCGCACCTTGTCGGTGGCTTTCGGGCTTTTGCCGTCGCCTTCCTTCAGCACCATGTATTGCAGTCCGGACGCCGTGGTGACGACCCCTTCCTTCCGGGCGTTTTCCTTCAGGAATTTCTCGCCGTCGGCCTTGGCCTGCTTGCCCTTGGCCTCCTTCTCCTTGTTCAGGGCGGCTTCCTTCTCCTGGAAGTAGCGGGTCACGATGCCCTGCGCCTCGTGGTGGGACACGGCCAGTTCGTTGCCTTCGAGTACGTCCTTGATGGCTTGCGCGAAATCGTCGATGCAGAGGTCGTTGGCCCCCATGTTCTTGAGCTGCTGTCCGATACCCAGCCCCAATGCGTAGCTTACTTTGTCCATTTTATGCTTTTTTATCCGATGTTCTAACCAAAGGCGCAAAGTTAATTGATTTATTTGACGTTTGGGGTCGGCGAACCGCTTTTTTTCGTATTTTTGTAGGTAAAAAAGTGAAAGAGATGAAAAAAGTTGTTGTTTTGACGGGGGCCGGCATGTCGGCGGAAAGCGGTTTGAGCACGTTCCGTGATTCGGGCGGACTGTGGGACCGTTATCCGGTGGAAGACGTGGCCACGCCGGAGGGGTATGCCCGCAACCCGGAACTGGTCACGCGGTTTTACAACGAGCGGCGGCATCAGCTGGAAGAGGTGAGGCCCTGCCGGGGGCATGAGCTGCTGGCCGCGATGGAGCGGGACTACGACGTGACGATCGTGACGCAGAACGTGGACAACCTGCATGAGCGGGCCGGCAGCACGAAGGTCATCCACCTGCATGGCGAGCTGATGAAGGTCACGTCCAGCCGGGAGCCGAACAACCCGAAGTATATCCGCGAGCTGAAGCCGGAGGAATGGGAGGTGAAGATGGGCGACCGGGCGGCGGACGGCAGCCAGTTGCGGCCTTTCATCGTGTGGTTCGGCGAGCCTGTGCCGATGATCGAGAAGGCCATCGAGGTGGCGGAGCAGGCCGACGTGTTCGTGGTCATCGGCACGTCGCTGAATGTCTATCCCGCTGCGGGACTGTTGAACTATGTCCCCCCAAAGGCCCCGATTTACGTCATCGACCCCAAGCCCGTGGCGGGCATACACCCCGGCGGGCGGGTGTACCATCTGATGAAAGGCGCGTCCGAGGGCGTGGAAGAGCTGCTGGCTTTGTTAAAAAAGTGAAAGCATGACGGTCATTCCGCTGTTTTCTACCCAAAAAGTCGTATACTTGCAGCGTGATTTGAAATGAGTATAAATTTAAACCAGTTAGAACGATGAAGAAGTATATCTGTACCGTATGCCAGTGGGTGTACGACCCCGAGGTGGGCGACCCTGAATCCGGCATCGAGCCGGGCACGGCTTTTGAAGATATCCCCGATGATTGGGTCTGCCCGGTCTGCGGCGTGGGCAAGGATGATTTCGAGCCTTACGAAGAAGAATAATAAGACGTTGTGTCTGCATAGGCGCGTTATAAAGGGAAAGGAACAACGGCTCCGCCTGTGAAGGGGAGTTGGCCCAACGGGGTTGAGGGGTCTTACGTCTACGAACACATGCATAAAGTATGTTTTTGTGGCCGTAAGTCCCCTCAGTCGCTCTCTTATCTTTTCTTAGGATTCTTGTTCCAATGGTACACCAGATGCAGCATCACGTAGTGGGGCAGCGAACGGTACCATGTCTCGGTACGCCCCTGGGCGCTGACCGCGTATTGTGTGGACGACACCTGATGCAGCAGGTCGAAGGCTTCTATCCTTGCGATGAGTTTCCCCTTCAGGAACGGCTGGCTGAGCGAGGCGTTCAGCACGAAGTCGTCCGTGTTCAGCTCCGCGCTGCCGTAGCCCCGGCGGCTGTACATCGTCGCGTCGGCCGAGAGGGTGGTGTTCAGCCGGGGCAGGGTGTAGCGGGCGGAGAGGCCGTAATGGAAATCGAAGGCCTCAAGCGTGGTGAAGTCGTACATCCGGCCTTCGCTGCGCCGCCACGTGATGTCGCCCGTGGCACGGGCGTTGAAGCTGCCTTGGCTGTATTGTATATAGGTTTTGTCGTGCAGGGTCAGCGTGTTCACGATGTTCTCGTGGCTTTCCGTCTCGCCCGCGAACATGGCGTGGTCCACGGAGTGGTGCAGGCTGGCGTCGGCATTGGCCTGCAGCGTCCAGCGGTTGCTCCGGTCCAGTCCCCGGGAGTAGTCCGCCTTGCCGCTTACGGTGTAGGCACCGCCCACGTTCATGGGCTTGTAGGTGTAGACACCGGTCGCGGGTTCGTAGGTTACGGACTGCGCCACGCTGCGGTGCCGGTAGTTGAACGACGCGCCGAAATGGTACTGCTGCATGTGCTGTCCCGTCCGGTCCGTGTAATCGGCGGCGAGCGTGGAGGCGGCGTTGCTCTTCAGGTCCGGGTTGCCGAGCTTCACCACGAGCGGTGCGCTGTCGTCCCGGTAATTGACGAGGTCGTACAGGTAGATGGACGAACGGGTGTGGTTGGCGTTGAACCGGAAGTCCCGTTTGCCGTCCTTCGACATGTAGCGGTAAGAGAGGTAAGGGTTGGCGAACACGCTGTTCCGGCTGACCAGCGTGTCGAGCGAACCGCGCTGATAGTCAAGTTCATCATGACGGACTTGCAAGTCCACGCCGATGTCCCAAGGGGAATATACCATGGTAAAAGGGACATTGGGAGCGAGCTTGTATGTCGACCGGGTGACCAAGGAAATCTTGATGTCGTTCTCCACCACGTCGAACCGGCTTCTGTAGGAGTTGCCGGGGTCGGTGATGGCCTGCAGCGCGTCCAGTTGTGAGGCGAGCGTCAGCGTATCGGGATGGTAAAGGTAGTCATGTTTGCGTTCGGATATGAAGTACAAGGTTTCATTAATCCGCAGGTTGATTCCCTTATGGGGCTTTGCACTATAGTTCAAGTTAAACATGCCCCAGGTTTCCCGGTTCCGGTAGTCATTGGTATTATGCCGCAGTCCCTCCGCCGGAAGGGCGGACTGCCGGGTGACGTAGCGGGCGGCCTGTTCCGACCGTTCGTCCCCGTGGTACAGTCTGAGGCTGAGGCCCATGTAGCGTTGGAAAGTGTTGCAGGAGCCGCCTTCGCAATCCTGCGTTTCCTTTCCCACATTGAACCCCGTACTGACATCCAGCTGGCCGTTTGTTTTCCGTCCTTCGCTCATCCCCACGGTGCGCATGGCGGCTGTCAGCGAGTCGTCCCACTGCTCGAAGGCCGAGCGAAAAGAGCCGTCACGCCGGATGTGGTTGAAATCGGCATCCACATTGACATAAAAAGGTTTCTTCAGTGTCAGGCTGTTGTGCAGGTTCCAGCTCCGGTGGCCCGAGCGGTTCATGGATTCCGTAAAGGAGGTCGGCGTGCGCCCCTCGAGGAACTGTTCGTAGCGTTGGCGCATGTCCATCCGGTTGGACATGGAAGTGAAGCCGGCGTTGAGTTTGTTGTCCAGGTTCTTGTCTGCGGACTGGTAATCCAGGTCCACGGCCACGCTCCGGGTGGTGGTGATTTGGTTGGGCATACCGGAAGGTGTCCAGTGTCCCTGCTGGCCCACGTGCCGCGTCTCGTTCACGTTGTTCAGGTTGCCCACCAGCGAATAACGCCAGCGGTCGGTGAACCCCAGCAGGAAGGCGCGGGCCAGGTAGCGGTCCTCCGTGCCGCCCGCCGCTTCCACGTTGGCGATATACCCCCGGTTGTATTCCGGCCTCAGGTTCACGTCCATCACGAAGCGGCGCGGCTCCACGTCGTGGCCGAGTGCCTCGCTCAGGTCTGTCTGCTTGTCATAGACTTTCACGTCCTTCACCGTGTAATAGGGCAGGTTGTCCATCAGCACCTTCTTGTTGCCCCGGAAGAACGAGCGCGAGCCCAGCAACAGCTCGTCCACCTTGCGCCCGTTCACGAAAATCTCGCCCCCGTCGTTCATCGTCACGCCCGGAAGCTGCCGGATGAGCGCGTCCAGCATCGAGCCGTCCGGAAGCTTGAACGCGTCTGCGTTGTACACAATCGTATCGCCCTTGTAGTACATCTTCACCTTCGTGGCCGTCACCTCCACCTCGTCCAGGTCAATCTGGCGGGACTTGCGCATCTCCAGTGTCGGCACGTTCACGTTTTTTGGCAGGGGGACGTTGAGTGTCACCCGTTGCCAGGCCTCATCGTAACCTTCCAGTTGGGCACGGACCAGGTATTCTCCCGGTGCGGCTTGGATTGATGCGTAGAAAAGTGCGTTCACAGGTTCTCCTTGCCCGTTTAATATAAGTGTGACGGGAACGGAGTCGGCCACTACCGTACTGTCTGAGCGGAGGATGGTGACAATAGCTTCCGGGAGCGGTGTCTTCAGGAAGCCGTCTTCCACGTTGCCGGTGAGGTTGACAGTCTGTGCCTGAATACAGACTGCATTCAGGATGACAGATGTGATAGGGATTATCCTTTTTAAACCGGTGAACAGGTTTTTCATGCTGCTGGATTTAAAGATGGATGAAAAAGGCATGCCGTGCAAGAATGCCCGCACGGCACACCCGTGAAGAAATGAATGAAAAACAGTTACTTGTTGAACATGTATTTGTCAATCAGTTGCTGGATGTCGGTGGCCGGTGTCTGGTGGGCCTTGCATACGTCCACGATGTAGTCCGTGAGCCGGTCGGGCATGTCAGTGCATTTCTTCCATACGTCGTGGCGCTTAAACCATTGTCCGGTGAAGGTGTTCTTGTCCACCAGGTTGAGGTTGCCGTCGCGCCCCATCTCGGTGTACTTGCCGTTCTTGAAGGTGTAGGTGCCGTATTCGTGCGGGAGAATCTGGAACTGGCCGTTCTTCAGTTTGACGACTTCCGCGCAGGCATATTCCCCGTCGGGGCGGTACACCTTGATTTGGGTGTAATCTACGCCGCACTTGACTTTGTCCTCGCCTTCATAATAGAAAGATTCCATGAGCCATACGCCATGCAGGTCTTCGTCGCTCACTTTTTGTTGCGCCATCAGCGTGCCGTTCCAAAGGGTCAGCATGGCCGCCAAGAGCCATGTCCCCGCTTGCTTCAAAAGATTTGTTTTCATACGTCATTCGTTTAAGAGGTGAATGGAATAAGTTCGTTTCTCACGTTGCAAATTTATTCCACGTTGTTTGGTCTTCCAAGAAAACGGGTTGGCAAATGCTTGGCATCTATCAGCGACTCTTGATAAATATTTCATGACGATTATTTTATTTTAATGCCAAAGGTACTGATTTTATTCGAAATGCGGCTGTTTGATTGGTGTTTTTGTGGCATTTATTTGGTATTCTTGTGGCTGTTCATTTCGCATTTTTGCGGCGTTTTGCTTGGTATTCGTGTTGCCAAAAGCTTGGCATCTTGGCGGTTCAGCCGCTCGGCGGAGAGAGGAAAGAGTTGGCAGAAACTTGGCAGGGGAAGATAATAGGCTTATAATGAGAGGATGAATTCATCCCAGTCCTTCGCACTTCCTTTTTGCTGGAACACCTTTTTATAAAGCCTGTTCCGGATGCTGCTGATGGTGCTGATGTCCTTGCAGAGGACACCGGCCATCTCGGACGGGGAGAAGCGGAGCTTGACGAGCAGGCAGACGCGGTGTTCTACGGCGGACATCTTGCACAAGCCGGACAGGCGGCGGACGAAGTCGGGATACACCGGCCTGATTTCCCTTTCCATCTCTTCCCATTCTTCGGGCTTGAGCGTCTCTCCGGCGGCGATGCGCCGTTGCAAGCGGATGAAATAGTCGGACTGGAAAAAGTCTTCTTCCACTTGTTTGAAGGCTTTTGCCACGACGGAAAGTCTTGCGGCCTGTTCTTCCGTGATCTGGGCCAGCTGTTGTTCGATTTTCCGCTTGCGGCGCGAAAGCCGGTGCAGATAATATAAGGTAAGGCAGACGGCCAGTACCAGCGCGGACACTAGATAGGCCAGCCGGTGGTTCGTGGCCTGCAGCTTACGCTCGGAGGTGGAGAGGACGTAGCGCATCACTTCGCTGTTGGCATTCAGGCTGTCTCTTGCGATGATGTCGCGGATTTCCTTCATGCGGTTCTCGGTCATCTCGCGGTTGCGATGGAAGGTGTGGAGCCGTCCGCGTTGCTGTATCACCAAGGTGGTGTCGTCCGGCAGCGTCAGCGGTCGCCGGAAGCCGTCCTCGAAGTACAGGAATTCATGGTTGCCTTTGTAGATGATGTCAAAGTCGCCCTTCGCGGCGGGGATGATGACGATGCCGGAAGGCGTGGAAAGCAGCTGGCAGTCGTAATAGGTGGTGTCGCGGCTGAAGATGCGGCAATACGTCATGCCTTCCATCGGATAAGTCCGCTCATAGGTCTCGCCGGGATAAGTGATTTTGGAGAGGGTCCACACGCCCGGCAGACCGTACAGTTCCGGTTGGGCCGAGTGGTCGCGGCAGCCCGTCAGTCCTGTCAGGAGGACGGTCAGGCATAGCAGGAGCGTCTTTCTTTTCATGGAGCTTGTCGGTTGCATGTCTTTATCCTCCTTGCGATTCCATCCGGGCTTCCGTCACGTTGATGATGCTGTCGGAGAGCTGCTCGCATTCGTTGATGACATCCATGTACATGGCACCGGTCTGGTAGCTGTACCGTCCGCGGTTCACGTCGGCAAAATTAAGGTTGCGCAGCTGGTTGCGGTAGTTGTTGATTTCCTTCTCGATGTAGTAGGCCGTGGGGGCTTCGCGGGGCGGCTTGCGGGCGAAGAGCAGGACGCGCATCTGTTCCAGGGCCTGTTCGGCGAGCTGGAACATCTGGTGGATGTGTTCCAGTTGTGGCTCCGTCAGCGGCTGGCTGCTGTAGAAGTTGCGCCGTGCCGTGTGGGCGATGTGGTGGCAGCTGTCGCCGATGCTCTCTATCTCCGCCAGTTCGCGGAGCATCCCGCAGATGACGGGGCGGAGCCGGTCCGGCACGTCATCTTCCGCCGTGATGCGGTTCAGGTAGTTGGCGATGTCCGTCTCCATCTCGTCGCTGACTTCCTCGTAGTGTTCCACCCGTGCGAAGATGTTCTTGAAGTCCGTCTCGTTGTCGGCCGAGAAGAGGTAGCGCGTCTGGGTGAACATCTGGGTCACGGTGTCGGCATAGTTGATGATTTCCTTGCGGGCTTCCATGACGGACTCTTCCGGCGTGTCGAGCAGGCCTTTGGTGATGAAGCGCAGCTCGGTCTTCTTCTCGTCGTTGTTTCGCGGCTTGCTGACGCATCTCTCGGCCCACCTTTCCAATGGTTTTACCCAGCCGATGAAGAGGGCGGCGTTGCAGAGGTTGAACCCCGTGTGGAAGGCGGCCAGCACGTAAGCCAGGTTGTGGTCGGGGGCCGTCTGTCCGGCAACCGGGTCGAGACGGGCGAAGTCGCACAGCAGGTCGATGACATAGGGGAAAGCCGCGAACATCCACGCCACGCCGCTCAGGTTGAACACCAGCTGGCCGAAAGCCGTGCGGCGGGCTTGCGTGCCGGCCGAAGAGGCGGCGCGGCAGGTCACGACGGCACGCCCGATGTTCTCGCCAAGCATGAAGGCGGCACCGGCATATACCGACCATATCCCGGTGGAACACAGCACCATGGAAGTGGCCATGATGGCGGCCGAGGACTGTACGGCAAAGGTGACGGCGGCCCCGACGAGCAGCAGGAGGACGTAGGCTCCGTAGTGTTCGCCTTTCATGCCCAAATAGGTGGCCACGGTATGCTGGTCGGCGGCGGGCATACTGTCGTAGAGATGGCAGAGCAGGCCGAGGCTCAGCAGGATGAAGCAGAAGCCGAAGACGGACTCGCCCAAGGCGGGCCGCTTGCGGTACTGCACCAGCAGGAACGCCGCCAGCATCAGGGGGTAGATGTAGTTGCTGAACCCGAAGTTGAGTTCGGCGGCCATGAGCCAGGCCACGAGCGTGTTGCCCACGGACGCTCCCATCAGGGCCGGGAGGGCCTGCATGAAGGTGAGCATCCCGGCGTGGACGAAGCTGACGGTCATCAGCGAGGCGGCGGTGGACGACTGTATCATGGCCGTGACCAGCGCACCGGTGAGCAGCGAGGAGAAACGGTTGGTAGTCAGCGAGTCGAGGATATGCCGGAGGCGGTCGTCGGCCAATTGCTGGAGGCTGTCTCCCATCAGTTTTGTGCCGTACATCAGCAGGCCGAGGCATCCCAAAAGTTTTAAAAATGCTAAAACTACCATACGCAGTCGAAATATAAGTGAACACCTGTTTGACGTTTCCGCGCCATTGCCTAATTTTAGGGCTGTTTGTAAAACCCCGCAAGTCATGGAGCCAGAAGTCAGAATTCGTTGCAAAAATAATAAAAAAAACATTCAAATCCCCATGGGAAGCACACTTTGGGACGCTTACTGTGCGTTAAACTTGCAAATGCCCTACGGGCCGGTCAGCGCGAAGGTCAACAACAAGGTGGAGGGATTGCATTACCGTTTCTATAATGACAAGGACGTGGAGTTCCTCGATGTCACTTCGCCTTCCGGGATGCGTACCTACACCCGCTCGCTGTTCTTCGTGCTGGTGAAGGCTGTGCGGGACCTGTTCCCGGGGTGTTACCTCCGTATCGACACGCCTGTGGCCCGCGGCTATTATTGCGACCTGCGTATCGGGCGGGCGTTGGAAGAGAATGACGTGACGGCCATCTGGCGGAGGATGAAGGAAATCGTGGCGGCGGACATTCCGTTCCGGCGCATCCAGTGTCCCACGGAGGACGCCATCGAGATGTTCCGCCAGGCGGGGATGACCAGCAAGGTGAAACTGCTGGAGAGTTCCGGCTCCATCTACACGCATTATTACCGTCTGGACGATACGGTGGACTATTTCTATGGTTCGCTGCTCACTTCCACGGGCGGGTTGAAGGTGTTCGACGTGATGAAATACTATGACGGGCTGCTGCTCCGCATCCCTTCGCGGAAGAATCCCGAACGGTTGGAAGAGATGGTGCATCAGGAGAAGATGCTGGAGATTTTCCGGGAACATCATCATTGGCAGGAGATTGTGGGGCTGAGTACGGTGGGCGACTTCAACCGCGCCTGCCAGGAGGGCCATGCCACGGACTTGATCAACGTGGCCGAGGCCCTGCAGGAGAAGAAAATCGTGCAGATAGCCGATGAAATCCAGTCGCGGCGCAACCTGAAGCTGATTCTGATTGCCGGCCCGTCGTCCAGCGGGAAGACCACGTTCAGCAAGCGGCTGTCCATCCAGCTGATGGCCAACGGGATGAAGCCTTACCCCGTGTCGCTGGACGATTATTTCGTAGACCGCGAGCAGACGCCGAAGGACGAGCATGGGGAGTATGACTTCGAGTCCATCTACGCGTTGGACCTGCCATTCTTCAACAGCCAGTTGAAGGCGTTGCTGGCCGGCGAGGAGGTGGAGCTGCCTCGCTACAACTTCCAGAAGGGCGTGCGGGAGATGAGCGGGAAACGGCTGAGGCTGGCGGACAACATGATTCTGATTCTGGAGGGCATACACGGGCTGAATCCGGAGCTGACGGCGCAAATCGAGGACCAGTATAAGTACCGTATCTATGTGTCGGCCATGACCACCATCCTGTTGGACGCGCACAATTATATCCCCACCACCGACAACCGTTTGTTGCGGCGCATCATCCGGGACTACAAATACCGGGGCTGCTCGGCGTTGGAGACCATCCACCGCTGGCCGAGCGTGCGAGCGGGGGAGGACAAGTGGATATTCCCTTATCAGGAACAGGCCGATGCCATGTTCAACAGCGCGTTGCTGTTCGAGCTGGCGGTGATACGCAACCAGGCCTTGCCTTTGCTGGAGCAGGTGCCGGAGAACGTGCCGGAGTATTCCGAGGCCTACCGCCTGCGCAAGTTCCTCCGTTATTTCGTGCCGATGTCCGACAATGAGATTCCGCCCACGTCTTTGTTGCGGGAGTTTGTGGGCGGCAGCTCGTTCCAGTATTGACGGGGAAGGTTTACAACCATCCTTCCCGTTTGTACCAGGCGATGGTTTCCTTCACTCCGCGGGCCAGGGGATATTCGGGACGGTAGCCCAGTTCTTTTTGGGCGGGCATGATGTCGCATTGCCAGTTGCGCTGGCAGAGGATGTGGAACTTGTCGCGGTTCAGTGTGGCTGTCTTGCCGCGTAGGCGGGCGATGCGGTCGCTCACGGTGCATACGGCGCGGAGGAACCAGACGGGGGCGGTGACACGCAGCATGAACGGATGCCCCAGCTCTTCCCGCACCAGGTCGCTGAAGTCCGTGCTGTGGTAGATTTGTCCGTCGCTGATGAAGAATTCCCGGTGAAGCACATCCTTCTCCATGGCCGCGTAGACTGCCTGCACCAGATCCTTTACGTAGACGAAAGTGATTTCCTGAGGACGGAAGCCCACGCAGAAGTCTACATGCTGCTTGATGCTTTGCGCCATAACGAAGTAGTCCTTTTCCCGCGGGCCGTAGACGCCGGTGGGGCGTAGGATGACGTAAGGAAAGTCTTTCAAGGACTTGATATAGCGTTCGGCCTCCAGCTTGCTTTCGCCGTAGGCCGTGTTGGGACGGGGGGAGTCGTTTTCGCGGATGGGGGCGTAAATCCACGGCCGGTCCGGGGTGGCTTGGCGGACAGGCTGTTCGCGGATAGCTCCGAAGACGCTAAGCGAGCTGATGAAGATGAAACGCCGCGGCACCATGTCCAGTTCGCGGAGCATGTCCGCGAAATTCCGCGTGCCTTCCGTGTTGGTGCGGAAAAAGTCCTCGCGGCGGATACACTTCGTGGCACCGGCCGCATGTACGATGATGTCCCATCCGCCGAAGTCGGCCTTGTATGCGGCCAGTTGCGTCCGCAAGACTTCCGGGTGGCTGAAATCCAGTTCCGCGAAACGGGTGCGCGGGTCGGGGAGGTACTGCCGGCTGCTGGTGGCCCTCATGCCGGCCCACATCTGGTGTCCGTCTTCCAGTCCTTTTTCTACGATGAAACTGCCGATGAAGCCGCTGGCTCCTGTCACTAATATCTTCATGGTGTTGTCTGTCGGGATTATTCGGAATATTGTCCGTTGGAGTTCTTGACGGGTTCTACGTGGATGCCCACGTGCGTGTCCTTTCCATACTGTTCTTTCAGTTGCTTTTCAATGTCCGAAGCCTTGGCGTGCGCCTCGTAGAGGGACATGCGGCCGTCCATGCGTACATGCATCTCGATGGCGTAATGGTTGCCGATGCGGCGCGTGCGCAGGTTGTGCAGGGCCGACACGCCGGGAGTGCCTTCCACGATACGGCTGATTTGTTCCTCCACCTCGTCGGGCAGTGATTTCTCCGTCAGCTCGTCGATGCACGGCTTCAGCAGCTGCACCGACACCTTCACGATGAAGAAGCTGACCACGACGGCGGCCATGGGGTCGAGCACCCGCCAGGATTCCCCCATCCAGATGGCCCCGCCGATGCCGATGGCCGTCCCGATGGACGAAAGGGCGTCGCTGCGGTGGTGCCAGGCGTTGGCGATGACGGCGTTGGAATTGACTTTGCGGCCCACCTGTATGGTGTAGCGGTAGAGTATCTCTTTGGAGACGATGGAAATGACGGCCCCCCAAAAGGCCAGCATTCCCGGTGCGGGAAGCGTGCCGCCCAGCCATACGGTCCGGATGGCCAGCAGCCCGTTCCAGCAGATGCCCACGCCCACGGCGAAGAGGGCGATGCCGATGATGGCCGTGGCCAGCGTCTCGTATTTCCCGTGTCCGTAGTCGTGGCTTTTGTCCTGAGGCTTGTTGGAGATGCGGGTAAAGACCAGCACGACGATGTCGGTGGCAAAATCAGAGAGCGAGTGTACCGCATCGGCGATCATGGCCGCGCTGTGTCCCACGATGCCGGCCATGAATTTGAACACGACCAGCAGGAAGTTGACGAGGCTTCCTATCCATGTCACTTTATAGATGGATTTCTCCCGTTTTGTTGTTTCCATTTCGTTTTGGGCTTATGCGGGGGCAAAGATAGGCATTTTCAGAAAAAATAAGAGAGAAAAGAAGCAAGGAATGGATAAATATGTTTAACTTGCAGTAAGATTAAGAATCATGAACCTCTAAAAGACCGAACTTATGGGAAAAACAGGGAAGAAAGGGGGCAAGCGCCTGAAGAAAAAAGATGTGGCCAGGATGTTGCTGGACTTGTTCCAGAGCCATCCGGGAGAGGTGTTCGACATCAAGCGCATCTTTAGGGAGTTGCAGCTGGACACCCATCCGGCCAAGCTGGTTTGCATGGACTTGCTGGACGACATGGTGAAAGATGATTATATCAAGGAGAAGCAGAGCCTGCATTTCCAGTTGAATACGGGCGGACAGGTGTTCGAGGCCATTTTCAACCGGAAGGCGAACGGCAAGAATACGGTGTCGCCCGTGGAAGGCGGGGAGCCGGTGTTCGTGGCCGAGCGGAACTCGCTCCACGCCATGGACGGCGACAAGGTGAAGGCTACCTTGCTGGCCCGGCGGAAGCATCATTTGCGGGAGGCGCAGGTGGTGGAAATCCTGAAGCGGAACGACAAGACTTTCGTGGGCCGTCTGGAAGTGCGCAAGGATTTCGCATTCCTGCTGACCGAGGACCGTACGCTGGCCAACGACATTTTCATTCCCAAAAACGCGTTGAAAGGCGGGAAGAGCGGCGACAAGGCCGTGGTGAGAATCACCGAATGGCCGGAGCAGGCCAAGAACCCTATCGGCAAGGTGGTGGACATCTTGGGCCGGAGCGGGGACAACACGACGGAAATGCACGCCATCCTGGCGGAATACGGCCTACCTTATTCCTATCCGAAGGAGGTGGAGAAGGAGGCGGACAAGATTGATCCCGGCATCACGGCGGAGGAAATCGCACGGCGGGAAGACATGCGGGGCGTGACGACGTTCACCATCGACCCGCGTGACGCCAAGGATTTCGATGACGCCTTGTCCATCCGCAAGCTGGAGGACGGTTTGTGGGAAGTGGGAGTGCATATCGCGGACGTGTCGCATTATGTGAAGGAAGGCAGCGTGATAGACAAGGAAGCGGTGAAGCGTGCCACGAGCGTATATCTGGTGGACCGCACGGTGCCGATGCTGCCCGAACGCCTGTGCAACTTTATCTGTTCCTTGCGTCCCGACGAGGAGAAGCTGGCCTACAGCGTGGTCTTCAAGTTGGATGCACAGGCCATGGTGAAGGACTGGCATCTGGCCCACACGGTCATCAGGAGCGACCGCCGTTTCACGTACGAGGAGGTGCAGAAAGTCCTGGAGGACCATCATGAGGCTTCTCCCGAGGATTACGGGAAACCGGGCGACCATGCGGCCGACCCGAACTTCAGCGGGCCTCATGTGTTGCCGGCCGAGCATTTCGCCACGGAACTGATTACGCTGAACCGTCTGGCCAAGCAGTTGCGGGCACGCCGCTTTGAACATGGTTCGGTGGATTTCGACCGCGAGGAGGTGCGTTTCGATATCGATGAGAAAGGCAAGCCGGTGGGAGTCTATTTCAAGTTTGCCAAGGATGCGAACAAGCTGGTGGAGGAGTTCATGCTGCTGGCCAACCGGACGGTGGCGGAAAGTGTGGGGAAAGTACCCAAGAACCGCAAGCCGAAGACTTTGCCTTACCGTATCCATGACCAGCCCGACCCTGAGAAGTTGAGGAACCTGGGAGAGTTCGTGGTGAAGTTCGGCTATAAGTTCCGTCCGGGCGGTACGAAGGAGGAAGTCTCGAAGAACCTGAACCGCTTGTTGGACCAGGTGAAGGGCAAGAAAGAGCAGAACCTGATAGAGACTGTCTCGCTCCGTGCCATGATGAAGGCCCGTTACAGCACGCACAATATCGGCCATTACGGTCTGGCTTTTGATTATTACACCCATTTCACTTCGCCCATCCGCCGTTATCCAGACGTGATGGTACACCGCTTGTTGACGCGGTATGCCGACGGGGGGCGCAGTGCGAGCCGGGACAAATATGAGGAACTGTGCGAGCATTGCAGCGCCATGGAGCAATTGGCGGCTTCCGCCGAGCGGTCCAGCATCAAGTACAAGCAGGTGGAGTTCATGAGCGACAAGATCGGAAAGGTGTTTGAAGGCACGGTCAGCGGCGTGACGGAATTCGGCCTGTATGTGGAGGTCAACGAGAACAAATGCGAGGGCATGGTGCCTATCCGCGACTTGGATGACGATTATTACGAGTTCGACGAACGGAACTATTGCCTGTGGGGACGCAGGCACCATCACCGTTATTCCTTGGGCGATGCGGTGAAAATCAAGGTGGCCAAGGCCAACTTGGAAAAGAAACAGTTGGATTATGCCTTAGTGAAAGAATAAACCCTTACCTTTGCATCATTAAAACCCAAGCATCCATGAAATCGATGTCGCAGAAAACAGTGCAGGCGCAGGCCCTGCAGCAGGTGCAGACACTCTCGCCGCAGCAGGTGCTGCAGGTGAGGCTGCTGGAGATGCCCGTGGCGGAACTGGAGGAACGCGTGAAGAACGAACTGATAGACAACGGTGCCTTGGAGGAGCGGATGGACGCTCCTGGAGAGGACGGCGGCGATACCGCCGGCGAGGAGTATGATGAAGGGATGCCCGATGACGGCAGAGGTCCTGATGATGACATGTCGGCCGATGGAGGTCTGCCTTCCGATGACTACCGTCCTGCCGACGTGCGCCAGGCCATGGACGATTACCGCACGGCGGACGATGTGCCGGACTACTTGTGGCAGCGTCAGGATGCCGGGGCCGCACGCGCCGCAGGGGCGGATTACGGCTCCACCACCTCTTTCTACGAGCAGATGACGGAGCAGATGAACGAGTGTTCCCTCACGCCGCACGAGAAGGAGCTGATGGCCTATCTCATCGGCTCGCTCGAAAGCGACGGGCTGCTGAAGAAGAAGCTTTCCACCATAGCCGACGAGCTGGAGATCTATGCCGGAGTGGACACTTCGGAAGAGGAGTTGGAAGGCGTGCTGGGCAAGCTCCAGCAGTTCGACCCGCCCGGCGTGGGTGCGCGCGACCTGAGGGAATGTCTCCTGTTGCAGATACGGCGCGCCCCGGACCGTGACACTCCTCTGCGCCGGATGGAGTATGAGGTGGTGGACAAGATGTTCGACGAGTTCACCCACAAGCGGTGGGACAAGATCGCACGGCGGCTCCGCCTGACGGACGCCGAGGCGGCGCGGCTCGAACGGGAACTGAGGCGGCTGAACCCCCGCCCGGGCAGCGCGATGGGCGAGGTGGCGGGCCATAACTTCCAGCAGGTGGTGCCGGACTTCCGCGTGGAGACGGATGATGAGGGCAACATTACCGTGACGTTCAACAAAGGGGACGTGCCGGAACTCCGCATCAGTCCCTCGTTCATGGAAATCATGGACCGGGCGGACAAGGGGAAGATGCCGATGGGGCGTGCCGAACGTGACGCCTTGCAATATACGCGCCAGAAGATAGAGAAGGCGCAAGGCTTCATCGAGGCCGTGCGTCAGCGGCGGCGTACGCTTATGGCCGTGATGCAGGCCATTGTGGACTTGCAGCGGCCCTTTTTCCTGGAAGGGGACGAGACGCTGTTGAGGCCCATGATCCTGAAGGATGTGGCCGTGCGCACAGGGCTGGACATCTCCACCGTGAGCCGCGCCGCCGGCAGCAAGTACGTGGAGACGCGCTTCGGCACTTATCCCCTGAAGTGGTTCTTCAGCGACGGGTTCGTGACGGCGGACGGCGAGGAGGTCGCCACACGGCGCATACAGGCCGCACTGAAGGAACTGGTGGAGGCCGAGGACAAGAAGAAACCGCTTTCGGACGAGGTCCTGGCGGAGATGTTGAACCGGAAGGGATTCCCCATAGCGCGGCGTACCGTGGCCAAATACCGCGAGCAGCTGGGCATTCCCGTAGCAAGGCTGAGAAGATGACGGCGCAGAGAGGACTGATGGTGGCGGCCCGTGTGCTGTCGGTAGTCTCGCGGCCGTATTATGCGCCGGTGGTGCTGTTCGTGGCTTTGTTCACCTTCACCTACCTGAGCCTCCTGCCGTTGTCCTACAAGCTGACGGTGCTGGTCATGGTGTGGGCTTTCACCATCGCGTTGCCGCGTCTGTGCGTGTGGGTCTGGCGTCGGTTGAACGGATGGGCGCCCGTGCAGCTCCGGCGGCGCGAGAACCGTGGCGTGCCTTACGCGCTGTCCATCCTTTCCTATGCGGCTTGCCTGCATTTGATGTGGAATCTCCATTTGCCGCACTATATGTGTGGTATCATTGTGGCGGCCTTGTTGGTGCAGGCCGTGTGCGTGGCGGTGAACATCTGGTGGAAAATCAGCATGCATTGTGCCGGCGCGGGCGGTGTGATTGGTGCGCTTCTGGCCTATTCGGTGCTTTTCGGCTTCAATCCCGTGTGGTGGCTGTGCGTGCTGGTCTTGTTTTCCGGTGCCGTGGGTACGGCCCGTATGCTGCTCCGCCAGCACAGTCTGGCCCAAGTGGTGGCGGGTACGCTCGTGGGCGTGGCTTGCGGACTGGCGGGCATTCTTCTGGTCTGACTTCAGCGGGGGATTTTTGAAAAGGAATGATTTAAACTTAAACATATAAGGAATTATGAAACCCATAGTAAGTATCATCATGGGCAGCACATCGGACCTTCCGGTGATGGAGAAGGCTGCCAAGTTTCTCGACGAGATGGAGATTCCCTTCGAGATGAACGCGCTTTCGGCGCACCGTACGCCGGCAGAGGTGGAAGCGTTTGCCAGCGGGGCCGCGGGCCGCGGGCTGAAGGTCATCGTGGCCGGGGCGGGCATGGCGGCGGCTTTGCCGGGCGTGATTGCGGCGAACACGGTGCTGCCGGTCATCGGCGTGCCTATCAAGGGCATGCTCGACGGGCTGGACGCCATGCTCTCCATCATCCAGATGCCGCCGGGCATCCCCGTGGCCACGGTGGGCGTGAACGGGGCGCAGAACGCGGCCATCCTGGCGGCCGAGATGCTGGCCCTTTCCGACGAGGCCCTGGCGGCACGCCTTGCGGCCTACAAGGAAGGTCTGAAGCAGAAAATCGTGAAGGCCAACGCCGAGCTGGCCGGGGTGGAATACAAGTTCAAGTGCAACTGAAAAACGGCGGACGGATGGACTTGTTCAATTACCGGCGCAGGGAGACGGTGGAGGTGCACATCGGGGACACGCCCCTCGGGGGCGCGAACCCCGTGCGCCTGCAGAGCATGACGAACACCAGCACGATGGACACGGGGGCAAGCGTGGCGCAGACGCTCCGCATCGCCAGGGCCGGCGGGGAGTATGTCCGGCTGACCACGCAGGGTGTGCGTGAGGCGGAGAACCTGAAGGAAATCAACGCCGGAGTGCGTGCGGCGGGCTGCCTGGTGCCGCTCGTGGCCGATGTGCATTTCAATCCGCGGGTGGCTGACGTGGCCGCCCTTTATGCCGAGAAGGTGCGCATTAACCCGGGGAACTATGTGGACGCGGCCCGCACGTTCAAACATCTGGAATATACGGATGAAGAATATGCCGGCGAGCTGGAGCGGCTGGAAGCACGTTTCGTGCCGTTCCTCCGCATCTGTCGCGAGAATCATACGGCCATCCGCATCGGGGTGAACCACGGTTCGCTTTCCGACCGTATCATGAGCCGATACGGCGACACGCCGGAGGGCATCGTGGAGAGTTGCATGGAGTTTCTCCGTATCTGTGTCAAGGAACAATTCACG
This sequence comes from uncultured Paraprevotella sp., assembly GCA_944320765.1. Lineage (GTDB taxonomy): Bacteria > Bacteroidota > Bacteroidia > Bacteroidales > Bacteroidaceae > Paraprevotella. The sequence goes on from CALUIS010000001.1 coordinate 195,202, forward strand.
GACGTGGTGGTCTCCATCAAGGCCAGCAACACGGTGGTGATGGTGCGGAGCGTCCGCCTGCTGGTGGATGCCATGGAACGTGAGGGCATGGCCTTCCCGCTGCATCTGGGCGTGACGGAGGCCGGCGACGGCGAGGACGGGCGCATCAAGAGTGCCGTAGGCATCGGTGCGCTGCTGGCCGACGGGCTGGGCGACACGGTGCGCGTTTCCCTGAGCGAGGCGCCCGAGGCGGAGATTCCCGTGGCCCGCAAGCTGGTGGATTATGTCATGCGCCGCGAGGGAGCGATGATGATTCCGGGGCTGGCGGCAGAGGGCTTCGACTGGCTGCGTCCCGTGCGGCGGGAGACGGTGGCCGTGCGCGACATCGGGGGAGGGCATGTGCCGGTAGTCGTGGCCGACCGGATGGATTTGGCTTCAGCCGGACGACTGAAAGACTTCAGTCCGCATCCTGATTTCCGTCCCGACTATGTGTATTGCGGGCGCGAGCTTCCGTCCGCCGCCGACCGCGAGGAAGGCGTGGCCTACATCGTGGATGCCGACGTGTGGACGGGCGAGGAGGGGACGTTCCCGGCCTTCCCGTACAACATGCTGCCTTTCGTGGGCGGTTGCCGGGCGGAACTGAAGTTCCTCTTCCTCACCTATGGCGCGTTGGACGAGGAAGTCCGTGCCTGCCTGCGCCTGCATCCCGAGGTGGTGGTCATCTCCCAAAGCGGACACCAGAACCGTTTGGGCGAACACCGTGCGCTCATCCACGAGCTGACGCGTGAGGGACTGAGGAATCCCGTCATCGTCTTCCAGCAGTACGCCCACAGCCAGGAGGAGAAGGAGGATTTCCAGATAGAGAGCGCGGCGGACATGGGGGCGTTGCTGTTCGACGGCCTGTGCGACGGTGTCTACCTATATAATAATGGTACGTTGGACCACCGCGACATCGACGCCACGGCCTTCGGCATCCTGCAGGCCGCCCGCCTGCGCACGTCGAAGACGGAATACATCTCCTGCCCCGGTTGCGGACGCACGCTTTACGACCTGCAGGACACGCTGGCCCGCATCAAGGCGGCCACATCTCATCTGAAAGGACTGAAGATAGCCGTGATGGGATGTATCGTCAACGGGCCGGGCGAGATGGCCGATGCCGACTATGGTTACGTGGGGGCAGCCCGCGGCAAGGTGAGCCTCTACAAGAAGAAGGAATGCGTGGAGCGCAACATCCCGGCCGAGGAGGCGGTGGAGCGCCTGCTGCGGCTCATCCGCGAGAACGGCGATGACCCCGAATATCAAGCATAAGACATTTAAACAGAAACAGAATAATGGAACAGAAACTTTTCATCTACAATACGCTCTCCCGTAAGAAGGAGGAATTCACGCCCCTCACGCCGGGGCGCGTGGGGATGTACGTGTGCGGTCCCACGGTGTATGGCGACGCCCATCTGGGACACGCCCGTCCGGCCATTACTTTCGACTTGTTGTTCCGCTACCTGCAGCACCTGGGCTACAAGGTGCGCTATGTGCGCAACATCACCGACGTGGGCCATCTGGAACACGATGCCGACGAGGGGGAGGACAAGATTGCCAAGAAGGCCCGTCTGGAGCAGCTGGAGCCGATGGAGGTGGCGCAGTACTACACCAACCGCTTCCATGCGGCCATGCAGGCGCTGAACGTGCTGCCGCCCAGCATCGAGCCTCATGCTTCGGGGCATATCATCGAGCAGATTGAGTTGGTGAAGCAGATTCTGGCCAACGGCTTCGCCTACGAGAGCCACGGCAGTGTCTACTTCGACGTGGAGAAGTACAACAAGCAGCACCACTACGGCAAGCTTTCGGGACGCAACCTGGAGGATGTCATCAACAACTCCCGCGAGCTGGACGGCGTGGGCGAGAAGCGTAACCAGGTGGACTTCGCGCTGTGGAAGCACGCGCAGCCGGAGCATATCATGCGCTGGCCCAGTCCGTGGGGCGACGGCTTTCCCGGCTGGCATTGCGAGTGCACGGCCATGGGGCGCAAGTATCTGGGCGACCATTTCGACATCCACGGCGGCGGCATGGACCTGGTGTTCCCGCACCATGAGTGCGAAATCGCGCAGGCTGTGGCCAGCCAGGGCAGCGACATGGTGCGCTACTGGATGCACAACAACATGATTACCATCAACGGGCAGAAGATGGGCAAGAGCCTGGGCAACTTCATCACGCTGGCGCAGTTCTTCTCCGGCGAGCATGAGAGCCTGGCGCAGGCTTACAGCCCCATGACCATCCGCTTCTTCATCCTTCAGGCGCACTACCGCAGCACGGTGGATTTCAGCAACGAGGCGTTGCAGGCCAGCGAGAAAGGACTGGCGCGGCTGATGGAAGGCGTGGAGAACCTGAAGCGCGTCACGCCATCGGACGGCGAGGGGAGTGTGGGCATGGCTTACGTGGACGAACTCCGTGCGAAGTGCTACGAGGCGATGGGCGACGACCTGAACTCACCCATCGTCATCAGCCATTTGTTCGAGGCATGCCGTGTGGTCAATACGATTGTGGACAAGAAAGCTACTATCGGGCGGGAGGCGTTGGAAGCCCTTTCGGACGTGTTCCATACGTTCGCTTTCGACATCCTCGGCCTGAAAGAAGAGGCCGGCAACGGGAACGCCCGCGAGGAAGCTTTCGGTCAGGTGGTGGACATGCTGCTCGAGCAGCGCATGATTGCCAAGGCCAACAAGGACTGGGCCACGAGCGACAAGATCCGCGACCGGCTGGCCGCACTCGGCTTCGAGGTGAAGGACACGAAGGACGGCTTCACCTGGCGGCTGAATAAGTAGTCTCTGTTTCCTTTGGCAGGGAGGGTTACGTGCCAGAGCCGATGAGGGGTCTCACGTCCACAAAACATACTTTTAGGGTATGACTTCGTGGGTGTAAGACCCCTCAGGCCCTACGGGCCAGCTCCCCTTTCAGGCGGAGCAGTTCATCTCGGCAGGTGGAGCAGTTATTTTGATACACCCTCTTTTGCTTGCGTTCCTTTGAAAAATTGCCAAGGCTTGGGATTTGAGTACCAAGCCCTGGTATTGTGTGTTCCAAGCCTTGGAATTCTTACTTCGTGCGCTTCACGGTGTGAAGTACTTTGCCGTCCTTGTCCATCATGTAAAGGTCCAGTTCCTGTTTGTCCACCGTGAGGAGCGAGAAGCCCGGCAGGCCGCTGCAGAACACGGTGCCGTCCACGGCTTTCACGTCCGGGCGGCTGAGCGACCCGGAGGAGTTCACCACGTAGTCGATGCTGCTGTCCGGCTTGCGGATGTGCTGGAAGTTGTGGATGTGCCCGCAGAGGTACATGTCCACGTTCTTGTGGCGGCGCAGGATGGTATCCACGTTCTTCTGCATGTCCGTGCGTTCCGACTCGCTCTTGTCCGTGTCGGCATAGATGGGATGGTGTCCCACGACAAGCACCCAGTCTTCCTTGGCGGCGGTCAGCACGGAGTCAATCCACGTGAGTTGCTTCTGCCAGTCCTGCTTGCAGGCATCGGGGTATTTTTCCATGTCCTTGCGGTATTTCTCCAGCAAGGGTGAGGTGTCAATCATGACGAGGCGCACGGTGGTGCCGTCCTCCTCCATCACCTTGGTGTAGTAGCGTGCGGGCATGTTCCAACGCGCGCTCACCTGCGTGTAGTCCACTACGGCCTGCGTGTTGCCGCGGTATTCGTGGTTGCCACAGATGGCGTACCAGGGCAGCATCAGGTCGGGGTGGCTGTAGATCAGTTCATAGTTGGTCATCCAAAGCGGGTCGGCGGTGCTGCGGACCCCTTCGAAATGATGCACGTCGCCGGCGGCCACGACGAACTCGATGTCGATGGCCTCGGCCATGCGCCCCATGGTTTCGGCAATGGGCTTCTGGTCGTAGTAGCCGTTGCGGCCCAGGTCGTTGCAGAGATAGAAGTTCAGCGGCTTCTCGAGGGCTTTCCAAGTGGCGGCATCTTGTGCCGGGGCGAGCATGGCACACAGTGCGAGTGCCAGGCTCAGAAATAATTTCTTCATAAGTGTTACGTTTGATGGTTTTGAAAAGTCCCGCTTCCCATAGGGCTGTGTTGCGCCCACGAGAAGCGGGAGGAAAATTGTTTTTTAGTTGGCGGGCTGGTTGCAGCCGAACCATGCGCCTACGGCCGGAGAGGTGTAAGTCTGTCCCCCTACGGTCAGGCCTGCGGTGGCGAAGTGGGGCTGTGCGAAGGCTTCGCTGCCGCTGTAGGCACCTGCAAGGCTGACGGTCGGCGTGAAGTCCCAGCTGTCGTTGTAGATGACGTTCTTCATGCTGGCTCCTTCAAGGTCATAGTTGCGGAACTGCGGGTTGTAGAGGTTGTCCTCGGTGGCGATGAGGCTGTTGCCGTCCACGCCCGGGATGATGGTCACGCCGTCCTCGGCCGTGCTGTATTCCTTGTGGTAATCCTCGTGGTCGTAGTTGTAGCCTTGCCAGGCGTATTCGATGCCCTGGCCTTCCACCGGTTCGCCGTCGTCGTACCATACGTCGATGACGAGGTCGCTCTTTGCTGCGGCGGACACATAGCAGTTGTAGTCGATGACGGAGCGGGTGTCGAAGCCGCCGTCAGGGTTGTTCGGGTCGTCCCAGCTGGGTACCTGCGCACGGTACTTGCAGTTCACCATCATGTTGTTGAACACGTTGGCCAGCACGTTCTCCTCCACGTAGATGCTGCCGCCCTTCTCACCGTCGCGGCGCCATCCGGCGTTGAGGATGGTGTTGTTGTAGGCGGTCACTTCGGCCTGGTAGCGGTCGGGGCCCTGGCCGCTGCTGGCGAGTTTCAGGCCGTTGGTGTTGGGCGAGTACATGATGTTGCGGGCCACGTCCACGATGCATCCGGCCTTCACGTTCACGGCTTCCTCGCCGTCGTATCCGTTGCCGGCGAAGATGTTGCCCACAATGATACCCTTTCCTCCCATCATGTAGATACCGTCGGATTGTCCGTAACGGATGACACTGTTCGTCACCACATACTTGCCGTCCGGGTTGTTGGTGGTGATTTGCGGGTAGATGTCATCGTTGGCTTCATAGTATCCGGCATCGGCGGCGGGAGAACCGGGCCTCACCTGGCCGCCGGTGTATTCGATGACGGTATGGTCGATGAGCATTTCCGGGCAAGATTCATAGGCCACGATGCCGCCCCATTGGTGTTCGGTGTTGTGGATGTTGGCCGTGCTGCGTTCGTCCTCGGGAATGGTCATGACCACGGGGTTGCTGGCCGTACCTTTGCTGTAGAGGTTGCCTTTCACGATGAATTCCACGGGAACATGGTTCTCGCCCACGCCTTCGGTGGTGAATACCACGCGCACGCCTTCCTCGATGGTCAGGCTTTGCCCTTCGGGTACGGTGATGTGGTTCTTGACGGCCACCACGGTGCCTGCGGCCCATACGCCGGACACGTTACCGCTGACGAGGGTGTCGGCCTCGGCCTCAGGGTCGGCGTGTATGGTTTCCTCACCCGGATTGGGATTGATGGCCTCTTCGTCGTCACACGCCGTGGCGACCGTTCCCAGTGTCGCCAGCATGGCGGCACCGTACAGATAATGTTTGAAGTTCATACGTTTTAAGATTTAAATGAGTATGTGATAAAAAGTTTCTCTTTAAAGTTTGTAGCGCAGTCCGATCATGATGTTGCGCCCGCTCCACGATTCGCGTTCCACCACGTGTCCGTCTTCGCGCCGTGAGGTGACGTTCACCGTGTGCGGCCCCTTGTGGATATAGCGCAGCAGCGGCGTGTCGAGCAGGTTGGAGGCTTTGGCGAAGAGGGTGAGGCCGAACTTGAAGCCTTTCTCCAGCGAGGCGTCCAGCTGGAAGAAGCCTTTCTCCCAGATGTCGTCGTCTTCCCACTGCGAGATGTCGGCCAGCCGCTTGCCGGTGTAGCTGCCCATGACTTGCCCTTCCCAGGCGTGCTTCTTGCTTTTGAAGAGGAGGGAGAGGTTGGCCACGTGGGCCGCCTGCCCGAAGAGGGGACGCGTCTGGTTCACCATCACCACGTCATTGCCCTCCATTTTCATCTTTTCCGTCGTGATGGAAGAGTGCGTGTAGGTGTAGTTGGCCTTGACACCGAACCAGCTGAAGTACTTCATGATGTCCACCTCCACACCGAAGTTGGTGGCCGTGCCGTAGTTCATCGGCTTGTATTTGAGGTCCTGTCCTTCGGCCACGAGTCCGTACTCGATAGGGTCTTGGATGTTCTTGTAGAACACGCCCACCATGAACTGTTCGCTCGTGCGGGGGAAGAATTCGTAGCGCAGGTCGAGGTTGTCCGCCACGGTGTGCTTCAGGTGCGGGTTGCCTTCTTCGTTGTAGTCTTCGCCCACGAGGCTGTAAGGCACGATTTCGAAGAAACTCGGGCGGTTTACGGCACGGTAGTAGGAGAGGCGCAGGTTGGCGTTCTCGTGTACGTTGTACTTCAAGTGTGCGCTGGGCAACCAGTCCCAGTATTTTTGTGAACCCTTCGGGTCGGAGTTGTGTCCGGCCACCTTCAGGGTGTATCCCTGGTGGGTATGTTCCGCTCTCAAGCCGGCGTTCACTTCCCACAGCGGGCGGGTGTATTTCAGCATGAGGTAGGCCGCGCCGATGCGTTCCGTGGCATCGTAGTTGAGCGGGTCGGCGGTGTTGCCGTATTGGAATTTGGGCAGCAGTTCGATGTCGTCGAAGTTCTCCCAGTCGTTGCCGGTGGATGAGGTGAAGTAATAGCCGTTGTAGAAGCTGCCGCGTTTTTTGTCGCGGTAGAGACCGCCTGCTTTGAAGTCCATTGCCTGTCCGGCTGTCATTTTCAGCTTGTAGGTCAGGTTGGCCTGGGCCGAGAGGTCGCGGTCGGAATTGTGTTCCCAGCGGCGTTCGGCGGCATCCTGCGAATAGACGCGGTGTCCGTTGAATTGCATGATGACGTAGTCCGGTGTCTCGTTGTAGGCCTTGGAACCTCCTGCGGCCCAGTCGAGCAGGAGTGCGCCATCTTCCAGGAACTTGTGTTCGCCTTTGAGGGTGGAGTTGAAGATGTACTGGTGGTTCCATTTCAGGCGCACCTCGCGGTCCTTCTCGTCGGCACCGTCGCGCACCTCACCCTCGCGCAGGTCCATGTATCCGTTATACCATGTCAGTTTGTTCGTCTCGTTGATGTGGTAGTCCAGTTTCAGGTGTGCTCCCGTGCGGGTCTGGCGTACGGAGTAATTGCGGCGTTGTGTGCCGTGCTGTGTGGAGCCGGGCTTGTATTCCACGTCGCTCTCGCGTCCCCGGTTGGTGTTCTGGAAACTGACGGCAAGCATCACGCCCAATCGGTCGTCAAAGAAACGGTCGCCATAGGAGAGTCCGGCCGTGAGGTCGGGCAGGGCGGCCTTTTCGGTGACGCGCAGGGGAGCGTTGTCGAAATATCCGGGTTGCATGGGGCTTCCGTTCAGCGGTGTGCCGAGGCGTTCGTCCGGAGACTTTTTTGTGATTTTGTCCCAGGCGAAGGTCTGGAAGTCGCGTCCGAAGAACATGCTGTTGTATCCGGTGGAGATGTTGGCGGTGAATTGCCGCCGCAGGGGGGCATCCTTCATCACGAGGTTCACGGCCCCGCCGATGCCGTCGCCCTCCATGTCCGCCGTGAGGCTCTTGGTCACTTCCAGGCGGTCCAGCATCTCGCTGGGGAAGATGTCGAGCGGCACGAAGCGGTTCTTGTTGTCGGGGCTGGAAATCTTCACGCCGTTCACCAGCGTGTAGTTGTAGCGTTTGTCCATGCCGCGCAGGATGGCATACTGCCCTTCGCCGCTGGCGTTGCGTTCCACGGTGACACCACTCATGCGCTGGATGACGTTGGCCACGGTGATGTCCGGGCTGAGTTCGATGGCCTTGGCGCTCATGACGTTCACCACGCTCATGGCGTTCTTCTCGATGAGGCGTGCGCCGGCCTCGCTGTTCCCGGGGTTGTGGGCGGTGACGGTGACGGCATTGAGTTCGATTTCCTTGCTGACGAGGGGAATCTCTATGTTTTCGCTGTTGGAGCCTACTTGCACCTCGAACGGCTGGTAGCCCATGTAAGTACATACAAGAGTGAAAGAGTTTTGCGCTGTGTTGAGGTTGAACGAGCCGTCCAGGCCGCTGACCACGGCGGAGGAGGGATTCCCTTTCACTTCCACGCGTGCGCCGATGATTTCCTCACCCGTCTGCGCGTCGCGGATCTTGCCTTTGATGGTGCGGCCTTCGGCCTGCAGGGCCAACGCGCCGAAAATAAGAAGCGGCAGTAACCTTTTCATGTCCTTAAACCTTTATACCTGATGTCTTCGTTTTGAATTCCGGTGCAAAAGTACGGGAGGCGTGTTACGGCGGGGTTACAAGGAAATGAAAATGCGGTGAAGTTTCTAAAGGGAGAATCAAAAGTGGCAGAAAATCCCGAATCTTTCCAGAGTCGGGATGAGGGGATGCGGGCGGCAGTAACAAGTTTGAAACGTACGGCCCCGCTTTCCGTTTGCGGGGCCGTACGTATTCCTTTCCTTTAAAATCCTTCCGGGTAGTCCTTCGTCCGGTTCTTTTGGAAAAAGTAGTCCGCGTAGTAACGGTCGGTTTCGTCGCTCCGTTCATAGGGATGCCGTTTCACCCATTCGGCGGGATAACTTTTTCCCATTTCTTCTTGATGGCTTTTGGATTAAGTTACTTCTCTATCATCCATTCCTTGAGGGTCCGCTTCTCGCGGTCGAAGCAGATGCCGACCTTGGCCACGGGCAGCCCGCAGAGGGCGAAACGCTCCGGATAGTTCTTCAGGTCGATCTGGCGCATGGCGTCCTCCACCGTGCCGTCCAGCTTCAGCTCCACCACGTACAGCGTGGTGGCGGTGCGCATGGCCATGTCCACCCGTCCCCTCGGGGTGCGTACCTCCACGTCCACGTACATGCCCAGCAGGCTGAAGATGATGTAGAGCATCTGCTGGTAGTGTCCCTCGTAGTCCGTGTGCGCGGTGTAGGGGACGGTGGAGAGGAAGGCCTGCATCAGGCGGAGCGCTCCGTCCATGTCGTCCTGCGCGATGGCCCGGTACATTTTGGCCACCATGGTGTTGGAGAGTCCCGCCCCCTGCACGTAGTAGGGGAGGAGGCTCCGCATCAGCCCGACGCGTATTTCCTTGTTGGGGATGTCGAGCGTGTAGAGTTCCGCCAGCTCGTCATAGTCCTTGATGGTGACGTATCCGCTCTGGTAGAGCAGGGGGGTGATGCTCTCCATGCGTTCGGTGGGCGCGTCGAAGTCGGCGGCGATGGCTTCCGTCCCGCCTATCTGGGACGGCAACACGTCGTATTTCCTCAGCATCTCGATGAGGTAGGTGGGCGTGCCGCTGCCGAACCAGTAGGAGTCGAGTTTTCCTTTGGCGAAGGCGTTCATCAGGCTGAACGGGTTGTAGATGTCGGGAGAAGGCCAGGTGAAGTGGTAGCCGTCGTAGTTCTCCTTCAGCTTGTCCAGCACCTCTCCGCGTGTCAGCTTCATCCGTTCCGCCAGGATGTCCAGATCGTCGGACATCTGGGTCTCCATCTCTTCCCGGGTGATGCCGCATACGGCGGCATACGGCTCGTCCATGCTGATATTTTCTATGTTGTTCAGTTCGCTGAAGATGCTCAGTTGCGAGAACTTGGTGATGCCGGTCAGGAAGACGAAGCGCAGGTAGGGGTCGCAGGCCTTCAGCGGACTGTAGAAGTTTCGCATCACGTCACGCAGCACCGGGAGGTTCCGTTCCTCATGCACCACGTCCAGCAGGGGAGCGTCATACTCGTCGATAAGCACCACCACCTGCCGCCCGGTCCGTTCGTAAACAGTTTCTATCAGGTGGGTCAACCTCAGGTTCGCGTCGGTCGGCTCCGTTTGTACCTCATGCCTTTTCTCCATCCGTTCCAGCTGGCTTGCCAGATAGCGTTCCAGTTGCTCCCGTTCCATGTGCTTTCCCAAGCTCATGTCGAAGTGAAGCACAGGGTATTCCGTCCATTCCTTTTCGAGAGCGTCTATGGCCAGCCCCTTGAACAACTCTTTCCGTCCCTCGAAGTAGGCATACAGCGTGCTGGTGAGCAGGGATTTCCCGAAGCGTCTGGGGCGGTTCAGGAAAATGTAATTGGAACCGGAGTGGGTTATGCGGTAGACTTGTTCTGTCTTGTCGATATATAGGTAATTCCCACTTCTGATTTTCTCAAAGGTCTGTATTCCCACTGGATATTTGTGCAATGCTGGCATCATATTTCTTTTATATGGAGATAGATGTCACAAAAGTATGAAAACGTTGGTAAAGCGGCAAGTTAATTCAGCTAAGATCTTCAGGTAAAAAAGTACTCCAGTGCGTCCGGAGGGACACTGGAGTACTTGAGAATCTATCTTGAGATGGGCGAATCAGGGCTGCACTTGCACTTTGCGGACTTCATGTCCGCATTTTACAAGATAGATGCCTGGAGCCAGTCCTTCCGTGCGGTCGATTCTCATGCCGGACAGGTGGTAGACCTGGTAAGGTGCGTCTGCTTTCACGTAGATGCGCCCCTTGCCGCCCATGGCACGGAATCCCGTCTCTGCCGGGAGTGCGCTTTCCACGCCTGTGGTCTTGTCCGACACGTAGAAAAGCCGGAAGTCGTCGGCGGAGAACCAGGTGCCGGTCCATTCCACGCCCGTGAGGTAGCTGTCGTTGGTGAAGCCGATGTCGAGCCTGTGGTCGGTCACTTCGATGCCGTTGATGTCGATGAGTTGCCAGCCGTAGCCTTTGCCGCCGTTGACGGCTTTCTCGGCTGAGCCTTCGGCCGCGTTTTCCCAAATAGGGCCGCCGTCATTGCCTTCCGTGCCTTGTTTGGTGATGGCTTGCTTCAGGTCTTGGGTGGCGGTGCGGGCGGTGATGAACGCCCCTTCGCCGCTGGAGCGGGCCGCGCACTGTAGTTTGTAGGTCCCGTTGGGTAATCCATCCACGGTCTGGTGTCCGGTGTAGAAGAGCGAGCCGGGGGTGGCGTTGTAGGAGTCGAAATAGTGGTCGGACGTGTCGCCGCTGTAGTGTTGCGAGGTCTTCACTTTCGCGTCCCCGTTGGTGAGGCTCAATTCCCAGCCCAGCGGGTCGCCGTTGGCCCCGAAGGTTTCCAGGTCGGCGGAACGGATGGCGAAGGTGTAGTCCGACAAGTCGCCGGGGAGTTGTGTCAGCCGAACGGCCATGATGGCCTCGTCCAGTTGGCGGACAAGGTCCGTGAAAGCCAAAGCCTGGTCCACTTGCGGGAGGAGGCCGGTTTGTGCCTCAATCGTCTGTTGCAGGTTCTTTCGTTCGTTTTCGGCATAGGCCATGTCGGTGGTGTAGTTGAGGGCTTCTTCCAGCCGGGGGAAGTAGGACAGGGAAGCTTGTAACAGGTCGGTGCATAGTCTCACCGTGTCCGCCGTGGCATTGTCTGCCGAGATTTGCGCTTCTTGGTTGTCAATCAGGTCTTGCAAGGCTTCTTGTGCCTTTTCTGTTTCCAGGCTTTGCAGCAAGTTCCGGGCGGCAGGAAGTATCTCATTGTTATAGGTGGCCAATGCCGAGTTGGATGCCTTGGCCTCGTCCAGTGCGTTCCGCAGGTTGGCCGTGGCGGTTTGCAGTTCCTGTAAAGAGGCATCTTGCTTTTCGGAAACGGCTTGGGCTTGGGATTGTGCCGTTTGCAGGCGGGATTTGTCGGCTGCCAGCAGTACCGAGGGCAATGTTTCTTCCGTTTCTTTCAACAAATCTGCCAGTGTCTGGCGGGTTTGGTTCAATGTCTCCTCATCTGTTTCCGTGCCGAAGTATTCCAGCTTGAAGTCCGTGACGCAGTACCATCCTTTCGTTCCGCCGCCGGAGGTAGAGGCATAACCGATACGGAGCTTTCCGTCCTCGCCCACAAGAATCTTTTCCGTGGCTTGGTCTTCCCAGCCTTCGCCGCTCCAGTTCCCGATGGCCTTCACCGGCGAGACGGCGGTCACACCGCCGCTGGTGGCATAGGCGTGCTGGTCGGTGATTTCGCCCTCGCCGCACAAGGAGCGGCAGGACACTTGGTACCAGCCCGGAGCGAGACCTTCGATGTCTTGGTACACGTCCATCGAGGTAAAGTTGTCCGACCAGTTATTGTAGCAAGTCTGGTCGAAATTGGTCCAAGCCTTGCAGTCGCCGCTGACCATGACGTTGGCTTGTGTCCAGCCGTTGGCCCAGTCCGAGAAGTCGGCATTCTGGATGAGGGCGGAGAGGTCGGCCGGGGCGTCTGCCGTGGCACCCGATGAAGCCAGGTAGTCGCTGATGGCTTTGTTCAAGGTGTTGATGGCTTCCATCAGCTGTTCACCGGTGGCTTGGGCATTCTGTAGTACATTCGAGGCGTTTGTGATAGCTTGTGTGAAAGCGTCTTTTCCCGCAAATCCCATGGCTGTAAGGGCTTGTGCCCGGTCGTAGGTTTGCTGCAATTGTTCGCGGTAGCGGGCCGGGCCTCCCGTTTGGGTGGTGCGGATGGCGTTTTTCAGGTCGTCAATGGCCTGGTTGATGGCAGTCTCGTCCTCGCTGCCGGCCAAGGCTTGTCCGGCCTCCAAGGCTTCTTCCAATTGTTGCGCCGTCTGTCCGTCCAATGTGGTGGCATCAGTGGCTTTGGCCTCGTCCACCAGGAAGGCCAGCTGAGCTCCGGCATCCCCGAAGACGTAACTGCTGAACGAGTTGGCAGGCAGTGTGGTGGACAGGTATTGGCCGTCCACGGACAGCGTGATGCCGCGTGGCGTGTCGTTCCGGTTTCCGGCTACGATGATGATGGCCCCGTCCGGCGTGCGGGCGGCCAGCACTTCGGCGTTGGTGTCCGTGCCGGTGGACGAGCCTTTCAGGATTTGCGAGCCGGGAGCGATGAAATGGCTGTAATGCTTGAATGCGTAATATTCCGGGGTGTATTCGGCGGTGCGGGTGGACGAGTTGACGCGGACCAATGAGTTCTGGATCCATCCCCAGGTGCTGCTGCCATTGTCTTTCAGCACGGCGTTCCAGTAGGTGTATTTCTCGCATCCTCCTCCCACATATTGGTTGATGAGATAGAACGTCCATTCGCCGGCGTTCCAGTCGAACGTGCCGCTGCCGCATTCGCTTTCCGTCTGCTGGAGCGTCATCTCCGGGTAGCGGTAAGCCAGTTCGGGCAGGGCGGCGCGGCCTTCCCATTGCAGGCCGATGCCCGCGAAGTGTTCCTGTACGCCCGGATGCTGCAGGATTTGCTCGAACACGTCCATGCTGCCGGTGTTCATCGTGCCCACGATGAGTTCAACGTCAGGATGGTGTTCCGCGAAATAAGGGCCGAGGTATTCGCCCAAGAACGTGCCTGTGCCCTGCGCCGTCCAGGAGCAGGCCGGATAGATTTTGAAGCTGTAGGCCTCGTTCTGGTACATCAGGGTGGTGATGGGGATGCCTTGTTCCTTGTAGGCGTCGATGAACTTGCTGAAGTAGAGGCAGTAGGCGTTCATGTAGTCCGGCTCCATGATGAACTGGTCGTTGAAGTAGACGGGGATGTCCACATCGCTGCCCGGTCCTTTGGCGTTGGCGTAGTTCTTGTTGGTCTTCATCCAGGTCGGCGGGCTCCAGGGTGAGGCCCAGAAAGTCATGTCGGGATTATAGTTTTGTGCGAACTTGATGTAAGGGATGACGGCTTCCTTGTCCCGTTCGATGGTGAAGTGTTCCATGTTGAAGTCCGGTTCGTTGTCCGGCGTCTCGTCACAGCTGTACCAGCTCCTGCCGTAATCGCTGGCTCCTACGGGGATGCGGCCGATGGTGAAGCGCAGGTCGCCATCGGGGGCGAACATCCTTTGCATGACTTGTCGTTGCACCTCTTCCGGCAGCAACATGAGGGCATCGTAGCCCAGTTCGTTGAAACAGGTACCCCAGCCTTTGAAGTTCTGTTTCACTTGGTCGGATTGTAAGATGATTTCGGGTGTTCCGATGACTTGGTCTTGCAGTTCGGCCTCTTCCAGCTGCCATAAGTTTCCTTCCGTGGAGCGGAACAAGAGGCCGTGTGTGGTCTGGGCTTGCGCCGGGAAAAGGGATGCAGAGAGCAGCAAGCTGCAGAATGCAGTTTGTAAATGTAAGAATTTCATTGGTAAAATGAGTTAGGTTAATAGATGGTTTAAGGGAAGTAGAGGCGCGGAGGCCGCGCCTCTACAAAAGGAGGATGCTGGGTTTAGCAATACATGTTGACGATGGCTTCGTAGAGTTCCTGCTTGCCGCTGGTCTGTGCGGGTTCGCCTTGTGCCTTGGCGTAGACCACCACGTCTTCCAACGACAGCTTGCCCTCTTCGAATTCCTTGCCTTTCCCGGCGTCGAAGCTGGCGTAGCGGTCGGCCACCATTTGCTTGATGGGCGATTTCTCCAGCAGTTCGGCCGCGTTCTCCAGGGCGCGGGCCATGGCGTCCATGCCGGAGATGTGGGCATAGAAGATGTCGTCCAGGTCGGTGGAGTTGCGGCGGGTCTTGGCGTCGAAGTTCGTGCCGCCGTTGCCGAAGCCGCCGTTGCGGATGATTTGCATCATGGCCTGGATCAGCTCATAGTTGTCGATGGGGAACTGGTCGGTGTCCCAGCCGTTCTGGTAGTCGCCGCGGTTGGCGTCGATGGAACCCAACATGCCGGCATCCACGGCGCAGGCCAGCTCATGCTCGAAGGTGTGGCCGGCCAGGGTGGCGTGGTTCACCTCGATGTTCACCTTGAAGTCCTTGTCCAGGCCGTGTGCGCGGAGGAAGCCGATGACGGTTTCAGTGTCCACGTCGTACTGGTGCTTCGTCGGCTCCATGGGCTTCGGCTCCACGAGGAACGTGCCTTTGAAGCCTTTGGCGCGGGCATAGTCGCGGGCGGCCTTCAGCATCTGTGCCAAGTGTTCCTTCTCGCGCTTCATGTCGGTGTTGAGCAGGCTCATGTAGCCTTCGCGTCCGCCCCAGAACACGTAGTTCGTGCCTCCCAGCTCGATGGTGGCGTCGATGGCGTTCTTGATTTGCACGGCGGCGCGGGCCACCACGTCGAAGTCGGGGTTCGTGGCCGCCCCGTTCATGTAACGCTTGTGTCCGAACACGTTGGCCGTGCCCCACAGGTTCTTGATGCCCGTGGCCTGCATCTTTTCCTTGATGTAAGCCACGATGGCCTTCATGTTGGCTTCGTATTCCTCGATGGAGTTGCCTTCGGAGATGAGGTCCACGTCGTGGAAGCAGAAGTATTCGATGCCCAGCTTCTGCATGATTTCAAAACCGGCGTCGGCCTTCTGCTTGGCAATGGCCAGCGCGTCCGTGCCTTCGTTCCAGGGGAATGTCTTGGTGCCGCCGCCGAACTGGTCTCCGCCTTCGGCGCAGAGCGTGTGCCACCAGGCCATGGCAAACTTCAGCCAGTCCTTCATCTTCTTGCCCATGATGACCTTTTCGGCATCATAGTAGTGGTAGGCCATGGGGTTCTTGCTCTCTTTTCCTTCGAACTTGATTTTCCCGATGTTCGGGAAGTACTCTTTCTGTGCCATAAATCTCTTCGTTTAAAAGTGTGATGAAAAATATTTTGCGAGTTAAGGATTTCATGCCATGCTTTGCAGCACGCCCAGCCAGCGTTGGTAGGCTTCCTCGTAGGCGGTTTGCTTTCGGGTGTCCGGCTCGATGGTTTTCAGGCGTTCGAGCGAGGCGAAAGCCTCCCGGTTGTCCTTGTAGATGCCTGCACCGATGCCCGCGCCTTTGGCCGCGCCCACGGAACCGTCGGTTTCGTATAGCTCAATGGCCGCGCCGGTCACCCCGGCCAACGTGTCGCGGAACACGGGGCTGAGGAACATGTTGGCCCGCCCGGCGTGTATCTTGTTCACTTCCATGCCCATGCCCTTCATCACGTCGATGCCGTAGCGGAAGGAGAACACGATGCCCTCCTGCGCGGCCCGGACGATGTGGCTGCGGTGGTGCAGGTTGAAGTTGATGCCGTGGATGGCGCAGCCCGTCTCGCGGTTCTGCATCACGCGCTCGGCCCCGTTGCCGAAGGGGATGACGCTGAGACCTTCGCTGCCAATCGGCACGCTCTCCGCCATGCGGTTCATTTCATCGTAAGAGCAACCTTCGGGCACGATGTTGCGGCGCACCCAGGAGTTCAGGATGCCCGTGCCGTTGATGCAGAGCAGCACGCCCAGGCGGGTCTGTTCCGCCGTGTGGTTCACGTGGGCGAAGGTGTTGACACGCGAGAGCGGGTCGTAGTTCACCGTGCCGTTCACGCCGTAGACCACGCCCGACGTGCCGGCGGTGGAAGCGATTTCTCCGGGATTGAACACGTTCAGCGACAGCGCGTTGTTCGGCTGGTCCCCCGCACGGTAGGTGACGGGGATGCCCGCCTTGATTCCCAGTTCCTCTGCCACGGTGGCTGTCACGCGGCCTTGCTCGCCGAAGGTGGGACGGATTTCGGGAATCAGGTCCGTGCTGAATCCGAAGTAGTCCATCAGTTCCTGGCAGACGGAGTTGCGCCGGAAGTCCCAGAAAATGCCTTCGCTGAGGCCGGACACCGTGGTGCAGGCCGTTCCCGTGAGGCGGAGGGCGATATAGTCGCCCGGGAGCATGATTTTGTCAATCCGGGCGTACACGTCCGGTTCGTTCTCCTTCACCCAGGCCAGTTTGCTGGCCGTGAAGTTGCCCGGCGAGTTGAGCAGGTGGCCCAGGCAGAAGTCCTTGCCGAGCGCGTCCATGGCGCGGTTGCCGTAAGGGACGGCGCGCGAGTCGCACCAGATGATGGCGGGGCGGAGGGCCTTTCCTTCGCGGTCCGTGCAGACCAGCCCGTGCATCTGGTAACTGATGCCGATGGCG
Source organism: uncultured Paraprevotella sp. (assembly GCA_944320765.1). GTDB lineage: Bacteria > Bacteroidota > Bacteroidia > Bacteroidales > Bacteroidaceae > Paraprevotella. The sequence continues at coordinate 211,949 of CALUIS010000001.1, forward strand.
GCCAGCCCGTCCCTCAGGGCTGCCACGCTGCATCCCGCTTGTGCGGCGGCCGTGGCCAGGGCTTCCGCCGTGGCGGCTTTCAGGTAGCTCCACCAGGCTTCCGGCTCCTGTTCCGCCCATCCGGCCTTATGGCTCAGGATGGGGGCTTCCTGTTTGGGGTAGAAGGCGTTGCCCAGGGTCTTCCCGCTCTGCGCGTCCACCACGCAAGCCTTGACCGAAGAGCTGCCTATGTCATATCCGATGAGGTACATACGTCTTGAATGTGTTTTTAATGATACAAATGATGATGCTGCAAATATAGGTGAAGTTTGCAGAAAACAGCTTTTTTAAAGTTTAAAAGAGTTTGCCGGGAAGGGGAAATGCGCGTTTTTCTGATTTATATCAGATTTTTGGGGCTTTTCCGTCCGGATTCGGATGAAAATCCGTACCTTCGCGTCTATGGGACGAACGGCAGGAACGGAAGGCGCAGAGGGTTGGAAGGCGGACAAGGTGCCTTCCTTTGCGTCATTGTCCGAAGAGGAGCGGCGGGCGTTGTCGGGCATCCTGGAGGTGCGGCACGTCCGGCGGAAGCAGATGGTGGTGCGCGACGGGCAGGTGTGCCATTACATGGTGTACGTCTGCAAGGGCTTGCTGCGGCAGTTCTATTTCAAGAGCGGGCGCGAGATTACGGAGCATTTCACGTGCGAGGGCAACATCGCCTACTGCATCGAGAGCATCTTCAAGAACAAGCCTTCGCACCTGATGATGGAGACGCTGGAGGACAGCGAGCTCTGCCTCATCCCCTACGCCGAATTGGTGAAATTGTCTTACGAATATCGCGGCATCGCCGACTGGCTGCGGGACTTTCTGGAGAACAACCTGATCCTGCACCAGGTGAAGGCCGACTCCTGGCGCTTCGAGTCGGCCCGCGAGCGTTACGAGCGATTCCTGCGCGAGTTCCCCACCGTGGCCCACCGTGCGTCGGTGAACGACATGGCTTCCTATCTGCTCATGACTCCCGAGTCGCTGAGCCGCGTGCGCAAGGCGGTGGCGAAGGAAGGCCGTAACGGATGATGGCGGGAAGTTTTTCCTCGCCTGTTGCCGGAAGCCCGCCGGACGGGTACAAGCCCCAAATGTCATTTTGTCAAAACGTCAAAACCGCCCCCGCGAGAATCGCGCCGACGGGCGTAAGGCGGGGGACGGACGGAAATGCGCGAGTCTCGCGCCCTCGCGGGAATGCAGGATGAAAGGGGAAGACCGGTTTCCGCGACACTTTGCCGTCCGCCACGGGATGGCGTGCGGTCGGCTTCCGCCTCCGTGTCAGCCCGACGCAAGGAAGGCTTGCAAAAGGACAAACGGATTTTGCACGCGGGCAGGCGCCAACCAGGAGAAAAAGGGCGTCCGAAGCCCGGTTTTTTCCCGTTTCCCGCGCCTTTGAAAATTTCTTTGCGGCAAGAAATTCGCGTCTTTGCGGCAAGAAAGAAATTTCTTTCAGCAAAGAAATCCCGTTTTTGCCGCATGAAAAGGCGCGGTGAAGCGGAGAAATGTTCCATACAAGCATTTCTCCCACCCTCCTTTTAACACTTCGGCCTCTGTTTGTGTCCGGCCGCCTTGCTTCGGGAATACGGGAACGGACGGGATTCCTTTCTTTTTGTCAAGGAATCCATCGTTTTCCCGACAATTCCCGCTTCGGTACGAAATCCTCAACTTGTTCCGCGTGCCAACGCCTGAGGGCTTATTTGATGATGGAAGTCTGCGGGTTGCGCACGCCTTTGGCTTCGGTGAGGAAAGCCTTGGCGCTGCCGAAGCGCAGGTACATGTCGAGACGGACGGGCAGGTGGTTCTTGTCGTCGGTGATGTAGAACGTGACGACCTCCTTTTCCTCGCCGTCCTCATATTCCACGAAAGAGAAGACGAGGCAGCGGTACTTGGTCTTGCTTTCCTCCATCTTGAAGGTCTTCTTGCCGCGGTATATCAGGGTCTGCTGCTCGATTTTCCCGTTGTCCACCATGGGGAAAAGAATCTTGTCGCCCACCTTGTAGTCGGACGCGTCGAACGAGCGGGCGTAGAGCATCATGCTGAGCATGTCGTGCACGCATTCTTTGTGGTCCTCCTCCTTCCGCGTGATTTCTCCCTTATGGCTTTTGAAGCGCAGTTTGACGTGAGTCTGGTCGTTGCCCGGATAGTTGTACCAGGCCTCGTCCACGAAATAGCGGTCGCCTTCCTTTGCCCCCTTGCGGTAGTAGTAGGGGACGAGCTGGTCGTCCACGACGCTGACGAGCGTGTCGCGCAGCACGAAGAGGCGGTCGGCCATCCGGTTGCCGCGGGTGATGAGGTGGCAGCGGTACATGTCCTCTCCTTGGTAGGACGCCTGCTTGATGTTCATGTTGGCCGAACCCACCGTGACCCAGATGAACTTCCAGTTGAAGTAGAGTTTGTACGACAAGTCTTCTCCGGCCGAGAAGGCCAGGTTTTCGCCCGGACACTGGGCCTGGGCGGGACGCATGGATGCCCCCAAGAAGGCGAGCATGCATAAGAGCATTGTTACTTTCTTCATTGCAGTCGGTTTTTATCGGTTGCGGTTCCGTTCACGTTCCCGTTCCATGTTTCGTTGTCTGGCATTATTTTCCGCGTCGGGTTTCTGCTTGGTGATGGCTTCCGGCTTCTGCTTGTTCAAGGGGATGCCTCTCACGTCCCAGTCCTGTTCCACTTCCCATCTGGCGCGTACGACCAGCGGTTTGGGGAAGTAGAATACTTCCTCGGCCTGCCGTCCGGCGGCATAGTCCCCTGTGGTCCACTTGCCGTCTCCGTTGCGGTCGATGAAGAGGCGGAGATAGTATTCGCCGGGCTTCAGGTAGAAGAAATCCGCCCGGTTGCTTACTGCTTTGACGCTGCGTACGGGTTTGTCCCCCTTGTCCATCAGTTGCACGACGGCAGCCGTGTCCTTGAGGATGAGCCGGATGAACAAGGCCCCGAACTCCTCTTCCGGGGTGGCGGAGATTTCCCGTTTGATGGCGGCGCTGAGCTTGCCCAGGATGCTCTTTACGGCGTTGCTGTCGGCCTCGAACTTGTATTTCTCGCCCGGATGCCATTCCGCATAGAGCGTATAGCTCCTCATGTCGTTTTCCACGGGGAGGAAGAGGAACGGCGCGTCGTTCCACGTGCTGTCCTTGGGGTCGTACTGGTAGAAGTGCAGGGCGGCGGAGTCCACGCTGGCGATAGGCTCGGCAAATGTGAACTTGATGTTCTCCAGCGGGGAGATGCTGCCGCCGGGTTGTGCCTTGTAGGTGAAGTCCTCGCGCAGGTGGGGGTTGGGCTTGGCCACGTATTTTTCTTTCTGCCTGCGTTTCAGTTTCTTCTGCTGGTCTTCCCACGCCTCGATTTTCTTCTGCCGTTCTTCTTTCTGGCGCGAACGGCTGATTTTGGAAATCAGGTCCAGCGTATCCGTGCGGGGGACCAATTGCCCCAGCGTGTCGGTGTCAAGATAGGTCAGGCTGAATCTCAACGTGTCGAGGTTGGAGACCAGTGTGTCCGTAATCCAGTAAGTGAGGGTGTCGTTGTGCAAGGAGCGTTCCAGTATCATGTCCTCCGTTCCCTCGAAGTTCAGTCCTTTGAGGACAGGCAACGTGTCGGAGGAGGCCGTGAAGTAGAGGGTGAACATGTCCGGGACGGGGCGTTCCGTCTTCAGGAGGTGCAAGTCGTGGATTTCCTCCGTGAAGGCGCGGAGGATGAGATTGTCGGGATAGAAATGCGTGAAATGTATGGTCTTGATGGTGTCGATATGTGTGCTGTCTATCCAGGTGGTGTCCTGCCGTGTGTCGGGGGCGCACGATGGCTCGATGACGAGGGTGTCGAACGCGATTTTCTCGGCTTTCTGGCTGAAACAGAAGTTCCCGTCCATGTCCTGCAGGCCGTAGATGCGGTATTTTCCCGGTGCCACGCCTTTGATGGAGAACTTGCCGCGGCTGTCCGTGCGGGACACGCGGGCGAAAGGACGGGTGGCGAAGGCCGTGTCGGACAGGTCGGAGTACAGTCCCACCAGCATGCCTTTGATGGGTTCGAGATTCTCGGACTCGAGCAATGTGCCGGCCACTTCCATGGTGTCGATGTCCGGTCCGGTGGAGAACGAATAGGTGAAGTTGCCCATAGGGTTCTTCTCGTTGTTGTCCACTATGGCGTCGGCGAAGTCCACCGTGTAAGTGGTGTTCTTCTGGAGCGTGTCGTGCAGTGTGATGTGTATCTTCTTTCCGGAAGTCCGGATTTCAGGCATTTCCTTCTGGGGCGGGGAGACCACGACTTTCTCCGACGCGTTCTCCAGAAGGATGAATTCATCGAAAGAGAGTGTGATTCGTTTATCCTTGTTGTTGACGGACATGTTGGCCGGTTCGCACTTCACTATTTTGGGCGGGGTAAAGTCATAAGGGCCTCCGTCCGGGCTGCCGATGCTGGCGCAGGCCGCCGCGAGCAGCGCGCCCAGGAAGGCGATGACGGGATATGGAGTCAGGCGTTTTCTCATCCGTGTTTGTCTTTTAATGGTTCATGGATAGCATCTCGTCGATGAAGGTGCGTGAGTTGCTCAGTCGGGGGATCTTGTGTTGTCCTCCCAGCTTGCCTTTGGATTTCAGCCAGTCGTCGAACAGTCCTTTGCGGGCCGGTATGATTTCCAGATGCTGCAGGGTGATGTCCTTGTAGCGTTTGGCCTCGTAGTCGGAATTGAGTTCCTGCAGCTTGCGGTCCAGGATGCCGGCAAACTGCTCCAGGGATTCCGGCGGGCGGGAGAACTCGATGAGCCATTGGTGCCGGCATTTGCCGTGGACATCCATATATACCGGTGCCGCCGTGTATTCCCACACTTGCGCTCCTGTGGCCTCACATGCCGCCTTCAGCCCGTTTTCGGCATTGTCCACGATGAGTTCCTCTCCGAAAGCGTTGATGAAGAACTTGGTGCGGCCGGTGATGATGAACTTGTAAGGTGACTTTTGGGTGAATCTCACCGTATCGCCAATCATGTATCTCCAAAGTCCGGCCGACGTGCTGATGACCATGGCATAGTTCTTGCCCGTCTCCACCCCCCAGAGCGGCACGACATGCGGCTGCTCCTTGTCGATTTCGTCCATCGGGATGAACTCGTAGAAGATGCCGTAGTCTACCATCAGGCTCATGGCCCGGTCCTGCAGGTCTGTCTGGAGGCCGAAGAAGCCTTCGCTGGCGTTATAGGTCTCCATGTAGTGCATGTCCGTGCGGGTGATGAGCTGGCGGTACTGTTCGCGGTAGGGCGTGAAGGCCACTCCTCCGTGGTAGAACACTTCCAGTCCGGGCCACACCTCGTCCAGATGCTCTTTCCCGGAGATTTCCAAGACTTTGGTAAGAACGGACAGCATCCATGAAGGCACGCCGCTCAGGCTGGTCACGTTCTCCCGTATGGCCGTGCGGGCTATTTCTTCCCGTTTCTTCTCGAAGTCGCTCAGGAGGGCGATGGATTTTTCCGGGACGCGGAAATGGTTGACAAACGCGCTGGCGTTTTCTATCAGGATGGCGCTCAGGTCGCCCACAAGGCTGTGTGGAAGGTTATAGTTAGGGGCATGGCTTCCGCCCAGGATAAGTGCCTTGCCGTCGAACATCCGGCTTTGCGGGTTGTTGCCCAGGTAGAGGGCGACGGCGTCTGTTCCGCCTCTGTAATGCGTGTCGTTCAGGCATTCCCGGCTGACGGGGATGAATTTGCTCTTGTCGTTCGTGGTGCCGGAGGATTTGGCGAACCACCTCACTTGGCCTTTCCACAGGATGTTTCTTTCCCCGTGCCGCATACGGTCGATGTATCCTTTGAAGTCATCGTATGTGTTGATGGGGGAGGTGCGGGTGAAGCTTTCGTACCCGTTGACTTGGCCGAAGCCGTGTGTCTTTCCCCATTCGGTGTGGCGGGCTTGCCGCACAAGGCGTTGAAGGACTTTTGCCTGCAGTTCCTCGGATTGGTCTTTATATTTGGATATTCGTTTGCGTCTGCCGGCAAGAAAGCGACTGACTATCTCTGTCTTGTTCATGTCGTATTTCCACAGAAATCATTCTATTCTCCTGCAAAAATAGCTTAAAGTTATCAGAATAACGAACTTTATACAGATTTTAATGGACTATATGTCCTTATCTGTGGCTCGCACGTTACGGGACGGTTGGGACATGTACGGACACGGCATTTGTCAGCGTGCTGTGGACAAGTCCAAATCAGAGGCTTCCGTGAGGGTTATCTGTACGGTGGGCGTATCCTTTCCCGCTAACGTTTGTGTGCCGTGAGTGTCCGGCAGTCTTTCTTTTTCTTGCTTGCGTTCCAGGATGTTCCCCACCAGATGCGGGGACTTTTTCAGCAAGGCCAACGTGTCTTTGGCGGCCACTTGCTGGCTTTCCTTTTTGGAATATCCTTGTCCGGTGCAGCATGGTATTCCTTCAATGTTCACCTGGGTGACGAACACGGGAGTGCTGTTGCCTTCCCAAGTCTGTTCAATGAGGTCGAATCCCACTTCCACTTTCCTTTTCTGTCCCCATTCGATAAGTTTGCTTTTGAAGTTGACTTCCTTGTACGCCACTTTGTCGATGTTGATGAGACTGCTCAGGATGCGTTGCCCGATGAAGCGCATGCAGTAGGAATAGCCCCGGTCCAGATAGATGGCTCCCACGATGGCCTCGAAGGCGTTGCCGTACATGTAGTTGTTGTGCGTGGAAGAGTGGGCGGATGAGATGATGAGCTTGTCCAAGCCGATTTCCACCGCCAGTTTGTTCAAGGATTCGCGCTGGACGATTTTGCTCCGCGTGTTGGTAAGGAATCCTTCGCGTTTTTTGGCGAAATGACGGAACACAATATCCCCTACGACTGCGTCCAGTATGGCATCACCCAGAAATTCCAGCCGCTCGTTGTTAATCCAGTTGCCTTCTTTCTTGAAGGATGAAGACTTGTGGTGCAAGGCTTGCTCGTAATATTCGATATGGCGCGGGTAGAAGCCTAATATCTTATAAAAGGAAGAATAAAGCTCCTTGTCTTTTCGGAAAGGGAGCTTTATTCTCTCTATAAGGTCTTTAGGATACACGTTATTCAGCGTATTTCTTGAAGATTACACATGCATTGTGTCCGCCGAAACCGAAAGTGTTGCTCAGGGCGGCACGCACCGTGCGTTTCTGGGCCTGGTTGAAGGTGAAGTTCAGATTGTAGTCGATTTCTTCATCCTTGTCATCCTCTTCATGGTTGATGGTCGGGGGAACGATGTCTTCTTTTACCGCCATGACGCTGGCCAAGGCTTCGACAGCACCGGCCGCGCCCAGCAGATGTCCGGTCATGGATTTCGTCGAGCTGATGTTCAGCTCGTATGCATGGTCGCCGAACACGTCCTTGATGGCCTTGACTTCGGAGATGTCTCCCACATGGGTGGAAGTACCGTGCACATTGATGTAGTCAATGTCTGCAGGTGTCATTCCTGCATCGTCCAACGCGTTCTGCATCACCAGTTTGGCACCCAATCCTTCCGGATGGGACGCGGTGATATGGTGGGCATCCGCCGACATGCCTGCTCCTGCCATTTCCGCATAAATCTTGGCTCCGCGCGCTTTGGCGTGTTCCAGTTCCTCCAAAATCAGACAGCCGGAACCTTCGCCCATGACGAAGCCATCGCGGCTGGCACTGAACGGGCGGGACGCGTGTTGCGGGTCGTCGTTGCGGGTGGAGAGGGCTTTCATGGCGTTGAAACCTCCTACGCCTGCCGGCCAAATGGCGGCCTCCGCGCCTCCGCTCACAATCATGTCGGCCTTGCCCAAGCGGATGAGGTTGAAGGCATCAGCCAAGGCGTTGGTCGAGGATGCGCAGGCCGAAGTCGTGGCATAGTTCGGTCCATGGAAGCCATACATGATGGAAATGTGTCCGCTGGCGATGTCCGCAATCATCTTGGGGATGAAGAACGGGCTGTATTTGGGACCCAGTTCCTTTCCAGTGAGGGCATAAGCTCCTGCCTCTTCCTCAAAAGTATGGATTCCGCCGATGCCGACTCCGAAGACCACTCCAATGCGGTTCTTGTCCACCTTGTCCAAGTCCATGCCGGAATCTTCCACCGCCATTTTGGCTGCGGCGAGGGCGTATTGGGTGTACAAGTCCATCTTGCGGGCTTCTTTCCGGTCGATATAGTCGGCCGCCTTGAAGTTCTTCACCTCGCAAGCGAACTGGGTCTTGAACAAGGATGCATCAAAATAGGTAATAGGTCCGGCTCCGCTCACTCCGTTGGTCATGTTCTTCCAAGTCTCCTCGGCAGTGTTACCTAACGGCGTGACGGCTCCCAAACCCGTTACCACAACTCTTTTTAATTCCATTCTGTTCGTTTATGGATATATTATTTCGCGTTGGCTTCGATGTAGCTGATGGCGTCGCCTACAGTGGAAATCTTTTCTGCTTGGTCATCAGGGATATTGATATTGAATTCCTTTTCAAATTCCATAATCAACTCAACAGTATCCAATGAATCTGCGCCCAAGTCGTTCGTGAAACTTGCCGTAGGCACTACTTCAGCTTCGTCAACACCTAACTTATCAACGATGATTGCTTTTACTTTAGATTCAATTTCAGACATAATTGTAATTTTTTGATGATTATTAATGTAATTCTGTAAAACAGCTGCAAAGAAACTTTTTTTTCCTCACTTATGCAAGCAAATTGCGGAATAATTTGCTCTCCGTTGCACACTTGCATGTGTTTTGTGCAGGAAATGCGGCTGTTTAGGGTGTGGTTTCCCAAAATTCCCTTCTCAGCGGGTAGTTGCCGCGCAATTCCTCAAACAGTTCCGGATGGGATTTCAGTTTCGCGCTGTCCGTGTGCGGGTTGTAGAGTGCCAGCGCCCTTTCCTTCTCGTCCAGCTGGCCTGCGGGGACGTTTCCTTTGGGAAGCAGCGGCGCATGGATTTGGAAGGAGGCCGGGATGTGGAAATGCCGGCAAAGCGCATCCAGTGCCATTCGGGTGGCGTTGGCCTTTCCGTCGGCGGAATAGCCGGCGATGTGCGGGGTGCCTATATATATAAGGTGTAGGAGTTCCTGGTTGATGTGAGGCTCGTTCTCCCAAGTGTCGATGATGGCGTCCCGTACTGTTCCTTCTTTGAGGGCTTGGAGCAAGTCGTTGTTGTCGATGACAGGGCCACGGCTGGTGTTGATGATGAGGGGGGATTTCTTCAGCCTCCGGAAGAATTTGGTGTCTGCCAGATGGTATGTCGGGTGTTTGCCCGACAGAATCAGCGGCGTGTGGAAAGAGATGATGTCGCACTCCTCTTGCAGCTCGCTTAAGTCCACAAATTCTTCTTGGGGGGATGTGCCTGCTTGCCCGAGGGTTTCCTTTTGCGGCGGGTCGTTGAGCAGGACTTTCACGCCCAATGGGCGGATGGCTTGGAGGACAGCCCGTCCCACGTGTCCGACGCCGACCAGCCCGACGGTGGTGCGGGACAGGTCGAACCCTTTCTCCCGTTCCAGAAGCAAAAGGCAGGAATGGATGTATTGCCCTACGGAGGAGGCGTTGCAGCCTGGGCAGTTGCTCCATGCGATATGGGCCTGCTCCAGATAGTCGAGGTCCAAGTGGTCGTAGCCGATGGTGGCCGTGGCGATGAAAGACACCCGGCTTCCTTTCAGCAGCGATTCGTCGCAACGGGTGCGCGTCCTGACAATCAATGCGTCGGCATCGTGTACGTCTTCTGCCCGGATTTCCATTCCCGGTTTGTATATGACATCGTCCGAGATTTGCGCGACGGCTTCCCGGATGAACGGGATTTTATCGTCTATCACTATTTTCATGCCGCAAAGTTAGTGAGTTTTTATGATAGAATTATTGCCGATTCAAAAAACTTTGTTTAGCTTTGCAACATTCTAAACCAACAGATTCCTTTTTATCTGCAAACAAGACGGCATGGGGGTATGAAACGAGGCAAGTGGACAACCTTTAAATATTATGTGATATATGGCGCGAGCTATTTGTTGTCTTTGCTTCCGTTCCGTGTCTTGTATTTTTTGTCCGATGTCTTGTTCGGGCTGGTGTACCATGTCGTCAAGTACCGGCGTGATGTGGTGAGGTCCAACTTGTCGGATTCGTTTCCTGAGAAGGATGTGGAGGAGATTGTGCGGATAGAAAGGGATTTCTATCATTTCTTCTGTGACTATGTCGTAGAGACGCTGAAGCTGACTTCCATCTCGCGGAAAGAGATGCGCAGGCGGATGGTGTTCCACGGGGTGGATGGCCTGGAACAGGCTTTGGAGGAAGGGGACGGTTTTGTGTTCATGTATCTGGGCCATTATTGCAACTGGGAATGGGTGGCGTCGCTTTCGTCTGTCCTGACACCGCCTATTCTTGGGGCGCAGATTTATCATCCCTTGTATGACAAGGCGATGGACCGTTTCTTCTTGAAGCTGAGGAATCAGTTCGGGGGAGAGTGTATTCCGATGAAACAGACTTTGCGCCGGATTGTCGAGCTGAAGCGGGAGAAGCAGCCCACGGTCATCGGTTTCATATCCGACCAGTTGCCCAAATGGAACAGCATTCATTTTTTCGTGCCGTTCCTGCACAGGGAGACGGCGGTCTTCACTGGGGCCGAGCAAATCGGCCGTCAGGTGGGGGCGGTCTATTTCTTTGCGGAGATGACTCGTCCGCGCAGAGGATATTATGAGTGTACCTTCCGGCGGATGGAGCTTCCAGAAGGGGAGCGGACAGAATATGCCATGACAGCTTTGTTCATGACCCTGTTGGAGCGGATGATACGGCAGGCCCCGCAATATTGGCTGTGGACGCACAAGCGTTGGAAGCGCACCAAGGAAGAGTGGATGCAGCGTAAGGCGCAGGAAGGAAAAGGTTAACCATAAAAACAAGACGGGATGGAACATTATGATTATCTGATAGTAGGTGCCGGATTGTTCGGCGCGGTTTTCGCACATGAGGCCCGACTGGCGGGCAAGCGTTGCCTGGTGGTGGACAAACGTCCCCATCGGGGCGGGAACGTGTATTGCAAGGAGGTGGACGGCATCAACGTGCATTTGTATGGCGCACATATCTTCCATACGGACAACAAGGAGGTGTGGGAATATGTGAACCGCCTGGCCGAGTTCAACCGCTATACGAACTCTCCGGTGGCATGTTATGAAGGCAAGCTGTACAACCTGCCGTTCAACATGAACACGTTCTACCAGCTGTGGGGCGTGCGGACTCCCGCCGAGGCGCAGGCCAGGATTGCGGAGCAGCGTCGGGAATACGACTATATCCGCGAGCCGGCCAACCTGGAGGAGCAGGCCCTGAAGCTGTGCGGGAAAGACATTTATACCCGTCTGATCAAGGGGTACACCGAGAAGCAATGGGGGCGGCCGGCCACGGAGCTTCCGGCGTTCATCATCAAGCGTGTGCCGTTCCGTTTCACGTTCGATAACAACTATTTCAACGATGCCTACCAGGGCATCCCGAAAGGCGGCTACAATGTCTTGACTGATGCCTTGCTGGAGGGTGTGGAGGTCCGTTTGGACACGGATTACTTCATGCAGCGCGAGGCGTTGGACGCCTTGGCGGACAAGGTGCTGTTTACGGGGTGCATCGACGAGTTCTTCGGCTACTCGTGCGGGCGGCTGGAATACCGCAGCTTGCGGTTCGACCACCGTCATCTGACGGACGTGGAGAATTTCCAGGGCAATGCCGTGGTGAACTACACGTCCGCCGACGTGCCTTATACCCGTGTCATCGAGCATAAGCATTTCGAGTACGGCACGCAGCCCACCACGGTGGTCACCTACGAATATCCGGACGCTTTCGCTCCCGGGAAGGAGCCTTATTATCCGGTGAACGACGCGCGGAACTCGGCGTTGTACCGGCAGTACCAGGAACTGGCCGCAAGGCAGGACAAGGTGCTGTTCGGCGGGCGGCTGGGGCAATACACTTATGCGGACATGGATGACACGGTGGCCGCCGCGCTGGATTTGGCACGGAGGCAACTGGCTTAAAAGGGGAGCAGAGGAATGAAAGAGTTGCATGTCATCACGCCGGTGAAGGATTCCATCGACTTCACGTTGGAGACGGTGAAGGCTATTCTGGCCTCGGACACGAGAGTGCCGTGGTCCTATACGGTATATAACGATTTCAGCACGGAGGAGAACACCCGTCGGCTGGAGGAGGCTTCCCGCACGATGGGGTTCAGGCTGGTCAATTTGTCGGACCTGACATCCCATCCTTCCCCCAATTATCTGCTGGTGCTTCAGACGGCGCAGCGGGAGGCCCTGGAGGCCGATGCCGGGCTGCTCATCGTGGAGTCGGACGTGGTGGTGCGGCCGGACACCTTGCAGGGATTGTTCGACGGTGCGGCCGCACGGCCGGATTGTGCCATCGCGGCGGCCGTGACCACGGACGAGGCCGGCGCGATTAACTATCCCTATCTCCATGCGCGGGGAAAGGAAAACCGTGTTTATCCGGAGAAGAAGCATTGCAGCTTCTGCTGCTCGTTGCTGACGCCGGATTTCCTCCGCAAGTTCGATTTCCGCCAGTTGGACCCGTCCAAGAACTGGTACGACGTGACCATCTCGCATGAGGCGTTGAAGGCGGGCTTCCGCAACTATCTCTTCACGACGCTCCCCGTGTGGCACCGTCCCCACGGCAGCCGTCCGTGGAAGCAGCTGAAGTACAAGAACCCGCTGAAATATTATTGGTTGAAGTTCACGAAAGGATTGGATAAGATTTGAGGCAGATGGCAGCTTTTAAACGACTTTTGGGCCATGTGCTGGCCCATCGCACTTTGGTGCTTCATGAGGATTTCCAGGACTTGCGGGATTTCATGCTTTCGATTCCCGAACGTTTTGAGGCAGGCGAGGGAATCGTAGTCTATAAAGGGCGGAATGAACTGAGGCGCATGTCCTGCGGAGGGCATGATTTGGTGGTGAAGTCGTTCCATCGCCCGAACGTCATCAACCGTTTTGTCTACGGGGTGTTCCGTCCGTCCAAGGCCAAGCGTTCCTACGAACATGCCTGCATGTATCTGGCCATCGGGGTGGGGACACCGTTTCCCGTGGGGTATCTGAACGTGCGGAGGGGGATGCTGTTCGACCGCAGCTATTATGTGTCGTTGGCTTCCACTTGCCCTTATGTGTATAACGACTTGTTCTACCGTCATTTTGATTATGCCGACGAGGTGGTTCGGGCTGTGGGGCGCGTTACGGCGGCGCTCCACGAACACGGCTATGCCCATAAGGATTACGGGCGTGGGAATATCCTTTTCCAGAAGACGGAGGACGGGGTCAAGATAGAGATTGTGGACCTGAACCGGATGTATATCGGCCCGATTGACATGAAGAAGGGGTGCAAGAACCTGGAACGCCTTCCGGCCACGCCCCACATGCACCGGCTTTTGGCCGAGGAGTATGCCGCCGCGCGGGGCTTTGACGCGGAAGAATGCTTCAAGCTGATGGAACACTATAGGAGTACCCAGCCGGGTAAAATCAACGGTTTGTATTGAGCAGGAAGGAGGAGGCATGGATGTCATCGCTGTGGTTGTGACCTATAACCGTCTGGAACTTTTGAAGCGGAACCTGGCGTGCCTGCGGCGGCAGACCGTCCCGCCCGCATCCATCGTCGTGGTCGACAACGGTTGCACGGACGGTTCGGGGGCGTGGCTCGACGGGCAGCCGGACCTGACCGTGATTCATCAGTCCAACGTGGGAGGCTCCGGCGGGTTCCATACGGGGATGGACCACGCGTTCCGTCAGGGGGCGGATTGGATTTGGTGCATGGACGATGATGTGTTCCCGCGTCCGGACTGTTTGGAGCGTCTGTCGGCTTATGCGGGCGATGCGGAGGTCGGGATTCTGGCCCCACGCCGGCTGATGGAAGGCCGTGTGTACACCAACGACTTCCTGCGTTACAATCTGGACGGGCCGTTCGCTTCCATGTATGCCGGGCGTTTGTCCAAGATGCGGGTGGACGCTCCGCTTGAGATTGCGGGGACGGCTTTTGAAGGTTTGTTTGTCCGCCGCGAGGTGGTGGCCCGTATTGGCCTCCCCAACAAGGACCTTTTCATCTTCTGCGACGATACGGATTATTGCCTTCGCACGGTGCAGGCCGGTTACAAGATTCTGTATGTGCCGTCGGCCTTGATGGACAAGGAAAGGTTCTTTTCGGACGACAATTGGAGCGTCCGGCAGCAGAAAAAGAAGTGGAAGCGGTTCTATCAAATCCGGAACTCCACGTATCTGAACCATCATTACGGGCATAACTGGGGGGTGAGGTATTTGCGTGGCCTCAACGGGGCCTTGGGTTATGTCTTGATAGCTTTCTTTACGGCGCCTTTCTCGGCGGCTTACCGCTGGCGGGATATCCCCTTGTTCTGGAAGGCCTATCGGGACGGGGTGAAGGAACGTTTGGGGCGTATGGCAGTTCGTTGAGGCATTCGGCTTTCCCGTTCAGAAGTTCCGCCCCTGCCATGGAGGTGCTGATTTTCCATTTTGTCAGAATGTCACGGGCGGCGCGCGAGAATCGCGTATTCCCGTCCGCCGGAGGGGACGCTCCGGAATGTGGCCGTATTTTGAGGGTGCGGGGATGGCGGGATGCCGCCTTTCCGCCCGGTCGGCTTCCATTTTGCCGCGCGGCGGGCGGCGGCTGGCGCACGAGGCGGGTCGGGGTGCAAGCCCCGGACTGCGGGACGCTGTCTTTTTGTCACGCCGTTTTTGTCGTCCGCGCCGCCTCGTCTGGCGGAAAAAGCATGTTCCCGGCCCGTGTTTTTTCGTTTTTCCTTACGGATTTCCGCCGCTTTGCAGGGTGCGTCGCGTTTCTTTGCGGCAAGAAATGAATTCCTTTCAGCAAAGACGGAAATTTCTTGCCGCAAAGAAACCGCGTTTCGGGCGGAGAAATGCGCTTATGATGCGGTTCTACCGCCCGTCTTTTAACATTTGGGCTTCTAATTCGCGGCTTCTTTGTTTTGCGCGTGTTACGGATTCAGCCGGATTCCGGTCTTTGTGTCGTTTTTTGGGGCGCATCCGTGCCAAAGTGTCAGCCGGCGTTTACCGTTTCTTTTTCCTCGCTTTCCGGTATCTCCGTGCATGGACGGCCTGATAGATGAGAAGGGTGGCGTTCAATATGCTCCGTGTGGGGTGTTTCCGCCACGGGCGGAAATAAATCTTGTCCAGCAGCCGGTTTTGTATGTGATACCGTTCCACGGCTTGCAGGATGCGGAGTATCTCTTTGTATCTTGCCTTCGTGACGGGGGATTGCCAGCGCAGGCTGACCACGAAGATGTCCAGGGCCTTCTTGACGAAATAGATTTGGTTCTTCCGTATGATGCCGCCGGTGCCGGGCGTCGCGTCCATGTATCTTAGCATGTATTCTATGACCTTGCAGATGTGCGGGAAGTTGTTCCGGATGGACCGCAGGCCGGTGGATTGCTCTTCTCTTCCGATAAAGTATTGGTACAGGTAGAGGTCGAACACCACGAAGTCCTTGGCCCGGTCGATGGGCAGGAAGCAGTATTGGAAGTCTGTGTAGCAGATGCCTTCGTCTTGGCGCAGCCCGACTTCCCTCAGCAAGGAGGTTTTGTAGGCCATGCTGTGCATGTTGAACTCCTCTCCTTTGATGTGTCCGGGGATGTCGAACGAGGCGAGCGGGTAGGCGTGGCCGTATTCTATCCCTTTGAACGGGAAGCGGGTGACGGACATGGCGCCGTTTTCCTTTATCCTGTGTTCGGTGCGGAGCGTGACGACCAGGTCCGTGTCGCAGCGTTCCAGGCGGGAGAGCAGGTCGGCCAGGGCTTGCGTGTCCATCCAGTCGTCCGCGTCAAGGGGGCGGAAATATTTTCCCGTGGCGGCTTGCAGGCCGGCGTTGATGCATGAGCCGTAGTGTCCGTTGGGCTTGTCGATGACGCGCACGATGTCGGGCCTTCTCTTCCGGTAGGATTCCATGATTTCCAGCGAACGGTCGGTGCTGCCGTCGTTCACCGCGATGACTTCCAGGGTGGAGGGGATTTCGGGGGCGGTGACGCTGTCCAGGCAGCGGCCTATATAGCGTTCCATGTTGTAGGTGGCGATGACCAAGGTCAGCAGCTTGGGGCTGCCCGGCTGTGGCTTTGCGGCTTCTCCCGCGTCGGCGGCGGGCTTGGGGGGCTGCCGCACGTATTCGATTTCGGGGAAGAAGGTGAGGCCGTCCCTGCATCCGCGTGTCACGGCGTCGAGGAACTCCTGCCGGTGTCCGTCCTTGCGCCTTCTGATTCTCCGTTTCAGGATGCGGAGCTTGTTCCAGACGGACAGGCGGAAGAGCAGCCCGTTGGGTTGCTCGCGGTGCTTGATGTAGCAGGCATTGCGTGCCTGGTAGTAGAAGCGTTCCGCCGCATGTGCGGGGGCTTGGTCTACGGACGGGTAGTAGTTCTCCGGTGTCTTATGGCATACGATGCTGTCCTGCACGTAGTAGCCGGTGTATCCGGCGCGGGTGATTCGCGAGGTGAATTCTATGTCGTCGCACCAGATGAAGAATTCCTTGACGGGCAGCCCGACCTTGCGTATGGCGGCTGTGCTGACAAGGACGGAAACGAACGAGCAGGACAGGCATTCGCATACCGTTTGGCCTTGTCCGGGAGAGCGGAGGGCGGGGCGGTTCATGGCATGAGGGGTGCCGTCTGTCCATTGGGCCTGGCTGCAGGCGAAGCCGGCGTTTTGTTTGCCGGAAACCACGTCCATGAGTTTCTCCAAGGCGTCCGGGGCGGGGATGGTATCATCGTCCATGATCCAGTTGAAGTCGCAGCCTTGCAGCACGGAAGTCTTGATTCCGAGGGAGAATCCACCGGCGCCGCCTATGTTTTGTGGAAGCCTGATAACTTCAATTCTACGGTTGTCCTGTCGCGCGAGAAAGTCTTCCGTGCCGTCCGTGGAACAGTTGTCTATGACGATAATCTTATCGACGGGATAGCTTTGTGCCTCCACCGCTCCCAGGCATTCTTTCAGCAGGGGCAGACGGTTATGGGTGACTATGATGCAATTTGTTTTCATGCTTTTCGTCTTGTATATGGTATGGAATGATGAGGTCAGAATGAGTTGAGGTCCACGTATTTGGGCCTCCGGACCCGCAGTCGGAACGGAATCAGGTAGAACATTCTTTTCAACCTGTTGCTTAGGTCGTTCCACGGGCGTTCACCCTTCCACGGGGTCAGGTCCAGGTATTTGAAATATTCCATCCGGAGGGGGTGTTGGCTGTCATAATCCCAAGGCTTCCGGTTGGTGTAGTGCAGGATGGCGGGGTGTTTCAATACGTCGGCATATTTTTCCCTCCATCCGGATGTGAGGCCGCCGGGGGGAGTGCGGTAGAACCCGTCCTGCACGTTCCAGCGCAGGTCCACCAGTGATTTGTGGGCGTGCAGGATGCTGTTCAGCAGGTCTTGGTCGTTGAAGAGGATGCGTTCGGGGTATTTGCGGAAATATTCGATGCAGGCCTTTCCCACTTGGTGTCCTCTCCAGAAGGTAAGGTTTATCAAAAGGACGCCGGCATTGAAGTAGGAATCCTTCATGGGATAATTTAGGATTTCATACCGTCGTGTTTCTCCGCACCCGATATCTTCCACGGCGGCTACTCCGGTCTGCCCGTCAAGAGGGGTGTCCCAAAACGGGCGGATGTTGCCCCGTACGACGATGTCGCAATCCAGGTAGAGCACTTTCTCAATGCCGGGCGGCAGGATGTCGGCCAGGATGCAGCGGTAGTATGTGGCCATGGAAATCCGTTTGTCGAACTTGTGGATGGAGAGTCCTTTGAGCATGTCCGGCTGGGGAGAGTAATATCGCACGGTGTGGTGATACCTTTGTGCGAGCTGGCTCAGCGTTTCTTGCTCTTGCTGGTTGAGACCGCCGTCCAGAATATGCACGGTGAACTCTTCCGACGGGTTGTTCTCGAAGAGTGAGACCAGTGTGACGGCGCAGTGCCGGACGTAGCGGCTGTCTATGTTGCAGGCGATGTGTATCATGTCGTTTGCGGATGGATGGGTTTACAACTGTCCCGAAAGGCGGAAATAGCGGTCCATGACGGCCAGCGAGATGAGGCGTTCGCGCACCGGGTCTTGAAACTGGCGGACGTATTCATGGGCGTGGCGGATGATCTCTTCCGCCTCTTCGGGATGGGCGATGTAATAGGACAGCTTTTCCTCCATGTCCGAGAAGTCGTCCCGGACCTCCACGTAATGGTAGCCGGGGATGAGCCTGCCTTCCATGAACCAGGTCTCGCAGGTGGGGCGTGTCATGACGGCCAGCGAGTTGGACGACATGACCCATTTCAGGTTCGAGGCCACGTCGTTGCCTTCCAGGGCCATGATGAACTTGTAGTCCAGGTGTCCGCGTATGGTCTTTTTCGCCGTCATCCATTCTTCCGGGCATCCTTCGTTCCGGCCTACCACGCCACAGTCGAACAGCGGATGCCGGAAGAACATCTCCAGGAACTTCGTCCGCACGCGGCTTTGGCGGATTTTCCCGCGGAAGACGGCCATGTCCTTTTTGTCGCGGAACGGTACGGGGTCGTGTACGAACATGAAATGGCGCAGCTTGTCCAGCTTCAGCACCACGGAGTTGCTGTTGTCTCCTGCCAGCAGGCGGCTTTTGACGACGGTCGGTACGTCCGGGGTGAAGTAGACGTCGCCCGGACAGAAACTCCACCGGAGTTTTTTGGGAAACCATCGTGTCACGTCATGCTGGTCGAGATAGTAGGCCGTATGGAACATTCTGCGCCGGTAGTCCCCGATGCTTCCGATATAGTGTATCCAGCTCCTTGACTTTTCGAGGGAGTCTTTTTCAGGGAGACGGAAAGGGCGGTCGGTCTTGATGTAATAGTCCGTCCGGCTGAGGATGTACTCCTTGTCCGTCCGTTTCCCGATGCTGTCGAGTTGCCGGGAAAGGGCGGCGCGGAATAGGATGTCCGGAACGAGCAGGCCTGCAAATCCGGTCAGGAAGTTAAGGGGCTTGTTCGGTTTTCCACTTCTCAGATTGTATATGATGCTGTCTCCCATGATTCCTTATCTTGATGGCGGGTGTACGCTCTCTTACGGAGAGAGCGACCGTTAATCAGACAAAAGTACATATTTAATTGATAATAACAAAGAAAGAGGCGGAATAAAAAGACACGAATCTCCCGCCTGTTTCGCTTTTTGTCTCGCCACGGAGCAAAAAGCGAACAAGGAACAGCTTATAACCCGCTGAATATAAACGCATGAAAGGATACGGTCGCTCTCTCCGTAAGAGAACGCCCGTTTGGGAATGACACGGAAGGCGTTACAGCGAAAACGGAATTTATGAGGCTCATCAAGGTAACAGGCGGTCTGGGCAACCAGATGTTCATCTATGCGATGTATATAGGCATGAGGAAGAGGTTTCCACGCACGAGGTTGGACATCTCGGACATGGCCTACTATAAAGTGCATTACGGTTATGAGATGAACAAGGTGTTCGGGCTTCCGGAGGTGGAGTTCCGCATGAACTGGCGGCTGAAGAAAGTATTGGAGTTCCTTTTCTTCAAAACCATATTGGAACGCAAGCAGGGCGGTTCGCTGCTGCCTTACACGCGCCCCTACGCGTGGCCTTTCATTTATTTCAAGGGCTTCTACCAGTCGGAGAAATATTTCGCCGACGTGGCGGACGAGGTGCGCCGCGCCTTCACTTTCCGCATGGACCGCGCAAGCGGGCGGAGCCTCGCCTTGGCGCGGCAGCTGGAGACGGAGGAGAACGCGGTGTCGCTCCATGTCCGCAGGGGGGACTACCTCCAGGCGAAGCATTGGAACGCCGTGGGCTACGTGTGCCAGAGAGCGTATTACCTCAACGCCCTAACGGAGCTGGGGCGGCGGGTGCGGAATCCCCGTTACTATGTCTTCTCAGAGGACATGGATTGGGTGCGGGAGAACCTGCCTTTGGGAAAAGATACCGTGTGGGTGGACTGGAACCAAAGGGAGGACAGCTGGCAGGACATGATGCTCATGAGCCGTTGCCGGCACCATATCATCTGCAACAGCACGTTCAGCTGGTGGGCGGCATGGCTGGATCCCCGCCCGGACAAGCTGGTGCTGGCGCCGGAACGCTGGGCACGCAGTGTGGAGGGACGTGAGATAGAACCGGACAGTTGGATAAAAGTACCGATAGAATAAACTTGCAGGACAGAATGGGAACGCATCTTGGACTGAAAATATTGCGGGCGTTGGCGGACTTGCCGGCCTCTTTCCGCCGGACGCGGAAGCCCCGTCTGGTGATGACCCTCCTGGTCAAGAACGAGGAGGACATGCTGGAGCGGAACCTTTGTTTCCACAAGCGGATGGGGGTGGACGCCTTCATCGTGACCGACAACAACTCCACGGACCGTACGCCGGAAATCATCGAGAAGTACCGCAGGAAGGGCTGGATTGTGGAGGTCGTCCGCGAGACGGCGGCCGACTACGAGCAGAAGGCGTGGGTGGACCGCATGGTCTGGCTGGCCAAAACCCGGCATGGCGCGGACTGGGTCGTCAACGCCGACGCGGACGAGCTGTGGTACGCCCCTTCGGGCAACTTGAAGGCGGAACTGGAGGCCACATGGGCCAACGTGCTGCTTTGCGGGATGCGGAGCATGTATCCCGAGGAAGACAAGCCGTTCTGGCAGTGGGACAAGGCGGTGAAGCCTGTGCCGGATCCGGAAAGGTATGGCCTGTCGGTTTACTCCTTGTTCGAGCGGCAGAACCATAAGGTCATCCACCGCACGGCGGGTTACCTGCAGATTTCCATGGGCAACCACAAGGTGAAGATGCTCCCCTATCGTGCGGAGGAGTCGTCCGTCCGCGTGTACCACTATAATGTCCGTGGCCGCAGGCAGTTTGTGGAGAAAATGGTGAACGGCGGGAAGCAACTGGAACAACACAAGGGCCGCCATGGCGGCCGCCATTGGCGCTACTTCTACAGACTGTACAAGGAGGGGCGGCTGGAGGAAGAGTACGACCGCGTGGTGGGGGCCGCTTCTTATGCGGAGTTGGAACATGAAGGCTTTGTTTATCCGGATGCGACCATCCGTGAGTTCTTTAATCCGGTAAATTGATTGCAGATATGATGCATATTGCGTTTGCCATAGATCATAGGTTTGTCCGTCCTTGTGCGGTGACGATGGTGTCGGTTCTGCGGAACAATGTGCCGGCCGACGTGGCGTTTCATGTCGTAGGGCTGGACTTGCGGGCGGAGGACAAGGCTTTTTTGGGGGAGGTCGTTGGCTCTTATGGAGCGGCGGTGCGTTTTTACGAGGTGGAGAAAGGACGGCTGGAAACTTATGACATGAGGTGGGAGGCGCAACGCTTGTCGCAGGTCGTGTTCTTCCGCTGCATGTTGTCTTCCATATTGCCGGCTTCCATATCCAAGGTGCTGTACTTGGATTGCGACATACTGGTGCTGGCCTCCTTGCGTGGCTTGTGGGACACGGACCTCGAAGGGGTGGCTCTGGCCGGAGTGCCGGACAGTCTCACGGTCAATCCGGCGCATTGCCGGCGGTTGCATTATGACTTGTCTTATAACTATTTCAACGGCGGGGTTCTGCTGTTGAATCTGGATTACTGGAGGATGCATGGGGTGGAACGCCAGTGCAGGGAACATTATCAGGCGTATCCGGAAAGGATTGTCTATAACGACCAGGATTTGCTGAATAGCCTGCTCCATGACCGCAGGAAACTGCTGGACATGAAATGGAACGTGCAGGAGGGGGCTTACCGTTTGCCCAAGAAACATCCGGCGGACTGGATGCCTCCTTATCTGGAGCTTCTGGAGCACCCGTCCATCCTGCATTATTCCGGGCGCAAACCTTGGGAGTACCATTGCATGCATCCTTTGAGACAGTTATATTTTGACTATGAGGCCATGCTTCCGGGGCCGGAGCGAAAGAAGGACGGATGGGCAGTGCGTCTGCATCGCTTTGTCCATTTCCTGCCTTATACCTTGGGACTGAAGGCTAATAAATACATAGATTTAAAGAGGTATCATGATAAAGGAGAAAGGTAAGAGAATCGCCATATTTGCTTTTACGGGCGGAAGTGAAGGAATCGCCAATTACGTGGCCTACTATTTAAGGGCCTTGCGTAAGGTGGTGGATGACATCGTTTTTGTTGCGGGCAAAGACCTGGAAGAAAGCGAAACGGAAAAGCTGTCCGGCATAGTTTCCAAGATTATTTGTCATAACCAGGACGTGAACAGGTTCAGCGCATACCGTATCGGATACCTTTGGGTGCTTGAACACCGCTTGCTGCAAGAAGCTGATGAGTTGGTCCTGGCTGACGATTCATGTTACGGGCCTGTTTTTCCTTTTGAGAGGGCGTTTGAAGAGATGGACAAGAAGCCTTGTGACTTTTGGGGGATGACGGACTCGTATGAGGCGGTGTACCATTTACAGTCTTTCTTCCTTGTCTTTAAGAAGGATGTGTTCACTTCCAGGGCTTTTCATAACTACGTGTCCGGGTTTGCCCGGCAAAAGGAAGCCCGTCTCAATGAGGAAGGATTTACGGCGGCGCTGGAAGAAGCACGGTTCATGCCTGCCGTTTACATTAACGTGGATGAAGAGACGCGTGGAGCTTTGACTTACCGGGACGGAGGCGGAGACCTTACCGTGCATCCGGTCATCCTTTTGGGACGCGGTATGCCTCTTGTCAGGATTGAAGCCATAAATGGGACACTCGGGCTGAACCAGAAAGAATCGCCGTGGGAGTTGTTGCGGAGAATCGGTGAGGTTAATCCTGAACTGCATTCTGTCATGTTGGAGCATCTTGGGGAAAAAGGAATGAACAAGGAGGACCGCTGGCTTACCCCGAAAGAAATTATCGGCGATGCGAAGGTGGTGTCGTTTGACATTTTTGACACCTTATTGTCACGTCCCTATATGAAGCCGGCCGACTTGTTTCTTCACATGGAAGAGGAATTGGGAGCCGGTGGGTTCCGGGACAGCCGCGTGAGGGCGGAGCGGAGGGCAAGAAGGCATCATAGGGGGCAGGCTGACGTGACCCTTGAACAGATTTACGAGGAGCTGGGAGGGAAGTTCCGCAGGCTGAAAGATGAAGAACTCCGTTATGAAAGGGAGCATTTGTTTCCTAAAAGGGATGCCAAGAACATATACGATGAGGCTGTGCGCCAAGGAAAGATGATCATTGCCGTCTCGGACATGTATCTTCCGCAGGCTTTCCTTGAAGAGGTCCTGAAGGAAAAGGGGTATACGGAGATTTCCCGTGTGTTCGTCTCCAATGAGGAGAACTGTTGCAAGGGAGACGGGCGTTTGTTCCAAAAGGTGCTGGAGGAACTGAATATAGGGCGTGGAGATATCGTGCATATCGGTGACAATCGCGTGGCGGACAAGGAAGCCCCGGAGGCGTTAGGTATAAGGGCCTGCCACAGGGTTTCCGATGTGGAGAGGATGCTTCTAAACCCGGCAATGGCCAAGTATAAGCTTTTCGTGGAGGGCAACCCGTGTCTCGCTTCTTCTGTCTTGGCGGGTTTATATGCCAGACGCCATGCAAATGATGTGTTGTCGAGTCCGTTTACGGAGTTGGGATATTATCTGGGCGGCCCTCTGGCTGTGGGGTATTGCCAGTACATTCACAAAGTGGCCAAGGAAAGGGGCAACGACACGATCCTTTTCGTCTCGAGGGATGGTTACGCCTTGCATCAGATTTATCAGAAAATGTACCCGGACGGCATTCCGTCCTATTACATATACGCATCCCGGAAGTTGATCTTGCGCAATTCCATTGACTATAAGAATGAGAGCTATTTCAGGAATGTCTGTGAGATATACTCGAAGGAATGCCTGCAGGATGCTGTCGTGACGCGTGATAACCTCGACCGTTATCAGGCGGGGATGGAGCAATGGGCGGCTGCCAATGCCGAATGCTACAGGAAGTATGTGGACTCGATGCACATCACCGGGCAGAAAATCATGTCGGTGGATATGACCACAAGGTCCTATACTTCGTTGTATATGTTGCATCAGGTGTTCGGAGACAGGATTGACTGCGGCATGTTCTCCATTTCCTACGGAGACCCTTGTGATTATGAGACGTTCTCTTATGCGGAAAGGACGTGGCGGAACGAAGACATCCCGCTTTTGATGATGCAGGAGGAGCTGATTACCGCTCCTGAGCGGTCGGCCTTGAGTATCGACGGAGAAGGGAACATCGTGTTTTCTTCCCCGAATCCGATTGAGGATTACAGGCTGGAGAAATATAAGGAGATATTAAAGGGACTGGAGGAGTTTGCCGACGACTTCATTCGCCTGACAGCCGGCAATGGCCCTTGCATCACGTTCGACCTTTGGTTTAAGTTGTTCCGTTCTTATGTTGGGAACTCGAATTTTGGCGACCGGCAGTTGCTGAAGTCTGTCTATCATGACGATATCGGCGCGAAAACCTATGACAACTTATACAATGCGTGCATCCAAGAAAGGCCAAGCCAGGAAATAGATGTGGGAAGGTTGTACAGGAAGAACATGAAGCACCTGAAGGGTATCCGCAAGCTGGCGGTCGCCTTGTGCGTGGAGACGGCTGTCATCGTCCTGCTGTCTGTCCTGCTGCTGATGTCTTGATGATTTTGTGGCGGATAGAAGATAAATGCAATAAAATACAAGGTCATGGTTGCCCGTTAGGGGAGAATTGTCTACCTTTGCAGGGCTATGTTCATTTGAATGATTTATGATTAAAGAGTTTTTTTCCTTGCTCAAGAGGTATATCAGGCCTTATCGCAAATATCTGACTTGGGCTGTGATATTGAATTTCCTGTCGCAATGGCTGAATGTGTTTTCGTTCCTCACGTTAGTGCCCATCCTGAACATCCTGTTCAAAATCGACACGACGAAATACGAGTACATTCCGATGGACATCCACAACCTGAACAAGGACGTGTTGATCAATAATGGCTATTACTACATCAATTACGTCATTGACCAATATGGCGCGTTTGTTACTTTGGTCTTCATGGGGCTGCTGCTGATTCTCATGACGTTGCTGAAAACCTCCGGCTATTTTGCTTCATCGGCCGTGATGGTGCCGCTCCGTACGGGAATCGTGAGGGATATCCGGATTGAAGTATATAATAAGGTATTGAAGTTGCCGCTCAGTTTCTTTTCCGAAGAACGGAAGGGGGACATCATCGCGCGAATGAGTGCGGACGTCTCCGTAGTGGAGACGTCCCTGACAAGCTCGATTGACATGCTCATTCGTAATCCGATAGCGCTTGTCGTCTGCTTCATCACCCTTTTTACCGTCAGTTGGGAACTGACGCTGTTCGTGTTGGTCATCCTGCCTTTGGCGGGTTGGATCATGGGTGTCATCAGCCGCAAGCTGAAGAGCCAGTCGGTGGTGGCCCAAAGCCAGTGGGGGGATATCATGTCCCAACTTGATGAGACTTTGGGCGGGCTACGTATTATCAAAGCCTTCATCGCGGAGCGTAAGATGTCGGAGCGTTTCGCCAAAATCAATAACGGTTTCCGCGATGCGATGAATGCCATGGTGATACGTCAAAGTTCGGCCCACCCGATGAGCGAGTTCCTGGGCACGTGCGTGCTTGTCATCGTGCTGTGGTTCGGCGGGTCGCTGATACTTAACCAATATTCTCCCATTGATGCGGCCATGTTCATGTTTTACATGGTGATTCTCTATACGATCATCAACCCGTTGAAGGAATTCTCCAAGGCGTTCTATAATATCCCGCAGGGATTGGCCAGCATGGAGCGTATAGACATGATCCTGAAAGCGGAAAATCCGATAAGGGAGCCGGAGCATCCGTTACCGTTGACTTCTTTTGAAAATGAACTGGAGTTCCGTGACGTTTCTTTCAGTTATGTTGAGGGAAGGGATGTGTTGAAGCATATCAACCTGACGGTGCCGAAAGGAAAGACTGTGGCTCTGGTGGGACAGTCCGGGTCCGGAAAATCCACCATGGTTGACTTGGTGCCGCGTTATCACGACGTGTGCGGCGGGGAGTTGCTGATAGACGGGAAAAACGTGAAGGATGTGTCTATCATGTCCTTGCGCTCGTTGATCGGGAATGTGAACCAGGAAGCGATTCTGTTTAATGACACTTTCTATAATAACATCACTTTCGGAGTGGAGAATGCCACAATGGAACAAGTGATAGAGGCGGCGAAGATAGCCAATGCCCATGATTTCATTATGGAATCGGAAAAGGGGTATGACACGATGATTGGAGACCGCGGAGGACGTTTGTCGGGCGGGCAACGGCAACGAGTGAGCATTGCGCGGGCCATTCTGAAGAATCCGCCTATATTGATATTGGATGAGGCTACTTCAGCACTCGACACAGAGTCGGAGCGTCTGGTGCAGGAGGCCCTGGAGAGGTTGATGAAGTCACGCACGACGATTGCCATTGCCCATCGGCTCAGTACCATAAAAAATGCAGATGAAATCTGCGTCCTCTATGAAGGGGAAATCGTGGAGCGTGGTACGCATGAGGAGCTTATCGCAATGAACGGTTATTATAAACGGCTCAACGACATGCAAAGCCTTTAAAGGCTTGCATGCCGTTGGCGCGGTTTAGTCTTTCAGCGGGTTCCACCCTTGCGCCTTCAGCTCGAACTCGTTGCCGTCGCGGCTGATGAGGGCGCATCCCAGGTCGGCTTTGGTGATGTGGCCTATGACTTTGATGTCTTTTATCTGGCAGACTTCCTCGTGCAGGCCCAAGGGGACGGTGAACAGGAGTTCGTAGTCCTCTCCGCCGTTCAGGGCGCAGGTCGTGACGTTCATGTCCAACTCCTCGGCCATGACCGCTGTCTGGTAGTCCAGCGGGATGCGTTCCTCGTAGATGCGGCAACCCACTTTGCTCTGCGTGCAGATGTGCAGCAGTTCGGAACTCAGGCCGTCCGAGATGTCTATCATGGACGTGGGGCGGATATGCGCTTCGTCCAACGCTTGTATGATGTCGCGCCGGGCCTCGGGCTTGAGCTGGCGTTCGAGCAGGTATTCCCTGCCGCTGAAGTCGGGCTGGGCCTGGCGGAGTTCCTCCTCAAGCTTTTTGTTGCCGGTCTTGCGGGCTTCCCGGATTTGCTGGTCGAAGACGGCTTTCTCGCGTTCCAGCAGTTGCAGGCCCATGTAGGCGGCGCCCAAATCCCCGCTGACGCAAATCAGGTCGTTTTCCTTTGCGCCGTTGCGGTAGACCACTTTTTCTTTGTCGGCCTCGCCGATGCAGGTGATGCTGATGGCCAGCCCGGTGAGCGAGGAAGTGGTGTCTCCGCCCACGATGTCCACGCCGTGGGCGTCGCAGGCCATTTTCAGTCCGGCATAGAAGTCTTCCATGTCCTCCACGCAGAAGCGGCGGCCCAAGGCGATGGACACTACCATCTGGCGGGGCGTGCCGTTCATGGCGTAGATATCGGAAAGGTTGACCATGGCCGACTTGTATCCCAGGTGTTTCAGGGGGACGTAGGTCAGGTCGAAGTGTATGCCTTCCATCAGGAGGTCGTTGGTGACCAGAATCTGTTTGCTTTCAGGATACTCCAGCACGGCGCAGTCGTCGCCCACGCCGTAGCGGGTGGATTCGTTTTTCAGTTGAATGTCTTTTGTGAGATGCTTGATGAGGCCAAACTCACCAAGGGTGGAAATTTCTGTTCTGTTCGTTTCTTGCATGGGGCGGGGTTTAAGCACGGTTGATCATTTCGCGCATGATGTCGGCCATGAGCGGTTGCACGGCGTCGGCTGCTTTCTGGACTTCCTCATGGCTGACTTCCACTATCTTCCCTTCCACGCCCAGGTCGGTGATGACGCTGACGCCGAAGCATTTGATGCCGCAGTGGTTGGCCACGATGACTTCCGGCACGGTGGACATGCCCACGGCGTCGGCTCCCCACGTGCGGAACATCTTGTATTCTGCAGGTGTCTCGAATGTGGGGCCTTGTGTGGCGAGATAGACGCCTTGCTGTACTTTTATGCCTTTCTCGCGGGCTATCCCAAGGGCTTCACGGATAAGGCCTTTGTCGTAGGCTTCCGACATGTCCGGGAAGCGGGGGCCGGTGGGGAAGTTCTTGCCGCGCAGGGGATTTTCCGGAAGGGCGTTGATGTGGTCGGTGATGATCATCAGGTCGCCGATCTCGAAGCCGGGGTTCGTGCCGCCGGCGGCGTTGCTGACGAAAAGGGTCTTGATGCCCAGCTCGTACATGACGCGGACGGGGAAGGTGACTTCTTTCATGTCGTAGCCTTCGTAATAGTGGAAGCGGCCTTCCATGGCCAGGATGTCTTTCTCGCCTAATTTGCCGAAAATGAGGTTGCCCGAGTGTCCTTCCACCGTAGAGACGGGGAAGTTGGGGATTTCCTTGTATGGAATGCGGGTGGCATCGGTGATTTCATCGGCCAGTTTGCCCAGCCCGGTGCCGAGGATGATGGCCGTTGCGGGACTGGTGGTCATTCTGCTTTTGAGCCAAGATGCTGTTTCTTGAATTTTTGAATACATAACCTGTGATATTTTCGTTAAACGATTCTTGTTGGTTTTGCAGGAACTCCACTTCAACGGGCAGGACGTGGAGGCCCGCTCTCGCTTCCTCGCTCAAGCCATCGAGTTCCTGCAGGCGGACGGCATCTTTTTCCGTCGTCACAATCAGCTTGGGAGCGGGAAGCCCGGCGTATGTCTCGTTGATGAGTGCCGTGTCCGCAGGGGAGAAATAGTGATGGTCGCCGAAAGCGAGTTGGGTGATGGGCGCGCCGTAGCGTTCCAGGTCCATTCTCATCTGCTCAGGAGAGGCGATGCCCGTGAGGAGCAGGATGTGCTCGTCCGGGCGCAAGGATTCGACCGGGCGTTCTCCTTCGCCGAAGAGCTGCCTGAGGCAGCCGTATCTCAGTGTGGAGAAGAAAAGCTTCTGGTAGGGGAAAAGCTTCAGGGCCTTGCTGATGACCCTGAACCCCATGGGCTTGATGTCCGGCGGGCATTTGGTCACGATGACGATGCCGGCACGGCTTTTTCCTTCTTCCGGCTCGCGCAGGCGTCCGGCCGGCAAGAGCTTGTCATCGCAGATCATACGGTGATAGTCTATCAGGAGTATGTTGATGCCCGGCTTCACGTAGCGGTGCTGGAACGCGTCGTCCAAAAGGATGACTTCCGTGCCTGGGGCGGTTTGCTCGTCGCACAGCCGTTCGATTCCCCGTCGGCGGTTTTTGTCTACGGCCACATAGATGTCGGGAAACTTTTGTTTCATCTGATATGGCTCGTCGCCGATGGCGGACATGGGCGTTTCAGCCCCGGCGAGGATGAAACCTTTCGATTTGCGCTTGTATCCTCTGCTCAGTACGGCCACTTTGTATTTCTGCTGTAGCAGGCGGATGAGGTATTCGGTGTGGGGGGTCTTTCCCGTTCCGCCCACGGTGATGTTGCCCACGGAGATGACGGGGATGTCGTAGCTCCGCGACTTGAGGATGCCCGTTTCAAACATCTCGTTGCGGATTCTCACTCCGATGCCGTAAAGCCAGGCTACCGGCAACAGCCATTCGTTGATTTTGATCAAGTCTCCCTCCATGTTGGTTTCCTCTCAGTTGGTAAAGTTGGGTGCATACGGTATCCGGGCTTGCAGGCCTTTCCATTCGCGGACCTGCATAAGGGTCGTCATCGGGGCGTAATAGGCTCCGAATGCTTCTTGCAGGCAGGTGTTCAGATAATCCTTTTTCCGGTTGTCCATCAGGTTCTCATACCAAGGGGCCGGAGTGGGGGCGTATTCCGTATGATAGTCTTTGAGGCCGGCTATCGAGGCCGCCCTCCTTATCGCGGCTTGCAGGCCGCCGTTTTCATCGACCAAGCCGTTCTTCAGGGCCTGCCTTCCGGTCCATACCCGTCCTTCGGCCAGTTGCTCCACTTCGTGGAGGGGCATTTTGCGGCCTTCTTTTACCCGTTCGGTGAACAGCCGGTAGCCTCTTTGGATATAACCTTGCATCATTTGTGCCTCTGCGGGGTTGAACGGACGGGACAGGTCCCCAAAATCGGCGTGCCGGTTTGTCTTCACGACATCGAAGTGCAGGCCGAGTTTATCGCCGAGCAATTGGCTGGCATCCGGAATCATCCCGAAGATGCCGATGCTGCCTGTCAATGTCGTGGGATCGGCTACGATATAATCCGCCGCGCAGGAGATGTAATATCCTCCCGAAGCGGCCATCCCGCCCATGGAAACTACTACGGGCTTAGCCTCGCGGAGGAGCTTTACTTCGTGCCAGATTTGTTCGGAGGCATATGCGCTGCCTCCCCCGGAGTTGACACGGAGGACGACGGCTTTGACGGTCTCGTCCTTCCGTAGCTTTTTCAGGTCGCGGCATACGGCCTCTGCATTGATGATGCTGCTGTTCCAGTAGTCGGTGGCCCGGTCCACGATATCGCCGTAGGCATAATAGACAACGATTTTCTCCCCTTTCCCGTAAGATGGGGGGACGGCGGCCATTTCATTGACCGTCACAAGCGGGAGCTTGCCTTTCCTTTTCCCGCTTTTGTCTTGTAGCATCCGGCTTACGCCGTCAATATAGCACAATGTGTCTACCATGCCGTTTCTGACAAGTTCTTCTGCCGGACGGAATGTGGTCAAACTGTCGGCATAAGCGTTGAGACGGTCTACGCTGAGAGCGCGGGCCTCGGACACGTCGTAGAGCATGGTTTGCCAGATGTCGTTCAGATAAGAACTGACCTGCTCGCGGTTGGCTTCGCTCATACGGGTGGAATTGAATGGCTCCACTGCGGATTTGTAGCTGCCCACCTTGAATATTTGCATCCTGACCCCAAGCTTTTCCAGCAAGTCTTTATAGAATATGGGCTGTGAAGCCATGCCGCACCAATTCACTTGTCCTTGCGGGTTGAGGATAAGCCGGTCCGCCACGCTACAGATGTAGTAGCAGCTTTGGGTGTAGTTGTCCCCGTAGGCGATGATGAATTTTCCGCTGGTTTTGAAATCTTTCAGGGTTTCCCTGATTTCGCGGGCCATGGCAGGCGTGACGCCGAAAAGGTCCTGTGCTTCTATGTAGATACCTTCTATGTCGGGGTGTTCCTTGGCTTTTTGTATGGCTGTCAGGATGTTTTTCAAGCTTAATTCCGTATAGCTGCTTCCGAAAAGTTCGCTGAGCGGGTCTTCCGGCACATCTTCCTGAAGCTCGCCGTTCAGTGTCAGTCGGAGTATGGAATGGGATGGGATGGCCGGGGAAGTGTTTTCTGTGGCCAGAATGCCGGCAATGGAAAGGATGCCCAATATAAGAAAGGCGGTTCCGGCAAGGAACAAGCCGAAGAGGGTGGCCAAAGTATATTTAACGAAATCTTTCATGCGTTGCGGTCTAAGCATAAATATACATATTGCTACAAATATACGATAATGTATGTGAATGAGCGGCATCACAGTCTTTAATAATGCTTAAACTGGAGGTAAAAATGAAAGGGCGTGGACTTTTGGGAGGGACTGCGGATGTTTTGCTTCCTTCTACACCTTATTATATATAGAGCCTCATGGCGTTGGCGGGAGGGGCGTGGCATGTCTTGCCAAGTCCTTTTCTTGCTTCCGTTGTTGTTTCTCGTTCCAGGATTCCGGTTTCGTGCATTTTTTTTTGGAAGCTTCCCGTGTAATGTTAAAAGTATGTTTTACAGCAGTTTTCTTGCATGTTTTGGAGGAGTTTTGTATCTTTGAAAACTTTTCCGCTTGAAAAAAGTCTGCGAAAAGTTTGGTGGTAACGCAAAAAGGGCGTACCTTTGCACTCGCCTTCGGGGACGACCCGGGGCGGATGAAAGAGTTCATTGATAGACTTACATAGACAGCAGCAAAGAGACAGAGAACAGA
>CALUIS010000002.1 GCA_944320765.1 uncultured Paraprevotella sp.
TGTTTCAAGACTGGAATTTTGCAGGGTGTAGCTGCCAGTTTCTTGACTTCATCAAGTGTCAGATACTCTTTCTTGACCTCTTTCCATTCAATCTTTTCCAGGAAGTCGTTTAAGTTCTCACGCAACATCTTTTCTTTATAGGCTATTTTCAACAGAGCTCGGAAAGTAGAATAATAGCCGGCTGCCGAATTGCGTGAGATGTAAGCATTGGGATGATTGATTTGTTTGCATTTGAGCAGGTAATCCCTGAACTTCTCACACAGTTCCACGGTGACATCGCCAAAGGTGCATTTGCCACCGACAAATTTCTCGAAGTGGTTGTAAACACAATCCCATTTCTCATACTTTTCCCGTGCCTTTGTCCGGAAGTAGGCGAGGAAATCTACCTTTTGCTTGTTCTTGTCCAGGAACCCGAATTCTTCATTGATAAGCGACTGGACACGGATACAGCGGATTGCCTCTGCCTTGTTCAGCATATCCTGATTGAACATTCTTTGCTGCTCGTTCTTGGGCTTGGCATAGATGTAGATGCCGAGGAATTCCCGGCGACTCATCTTCATCGTGTAAGGATTGCGGATGGCCGGATAATAATCCAGATAAAGAGATATACGGTCGTTACGCAATGGCTTTTGTCTCAAAGTTACGTTGGTGCATGTAAGTGTCATAGCTATATTGTTTTTTGATTAATACTTGTTTTTGTTGCAAATAAAATAGGTGTTCTAATGGTGGTATTTATCACCGGAAAATAACTTTCGGCTCATTCTATCTTTGGAGGCTCAAAGAACTTGTCCAACTCTGCCCGCAGGATCTTGGTATATTTACCGACCTTGATACGGGGAATATTATGGTATTTCACATAGTGGTAGAGTTGATCCCGCGTCAAATTGAATCGCTCCATCGCTTCGGCAATGGTGTAGTATTTGGGCTCTTCGGGAGCTATGAGACCTTTGGCAATGTCCACATGCTTTTGGGAGTAGAACATCATGATGCCGACTTTCTTTTTAGGAATGGCATTCTTTGATACAAAAGAATAGATGGCCGTTAATGTCATGCCGAACTTCTCCTGCATATCTTGCGTGCTGTACCATTCCTTGATTTCAGGATCGGGAGCTTTCTTTGCAAAGTAGTCATCAATATGCTTTTTGCTCCAATAGGTTTTCCCACGGTTAAATGTCCGGGGTATATTATGCTCTTTAGCTATATGAAATATCCAGGAATCTTTGACACCGAATTTCTCTTTAATCTCATTGGTGGTATAGAAGTCTGTGATAGGGATTGTATCTTTGGGCATTCGATATTGATAAGGCTTATTTTGAAGCATAGCATCAATATCAGTCCTCCTGATAAATGAAAGCCTACTGCTAATTTTAGACGCTTTAAGGTGACCTGCCTTTACCATGGTATAGATAGCTTGGCGAGATAGACCTAACAGACGTCCTGTTTCTGAAAAGGAAAGATATTCCTTCTCCTTAATGTCTTCAATGATGCGTTCAGTTTTCTGAACTTGAGTTTGTGACTCTGTTGTCTGCACTCGTTTTTTGCGTATGGCCCGTTTATAGGCAAAATTTGCACACCTGTGTGAACAGAACCTTGTAGAAACTTTCTGAGCCTCGAATTCTTTACCGCACCACTCACAAATCTTTTTAATTCTAAAGTTACTAGTTGCCATTTTTACTTAATATTTAGGGGTTAATTCTCCTTCATTTCTCCTGTTTTTTGTCAACCATCGTAAACTATTGTCAACCATAGTCAACATTCTCCACGACCTTGCCAACGATAATCCTCGGATTTTCGTGGTGAGGTACACAGGAGGTACAAAAAATGGCGTAAAAAGGCTTAGCAACGATTATCAACGATACTTGTGCAACAAAAAAGGCGCCCGTAAAGAGCGCCATATTAATCGATTGTAATCAATTTAACTGTTTGGTAATCAAGTGTTTACTTTCCTATGCAGAAATTCTTAAAGATGTTGCCTAAGACTTCATCGGTGGTGATTTCGCCGCCGGTGATTTCGGCGAGATGGAAGAGGCACTCGCGGAGGTCTTGGCTGACGAGGTCGTTGGGAAGGTGGGTATGGAGGCCGTCTTGCACGCGGCGGATGTCGTCCAAGGCGCGGGAGAGGGCTTCGTAATGGCGGAGGTTGGTGACGACGATGTCTCCGCTGTTGATTTCCGGAAGAGCGGCGGCTTCCACCAATATGGATTGCAGGCGGGAGATACCTGTTTTCTCCTTGGCGGAGATTGGCAGTATTTCCGTTTTTTGGGGGAGGGCCATGGGGGTGGGGAGAAGGTGCACCCAGTCTGTGTCCGGCATTTGGTCGGCTTTGTTGAACAATATGATGAGCCGTTTGTCCAGGCAAAGGGGGAATATGCGGCTGGAGAGGGCTTCCATCTGGGTTTGGGCCTGTGTGCCGTCCACCACCCACAAGATGATGTTGGCTTGCTCCATTTTCTGGAAGCTTCGGGCGATGCCGATGCTTTCTATGGTGTCGTGGGTGTCGCGGATGCCGGCGGTGTCGATGAAGCGGAAGGTGATGCCTTGCAGGTTCACGGTGTCTTCGATGACATCGCGGGTCGTACCGTGTATGTCGCTGACGATGGCTTTGTCTTCGTTGAGCAACGTGTTGAGCAGGGTGGATTTCCCTGCGTTGGTTTCTCCTACGATGGCTACGGGTATGCCGTTTTTGAGCGCGTTGCCGACGCTGAACGACTGGGTCAGCCGATGGATGACCTGCTCGATTTCCTCCGTGAGGGCCGACAGTTCGTTCCGGTCGGCGAATTCCAGTTCTTCGTGGTCACTGAAGTCCAGCTCCAGTTCCATCAGGGAGGTGAGATGGAGCAGTTTGTCGCGCAGGGCCGACAGTTCGCGGCTGAATCCGCCCCGCATCTGATTCATGGCCATACGGTGGGTGGCGGCTGAGGAGGAGGCAATCAGGTCGGCCACAGCCTCGGCCTGGCTGAGGTCCATCTTGCCGTTCAGGAAGGCCCGTTGTGTGAATTCTCCGGGGCCGGCGGCCCGGCAACCTTGCCGGATGAGCAGTTGCACGACTTGCTGCAGGATGTAGGACGAGCCGTGGCAGGAGATTTCCACGCTGTCTTCACCCGTGTAGGAGTGGGGGGCCTTGAAAAGGCTGACCAGTACTTCGTCTACAGTCTCCTCCTTTTCGTTGAGGATGCGACCGTAGGCAAGGGTATAGGCATCTCGTGCTGATAGCGGAGCAGTGGTGGGACCGATAGGATGGAATATCCGGTCTGTGATGTTGAACGCTTTAGGACCGGAAACGCGGATAATGCCGATGGCTCCGCCCGGTGCGGTGGCGATGGCGCAGATGGTGTCTTGTGCGTACATGTGGTTGGTGTGTCTGTATGTGGGCTATGCGTAGAGTGTTTCGGCCATGAGGCGGACCAGCTGTTCCAGCCCCTCGCGGTCGGTGTCGTCAAAGTCGTCCGGCCTGTCGCTGTCTATGTCCAACACTCCTTTTATTACCTTATTATATATAATAGGTATGACAATTTCCGAGCGGGACAAGGAACTGCAGGCGATATGTCCGGGAAAGGCATCTACATCCGGCACTACCAGTGTGCGGCCTTCCGCCCATGCCGTCCCGCACACGCCGCGTCCTTTGCGGATGCGGTAGCAGGCCACATCGCCCTGGAAAGGCCCCAGGATGAGGGTGTCGCCTTCCACCAGGTAGAAGCCTACCCAAAAGAATCCGAACGCTTCTTTCAGTGCGGCGCTGGTGTTGGCCATCACGCTCACCTCATGCTTTTCTCCTTCTATGAGACCCGCGTATTGCGTGAGGAATTCCTCATACCGGGTCTTCTTGTCCTTTTCTTCTTTGGGGTAGAAATGAGATTCCATGACGGGAGAGTCAGATGCGGTCCAGCACCAGCCGGATGAGGTCGTCAATCTTGTTCTTGTATCCCGGGTCTGCCTCTCCGGCCACGCGGTTGGCGATGACCATGCAGCAGGTCGTGGCCCGGTGTCCCATCAGGCGGGCAAGTCCGGCCAATGCGGAACTTTCCATCTCGAAGTTCGTGATGTTCAGCCCGTTGTAGGAGAAGCTTTCGATTTTCTCGTTTTGGTGGGGGTCGGCGAGTGGCACGCGGAGCTGCCGTCCTTGCGGGCCGAAGAAACCGCCGCAGGCCACAGTCAGGCCGCGTACCATGTCCTGCCCGGCGATGCGTTCCACCAGTTCCGGGTGGGCGTCGACGACGTAGGGGGCTGGGGCGCACAAGTTGCCCGTCCATCCGAGATGGTCCAGCAAGGCGCGCTCCAACGGGAGGTCGCACACGGCGTTCCGTCCTTCGTAGAAGTTCAGCAGGCCGTCGAAGCCGATGGACTTCACCGAGCAGATGAAAGTGCCTACCGGCGTGTAGGGCTGCAGGCCGCCGCAGGTGCCGATGCGCACGATTTCCAAGGAACGCAGGGTGTCTTTTTCCGTGCGGGTCGCGAAGTCGATGTTGGCCAGCGCGTCAATTTCGTTCATCACGATGTCGATGTTGTCGCAGCCTATGCCGGTGGAGATGACCGAGAGGCGTTTCCCCTGGTAGGTGCCGGTGATGGTCCTGAACTCGCGGCTTGCGATGTCGCATTCTTGTTGTTCGAAATGCGAGGCCACCACGGGTACGCGTCCCGGGTCGCCCACGAGAATGATTTTGTCGGCCAGTTGTTCCGGCTTCACGTGGAGGTGGAACACGCTGCCGTCTTCGTTGATGATCAGTTCGGAGGGGGCAAAATATTTTTTCATAAGCGTCGCTTGTTAGGTTCTTTTTAAGAGGTTACTGTTTTTTTGCGCGGAAAGAGATTTCCAGGTTGCGGATGGCTTTCTCTTCCGTTTTCATGGCGGCCTTGTCTTTTTCGCATTGCTCCTCAATTTGTAGGATTTGTGAGGCGAGGGTCTGGCGTTGGCCTTCATTCGAGGCGGCGTAGCGGTCGCGCAGGGTCTGCAGGTGTTGTTGGTTCAGCTCCAGTTGCCGCATGTTCTTCATCCAGCGGGCCATGCGGTCGCGGGCCTCCTTCGACTGGAAGTCCTTCAGCAGCGTGTAGGTGGCCTGGTCGTTGATGACAAATTCAAAGTCTTTCTTCTTGACCGTCTTTTTGGGTGCGGCCAGTGCTTCCTGCAGTCGTTGGCGGGCTTCCTTCACGGCATCCTGGTCGCCCCAGGTGTCCGCGATGCGGGTCAGCAAGGCCCGCGGGGCCAGGTCTTCCGGCGGGTAGATGTTCGTGTCGTAAACCTTGCGGATGTCGTTGGGGATGAACACATAGATGCACACTTTGCCTTCCGGCTGGTTGCGGTCGGTGGCGAACCATCCCAGCTCGTTGAACTCGTCGATGGCCAGCATGTAGTCGTTGGCCGGCGAGTTGTAAGGCATTCCCAAGTTTTCGGGGTAGAGGAATTTCTTCTCGTCCGTGTCGTAGCGGGTCACGAAGATGTCGTAGCCTCCGATGCTTTCCGGTCCTTTGGCGGCATAGTAGAGCGTCACGCCGTCCGACATCATGAACGGGTAGTTCTGTATCTCGTCGCCTTCCAGCTCGCTCAGCTCATGGGGCGTTGTCCACTTGCCGCCCACGAGGTCGCTGGTGCAGAGGCTTTGGGATTGTCCTTCGCCGCCGGGTTGGGCGAAGTAGGTTTTGTTTCCCAGTTCGGAGAGGTAGACCGTGCATCCGCTGGAGTCAGGCCGTTGGAAGAAGTCGGCATAGGTGTGCAGCGTTCCGCTTTCCTCGCTCAGCTTGATGTGGCTCAGGAAAGTCTTCTTGTCCGTCACGAGGCTGTCGATGACGGTGAGCCGTTCCGTGGCCCGCATCATGGAGCGCATTTTCTCCACCTTCTGCAGCTGTTCCTCTTCCGCCGTGGTGGGCTGCCGTCTGCGTTTCAGCCGCTTGATGTCCTGGTTGAGCAGTTCTTCCGCCTGGTCGAACTGGTATTGGTTGATGTAGTCCTCGGCTGTGGCCTTGGCGTTCCGCTGCGCTTCGGCGGGGAGCGACAGGCCCAAGGCGCACAAGGCCGGAATCAGGTATTTCTTGATATGCATTGCGTTTTCTCCTTTGTTTATCCAAAGGTAGGGATAATTTTCCGAATCCACATGGTTTCCCCGTAATATTTAATCAAAACTTGCATATCATGTCATCCAGTCCGATGACTTCTACTTTGGGAAAATCTGTTTTGGATAAGATGTCATAATGGTGGTCTTCTGTCACAATGAATCTGGCGTTTCCGGCTACTGCGCAATCTACGAACTTGTTGTCATCCGGATCTGTTGTTATGTTCCAATACTTCTTCAGATTCTTCCAATATTTCATTGGAGACACAGAGCTTATTGCGTCCTTCAAGTAATGAAAGCCATATTTTGTGGTAACGGCTTCTATGTGCGATGCATTGGATGATTTTTCCTTATGGCAAAAGTAGGGATTTGCGATGAATGAAACAAGAGATGGGGCGATTTTTCCATCTGATATCTCTCATATTGACAGTATGGGCTGGAACGGAGAGAAAACAAGCGGCGGCAGGCCGGGAAAGGCTTGCCGCCGCGGGGGGATGGACGTGGTGCGGTATTACAACTTGATCTTGACGCTCTTCTGCGGAGTCTTCACGATGTAGACGTGGTTGGCCGGCAGTGTGGTTTCCGTCCGGCTTCCGTCCGTGGTGAAGGATTTCATTTCGCTTCCGCTTTCGTCGTAGATGCGGATGAGGCTTCCGGGCGTGGCCTGGTCGATGACGAGGCGGCCTTCCTGTGCGTAGACTTTTGTCCCGTCTGCGGAGATGCCGCGCACGCCGTCGGAATCATATTGCTCGAAAGCCACGTTCAGGAAGGCGTTGCTGTAGAGTTCCGGCGTGGTGAAGCGGTTTTCAGCGTCCAGCATATAGGTGTAGTCCGTGCCATCGAGGGTGACCGAGTTGATGCGCCATCCGTCATAGGGCGTGATGCGGACGGTGCGCGTCTGGCCGTATTCGGCTTCCACTTCCACGTATCCGCTTTCCGCTTGCTGCACCGTGAGGGTGACGGGGATTTTCGTGAAGGTGACTTCTACCGTGACGGGGTCTTCGCCGATTTCCACGTTGCTGAAGTTCAAGCCTTCAATGGTGGAACTGTTTCCCTTTTCGTCGCGGACGGTAATAACGGTGCGATACCCTTCTTCGGGATAGGCGGAGATGTAGACTGATGAATTGGCATCAACGTTCCAGTCCAAGCTGCCGTTCTCCAAGGTTTGTCCAAGGAAGGTTACGTAGCCACCCCCATTGACGGTGACGGTCAGCAGGCGAACAGTCGGGTCGGCATATTCGGTTTCCATAATGTTGGTGAAGTTCTTCCATACAGTGGCGTTTTGGTAGACAGATTTGCAGCTTTGGGGAACGAGCAATGTGCCGTTGAGATAGGTTTCGGTGGGGAATACGGACTCATCGATGGCAATTGGTGTACTACTTTTGACAAAAACGGTATCCAGTTTGATGCAACCTCTGAACGTATTTTCACCCAAGTTGGTTAAGCTTCCCGGTAATGTAACGGAAGATAAGTTTGCGCAGCTTTCAAATGCTCCAGAAGAGAGGTCGTCTCCTCTTTCAATGCTTTTCAAATTTTCAGGAAGGACAATGCTTTTTAAACTGTTGCATTCTTCAAATGTACCGGAACTGATAGTTTCCAGATTGTTGGGAAGTGAGATGGATTTTAAGTTTTTGCAACTACCAAATGCTATAATTCCGATGTAGGTCACACTGTTTGGGATTGCAATGGAATCGAGCTGGTCGCAATGGGAGAATGCCACTTCTTCTATTCTCGTAATGCTGGACGGCATATTGATGGAGGTTATATCACTTTGGAAAAAAGCCCAATCACCTATCGCAGTCACGGTAAATGTCCTTTCGTTCCATTCTATAGTTTGTGGGATTGTAATTTCTCCATAATAATTGCTGTGGCCTTTTTCTCCTTCATACGTCACCTCCACCGTCAAATCCTCCAGCGAGGTGACGTTGTAGAAGATTCCGTCCTTCTCGAAGTCATAGGCTTGCGCGGTCGCAGTGGCGAACAATCCCATCATCAGGGTCGCCATCCATTTCTTAAAGTCTTTGTGTATCATATAAGTTTTCATTTTGTGCCGTCTGAACCCTCCGGCGGCATGGATAAAAAGCAGAGGCGCGGGTTCTTTGCTTACTATCCTGTTGAGGCTCTGGACTGCCTAAAGTACGTAATAAGCAAAGCCCGCGCCTCATGGTATGATTCGTTCCCGTTTCAGGGGATGAATGTACCATGGACGCGGGCGTTTATGCTCGTTATCCGTACTTTTAGGAATTGTCCAGATTCCAACAAGGATAAGTCAGCTAAACGCCCTTTCGTTTTTTGCGATGTTGTCCTTTTGTCTCTCGCTTGAGGCTTAAGACGGAGGTAAAGGTAATGGATTTTTCCGAATGGCGCAAGGTTTTGGAGAAGAATTTCATTTCCCGGGCGTTTCCTTCCTCGGGATGCGGAGGACGAAGCGGCTGCCTTTGCCCGGCACGGAGCGCACGGAGAGGGTGCCGCGGTGCTGGTAGGCGATTTGCTTGCAGAGGCTCAGGCCGATGCCGGAGCCGTCCGGCTTGGTGGTGAAGAAGGGGACGAAGATGCGTTCCTGCACGTCGGCAGGGATGCCCGTGCCGTGGTCTTGCACGCTGAGGAGCACCTCGTCGGTGTCCACGTCGCGTTGCAGGGCCACTTCTATCCTGCCTTCGGGGGCGGATGCCTCGCGGGCGTTCTTCACCAGGTTGATGAGCAACTGTTCCATTTGTCCGCGGTCCGCCCGGAAGGTGAAGCCGGGATAGGGCTGGTCGAAGGTGATGCGCGGGTCGTGGAACAGCTTCTGCAGGTCGCTGAAAAGGCCGTCTGCCGGAATTGCGGAGTAGGAGGGGGCTGGCAGGCGCGTCAGTTTCCGGTAGTTTTCCACGAAGTCCAGCAGGCCCTGGCTCCGGTGGTGGATGGCCTGCAGGGCCTGGTGCGTGAGCCGCTGTTGTTCCGGGTCGGACGGTTGTGTGTAGTCGGCCGATG
The DNA here is from genome assembly GCA_944320765.1 of uncultured Paraprevotella sp. GTDB lineage: Bacteria > Bacteroidota > Bacteroidia > Bacteroidales > Bacteroidaceae > Paraprevotella. The sequence continues at coordinate 9,018 of CALUIS010000002.1, forward strand.
CCAAGGTCTTGCTCAGCGAGAGGATAGGCGTGAGCGAGTTCATGATTTCATGGGTCAGTACCCGCGTGAGGGTTTTCCACGATTCAATCTGCTGTTGTTCCAATACGTGGCGGATGTCGCGCAGCGTGTAGAGGATTTGGAGGCTCGGCCCGAGGGTGAAGCGCGTGAGCGAGAGGAGCAGTTCGCGGGCCTGTCCGTGCCGTTCCACGGTGACGATGCGGGCTGTGCCGGATGGGAAGTCCAGCCACGTTTCCGGCAGCACGGGGCGCGGTCCCAGTTGCTGTTCGGCGGCCTGGTTCATCCATAGCACTTCTCCTTTTTCGTCGCACGACACCACGCCGGTGTCCACGTGGTCGAGCAGATGCTTGTAGTATTGCTGTTGTGCGGTCTCGTCCAGCAGCTGTCTCCGGTAGGCGGCCAGCATGTTCTCGATTTCGCGTTCCAGTTCGGCGGCGTTGGCGGTCCCGTCCGTGTCGAGGACGGGCAGCTCGTTGGTTACCCCGTTGCTTTTTCTTTGGATGAACGTGCGGAGGATGCGGAGCTGGCGGCTTTGCTTGTGGTGGAGCCAGACGCAGGTGCCGGCGAACGAGAGGAGGCAGAGCGTGGCGGAGAGCCAGAGGCCCTTCTCCGCGAAGAGGCATGTGCCGGCGGCCGTCAGGAACAGGCCGGCGGCGATGGCGGCGGGACGGAAGAGGCGGGCGGCTTTCATAGTCCCAGTTTTTCTATTTTGCGGTAAAGGGCGTAGCGCGTGATACCCAGCAGTTCGGCGGCCTGGTTGAGGTGTCCCCCGCTCAGTTGCAGGGCGCGGCTCACGGCCTGCCGTTCCAGCTCCTGCAGGTTGAGGGTCTCGGGCGCGGCTTTCGCCGGCGTGGGATAGAGCAGGAAGTCGTCGGCGCGGAGCAGGTCGTCGTGGTTCAGCACGACGGCCCGTTCGATGGCGTGCTGCAGTTCGCGCACGTTGCCCGGCCAGGGGTATTGTTGCAGCTTGTTGCGGGCGTCCCGGGCGATGCCCTTCACGGGCTTGCGGTATTTCCGGGCGTATTTTTCGAGGAAGAAGTCGGCCAGCAGCTGGATGTCGTGTCCCCGTTCGCGCAGGGGCGGGATGTGGATTTCCACGGTGTTGATGCGGTAGAAGAGGTCCTGCCGGAAGCGGCCTTCCGCCACCAGGGCGTGCAGGTCGGCGTTGGTGGCGCAGATGAGGCGCACGTCGATGGGAATCTCTTTCGTCCCGCCCACGCGGACGATGCGCTTTTTCTCCAAGGCCGTCAGCAGTTTGGCCTGTGCCGAGGGGGAGAGGTTGCCCACCTCGTCGAGGAAGAGGGTGCCGCCGTGGGCCAGTTCCATCCGCCCTTTCTTGCCTTGGTGCGCGTCGGTGAAGGCGCCCTTCTCATGGCCGAACAGCTCGCTCTCGAACAGCGTGTCCGGCACGGCGCCCACGTCGATGCGCACGAACGGCTCGGCGGCCCGTGCGGAGCGGTCCACGAGCAGGCGGGCCAGCACGTCCTTGCCCGTCCCGTTCTCGCCGAGGAGCAGCACGTTGACGTCCGTCCCGCCGATTTGTCCGAGGAGGTCGGCCACGCGCTTCATGCAGTCCGACTCGCCGATGAGCCGGGGGCGGGCCTCTTCCCGTTCCGCGCTGAGGGCCTCCACCCGTTCCTGCAGCCGTGCCGCGTCGGCCTGCAGGCGGCGCAGCTTCATGGCCGAATGGAGGGTGGCCAGCAGCTTGTCGTTGTCGTAGGGTTTCGACACGAAGTCCGTGGCGCCGGCCTTGATGGCCTGCACGGCCTTGTCCGTGTCCGCGTAGGCCGTCATCATGATGACCACCGCGCCCGGGTCGAGCTTCAGGATGGCCTGCAGGCACTCCATGCCTTCCTGGCCGCTCACGGTGTCGCGGGTGAAGTTCATGTCGAGCAGGACGAGGTCGGGCCGGAAGTCCGTCATGGCGTGTACGAGGCGTTCCGGCGAGCGCATGGTTTTCACTTTCTCGGCCTTCGGGCGGAGCAGGAGGTTCAGGGCGAGGAGCACGTCCTCGTTGTCGTCGATGATGAGTATTTTTCCTAAGTCGGCCATGTCTGTCGTTGTTGTCGGGGGCAAAAGTAAGCATACTCCTCCGGATTTCCAAGGCTTTTTGTTTCATTTTGTCAAAACGTCAAAACCGCCCCCGCAAGAATCGCGCGGACGGGGCCGGGGCGGAGGCCGCGTGGAAATACGCGATTCTCGTGCGTCCGGGGCCGTTCGATGTGTAAGCGGAAAGGGGCGTTTGCCTTTCCGTTTGCCGGCGGGGGAGGGGGCTTCCGCGCCGGGCGGGCGGGGGCGCATCGGCTTTTTGGGGGAAAGGACGTGCAAAATGACAATCGGGTTTTGAACGCGTAGAGGCTCCGGTTAGGTGGGAAAAGGCGTCCGAAGCCCCGCTTTTCCCGGTTTCCAGCCGTCCGGAAAATCGCTTTGCGGCAAGAAATTTATCGCTTTGCGGCAAGAAATAAATTTCTTTCAGCAAAGAAATTCTTTTTTGTGCGCACAAAAAAGACGGAAAGTCCGGAGAAATGCTTCATACGTGCAGTTCTCCGGACTGTTTTTTAACATTCCGCGGTTTTTCTGTCACTTCTCAGGCTGTGCGTGGGATTCAGGAATCCGGGATTTTCTTTCTTTTTGCAAGCATTTCCGTCCGTTCCCTGACGTTTTGCATCAGGGCTGCACCTCTATGCTGGAGCGGTACAGGTTCAGCCGCACGAGGGTATGGTTCGTGAGGTCCATGCTCCAGAAGCTTTCAGCATCGAGCGGGTCTTGGTAGAGGCCTTGCAACTTTCCGGGCCGCCCGTTGACGGTGCGCAGGCTGACGGAGCGTTCGGCCTTTTCCGGCAGGATGCGTCTTGTGGATTCTGGCGCTTGTGCGCCGGCCAGTGCCGTGCGGCTGAAGAGGTCCAGCGAGCCGTCCTGGCGGGTGACGTACACCTTGCGCTCCGTGACGAGCAGGCCGGTGGGGCGGTAGGCCAGGGGGAGCGACCGGTCGCGCAGGTCCTGTTGCTTCCAGTATTGCCCGGCCTGCACGTAGGAGTCGGCGAGCGACGGGTCGATGCGGTGGATGCCTTGGAACGAACCGTTGTAGTCGGTCAGGTAGATGCCGCCGTCCACGGGGTCCACGGCCCATTGGGCGGGCTGGTGGCCGGAGTGGGTCATCTTCTGGTTGTCGCGGGTCACGCAGGAAATCTCCTGGTAGTTGCCGGACGTGAGGTCCTTATATAAATAGGTGTCCAGGCTCATGTCGTCGCGCACCAGCAGGTAGTCCCTTGCGGGGAGCACCGCGCCGCTGCCGCTCAGGCGGTTCCGCGTGTAGGCCGCGGCTTCGCCCCATTGGCCGATGCGGGTGACGTAGACGGGGCGGGCGGGGTCGGAAAGGTCGAAGATGTCCACGCACGACTGGCGGCGCGACACGTAGAGCCGTCCGTCCGTCCCGTCCACGGCCACGTTGTCGATGCAGTCCGGGCGGTCGGCAGTCCCGCTGAAGCTCAGGGTCTGCCCGTTGAAGGTCCATTCGGACAGGCGTGCCGCCACTTCTTTCCGTTCCCGGTCGTAGATGATGAGGGCGGGGGTGTCGGCATGGTTGTCGGCCACCACCGCGTAGCGGGTGCCGAGGAAGGCCATTCCGCCGTTGGGGAGGAACTCCCCGTCGGCCAGTCCGAAGTCGGCCGCCTGCCACACCTCGCACACGTAGGGCGTCTCGTATTCAATCACGCTTCCGCCCCCGGGACGGACGGTCACGGCCATCTCCAACTGTCCGGCCCTCAGCCGCAGGGTGGCGGCTTGCAGGTCCTCGCTCGCGTAGCCGTCCTTGAGGCTGAGGCAGACGGCGGCCCGCACACCCTGTGCGCCTTGTGCGGCCGATGCCTCCAGCCATCCGGGCATTCCGGACAGCGTCCACCCGTCGCCGGCCGAGGTCAGGATTTGCAGCCCGTCGCTTTTCCCGGCGGCTACGTGCAGTTCCGTTTTGTCCGTGGCCAGGTAGTTTCCTGCGTCATACACCACGTGGGCCAGCCCTTCGGCTTCGGGCCGCAGCTCCAGCGTGGCGTGGATGTTTTCCGGCTCGCGGGCGTAGGCCTCCTCCGGCGTGTCGTAGCCCGCCCGTGCCACTTGGGTGATGTTCAGGATGTAGTGCCGGTTGCGGAGCAGGTCGGCGAAGTTGAGGCGGTACCATGAGATGCGGTCGCTGCCCCCGTAGTATCCGCCGATGAGGAACGTGGTGTTCCATGCGCCTTCGGCGTCCGATTCCGGCACGATGATTTTTCCGCGCAGGGCGTCGGCCGGCGCGGTGCCGTCCGTCAGCAGCGATGTCAGTCCGGCGCCGGCCGCCACGGTCGCTTCTTTCACCGTGTATTCGTTGAGCGTCTGCCCGCCCGTCTGCCTTTCCGTCCATTCAAAGTGTCCGGGGGCGGGGGCGGCACAGCCTTTGGACGGCACGTCGCACACCTTCACGCAGGCCAGCTTGAAACCGTCCACCCCGAAAGCCTCCGTGGCGTTCCCGTTCAGCACCACGTCCACGGTGGATACGGCGCGGAGCAGCGACACGCGGTTCAGGCCTTGCGCGGCCGACGTGGCGTCGTAGCCGTCCGGTGTCTCTCCCCACATGGGGAAGGGGGCCGACGGGTGGGCCGTCCAGTCGATGTTCTCGAATTCGATTTCGCGGTGCAGGTCGTCTTTCCGTCCGACGCGCCCTTCTTCCACGGCCCGGGCCACCTCGTCGTGCAGATTGGCGAAGAACACGAAGCGCAGCCCTTGGGCCTCGGACGGGTCCAAAGGCAACCGGTAGAGCCATTTGCCGCCTCCGTCGACGGAGTAGAGTTCGCCCGCCGGGTAATAGTGACGGAAACTGCCGTCGGCGGCGAACGCCAGCACGTCGAGGGTTTGTATCTGGTTTTCCCGCTTCATGGCGGAAGTGCGGGCCTGTGGAACCGCGGTTCCGGACAGCGGAAGGTTCACTTCAAAAGTGACGTTCCCTGCTTGCTGTGCGGCCGGCGCCGTCAAGTCGTCGGCCTGGCAGGCGGCCAGGAAGAGCAGTCCGGCGGCCAGGCACAAGCCTGCCAGACGCTTGCGATAGGATTTATGTCTGTTCATCATCGTTCGTTATAAGTTATATAGGTTCGGATTGCTTTTGCTGTCCAGATAGTCCGGCGAGTTGACGGGCAGTTCCTGCATGTGTTTCAGGTAGAGGTTGCTCATCAGCTCCTGCGACCACGCCCCGTTGGTGAAACTGCTGCTGTGGTTATAGCCCAGCACGTGTCCCAGCTCGTGGAACATGACGGTGGCGGCTCCCCAGTCGGTGTAGTGGTTCAGCCACCGTCTTTCATCGAGCCCGAACACTCCGGGGCCTCCCAGTCCGGCCGCATGGAACGGGTAGACCAGTCCCACTTTGAGGGTGCGGGCTTCACGCATCTGCCGCATCGCCCGGTCGGCCGTCACGGGGTCGCCCGTCCCACCATTGCCGTAGAGTTTGTCTTCGTTGTCCCGTATGAGCTGTTCGTGTTCCGGCATGTCGTTGAGGTAGCAGATGTTGAGGAACACGGCCACCGCTTCCCGGCAATGTACGGGGCGTATGCCCATCCAGTTCGGGGAGGGTCCTCCGTCCGGTTTCGCGGGGTCGCCGCCATAGAGGTCGAAGTAGATGTCCCAACCGTGCTTGATTTTCTGCAACGTGCGCCAGTAGTCGCAGTACGACGTGGCCCGCAGGCTGAGCCTGTCGTCGGGGAAGTAAGGATTCTTGCGGATGGTCACCGACTTGCCCGAGGCCGTCCGGAAAGTGCAGTCGCGGGAGAGGAAGGGCAACTCCTTGTAGAAGTCCACGAAGGGCGGCACTTCCTCCAGCCGTGCCAGCAGGAACTCCTCCTCCGACAGGCCGGGGACACTGGCCCAGATTTCCACGTCCTCCAGCTTGCGCGGGGAGTAGAAGCGTAGGTGCAGCTGCCCGTTCACGACATCCGTTTGCAGCGGCTGTGCCGTGTTGAAGCTCCGTTGCTCTTTGTTGCAGTACACCGAGGCCGGTTCGTCGTCCTGCAGGATGCGCAACACCTCCGGCGCGTTGGCCTCGTCTGCCGATATGTCCATCACATCGTCCTGTACGGTTGCCATGGCGGCCTGCCGCACGGTGACCCATTTCCGCAGGTTGCCTGCCGCGAAGCAGAGCGTGCCGCTACGTTCTGCTGTGGTGGCCGGCGCGGACAGCCGTATGTTGGTGGTGCCTTGCGGGGCCGAGGTCACATCGGGCGTCAGCCAGCCGGGCCACTCCGCCAGCGTCCATCCGCCGGGGTGCGTGGCCTGTACCCGCAGGGTGGCCTGTCCGCCTTCGAGCGGCAAGGTGAGGCGGTCGGAACTCAGCGAAAACGCCTCTTGCCCGAACCGTATCTCGTCCAGCCGGTTCTCCTCCCAGCTTTGCACGTTGAGTCCGTGGTCCACCAGCAGCTCGAAGGTGTAGTAGGTACCGGCCTCGAAGCGGCGGTCGCGTATCTGGTTGCCGGAGAAGGCCAGCGTCTTGTACAATGCCTCCGTGGTTTCCACTTCAAAAGTGAACTCCACGTCTTCGGTGGAGTTGGGCAGCAGGGCGGCATAAGCCGACAGCTCGCCTTGCCCGGGGAGGGTGTAATACGCATGTCCGTTGTCCCGGAGCTGCACGGCCAGCGTGCCGTAGGAACCGTTCGCCATGGCCACGCTGTCGCACGACACGTAGTAGGAGCATTGGGGACGGAAGTAGGCCGTGCTGCCGTCCTTTTTCCGCGCATGGATGCTGACGCGCTTCACCTCGATGGGGTTCAACTGGCGGTTCAGCACGCGGAAGCGCAGCAGGCTGGTGCGGTGGGTCAGGCTGAAGTCGGGCAGCCTCACGTAGCCGCCTTCCTGGGTCGGTCCGCCAGCTGTCCCATTCCGGTCAATGTCTATCCGTCCTGAGGTCATCAGCATATAGCGGCTGAGGTGGCGTGTCGTGGTGCTTTCCTGCACCTGGGTGGATGGGAAGCTGTATTTGTAGGTCGCTCCCAGGTCTTTGTCGTCTCCCCGGTCCGGTGTCGACGGGAAGAACGCGCTGTAGTCTTTGGCGTTGTGCAGCAGATAGGGGACCATGAATGAGTTGACGTCATTCTCGTCCGTCTCGTCCAGATTCACCTGGAACACCGCTGTCTTCTGTCCTTCCGATTCGGTCGAGGCGCAGAATGTGGCCGTATACGTGGCGCCGAAGCCGCTCATCTGGCTGTCGATGACCATCAGGCTGTCTGTGGCGTTCCAGAAGAATCCGCCTTTCTCGTTGACGTAGGCCCGCCCTTTGGCCGTTCCGCCCGGCATGGAGCCTCTGAGCAGCAGTCCGGCAGGCTTTTCCTGTGGCGTGGACTGCATGTCGTCCAGTTCCTCCCGGCATCCGGCCAGTCCGGCCAGCAGGGCCAACCCTAATATCTTTCCGGTTGTTTTCATGTCGTTGAAGTTTTGTGGGTTAAAAGTTTGTGGCCCGCAGGGCTATTCCCAACCGTTCCGGGGAGAGCCGCTTCTGCCGTAATAGCCTCCGTCGAGGAAGTCTTTCCCGTCTTGTCCTGAGGCGGCCATCAGGTGTATGGCCTCCAGCCGCATCGTGTGTACTTCCGGTGTCTTGTAGTTTCTCTTTTTACCTTTCATTTTCGTTAGTTTTTTCATTTTGCGTTTAGTTAGTCACAGAATATATGAGATCTCACTTTTTGTAATCGCTACAAAGATATACGCATTACCGTGTTCGGCGGAAATCTGTTAAGCTGTTTTCATATCCTTTTTCCCTTTTTGGGGAATGGGTGTGCCGAGGGGCGCGAAACGTGTGCGGGGGTGCGTTTCCGCACTCGTTTTGTGCGTTCCCGCACTTTCCGGAAACGAGGATAAATGCCGTAAGGTTCTGGTGTTCGCACGGTTGTGTGTTTTGGCATGGGATTTGAAAGGATTTTTAAAAAAGAAACGAAAAAGGAGGAATATGAGTGCATGTGCCATAATAAACAGGTGTGTGGCCGGGTGGTGCGGCCTGTGGCTGGCTTCTCCCTTGGCGGCGCAATCCGTCCGAATGGCGGGGAGCTGGGGGTTGGAGGACGTGGTGGCCTTGGCCTGCCAGTCCTCGCCGGACGCGCAGGCCGCCCGCCATACTTTCCGTTCGGCCTATTGGGACTACCGTTCCTATCGTGCGAACTACCTGCCGTCGCTCACGCTCACCTCGAACCCCGGGCTGGACCGCGCCATCAACGAGGTGACCATGGACGACGGGTCGGTGCGCTTCGTGGAGCAGAACTACCTGAACACCGACCTCTCGCTCTCCCTGCAGCAGAACATCGCCTGGACGGGCGGAACGCTCTCCCTGCAGACCTCGCTGCAGCGGATGGACTTGCTGGGCGACAAGACGTTCTCGTGGAAAAGCGTGCCGGTGAACGTGGCCTACAGCCAGTCGCTCTTCGGCTACAACAGCCTGAAGTGGAACCGCCGCATCTATCCCCTGCGCTACGAGGAGGCCCGCCGCGCCTATCTCGAGACGCTGGAACTGGTGGCCGCCGCGGCGGTGGACAAGTTCTTCGCCTACGTTCTGGCGCAGAGCGACTACCGCACGGCCTGCCAGAACTATGCCCAGGCGGACACGCTCTACCGTTTCGCCCAGGGGCGTTACCGCATCGGGACCACGACGGAGAACGAGATGCTCCAGCTGGAGGTCAACCTGCTGAACGAGGAGACCAACCGCATGGACGCCCGCATCGCGATGAAGGAGTGCGCCCTGGACCTGCGTTCCTACCTGGGGCTGTCCGACGGCGACTCGTTGCCGGACATCCGGGTGTCGGACGGGCTGCCGGACGTGGTGGTCCACGAGGGCGAGGCCCTGCAATGGGCCCGCGTGCACAGTCCGGACATCGCGAACCTGCAACGCCGGCGTGTGGAGGCCGACGCGGGCGTGGCGCAGGCCAAGGCCAATGCCGGACTGAAGGCCAGCCTCTATCTCCGCTTCGGCCTGACGCAGACTTCCGACCGCTTCTCCGAGGTCTACCGCGACCCGTCCCAACAGCAGGCCGTGAGCGTCGGCATCACCCTGCCCATCCTGGACTGGGGGCGCGGACGCGGCCAGGTGCGCGTGGCCCGCTCGCAGCGCGACCTGGTGGAGACGCAGGTGGAGCAGAGCCTCACGGACTTCGACCAGAACGTGCGCAAGCTCGTCGGGCAGTTCAACCTGCAGGCGATGCGCGTCCGCGTGGCGGCCCGGACGGACAGCACGGCCTTGCGGCGCAGCGAGGTGGCCCGCCGCCTCTACCTGTTGGGACGGTCCAGCGTGCTCGACCTGAACGCTTCCATCGAGGAGAAGGACGCCGCCCGCCGGAGCTACCTGAACGCCCTGCACACCTACTGGAGCCTCTACTACACCCTGCGCAGCCTGACGCTGTACGACTTCCGCGCGGGGCGGCCCCTGCAGGCGGACTATGAAGGATTGATAGAATAAAAGGTACATCTTATGGATATCAAGTTACAAAAGAGACCGTGGCTCGTGCGCCACAAGTATTACGTGATTGGAGGCGTGCTGTTTGCCGCGCTGGCCGTTTACACGCTGGTGCTGCAATGCTCGCCCGCCCGGCAACGGGTGTCGGCCGGGGCGTTGGGCATCGCCGAAGTGGCGGAGGCCGACTTCCTGGAGTATGTGGAGCAGGAGGGCGTGGTGCAGCCCATGCTGGCCCTGAAGGTGAACAGCCGCGTGGGCGGCTACGTGGAGCGCATCGTCGTGGAGGAGGGTGCGCGGGTGGAGCAGGGCGACACCATCCTGTTGCTGTCCAACCCCGAACTGATAGAGGAGGTGGAGGCGCAGGAGGACGCGCTGCACAAGCAGCTCATGGCCTACCGCGAGCAGGAAATCGAGATGGAGCAGAAGACATTGCAGCTCCGCAAGCAGGTGCTGGCCAACCGCTACGAGATAGAGCGGCTGGCGGATAGCTACGCCCTGAGCGAGGAGGAGTTCCGCATGGGTATCAAGAGCAAGGCGGAGCTGGACGTGGAGCGCAAGGAATACGAGTACAAGACGCAGGCCGGACGGCTCGAGCAGGAGAGTCTGCTCCACGACTCCGCCGCCACGCTGGTGCGCCGCTCGCTCATCAAGGCCGACCGCGAGCAGGAAATCCGTAAGTTCGGACGCACGAAAGCCAAGCGCGACTGGCTGGTGGTGCGCGCCCCGCTGGCGGGACAGCTGAGCAGCCTGCAGGTGGTGCCCGGACAGCAGGTGTCGGCCGGGGGCGAAATCGGCGAGGTCAAGGTGTTCGACCGTTTCAAGGTGCGCATCACGCCCGGGGAGTACTACATCGACCGCATCGTGGCGGGGCTGCCGGCCCGCGCCACCTACAAGGGCAAGACGTATGGCATGGCAGTGAAGCGCGTGGTGCCGGAGGTGAAGGATCGCACCTTCACCGTGGAGCTGGCCTTCACCGATTCCGTGCCGCCCTCCCTGCGCATCGGGCAGACGCTCCGCGCACAAGTGGAGCTGGGCAATCCGGAGCGCGTGCTGGTCATCCCGCGCGGCGACTTCTACAGTGTCACGGGCGGGCAGTGGATCTACCGCGTGGTGCCGGGCGAGCGGCGGGCCGTGCGCGTGCCGATTGGCCTGGGGCGGCAGAATCCCCGGCAGTATGAGGTGCTGGAGGGGCTGCAGCCCGGCGACCGGGTCATCACCACCGGTTACGCCCGTTTCGGAAATGCCGAAGAGCTGGCTTGGGACGAATGAAAGAGAATCTAACCATTGAAAATGAAAAAGAATATGAAAATGGATTTGTGGATGCAGGATCTGAGGCAGGCTTTGCGCGGCCTGAAGCATCACGGCTGGCAGGCCGGGATCTCTGCTGCTGGTTTGGTGGTAGGTATCGTCAGCCTGACGTTTAGTCTGAATTGGTTATGGACGGAGACGAACTATGATTATTTCCGTCCGGGGTATAAGGATATATATATGCTGAAAGGTAGTGTAACCTATCGCATGGCAGAGCGCTTGGATAGCTTGTCGGACGGACTTGTGGAGGTCGGCATTCTACGTCCCCTCCCGGAGGGTATCCGGATTCAATCCGACTCTTTGAATGATGAGGTCTTGTGTAGAGCGTTAAAGGCGTCTCCTGGCATGGTGCCTGTGTTGGGATTGCAGGCGGTGGCGGGCGATCCGGAACGAGCTCTTTCCGTTTCGGGAAATGTGGTGATCACCGCGAGTGTGGCCCGTAGGGCTTTTGGCCACACCGATGTGGTTGGCAAATCGTTCGGTGAGGGGGCATGGGCACGGACTGTGGGAGCAGTTGTGACGGACAATGTCGGACAAACCGCTGTGGAGTTTGACATGCTGATATCTACGGCCGAACTTCTCGACTACGAGCGTGATTGGCAAGCTTATCGTGTCTTTTTCCGGACCGATAATCCCGAAAATGCCATAAAAGCCTTCGAGCGCGGTCGTTATGAAGAGGGGAAAGACGCCCCCGATTTAATGTACATCCCCTTGCGCATGCCGAAATTGAGTTTTGGCGGTTCTTTCTTGGAGACTTATTTCTATCCTTTGGCGTTCTCGGGTATCGCCTTGTTGCTGTGGTTGGGGGGCATTGTCAACCTTTTGGCGGTCTATACTTCCATATTTCTCGGGCGGACCCGCGAGTATGCCTTGCGGTATAGTTTGGGAGCTTCCGGGGGACAGAATGTCGGATGGATGTACACGGCGGTTTTTCCTGTGTTGTTGATAGGACTTCTGCTGTCGGGCATGGCCATGGAATGGGCGATCTGGTGGGGCGACGTGCCGGGCAATTTCTCCCATGCCAAGGTAGTCTTTGTCGCTGTGGCGGCCGCGTCCTGTGTGGTGGTCGGTGCGGGAATGGCTTATCCCGTATGGAAGATGCGGCGGACTTGCCGTCGCATGTTTGAAGGGAGGGCGGACAGTGGACATTCTCATGCCTGGTTGTTGGTGGTGCAGTGCCTGGTCTGTGCGTTCCTGCTCTTTGTGTCTTTGGGCATGCAGCGGCAGATTTCCGGCATGGTGCATACCGACCTTGGCTTCGACTGCAAAGACATATTGCGCCTGCATACTTATCCCCAGAAGAACGGTTTTATGGTGTCGAACTGGGACGGGACCTATTATGATTTCAATGGCATCTTTTTTGACCTGCCGCAGGAGTTCGTCAAAGAACAAGGGGCAGGCATCACGGATGCCCTTGCCATGCCTATGGACATTTTCAACCGTTTCACCCGGTTGAATGTCAATGTGCTGACCGAGAACGAATGGGCCGCAGGGAAGGTCGATGAGATGACGGAGCAGAACAGAATGGCATTTGTGGAGATTCCTTATGAGGCTTTCGGCTTTTTCGGGATACGGATGACTGAGGGGAAGGCCGTGGAGCATACCGATGGTGGCGACCGTTTGTCCGTGGTGTTGAACGAGGCAGCACGCAAGCAGTTCCGCGTGCGGGATTTGAGAGAGGCACATCTTCACACGGGAACACAAGAAAAAGGATATAATTACACTCTGGTGAGCAAAAACAGTTGTGTGACGGGGAAGCCATTGGATGTGTGTGGCATTGCGCCGGTCCGTCTTACCGATTTCCACGAAGAAGAGGGGCCGCTGATGCTGGTGGCCAAGCCTAACCGTCATAAATGCCGCTATGAAATGCGTGATGCCGTCTATGTCAAGTACGCTCCCGGCCGGCGTGAGGATGCCGAGGCGGCGGTGCGGCGCGTACTTCGGAAGTTCGATGTGCAGGACAAGCAAATCCACTTGACGACCTTGGAGGAGTATATCTCAGACAACTACAAGGAGGAAGCCGACTATGCCAACCTGCTCACGGCCCTCACGGTGTTCAGTCTGTTGGTGACGCTTTCCGGTGTGTTCTCCATGTTGCTCTATGTCTTGCGCCTGCGCCGTCGGAGCATGGCCATCCGGCGGGTGATGGGGGCGGAGTTCCGCGACATCTTCCTTCCGCAGCTCCGCACGTATCAGCTCTTTGTGCTGGCTGGTTGCGTGGTGGCTTATTTTCCGGCTTCGCTGCTCATGCGCAAGTGGATGGAGTATTTTTACTACGGCGAGGCACCGGGCGTGGGGCTGATGGTGCTCATCTGGGCGGGCATGTCCGCGATGGTGTCGCTTATCGTCTGGTGGCAGGTGCGCCGCTGTATGCGCGAGAAGCCCGTGGAGGTGCTGGCTCCCGAATCCTGATATATAATATAGGTATGACGAATTTTAAAAAGATACGGTTATGATGATTGAAGTGAAAGATTTGACGAAAGTGTTCAAGACGGAAGAAGTGGAGACTTGGGCTTTGGACCAGGTGAGTCTCAGTGTGGAAAACGGAGAGTTCGTGGCGGTCATGGGGCCGTCGGGCTGCGGCAAGTCCACCTTGCTGCACATCCTCGGCCTGCTGGATACGGCCTCTTCGGGCACCTACCTGCTCGACGGGCAGGACGTGTCCGGCTACAGCGAGCGGCAGCGCAACGCCCTGCGCAAGGGGACGCTGGGCTTCGTGTTCCAGAGTTTCAACCTCATCGACGAGCTGACCGTGCGGGAGAACATCGCCCTGCCGTTGCTCTACATGGGTGTGCCGGCCGAGGAGCGGCGCAGGCGGGTGGAAGAGGCGATGGCGCGGATGGACATCACGCACCGGGCGGGTCACTTCCCCCGCCAGATTTCCGGCGGCCAGCAACAGCGTACGGCCATCGCCCGCGCCATCGTGACCCGCCCCAAGCTGATTCTGGCCGACGAGCCGACGGGCAACCTGGACTCCAAGAACGGCAAGGAGGTGATGGGTCTGCTGGGCGAGCTGCACCGGGAGGGTACGACCATCGTGATGGTGACCCATTCGAAGCACGACGCGGGCTATGCCGACCGCATCATCCATCTCTTCGACGGCCATGTGCTGGGCGAGGAGGAGACGAACAAGCAACCGGATTAAGCGTGTAAAAAGAAGAAACATGGATTTGTTGATGCAAAACCTGAAGCAGGCCTTGCGCGACCTGCGCCGCCAAGGGTGGCAGGCTGCGGTGTCGGTGGCCGGCATCGTGCTGGGTGTCGTGTGCCTGACGTTCAGCCTGAACTGGCTGTGGACGGAGACGAACTACGACTATTTCCGTCCGGACTACAAGAACCTGTACGTGCTGCAGCGGACGGACGGGAAGACTTTCCTGTCGCATTACTTCAGCTATCCGCAAACCTTGTCGGTGGACAGCATGTTGGGCGACGGCGTGCAGGTGGGACGCTATTGTGAGACGATAGAGAACGAGGGCTTCTGCCTGCCCGGCCGTCCGGAGGAGGGCGTGGCCTTCAACGGGCTGACGGCCGATGCCGCCTTCATCCGCACCACGGGTACTAAAATTTTGTCCGGTTCGCTGGAGCCGCTGGAGGAAGGGGCGTACCAGTACGTCATCACGGAGAGCATGGCCCGCAGGCTCTATGGACGGGTGGACGTGGCCGGGGAGCAGATAGGCCGCGTGAACTCCATGGGCGGCTCCTACACGGTGGCGGCGGTGGTGGAGGACTGCCGGAAGGAGTCGAACATATATTATGACTTTATCCAGCCCATCAGCCTGAGCCAATGGGACTGGACGGGAAACCAACGCTTCCACGTCCTGCTCCGCACGGACGACATTGCCCGGACCCGGCGGGACATCGAGCGGGTACGGTTGCCGGAAGACCATACGGCAGACACTTATTACCAACTGGCTTCCTTGCGGATGTTCCACAAGTCCGCGTGGGACGTTTCTTTCGTCGAGGCCTACTTCTATCCGCTCGTCTTTGTGGCCATCTCGGTGCTGCTCCTGCTGAGTGCCTGCGTGAACCTTGTCGCCGTCTACACTTCCATCTTTCTGGGGCGCACCCGCGAGTATGCCTTGCGGCGGAGCCTTGGGGCTTCGGACGGGCAGAACGCCCGTTGGATGCTGGCGGAGGTGATGCCGGTGGTGCTGCTGGGCATCCTGCTCGCGGCGGTGGGTGTGGAGTGGGGACGCTACGGTGGCCACGTGCCGGGTGTGGAGTCACGCCTGTACGTCCTCCTCGCCGAGGTGTCGGCGGCCACGGTGGTACTTTGCCTCGCGGGCATGGCCTATCCGGTGCGGAAGATGCGGCGGAGCTACCGCCGTTCGTTCCTCGGGCAGGCCGGCGGCGGGCGTTCCCACTCGTGGCTGCTCGTGGTGCAATGCTTCGCCTGCGCGTTCCTGCTTTTCCTTTCGCTGGGGATGCAGCGGCAGTTGTGGGGCATGATGCATTCCGGCCTGGGCTTCGACCGCGAGAACCTGCTGCGGCTCTATACGGGATTCCAAGCCCTTCCGGGCGAGAACGGCACCTACAATTACAAGGCCATCTTCAAGACCCTGCCCGGAGAGTTCCGCAAGGAGACCGGGGCGGGCATCACGGACGCCATTGCCATGCCGACCGACATCTTCAACCGCGTGACGGGGCATGAAATCCAAGTCATGCCGGAGGAACAGTGGGTGCGCCTGCAATCGCAAATCGACGCGTATGGCGGGCGGAGCTTGCCGGAAAAGGTGAAGCAGATGGTTTACGTGGAGATGCCTTACCGTGCCGTTGACTTCTTCCGGATCCGGACGGAGAACGGGACAAGGCCGCACACACCCAAGGGGGAAGACGGGATGTTCCACGTGTGGTTCAACCGGGCCGCCCTGCAGGATTTCGGGCTGGCGGACTTGAACCGGATGCCGACGCTCTTCACGGGAGGAATGCCCCAGAACAGCAATTCCATCATGGATTACGAGAAGGAGGCACATTATCTGAACCGGAAGCTGCGGGTGGACGAGGTGGTCGACGTGCGCCTGAACGACTTCCACCGGGCGGAACAGCCGATGATGATTGTGCCAGTGCCGGACAACCACGATTGTTGCTTCATCGAACACGACGCGGTGTACATCAAGTATGCTCCCGGTCGGCGGGAAGACGCAGAGGCGGCGGTGCGCTTGGTGTTGCGGAAGTTCGATGTACCGGAAGAACGGATTTATCTGTCCACGCTGGACGAGTACATCGCAGGTAACTACAAGGAAGAGGCTTATTTCGCCAACCTGCTCACGGCCCTGACGGTGTTCAGCGTGGTGGTGACCCTTTCGGGCGTGTTCTCCATGCTGCTCTACTCCTTGCGCCTGCGCCGCCGGAGCATGGCCATCCGGCGGGTGATGGGCGCGGAATTCCTCGACATCTTTGTCCCCGACCTGCGCAGCTATCTGCTGTTTGCCGCCGTGGGGGCCGTGCTGGCCTACTTCCCCGCCTCGTTGCTCATGCGGCGGTGGATGGAGTATTTCCATTACGGCGAAGCACCGGGCGCAGGCTTCATGGCGGCCATCCTCGTGGCGATGTGTGCCGTGGTGTCGCTCATTGTCTATGTACAGGTGCGCCGCTGTATGCGCGAGAAGCCCGTGGAGGTGCTGGCACCTGAATCGTAGAAAAACTTGCGCTATTCTTGTGCGGACGGATGAAAACGCTTATCTTTGCCCGTATGAAACTGGGGAATTTAAACCAAGAAAGACTTGCTGTTTGAGAAGTTCGGGGATTACTGCCTTGACATCTCCAAGCTGGTTTTCGGTGGCGTCATTCTTGCGGCTGTCATGCAGCTGGACATCAATACGACATGGTTGTTTGTCGTTGGCGGTATCATTGTCTTCATTATGGCGTTTGCCGGTTATGTGTTGTTCAGATTTACAAAAAACAGGTAGTATGGGACTTTTGATTTTTTTATCCGTCTTTGGGCTTGCTGGTTTGATTGTCATCATCTGGGGGCTTCGTGAATTGCATAAGGAATCTTTGGAGAAGTAAGCCATCCGCGACAGGACATCCCGTCCACATCATCAACTTTCAAGGCCGCGTGTCGAACACAAGAGACATGCGGCTTTTCGTATGTTCCATCGGATGTGATTGCTATTCCACCAGCTTGCCTTCCCGCTCCAGAGCGTTCCAGATGGAGTAGCGGGCTTCGGGGTTGAGCTGTTCTATTTGCCCGAAGATGCGTTTCATGTCCGAGCGGTGGGAGTCCGTCTCGTAGGGGCAGAGTTTCTTCTGTTTGGGATATTCCCGCAAGGCGGCCCAGGCGCGGAGGTCGCTTTCGTGCACCATGCATAGCGGGCGGATAATCGTCATGGGGAACTTGCGCATCTGCAGGCGGGCAGGCATGGTGGAGAACTGGCCTTGGAAAGCGAGGTTGAGCAACGTGGTGTGCAGGATGTCGTCCTGATGGTGTCCCAGCGCGATTTTGTTGCAGCCCAGTTCCTGCGCCACGGTGAAAAGCGTCTTCCGCCGGTTCCAGGAACAGAGGAAGCAAGGGCTTTTGCGCGTGTCGGTGGAAGGGTCGAAGCCCGTTTCGCGCACGATGAGGCGCACGCCTTGTGCGGCGGCGAACCGCTCCAGCCAGTCCGTGTAGCTCTCGTATGCGATGTTCGTCATGCGCACATGCAGGGCCGCCAGTTCGATGTGCGGACGGTAGATGCGGGCCCGCCGTGCCATGAACTCAAGCAAGGCAAGCGAATCCTTTCCGCCGGAGAGGCCGATGAGGATGCGGTCGCCTTCGTCCAGCAGGCGGTAGTCGGTCAGGCCTTTGCTGAAATGCCGCCAGATGCGGCGTTCCAAGAGTTGGGATTCGGTGGGCGCGGGCATCAGAGAAAGACGAAATAGACGGCAAGAATCAGGCAGAGGAAAGCCGCGAGATGGTTCCAGTGCAACGCCTGCCCTTGGAACAGCACCGTCGCGATAATCGTGAATACAATGAGCGAGATGACTTCCTGAATCACCTTGAGCTGCATCAGGTTGAAGGGGCCGCCGTTGCCGTCGAAGCCGATGCGGTTGGCCGGCACCTGGCAACAATATTCGGCAAAAGCGATGACCCACGAAAAGAGGATGACACCGATGAGCGGCCAGTTGGAGGATATCCCCGTTTGCTGGAGTTTCAGGTGGCCGTACCAAGCCAGCGTCATGAAGATGTTGCTGCAGACGAGCAACAGGATGGTGTAGACAGCGTTCATGTTGCGTTTTCTTTTTCGGGCGCAAAGTTACGAAAATAAAACGCTGTATATGCACTATGTCCTGCGATTTTCTTTGTCTAAGGCCAAACGGGCCGTCCGTGTTTCGGAAGTATGCGACAGATTTGATGCTTTTTGGAATAGCGGTTTTTGCGGCGGTGAATCTTCTGCCTCTGACGGCGGCACGATTTTCTTTGTGTATGCATACAAAAAACAAGAATCCCGTCCTCTGTTTGTTTTTGTAGAGGACGGGATTCCCGGATGAGCTTGAAGTTTTTTATTTCTGCAGGTATTCGTGCATGCTGCTGGCCGCGCGCCGCCCGTCGCCCATGGCGAGGATGACCGTGGCGCCGCCGCGCACGATGTCGCCTCCGGCGAAGATGCACGGGATGTTGGTCTGCATGGCCTCATTCACCACGATGGTGTTCTTGCGGCCCAGCTCCAGTCCCTGGATGGACGTGGGGACGATGGGGTTGGGGGACACGCCCACGGCCACGATGGCCATGTCGATGTCCAGCGTCTCCGTGGCGCCCGGGATGGATTCCGGACGGCGGCGTCCGCTGGCGTCCGGCTCGCCCAGCCGCATCTTCTGCAGCACGACCTGCTTCACGGCGCCTTTCTCGTCCGCGATGTATTCAACCGGGTTGTGGAGCGTGAGGAACTCGATGCCTTCTTCCTTGGCGTGCTTCACCTCTTCGATGCGGGCCGGCATTTCGGCTTCCGAACGGCGGTAGACGATGACCACGCGCTCCGCGCCGAGGCGTTTGGCCGTGCGGCAGGAGTCCATCGCCGTGTTGCCGCCGCCCACGACCATCACCCGCCGTCCGATGTGTATCGGCGTGTCGGTGTCGGGGTTCGATGCGTCCATCAGGTTGACGCGGGTCAGGTATTCGTTGCTCGACATCACGTTGATGCTGTTCTCGCCCGGGATGCCCATGAAGTTGGGCAGTCCGGCGCCGGACCCCACGAAGATGCCCTTGAAGCCTTGCTCTTCCAGTTCCTTCACGCTGACGGTCTTGCCCACGAGGCAGTCTTTCTCGAACTTCACGCCCATGCGCTCCAAGTTCCGGATTTCCACGTCCACGATCTTGTTCGGCAGGCGGAATTCGGGGATGCCGTATTTCAGCACGCCGCCGATTTCGTGGAGGGCTTCGAACACCGTCACGTCATAGCCCAGCTTGGCCATGTCGCCGGCGAAGGACAGCCCGGCGGGACCCGAGCCGATGGCGGCCACCTTGATGCCGTTGGACGGGGCGCATTCCGGAAGGGAACTCCGTCCGCTCTCGCGCTCGAAGTCGGCGGCGAACCGTTCCAGATAGCCGATGGCCACGGCAGGCTCGTTCATCTTCAGGTGGATGCACTGGCTTTCGCACTGCTTCTCCTGCGGGCATACGCGGCCGCACACCGCCGGCAGGGCGGAAGTGCTTTTCAGCACGCGGGCGGCGTTGAGAAACTCGCCCCGTTCTATATTCTTGATAAAGGAAGGGATGTTGATGCTCACGGGGCAACCCTGCATACACGTGGGATTGGCGCAGTCCAGGCATCGCTTGGCCTCCGTCATGGCCTGTTCCGCGCTGAGGCCGATGTTCACCTCCTCCGTGCGGGTCGTGGCACGGTACACGGGGTCGAGTTCCGGCATGACGACGCGGGGGATGGCCGTGCGCTCCTTGGGCTTCATGGCCTTGCGGATTTCCTGCCGCCAGGGCGCGTTGCGGTCCGTCAGTTCGCTGAGGGGCGTGTCCGTGTCCATCCGCGAGGCGTCGGGCGCGGATGCGGCTTGCGCCTTGTCCAGCTGGCAGGAAGTTCCGGCCGTGGCGGCCGTCTCATGGTGTTCCCAGCGTTCGAACTCCTCCACCTCTTCTTTCTTGAAGGCGCCCATGCGCTTCAGCATCTCGTCGAAGTCCACCTCATGCCCGTCGAATTCCGGGCCGTCCACACAGACGAAGCGGGTCTTTCCGCCCACGGTGATGCGGCAGGCGCCGCACATGCCCGTGCCGTCCACCATGATGGTGTTCAGCGACACGTCCGTGGGGATGTTGTATTTCTTGGTGAGCAGGCAGCAGAACTTCATCATCACGGCCGGGCCGATGGCGAAGCATTTGTCCACCTTCTCGCGCTGGATGACGCTTTCTATGCCGGCGGTCACCAGGCCTTTCTGTCCGTAGCTGCCGTCGTCGGTCATGATGATGACCTCGTCGGAATGCTTGCGCACCTCGTCTTCCAGGATAATCAGTTCCTTGGTACGCCCGGCCAGGACGGACACCACGCGGTTGCCCGCCGCCTTCAGGGCTTCGATGATGGGAAGCATGGGGGCCACGCCCACGCCGCCGCCGGCGCAGACCACCGTGCCGAAGTTTTCGATGTGTGTGGCCTTGCCCAGCGGGCCGACCACGTCCGTGATGTAGTCTCCTTCATTCAGGTTACACAGTTTGGTGGAAGATAGTCCTACCTCTTGTACCACCAATGTGATGGTACCCTTCACCGGGTCGGCCCCGGCGATGGTGAGCGGCATACGCTCGCCCTTGTCTCCCACGCGGACGATGACGAAATGTCCGGCCTTGCGGGCTTTGGCTATCAGAGGGGCCTCCACCTCAAGCTTGAATACCTTTTCGGAGAACCGGGTCTTGCTTATAATCTTGTTCATTTGGAATCTCGTTTTGGATGGTTGGTTGATGTGTCGCGGCTCAATAGGGCTTTTCGTCCAGCATGTCGAAGCCGCAGTAGGGGACGAGGCACTTCGGCACGCGGATGCCGTCGGGAGTCTGGTTGTTTTCCAGGATGGCGGCCACGATGCGCGGCAGGGCCAGGGCGGAGCCGTTGAGCGTGTGGCAGAGTTCCGTCTTCTTGTCCTCCGCACGGCGGTAGCGGCATTTCAGGCGGTTGGCCTGGTAGGTGTCGAAGTTGGACACGGAGCTGACTTCCAGCCAACGTTTCTGTGCTTCGGAGTAGACCTCGAAGTCGTAGCAGATGGAAGAGGTGAAGCTCATGTCGCCGCCGCAGAGGCGCAGGATGCGGTAAGGGAGTTCCAGCTTCTGGAGCAGCCCTTCCACGTGGGCCAACATTTCCTGGTGCGACTGTTCCGAGTGTTCGGGCTTGTCGATGCGCACCAGTTCCACTTTGGAGAACTCATGCAGGCGGTTCAGTCCGCGCACGTCCTTGCCGTATGAACCCGCTTCGCGACGGAAGCACTCCGTATAGGCGCAGTTCTTGACGGGCAGGTCCTTTTCGTCGAGAATGACATCGCGGTAGATGTTCGTCACGGGTACTTCGGCTGTCGGGATGAGATAGAAGTCATCCAGGTTGCAGTGGTACATCTGCCCTTCCTTGTCGGGGAGCTGCCCCGTGCCGTAGCCCGACGCGGCATTCACCACCGTGGGGGGCATGATTTCCTCATAGCCCGACTTGCGTGCCTCGTCGAGGAAGAAGTTGATGAGTGCGCGTTGCAGGCGCGCCCCTTTTCCGCGATAGACGGGGAAGCCTGCACCGGTAATCTTCACGCCGAGGTCGAAGTCGATGAGGTTGTATTTCTTGGCCAGTTCCCAGTGCGGGAGTGCGTTCTTCGGCAATTCCGTTTCCATGCCGCCCATTTTCACCACCACGTTGTCTTCCGCCCCTGTTCCTTCCGGCACGATGTCGTAAGGCACGTTCGGGATGGTGCAGAGCAGGGCGGTGAGTTCCTCTTGGGCCTGGTCCATGGCTTCCTGCAAAGCCTTGTTCTTATCTTTCAGCTGCGCCACTTCCTTTTTGATGGCCTCGGCCTCTTCTTTCTTTCCTTGTTTCATCAACGCCCCGATTTGTGCGGCCAGTTTCTTGCTTTCCGACAAGTTGATGTCGAGCTGCGTCTGTGCCTCACGGCGTTTCTTGTCCGTGGCCAGCACGTTGTCGATGGCTTCCTTGGCGTTGGGGAAGTGCTTCTTCTCCAGCCCCTTGATGACCCATTCGGTCTTCTCGTTAATGAGTTTAAGTGTAAGCATACCTTATATATTTGTGATTCGTTCCTTTCTGCAAGTTGCAAAATTAATTAAAAAAAAGGTAGGTTGCGCAAGAAACGGGTGAAAAACTCCGCATTTATCTGTCGACAAGGAGGAGAAAAGCGTTTGGGCGGAAGGGCGCGAGAGCCGTTTGCGGGGGCAGGAGGGGGAGAAGTAACATATTGTAACTATTCTGCAACAACAAGTAAAAGTTTGGTGTCTTTTTCTTGATTTAGGTCAATATTGTGCGGCTTGTGGTGTTAAAAGTCGTCTATTTGCTTGCGGCTGGAAGCGAAAGTGCGTACCTTTGTCATGTTTTTAGGAGAGGCCTGCATGGCCAAGTGTTTATAAATTAGGTAAAAAGATTGAGATTATGAGAAAACTGATGACGATGGCTTGCGCCATGATAATGGCGGCAGCCGCAAATGCAAGCGAAGTAGTGACAGTAGAGTTCGGCGAAGCCCGTGTGAACGTTCCTGCCCGTGTGCGTTTTGTACAAGGCGAGAATTATGGCTTCAGCGTGGCGGCCAAAGATTCCGTCATTGCCAAAGCCGTGCGTTGCTCGGTAAAGGACGGCGTGCTGCGGATGAATTTCGGCAATGCGCTGCAGCCGGGTGAGACGAAGTACGATGCGAAGAAAGGTGTTTACTATTACGGCGTGAATGCCGACAGCCAGGCGCTTCCCGCAGAAACGGCGGACGACTTGGTCATCACGGTGGTGGCTCCGGAGATGCCGAAGTTCAGGACGAACTCAGATTATGTGGCCACGACGGTGAAGAAGGTGGAAGAGGCCGGAAAGAGCCGTTCCGCTTTGACGATGAACGAATGAATCCATCCTGCTCCTTTGGAGGGGTGGTAAAATCCATGCTCCCCGTAAGTTTTTGATGAAACTTATGGGGAGTTTTCGTTTTTATCCCTATCTTTGCACGGCACATTCATTATTGGTATGCAATCTATGTGGACAGAACTATTGGGATCTTCTTACTTTGCCTTGTTCTTGATTGTGGCTTTGGGCTTTATGCTGGGGCGCATTAAGTTGGGCGGTGTGTCGTTGGATGTGTCGGCTGTCATTTTCATCGCTTTGCTTTTCGGGCATTTCGGGGTTTATATCCCCAAGGAATTGGGCAATTTCGGCCTGGTCCTGTTCATATTTACTATCGGCATACAGGCGGGGCCGGGATTCTTTGATTCTTTCCGTACGAAAGGAAAGACTTTGCTTTTCATTACGGCTTTGATTATAGCTTCCGCCTCGTTGACAGCCGTGGGACTGAAATATGTGTTTGGCATCGACACTCCCAGCACGGTGGGGCTGATGGCCGGGGCTCTGACCAGCACGCCCGGACTGGCGGTGGCCATAGACAGTACTGGGTCTCCTATGGCCTCTATTGCCTACGGTATAGCTTATCCGTTTGGCGTGATAGGCGTGATTCTTTTTGTCAAGCTGCTGCCGAAACTGTTGCGGGTGGATCTGGAGCAAGAGGCACGGCGGCTGGAAGCGGAACGGCGGAGCAAATATCCTGAACTGCAGACTTGTATTTTCAAGGTGACAAACCATCAGGTTTTCGGGCATACGTTGGCGCAGTTGAATGTGGGGCGTATGACGGGGGCTGTGATTTCCCGGGTGAAATCGGGGAAGGAAATCTTGATTCCGATGGGACACACGGTGCTTCATGAAGGTGACTGCGTGCAGGCGGTGGGAGGACCGGATGCCCTTCAGCAGCTGGAAGTCCTATTGGGCGAAAGGGAGGAAGGCGAGTTGCCGTTGGTGGACAGCCAGGACATACAGTCATTGTTGCTGACCAACAAAGCGATGATTAACAAGCAAATCGGCGACCTGAACCTGCATCAGAATTTCGGTTGTACTGTGACACGGGTGCGGCGCAGCGGCATCGACCTGGCCCCTTCGCCGGATTTGGCTTTGAAGTTCGGCGACAAGCTCACGGTCGTAGGAGAGAAGGACGGATTGAGCGGATTGGCCTGCATGTTGGGCAACAACGCCAAGCTCTTGTCCGACACGGATTTCTTTCCCATTGCGATGGGAATCGTGCTGGGCGTGTTGTTCGGCAAGCTGAATATTTCTTTTGGTGGCGGGATGTCTTTCTCGCCCGGGCTGACAGGAGGGGTGCTGATTGTGGCCTTGGTGCTGAGCGCGGTAGGGAAGACCGGTCCGATATTGTGGTCCATGTCCGGTCCTTCCAACCATCTGTTGCGGCAGTTGGGCTTGTTGTTGTTCTTGGCCGAGGTGGGAACCTCTGCCGGCAAGACCTTGGTGGCTACGTTCCAAAGCAGCGGATGGTTGTTGTTTGGCGTAGGGGCGGCTATCACGTTGGTGCCTATGTTTGTGTCTGTGCTGGTCGGACGTTGGGTCTTCAAGATATCCTTGTTGGATTTGTTAGGCACTATCACCGGCGGGATGACCAGCACGCCGGGATTGGCTGCAGCCGATTCCATGGTGGACAGCAATATACCCGGTGTGGCTTATGCCACGGTTTATCCCATTGCGATGGTGCTGCTGATTGTGTGCATCCAGGTGATGGCACTGGCGGTGTGAGTTTGAATATGTATATTATATAAGGAAAGAAATGAACGAGATTCTAATCATTATTGGATTGATATTGTTGAACGGGGTGTTTTCCATGTCGGAGGTCGCCATGATTTCCGCACGGAAATCCCGCTTGTCCACGGATGCCAGGAAAGGAAGCAAGGCGGCGCAAAAGGCGTTGGACTTGTCCGGAAACCCGGACAAGTTCCTGTCTACGGTGCAAATCGGCATTACGTTGATAGGTATCCTTACCGGTATTTATTCCGGCAACCAGATAGCCGTCGACTTGACGGACCTGCTGAAGTCATTCGGTATGTCGCAGGCGTACGCTTTTGTGGTGGCGCAAGGCATTATCGTGGTGCTGGTCACTTATCTGACCATTGTCTTCGGTGAGCTGGTACCCAAGCGTATCGGACTGAGTGTGGCGGAGAGCGTGGCCAAGCTCATGGCCCGTCCGATGAACGTGCTGGCCATTATCGCGTCTCCTTTCGTATGGTTGCTTTCCAAGAGTACGGAGCTTATCTTCAATATGCTGGGTATCAAGGAAGATGAGGGAAAGGTGACGGAAGAGGAAATCAAGTCCATCATCAAGGAAGGGGCTGAAGAGGGGGCGGTGGAACCCGTGGAGCAGAACATCATGCAGCGTGTGTTCATGTTGGGCGACTTGAAAATCGGCTCCATCATGACCCATAAGAATGATGTGGTGTGGCTGGATACGGCCATGACCGCCGAAGAGGTGAAGGCGGTGTTGAACGAGGATTTGTACGAGTCCTATCCAGTGGCCGAGGGGGACTTGGACCACGTGAAGGGGATGATTTGGCTGAAAGACCTGGTGATGCGGTTGGACGACAAGGACTTCAGCGTGGAAAAACTGACCCGTGAGCCGATATACTTCCACGAGGGAATGAGCATCTATAAGGTGCTGGAACAGATGAAGCTCAAGAAAATCAGCCGTGCGTTGATTTGTGACGAGTTCGGTGATTTCGTGGGCATGGTCACGCTGAAGGACATCTTCGAAGGACTTGTGGGCAACATGGACAACGAAGAGGACGAGCCTGAAATCATCAAGCGGGCGAACAACGGCGGCTGGCTGGTGGACGGGCAATGCTCGCTTTATGACATGTTGTGCTATTTTGACTGTGGCGATTTGTATGAATCCTCCGGAGGTTATCATACCTTGGCCGGACTGATTCTCGACCGCCTGCAGCGCATTCCCCGCAGCGGCGATACGCTCGAATGGAATGGCTTCACGTTTGAAATCATGGATATGGACGGGGCGCGTATAGACAAGGTTCTGGTGACAAGGGAAGAGACGAAATAAGAAAGCGCAAAGAGATAGAGACATCCCGCCGTCGGTTTTTCATGGACTGACGACGGGATTGTTTTGTATCAGTGGCTTAGATCCTGTAGTAACCGGTCCAGGGCCTCTTCCGGAGATGGATATTGGTTGAGCAGGGATACGAACCGGCTGCCGATGATGGCCCCGGCGGCGTTTTTCTGAGCTGACTCCAGCGTCTGGCGGTTGCTGATGCCGAAGCCAATCATGCGGGGATGGCGGAGTCCCATCCGGTTCACGCGGTTGAAATAGGCTTGTTTCTCGGCGTTGAATTCCTTTTGTGCGCCGGTGGTGGCGGCGGACGACACCATATAGATGAAGCCGTCGGTGTGCTGGTCGATGAAGCGGATGCGTTCTTCGCTGGTTTCCGGGGTGATGAGCATGATGATGCGCAGGCCATGGCGGTCGGCCACCGGCTTGTAAGTTTCCAGGTAGTCGCGGAAAGGCAGGTCGGGGATGATGAGGCCGTCGATGCCGCATTCCGCGCACCGGCGGCAGAACTCTTCGAATCCGAAGTGGAAGATGGGGTTAAGGTAGCCCATGAGAATGAGCGGGATGTCCACGTCGCGCCGGATGTCTTTCAGCTGGTCCAACAGCAGATGCAGGTTCATGCCGTTCCGCAGGGCTTGGGTGGCGGCATCCTGAATGACCGGACCGTCGGCCATGGGGTCGCTGAAAGGGATGCCGATTTCTATCATGTCGATGCCCCGTGCGGCCAAGGTCCGTATGATGTCGGCCGTGCTGTCCAGGGTGGGGTGTCCGGCACAGAAATAGAGGGAGAGTATATTCTGTTCCTTTTCTTCGAAGAGTTTGTTGATTCTATTCATAACATATTGTTTTTGATGATTATACTTTATTTTGTTCGTGTAAACCATGGATGAGGCGTGCAAGCTGTTCCACGTCCTTCACTCCAGGGGAAAGCTCGAACCGCGAGTTCAGGTCCACGCCCGCCCAGCGGGGATGGGAGAAGCGGCGGAGGGCTTCCAGGCTGTCCGGCTCGATGCCGCCGCTGAGGAAGAAAGGCGTGTGGCCTTCGTATTGCCGGAGGATTTCCCAGTCGAACTGTTGTCCGCTTCCGCCTACTGTCGGGCAGGAGGTGTCGAAAAGGAAATAATCGCAAACGCTTTCATACTCTTTGGTGGACGGGAAGGGCTGTTCCGGCGCGATGCTGAAAGCCTTGATGATTTCCACGTCCCGTCCTTTTGCCCGGAAGGTTTCTCGGAGTTGTCGGCAGAAACCGGGTGTTTCCTGTCCATGGAGTTGCACGGCATCCAGCCCGAGCGATCGGATTCGTTCGACGACCGTTCCGATTTCCGGGCGGACAAATACCCCCACACGCCGGCAGGAGGTTGGCAGGTAGGCGGGTGGTTGCGCCACGTACCGCCGTGAGCCTTCCCAGCAGATGAACCCCATGTAGTCCGGCTGGAGGGCTTCTATCTGGCGGATGTTGTCCGTCTCGCGCATACCGCATACTTTGATGAGCAACCGTTTCATGGTTCAAGTTGTTGGATGAAAGTTTTTAAGGCTCGTCCCGGGTCGGGTTGCCGCATGAAGGCTTCGCCCATCAGGAAGCCCCGGAATCCCGCCTGTCGCAACTTGCGCACCGTGTCGGGACGGGATATCCCGCTTTCCGACACCAGCAGCTCTCCGGCGGGCAGGAGGGAGGCGATGCGGAAGGAATTTTCCACATCGGTGTGGAACGTGCCCAAGTTCCGGTTGTTCACGCCCAGCATATCCGGTCGTTCCGCCGCATAGTAATCCAGTTCCCGCTCGCCGTGTATTTCCAGCAGCACTTCCAGCCCCAGCTCGTGTGCCTTGCGGGCCAGTCCGGCGTATTGTTCCACCGTGAGGGAGGCGGCGATGAGCAGCACGGCATCGGCCCCGGCCTGCCGTGCTTCGTAGAGCTGGTATTCGTCGATGATGAACTCCTTGCGCAGGATGGGGACGGACACCATGGGGCGTGCCGTGCGGATGAAGTCCAGCGAACCGCCGAAGTAAGGGCCGTCTGTCAGGATGGAGAGGGCCGCCGCCCCGGCCCCGGCATAGGCGGCGGTGATGGTGTCGGCCCGTCCTTCCGGCTTGATCCAGCCTTTGGAGGGGGATTTCCGTTTGAACTCCGCGATGATGCCCGTGGGGGAGGCCGCCAGATTGTCGCGCATGGAGCGGTAGTCTGGCGATGGGGTGTTTTCCACCATGTCGCGCAACTTCTTGAGGGGGAGGGTGGCTTTGGCGCGTTCCACTTCCGCCCGTTTGCATTCCAGTATTTCTTCCAATATGTCTTTCATTTGCGTCAGTTGTTGAGTTCCACATATTTTTTCAGGCAGGTCAAGGCGCGTCCGCTTTCCAGCGATTCGCGGGCGATGGCCATACATTCCGCGATGTCCTTGTCCTGTTCGATGACCTTGATGGCGAAGGCCGCGTTGGCCAGCACCACGTTCTTCCGGCTCTCCGTGCTGCGGTTTTCCAACACGCTGTCGAAGATTCCGGCAGCCTCCTCCACGGTGGTTCCGCCATAGAGTTCTTCAGGGCGCACCTTGGACATGCCGAGGTCTTCCGGTCGGAAAATCTTCTCCATCGTGTTGGTCTTCACCTTGAAGTCCCGGGTGAGCGAGATTTCGTCATATCCGTCGATGTTGTTCACGATGCCGTAGCCGATGCCCAACCGCTCGTACACGCTGCTGTAGAGCCGCATCTGGTTCAGGTTGGCCACCCCCAGTAGCTGGTAGGCCGGGCGGCAGGGGTTCACCAGCGGGCCGAGCAGGTTGAAGCAGGTGGGGATTTGGAGCATCTTACGCACGGGTGCCACGGATTTCATGCCGGTGGCGAAAAGCGGGGCGTGCAGGTAGGTGAAGTTGCATTCTTCCAAGTTCCGGCGCAACTGGTCATTGTCCGCCGTGAACTTCACGCCGTGCTGTTCCATGACGTTGCTGGCCCCGGAGGTGGAGGTGGCGGCGTAGTTTCCGTGCTTGGCCACCTTGTATCCGGCTCCGGCCACCACGAGGCAGGCGCAGGTGGAGATGTTGAACGTGTTCTTGTTGTCGCCTCCCGTACCCACGATATCGATGACGCGGTAGGGGGAGAGGTCCACGGGGTGTCCGGTTTCGATGAGTCCGTCGCGCAGGCCGAGTAGTTCGTCCACTTTGATGCCTCGCATGATAAGGCCTGTCAGGAGGGCACTGATTTGCACGTCGTTGTAGTTTCCGTCCACAATGCCGTGGACGAGTTGGGAAGTTTGCTGGCGGTCCAGCACTTCGCCGTTGGCGATTTTGGTGAGTATCTGTTTCATGATTGTCTGTAAGTGGTGGAATGTCTCAGGAAATTCTCGATGATGAGGCGTCCGTCCGGCGTCAGCACGGATTCCGGATGGAACTGGATGCCGTGGATGTCGTAGTCGCGGTGGCGCAGGGCCATGACGTGCCCGTCCGGACTGGTGGCCGTCACCTTGAGGCAGCCGGGCAGGCCGTCTTGCGACACCACCCACGAGTGGTAGCGTCCCACGGGGAATTCTCCGGGCAGGCCTTGGAAGATGTAGTCCTCTTCTGTCAGGCGGCAAGTCGTCTGCACGCCGTGGTACACCTCGGAAAGGTTCTCCAGCCGTGCGCCGAACGCTTCGCCGATGGCCTGGTGTCCGAGGCACACGCCCAGCATGGGCTTTCGCCCGGCGTAGGTGCGGATGACATCCAGAAGCAGTCCGGCTTCTTCCGGAATGCCGGGACCGGGACTCAGGATGATTTTGTCGTACTTCTCAAGTCCTTCCAAGCGGAAGATGTCGTTGCGCAGGACATCGGCCTCCGCGCCGGCTTCCCGCACCAGGTGGTAGAGGTTGTAGGTGAAGGAATCGTAATTGTCTATAATGACTGTTTTCATGACTTGTTCGTGTTTGTGGGGTTCCTACAGTTTTTCCGCCATTTCGATGGCCCGCCGCAAGGCTCCCAGTTTGTTGTTGACTTCCTGTAACTCGTAGTCTTCGTTGCTCTTGGCCACGATGCCGCCGCCGGCCTGGAACCACAGCTCGTTGTTGCGGCTTACGAAGGTGCGGATGGTGATGGCCTGGTTCAGCGAGCCGTCCAGTCCGATGAACCCGATGCAGCCGCCGTAGGCCCCGCGGTTGTGCGGTTCCAGTTCGCTGATAAGTTGCATGGCCCGCACTTTCGGTGCGCCGGACAGCGTGCCGGCGGGGAAGGTGTCGATGAAGGCCTTGATGGGGTTCGCGTCCGCATTCAGCTTCCCGCTCACGCGGCTGACCAAATGGATGACGTGGCTGTAATATTGCATGTCCTTGTAGAAATCCACCTTCACACCGTGGCAGTTGCGGCTCAGGTCGTTGCGAGCCAGGTCCACCAGCATGACGTGTTCGGCGTTCTCTTTCGGGTCGTTCTTCAAGTAATTGGCATTCCGTGCGTCGGTGGCAGGGTCTCCAGTTCGGCGGGTCGTGCCGGCGATGGGGTCGATATAGGCCCGCCGGCCTTCGATGCGGCAGTGCGTCTCGGGTGAAGAACCGAAGATACGGAAGCCGCCGAAGTCGAAATAGAAGAGGTAAGGACTGGGGTTGATGCTACGCAGGGCGCGGTAGAGCTTGAAGTCGTCCCCCTCGTAATGCTGCACGAAGCGGCGGCTCAGCACGATTTGGAACACGTCGCCGCGCAGGCAATGGGCAATGCCCCGCCGGATGTTGGCTTTGTGTTCCTCGTCGGTCAGGGTGCTGGTGGCCTCGCCCACTGGATGGAAGTCGTAGGTGGCGAAGTTGTGGTTGCGGATGATTCGTTCCAGTCCGTCGAGTGTGTCCGGCTCGTCTCCTTCGGTGAGTTCCGTCAGGGTCAGGGTGTTGTTGAAGTGGTCGAAGGCCAACACATATTTATATAAGATATAGAGCATGTCCGGCGCGTCGTTCTTTTCCTGCGTGGCATCCTTGATGGGGATATGCTCGAAGTAGCGCACCGCATTGAAGGAGGTGTAGCCGTAAAGCCCGCAATATTCCTTCTTGTCGCCTTCCACGGAAAAGCGGGACATAAACTCGTTGATGGCCAGATCGGCGGTGTAGCGGTCGTTGATGTCGCGGGTTTCTTGTGTGCCGTCCGGAAAGCGGGCGGTGACCGTTCCGTGTCCGATGCCGATGCTGGCTATCGGGTTCAGGGCGATGAACGAGCGGCTGTTGTCGTGGCTGTGATAGTCGGAGCTTTCCATCAGCGCGCTTTGCGGGTAGAGGTCGCGCACTTTCAGGTAAGTGCTGACAGGGGTGTAGAGGTCGCCGAGGATTTGTCGAACGGCGGTGTGATATTTGAAAGTCGTCATATTGGTTTTGTCTTTAATGGTTTGCGGATGTAGGTTCTTGTAAAGCTTCATCATGCTGATGGGCCAGATAAGTGTCGATGTCCTTGTCGCCCCGTCCGCTCACGGTGAGGACCACTACGTCATCTTTCCGGAATCTCATCCGGGGCAACATGCCGAGGGCGTGTGCCGACTCCAAGGCCGGAATGATGCCTTCCAGCCGTGTCAGCTCGAATGCAGCACGGAGGGCTTCATCGTCGTTGACGGCCATGACTGTGGCGCGGCGTGTGGCGGCGAGGTTGGCGTGGAGCGGACCGATGCCCGGATAGTCCAGCCCGGCCGATAGGGAATACGGCTCGATGATTTGTCCGTCTTCATCCTGCATCACCAGCGTGCGACTGCCGTGCAGGATGCCCAATGAGCCGCGATGGATAGTGGCCGCCGTCTCCCCGCTGTCGATGCCGTGTCCGCCGGCCTCTCCCAGGTAGATTCTCACCCGTTCGTCGTCGACGTAATGGTAGATGGTGCCGGCGGCGTTCGAGCCTCCGCCCACGCAGGCCATCAGGTAGTCGGGATAGTCCCGGCCTTCCTTTTCCATCAGCTGCTCCTTGATTTCCTGGCTGATGACGCTTTGCAGGCGGGCCACCAGGTCGGGGTAGGGATGCGGTCCCACGGTGGATCCGATGATGTAGAACGTGTCCGCCGGGTGGCAGCACCAGTCGCGGATGGCCTCGTTCGTGGCGTCCTTCAACGTTTTGTTGCCGCTTTCCACGGGGAACACCTCCGCACCCAGCATCTTCATCCGTTCCACGTTGACATGCTGCCGCTTCACGTCCGTTGCCCCCATGTAGACGCGGCAGGGCATGTCCATCAGGGCGCAGACCGTGGCCGTGGCCACGCCATGCTGTCCGGCCCCTGTCTCGGCGATGATGCGTTTCTTGCCCATCTTGCGGGCCAGCAGGATCTGGCCGATGGCGTTGTTGATTTTGTGCGCCCCGGTGTGGTTCAGGTCCTCGCGTTTCAGATAGAGCTTGCAGCCATACTTCTCGCTCATGCGGCGGGCATGGTAAAGGGGTGAGGGACGGCCCACGTAGTCTTTCAGCAATGCGTGGTACTCTTTCTGGAACTCATCGCTTTCGAGGATGGGCAAATAAGCTTTCCGCAGGTCTTCCACCGTCTTGTAGAGGATTTCGGGGACGTAGGCTCCGCCGAACTCTCCATAGTAACCTTCCGGGTTTACGTGATACGTTTTCATGTCTGTCTGCTATTTTGGGTTTGAAAAAACTTGGGATAGTGATAAAAGAAAGGAGGCCTGCCGCAAGTACGACAGGCCTCCATGTGGGTTATGAATGCGTTCTCCGAACTACATACAAGGCTTGCTCCTCACGACTGTTTCCGGTCTTGAGTTGCGCCACCACCAATATGTATTCTTATTAGAGAACATTGTCTTTTTGTCTTTTGTTTCTGCTTTATGGCAGCAAATATACGGAGATTCTTTTAATCTGCAAATAAAAGAGCGTTTTTTTTATTATTATTCTTTCTCCACCCTGAAATCATAGGCCTTGCAGTCGCCGTACTGGTTGACGGTTTTTTGCGACAGGTCCACCAGGATGTACTCGCCGGGGAAGAGGGGCGTAAGCGGCGTGACGGCGAAGCCCAGTCCCGGCAGGTTTTCTATCTTGAACAGCCCCAGTTCCACACGGGTATGGTCGCATTCCTTGAACTCGGACACGGGCAGATAGCGGTATCCCCGTCTTTCCTTCAGCCGGATGAGGGCATAGTCGTTCAGATTCTGCGTGGTGGGATAGATGGCGAACTTGGGCTGTTGTCCGGTGGTCTGCCGGGCGTGGTCGCCGTAGAAGTACCGCCGCACTTTCCGTCCCACGTTGATGCCCTGGATGTCCCATCCCTTCTTGAGTTCCGTCTGGCTGGTCACCGCGTTCATGGGAAAGATGGAGTCGCCCACGAAGATGAACACCGTGGGGGGCTGTGGCTTCATTTGCGCCTGTACTTGCATGAACAGGGCGAGAAAAAAGAAGAGAGCTGTTGTTTTCATGTGATGATTCTGTTTGATTCGGATGCAAAGGTAGAGATATAACGGAAGAAGGGAGTGGGGATTTTGCCTATTTTTCTTTTATTATATATAAAAAAGAGTTAATCCCCCGTATTAGGATTTGCTGTATGCCGAACGGCACGTACGGTGGTGTGAGAGGCCGGAAACGGAAGTAGGAAGAAAACTATTTCGTTTTCCTCCTACTCAATTGCCGGATGAGGGCTATTCCTGATGCAACCGTGCCTCTTCTTCCGGGTCGAACTCACAGTCCCTCAGGTTCTGACTGATGCGCATAGCACAGAAGTTGGGACCGCACATCGTGCAATACTTTCCGTTGAAGTGGTTGCCAGCCTTGTAATATTCCAAGGCGCGTTCTGGGTCGAGAGCCAAGTCGAACTGGTCTTTCCAGCGGAACTCATAGCGGGCTTTGCTCAGTGCGTTGTCCCGTACGGTGGCGCCAGGGTGCCCCTTGGCGATGTCGGCGGCATGGGCGGCTATCTTGTAGGTCACCACGCCGGTGCGTACGTCTTCCTTGTTCGGCAGGCCGAGATGTTCCTTCGGGGTGACGTAGCAGAGCATGGCTGTTCCGTACCATCCGATTTGGGCGGCGCCGATGGCACTGGTGATGTGGTCGTATCCCGGTGCCACATCCGTCACCAGCGGGCCGAGGGTATAGAAGGGGGCTTCGTGGCATTTCTCAATCTGGCGGTCCATGTTTTCCCTGATTTTCTGCATGGGGACGTGGCCGGGGCCTTCGATGAAGGCCTGTACGTTTTTGGCCCACGCGCGTTCCACCAGCTCGCCCATCGTGTCAAGTTCCGCGAACTGCGCCCGGTCGTTGGCGTCATGGATGGAGCCGGGGCGCAAGCCGTCTCCCAATGAGACGGCCACGTCGTATTGTGCGAGGATGTCGCAGATGTCGTCGAAGTGTTCATAGAGGAAACTTTCCTTCTGGTGATAGGTACACCATTGCGAGATGATGCTGCCGCCGCGGCTCACCATGCCGCAGAGCCGTTCGTTGGCGTAGTGGACATTCTTCAGGCGGATGCCGCAGTGGATGGTGAAATAGTCCACGCCTTGTTCGCATTGTTCAATCAGCGTGTCGCGGAAAAGCTCCCAGGTAAGGTCTTCCGCCTTGCCTTTCACTTTTTCCATGGCCTGGTACATGGGTACGGTGCCTACCGGCACAGGGCAGTTGCGCACGATCCATTCCCTTGTCTCGTGGATGTTGTCGCCCGTGGACAGGTCCATCAGCGTGTCGCCACCCCATTTGCAGCTCCATAAGCATTTGTCCACCTCTTCCTCAATGCTGGAGGTGGTGGCTGAATTGCCGATGTTCGTGTTGATTTTCACCAAGAAGTTGCGTCCGATAATCATGGGTTCGGCTTCGGGGTGGTTGATGTTGGCGGGCAATACGGCCCGTCCGGCCGCAATCTCGTCCCGTACGAACTCCGGAGTGATGTATGTGTCGATACCCAATTCCGCGCAGTTCATGTTCTCGCGGATGGCCACGTATTCCATCTCGGGCGTGACGATGCCTTGCTTGGCATAATACATTTGCGTGATTTGCTGCCCGGGCTTGGCGCGGTAAGGCAGTTTGATATGCGAGAAACGCAGGTGGTCCAGTCCTTTGTCCGCCTGCCGCATCCTGCCGTACTCGGAGGTCAGTCCCGGGAGTTGCTCCACGTCTCCGCGTTTCAGGATCCACGGTTCCCTCATGCGCGGCAGGCCTTTCCTCAGGTCGATGTCTACTGACGGGTCGCTGTATGGTCCGCTGGTATCGTAGAGGCAGACCGGGGCGTTCTCTCTCGTCACCCGCTTTCCGTCTTCGATGGTCACGGTCGGGGTCAGCGACACCTTTCTCATGCCGACCCGGATTTCCGGATGCAGTTTTCCCTGCATATATATCTTCTCCGAACTGGGATAATTGATTTTGATTTGTTTTTCCATGTCTTGGTCTTGTTATGATTATAGGGTTGATAATGCTTGTATGATTCTCCGGGTTTCCTCCACGGGGGATTCCGCCCGCAGGATGGTTCCGCTTAAGGCTATGCCGTCCACTCCCGTTCCGGCAAGGGCCGGCAGGTCGTCCCGTGTGATGCCGCCGATGGCGATGAGGGGCAACCGGATGCCTTGTTCCTTCATGCCGGCCTTGATGCGGCGGTAGCCCTCCAGCCCGAGGGTGGGGGCGAGGTTCTCTTTGGTGGTGGTGAACCGGAACGGTCCGCAACCGATGTAGTCGGCTCCGCGCCGGGCGTGCGTCAGAATGTCTTCCAGGGTATTGGCTGTTCCGCCGATGAGGTACTTCGGTCCCAAACATTTGCGGGCCTCATCGATGGGCATGTCGTTCTTTCCCAAGTGCACGCCGTCCGCCTGGAGTTTCCTGACCCATTCCACGTGGTCGTCCAGGATGAATGTCGCGCCATACTGGCGGCAGAGGTCGCCTACGGCCTTTCCGGTTTTCTCCCATTCTTCGGGAGATGCCTTCTTCATGCGCAGCTGAATCCAGCGGCAGCCACCTTCCAAAGCCATCCGTGCGGAATCCGTGTAGCTGTATTGTTCTGTGTAATGCGTGATAAATTGCAGTTGCATCTTCCTGTTTCTCCGTCAAAATGAATGTACAGTCAAAAAGGGGAAAGGAGATACCGTGAAAATCATGTCGGGGGAAAGGCACAATCCCTTCGGCAGCATTATCTGCATCAGGTTCACAGGGTATAATCTCAGCCATCCCAACGGGCGGCACCCCTTTGCATGGGCAAAGATAAGCATAATAATCAAAACGCAAAGGGCAAAGCGGGGATATTTTTTGCGCGGCTGGTGACTTGATGGCGAAAAGACAGACGGCCAACCCCGAAGGGCTGGCCGCTGCTGTTTGTTTGAAAGAAGTTATAATAGAAGTGGGTTTATGCTTCTGCAGGAGTTTCAGCGTTTTCTTCTGCAGGTGCATCAGCAGTAGAAGCCTCTGCGGCCTCGGCTTCAGCCTTTGCGGCAGCTTCGGCGGCTTTCTTTTCTGCTACTTTCTTAGCGATCTCTTCATTGACTTTCTTCTCAGCCTCCAGACGAGCTTCGGCTGCAGCCTTCCTGTCGGCTGCCAGTTTGGCGGCGAAAGCTTCCAGGCCCTTTTGCTTGTTTTCCTTCCAAGCCTCGAACTTGGCCTGGGCGGTAGCCTCGTCAAAAGCTCCCTTCTTCACACCACCGCGGAGATGCTTCATCATGTAGACACCTTCCTTGGAAAGGATGTTGCGGACCGTGTCTGTCGGTTGTGCGCCGACTTCCACCCAATAGAGAGCGCGGTCGAATTTCAAATCTACAGTGGCGGGATTGGTGTTCGGGTTGTACGTGCCAATCTTTTCTGTAAACTTACCATCACGTGGTGCTCTTACGTCTGCAATGACGATGCTGTAAAAGGCATAACCCTTACGGCCGTGACGTTGCAATCTGATTTTTGTTGCCATAAAATTGTTTTTTGTATTTATAGGTTTGAAATATGCCGTCAACTCGTAACGGCGGCGCAAAGTTACACTTTTTCTCCGATTCTCCCAAGGGCGGTCTTTCTTTTTTGCGTTTTTCCCCCACTTTCCTCACTTTCTGACGCGCATACTGGCCTTTATCATATATATAATAAGGAGTATGTACATGAGCAGGGAGAGCCACTGGCTGGCCGGATGGGCCCACCATTCGCTGTAGTCGAACGAGATGCCGCCGAAGCGGAGGGCGGCGCTGACCACGCCCATCAAGGCTCCGCCGGCGATGAAGCCGGAGGCGATGAGTGTTCCCTTCTCTCCGCGTTCCTTGTTCACTTCTTCCTTGCCGCTGCGGGTCGTGACATACCAGTTGATGAGTCCGCCCACGAGCAGGGGCAGGTTGAGTTCCAGAGGGATGAACATGCCCAGCGCGAAAGCCAGGGCCGACACGTTGCAGAGCGTCAGGATGACGGCGATGGCGGCACCGATGCCGTAGAGCAGCCACGGGGCGCCCGCCCCGCTCATCAGAGGCTCGATGACGGCGGCCATGGCGTTGGCCTGCGGGGCGGCGAGCTGTCCGCTCGTGAAGCCGTAGGTCTCGTTCAGGATCATGATGACACCGGCCACTGTGGCGGCCGACACGAGAGTGCCCAGAAACTTGTAGGTCTCTTGTTTCTTCGGTGTGCTTCCCAGCCAATAGCCGATCTTGAGGTCGGTGATGAAGCTGCCGGCGGTGGACAAGGCCGTGCAGACCACCCCGCCCATGATGAGGGCGGCCACCATGCCGGCCGGCCCCTTCAGTCCGACGGCCACCATGATGACAGAAGCCAGGATCAGCGTCATCAGCGTCATTCCCGATACGGGGTTGCTACCCACGATGGCGATGGCGTTGGCCGCCACGGTGGTGAACAGGAAGGCGATGACGGCCACTAAAAGCACTCCCGTAAGGGTAAAGAGCAGATTGCCCTCCATCACTCCAAAGTAGAAGAACAGCAGAATAGCCGCCAAGGTGATGCATGAGCCGATAACGATGATTTTCATCGGGAGGTCTTTTTGTGTGCGGGGTACGTCTTTTCCGGATTTTCCTTTGCCTCTCATCTCTTGGGTGGCCAACCCGACAGCTCCTGTGATGATTTTACGGCTTTTGATGATGCCGATGATGCCGGCCATGGCGATGCCCCCGATGCCGATGCTCTTGGCATATTGGAAAATCTGTTCCGCGCTGGCAGCCGATGCCGTGACGGGCGTGCTGCCTTCGGCCACCACCAAGTCGGGAAACAGCCAGGAGATGGTAGGGATGATGACCCACCACACGGCCACGGACCCGCAACAGATGATGAGCGCGTATTTGAGTCCTACGATATATCCCATGCCCAGCACGGCGGCTCCCGTATTGATTTTGAATACCAGCTTGGTCTTGTCGGCCAGTAACTGTCCCCATTCCAGGCAGCGCGACGTGATGTTTTCGTTCCACCAGCCCATGGTGGCGACGATGAAGTCATAAATGCCGCCCACCACGCCGGCCACCAGTAGCGGGAGGGCCTGGTTGCCGCCTTTCTCTCCGGAAACCAGCACTTGGGTAGAGGCCGTGGCTTCCGGGAAAGGATATTTGCCGTGCATGTCTTTCACGAAATACTTGCGGAAGGGGATGAGGAACAGGATGCCCAGCACGCCGCCAAGTACGGACGCGATGAACACCTCCAGAAAGTTCACCGTCATTTCCGGATATTTGTCCTGCAGGATGTACAAGGCCGGCAAGGTGAAGATGGCGCCCGCCACAATCATGCCCGAGCAGGCACCGATACTTTGGATGATGACATTCTCGCCCAACGCGCCCTTGCGGCGGGTGGCCCCCGTGACGCCGATGGCGATGATGGTGATGGGGATGGCCGCCTCGAACACCTGCCCCACCTTCAGGCCCAGGTAGGCGGAAGCGGCGGAGAATATCACGGCCATGAGGATGCCCCACAGCACGGACCATGCGGTCACCTCTTTATAGGTGTGCCGGGGAGACATTAACGGTTCGTACTCTTCGCCTTCTTTCAGTTCCCGGAAGGCGTTGTCGGGAAGTCCGGTCGGTTTCTTTTCGTTTTCCATGCAAGGATTGTTTTTATGCTTTTTGGAATTGCCCGCAAAGATACGGTTTTCGGGCCATATACTGCCGGATTCTTCGTAGTTTTTCTTTAAATACTTTAATTTATAAGGCCAATCCCTGCTGATTGATTAATTTTGCACCTTGTTTAAGAGAGAGATGTATGCTGCCAAGGCTTTATAATCGATATGTGCTGCTTGTCTTATTGGCCGTATGCGGCCTCCCCGCGGCGGTTTGGGGGCAGGTGAGGGGTGTGGTGACCGACGCCGAGACGGGCGAACCCTTGCCTTCCGTGAACGTGTATTATGCGGGGCAGAAGCATGTGGGGACGACCACGAATCTTGATGGAAGGTACACCTTGCGTTCTCCGTTGCAGGGAGACAGTATCGTGTTTTCTTATGTGGGTTACCGCACGCATAAGGTCTATATACGGAAAGGAGAGCGGAAGACATTGAATGTGAAGCTTCAGGATCGTGGACGTGAATTGGCCGAGCTGGTGGTGAAACCCAAGAGAAGGCGTTATAGCCGTAAGGACAATCCGGCAGTGGAGCTGATGCGGAAAGTCATCGCGGCCAAAGACAGCAACGACCTGAAGGACAATGATTATTACCGTTACGACAAGTACCAGCGCATCACTTTCGGGTTCAACAACATCACCCAGGAGTTCATGGACAGCAGTTTCTTGCGGAAATATCCCGTTTTCCTCAAGCAGGTGGAGTATTGTCCGCAGACGCAGACCAATATCCTGCCGCTGACCTACAACGAGACTGCTTCGGAGCATATCTACCGGAAAAGGCCGGAGGCGGAGCGTGACTTTATCCGCGGGACGAACTCCGAGGGACTGAACGAGCTGTTCGCCACGGGAGACATCGTGACCACCGTCCTGCAGCGTTTCTTTACGGACGTGAACATCTACGACAACTCCATCAACTTGTTGGAACGGTACTTCACCAGCCCGTTGTCGTCCACCCGTGCCATTTCCTTTTACCAGTATTATATCATGGACACCGTAATGGTGGAGGGGGACAAGTGCATCGAGCTGACATTCGTGCCGCAGAATCCTCAGGATTTCGGATTCTCAGGCCGTCTTTGGGTGTTGGACGACGGGTCCTATCGGGTGAAGCGTTGCCTGGTGAACCTGCCTGTCCGTTCGGGCGTGAACTTCATCAGCAACCTGGTGATAGAGCAGGATTTCGCGACCTTGCCCAACGGGCAGCGCGTGTTGGTGAAAGACAACATGATAGCCGAGATGGGGGCTTTGAAGAAGTTCCACAACATGTTGGTCAAGCGGACCACGACCTATACGGGATTTGATTTCTCGCCTATTCCCGACGAACGTTTCGAGCAGCGTGAGCAACCTCGGGAAGGTGCGCCGGAAGTCAAGGACGAGGAGTTCTGGGCGCAACACCGCACGGACACGCTGACCCGTTCGGAAGCCCGGATGTCCACGATGGTGCAGGACATGACGAAGAAGAAAGGTTTCGGCTGGATTATCTGGATTGTGCGTGCTTTCGTGGAGAATTACGTGGAGACGTCTCCTGCGGGAAAGAAGAACTATGTGGATTTCGGTCCGGTCAACACGGTGATTTCCTCCAACTTCATAGACAAAATCCGTTTGCGGGCCAGTGCGCAGACCACGGCCAACCTGAACCCGCACCTCTTCCTCAAGGGCTATGTGGCTTATGGCGTGCGGGACCGCAAATGGAAATACGAGGGCGAGGTGGAGTATTCCTTCATCAAGAAGCAATATTCGCCGGAAGAGTTTCCTAAGAACTCCATCTCCATTTCCACGCGCTACGACGTGATGGCACCTTCCGATGCCTTGCTGCCTACGGACAAGGACAACGTGTTCGCCTCTTTCAAGACCCAGACCGTTGACCAGATGTCCTATTTCCGTCAGTACAATGTGCGCTACGAGTATGAGTTCGACAACCATTTCGGCATTACGGCCCAATTGCGCCATCTGACCCAGACGCCGACAGGCTCGCTGTTCTACCGGACGATGAGTGGGGTTGACGTTCCGGACCTGACGCAGTGCGAGGCCACGCTGAGCCTCCGCTACGCCCCGGGAGAGAAGGTGGTGGTCACCAAGCAACGCCGTCATCCGGTGAACCACAACTTCCCCATCTACACGTTGATGCACACCACCGGCTTCAAGGATGTGCTGGGCGGGGATTATGCGTCCAATTATACGGAACTGTCCGTGTGGAAGCGTTTCTGGCTGAATTCATGGGGGCGCATCGACCTTTACGGGCGTGCCGGGGCGCAGTGGAACAAAGTGCCGTTCCCGTTGCTCATCACGCCGGCGGCGAACAATTCCTACGTCATCCAGCGCGAGATGTTCAACATGATCAACAACATGGAGTTCATGAGCGACCGTTTCGTGTCGCTGTCCGTGCAGTGGGACCTGAGCGGAAAGCTGTTCAACCGCATCCCGTTGCTCAAGCGCCTGAAGTGGCGCGAGGTCATCGGGTTCAAGACGCTCTACGGCGACCTGACGGACAAGAACAACCCTTACAAGGGCGGCGGCGACTTGTTTGAATTCCCCTCGCGCGACGGAGTCCCCACAAGCTTCGCCATGGGGAAGACGCCCTACATGGAGCTGAATGTGGGCATCCACAATATTTTCAAGTTCATCCGCGTGGACTATGTCCGCCGTTTGAATTACCTGGGCTTGCCCAATGTGAAGAAGAACGGAGTAAGATTCGTGTTGCAGTTTGATTTTTAAAAGAAAGAAGGAGGTCGGGTATATGGGAGCACCTTTGGCTGAGCGGCTGCGTCCCCGCACGCTGGACGATTATGTGGGACAGAAACATCTGGTGGGTCCCGGCGCGGTCTTGCGCAAGATGATACACTCCGGGCGCATTTCCTCATTCATCCTGTGGGGGCCGCCGGGAGTGGGCAAGACCACGCTGGCGCAAATCATCGCCCACCGTCTGGAGACGCCTTTCTACACGTTGAGTGCCGTGACCAGCGGGGTGAAGGAAGTGCGCGAGGTCATCGAGAAGGCCAAGAACAACCGCTTCTTCTCGCAAGTGAGTCCCATACTTTTCATCGACGAGATACACCGCTTCAGCAAGTCGCAGCAGGACTCGCTGCTGGGGGCCGTGGAGCAGGGGACGGTGACGCTTATCGGGGCCACCACCGAGAACCCTTCGTTCGAGGTCATCCGCCCGTTGCTGTCCCGTTGCCAGCTGTATGTGTTGAAAAGCCTGACGAAGGACGACTTGTTGGAACTGCTGCACAAGGCGGTGGAGAAGGACGTGGTGCTGAAGACCAAGCGAATCGAGTTCCGGGAGACCGACGCCATGCTCCGATACAGCGGGGGGGATGCCCGCAAGTTGCTGAACATCCTGGAACTGGTCGTAGAGGCGGACGGCACGGACCATGTGGTTGTGACGGACCAAGTGGTGGCCGAGCGGCTCCAGCAGAACCCTCTGGCTTATGACAAGGGCGGGGAGATGCACTACGACATCATCTCGGCCTACATCAAGAGCATCCGCGGCAGCGACCCGGACGCCGCCCTTTACTGGCTGGCCCGGATGATAGAAGGCGGCGAGGACCCGGCCTTCATCGCCCGCCGCCTGGTAATTTCCGCCAGCGAGGACATCGGGCTGGCCAATCCCAACGCGCTGCTGCTGGCCAACGCGGCCTTCGAGGCGGTGATGAAGATAGGGTGGCCCGAGGGACGCATCCCCTTGGCGGAGGCCACGGTGTACCTGGCCACCAGCCCGAAGAGCAATTCGGCCTACATGGGCATTAACGACGCCCTGCAGCTCGTGCGCCGCACGGGCAACCTTCCGGTACCCCTGCACCTGCGCAACGCCCCCACCCGGCTGATGGAGGAGTTGGGCTACAGCAAGGGCTACAAGTACGCCCACGACTATCCGGGCCATTTCGTGGAGCAGCAGTTCCTGCCGGACGAGATACGGGACAGCCGCATCTGGCACGCCCAGGAGAATCCGGCCGAGGACAAGCTGCGGGAGCGGATGCGGAAGCTGTGGGGCGGGCGGTATTGAGAAGCGGGGTTTCCGCCCATGTTCATAGCGTCTCGTCCTTTATGGCTACCGAGTACTCGCCTACGAGTACTCCGGTACTCTGCGGAGAGTACTCCAGTACTTTGCGGGGAGTACTCCGGGTCAGTCGTACCAATTCATGTTCTCTTCATAGCTTTCAAACTTCAGCTCTTCCGTCACGCCCACCTTCTTCAGGGCGTCAAGCACAATCCGCTGCTCCTTGGGAGGGAGGGCCGTGTCCCCCCGCCGCCGCTCATAATAAGCATTGCGCCCGAACCGCTCAATCAGCATCGCCGAGAAGCGGTCGTATTGCTCGGGGAACATCCGCTTTTGGAAGTGGGCGAAGCCGCGGGCATAGACGACCGGCTTGTTGCTGCGGTAATATTCGCACCGGTCATCCTTGCTGCACCGGCTCGGGTTCAACAGGCGCAGGAATTCTTCTTTTGCCAACAATTCCGTGTAGGCTATCTGGTGCAGGCAGGTCTCTGCCATCGGGCAGTCGCCATGCTGGCACGCGGCATAGCTGGCAGGGAGGGAGGTGTAAAACTTCTTAGGCATAGCATTCTTGTTTTTGGGGTTATACGAACCGGCAAATATACGGATTTGGCTGTGATGAAGCAAACTTCTGTTCGTTAATCTGGCGGTTTTAGGCGGTTATTCCGTGGATTTTGCTTACTTTTGCTGTTCAAACCAACAGGAATCCATTTGATTTATGAAGAGTGACATAGAAATCGCGAGGGAATGCGTGTTGAAACCCATAGAGGAAGTGGCCGCCCAAGTGGGAATTCCGGCGGAGGAATTGGAGCATTATGGAAAATATATGGCCAAGGTGCCGGAAAGCCTGATTGACGAGGAGAAGGTGAAACGGAGCAACCTGATTCTGGTGACTGCCATCACGCCCACCAAGGCCGGCATCGGGAAGACCACCGTGTCCATCGGGCTGGCATTGGGGCTTTCGCGGCTGGGCAAGCGGAACATCGTGGCCCTTCGTGAGCCGTCTTTAGGTCCGTGCTTCGGCCTGAAGGGCGGGGCGGCAGGCGGTGGCCATGCCCAGATATTGCCCATGGACCGCATCAACCTGCATTTCACGGGCGATTTCCATGCCGTCACTTCCGCCCATAACATGATAGCCGCCTTGCTGGACAATTATATCTACCAGCACCGCGACGACGGCTTCGCGCTGAAAGAGGTGCTGTGGAAACGGGTGCTGGACGTGAACGACCGCAACCTGCGCCACATCGTCACCGGGCTGGGGCCCAGTACCGACGGCGTGACGATGGAAAGCGGGTTCGACATCACGCCCGCCTCCGAAATCATGGCCATCCTCTGCCTGGCGCGGGACGGGAAGGACTTGCGGCGGCGCATCGACCAGATTTTGCTGGGCATGACCACCGACGGCAAACCTTTCCGCGTGGCGGACATGGGAGTGGGCGGCGCGATATGCGCCTTGCTGAAGGACGCCCTGCATCCCAACCTGGTGCAGACCACGGAGAACACGCCTGCCATCGTGCACGGCGGGCCGTTCGCCAACAT
This sequence comes from uncultured Paraprevotella sp., assembly GCA_944320765.1. Lineage (GTDB taxonomy): Bacteria > Bacteroidota > Bacteroidia > Bacteroidales > Bacteroidaceae > Paraprevotella. The sequence goes on from CALUIS010000002.1 coordinate 53,269, forward strand.
CGCGCACGGCTGCAATTCGGTGGTGGCCACCAAACTGGCCATGACCTACGCGGACTATGTGGTGACGGAGGCCGGCTTCGGCGCGGACTTGGGGGCGGAGAAGTTCTTCAACATCAAGTGCCGTGCGGCGGGGCTGACCCCCCGGCTGACGGTCATCGTGGCCACCACGCAGGGTCTCAAGATGCACGGCGGCGTGGCGGTGGAGAACATCAAGTACCCGAATCCCGAAGGACTGCAAAGGGGATTCGCCAACCTGGACCGTCACATCCGCAACATGCAGGAGTTCGGGCAGACCGTGGTGGTCTGCTTCAACCGTTACGCCACGGACACGGACGAGGAAATCGAGCTTTGCCGCGCACACTGCGAGGCGGAAGGCGTCGGGTTTGCGGTGAACACGGCCTATGCCGACGGCGGCAAGGGCGCGGAGGAGCTGGCCCGCGTGGTGGTGGATGCCATTGGGCGTCAACCGTCCCGCCCGTTGAAGTTCACTTATGCGGACACCGATGACGTGGAGACCAAAGCCGCCAAGGTGGCCTTGCGTGTGTACGGAGCGGACGGAGTGGAGTTCTCTCCTGCCGCCCGCCGGGCCTTGAAGCGTATTTATGCTTTGGGGATAGGGCATTACCCGGTATGTATAGCGAAAACGCAATACTCCTTCTCGGCCGACGCCCATGCCTACGGCGTGCCTTCCGGGTTCAAGATACCCATCCGCGAGGTCGTTCCGGCTTTCGGGGCTGAGATGATAGTGCTGGTCGCCGGCGATATCTTGCGTATGCCCGGCCTGCCGCGTCATCCGCAGGCGGAGCGTATTGATGTAGTGGACGGAGAAATCACCGGGTTGTCGTAGTGCCGATGCGGTGGACGCGGACAAGCGGGAAACGGGTGTCCGGCAGCGGACCGGCACGGAAGAAAAGGACACTTTTTTTCGGAGTGGTGCTGTGCTTCCTGGCGGTTCTGGCTGCTGCGGGCATAGCCGGACGGCAGTGTCATTCCCGTTCCGATGCCGTGGTGGCGATGAAGGTGGATTCCTTGAACACGCGGGCCTACCAGCTTCGTTACGACCGCCCGGACAGTGCGTCTCTCTTGGCCGGGGAGGCGTACCGGCTGTCACAGGGATATCCCGACGGGCGGAGCGAGGCTTTGTGCCATCTGATGTATCTCTGCTTCCTCCGCATGGACTATGCGGGCGAGCGTGAGCTTTACGGACAGCTGCAGGCTTCCTGCGACAACCAGATAGAACTGCTGGTGGGCGAGGTGAACATGATGATGGTTTGCCAAAGGGCCGCGCAGAACCGTTTGTTTTATGATTATTACAACCGTGCCGTGGAACGCATCCGCCGTATCATGGAGGAATATGACGACGTGGCGGGACGCGACAAGAGCCGGTTGGAATATGCGTTGGTGGAGTTCAGGTTGACATCCGCGACGAACTGCCTGAACCTGATGCAGGCGGAAGAGGCGGAAGAAGAGCTTGCGGGAATAGACGTTGACGGATATATCCGGCAAGACGATGCCCTGCGGGCTTATTACTATTACCTGAAGGGGCTTGTGGCCTTGAACAGCCCCGGCGGGGAGCGTCTGGCCGAAGCGTTCGACTTCCTGTTGCGGGCCTATACGCTTGCGGAACGTACCGGGAGCGTTTATTTCAGGGCCAAGGCGGGACTGGAGCTTTCCAAAATGTTTGCCCGTTCCGGGGTTTATGACAGCTTGCGGACAGAACGGGCGATGGAGCTGGATTATCTCCGGCATTCTTCCTTTCCGGAGGATGGCGCCGTCACTGTCCCGTCCCTGGCGCTTGCCGGGGCGTTGGCGCGGCAGTCCCTGGCGGACGCGGATTCCTGCAGGAGCCTGATGCTGGAAGTGGACGCATACCGGGCGTTGGGGATGGTCTTGTTCGCCGGAGGGGAATACCAAAAGGCGTTGGAAGCCTTGGAAGAAGCTTTGGATTGCCTGAATGTGCATCATCAGACCTATTATTCAGGCAGCGGACGGCTCAAAGTGTACGGCCATCCGGATGTCCGGGCCGTGGACATGGAATGGGCGCAGGATGCCGATGTGCAGACCCTTCCGATTTGCCTGGCCTATATCCGCGAAAGCCTGAGCGTCACTTTCGCCGCCTTGGGCGACAAGCAGAAGTCGGACTACAACCGCAATCTTTATCTGGACCTGATGGACTTCAGCCGTCAGGACAAGTCGCTCGAAAGCCGGGCGGACATCGTGGCCCGCGACAACCAGATGCTTCATACCCTTTCGGTGGCGGTCATCCTCTCGGCTTTGGGCTTGTGCCTTTTCCTCTTCGCCTACGCGCGCAAATGGAGGCAGCGGAACATCCGCCAGCTGGCTTTGCTGAAGGAGCTGTCCGAATGGTTCATGGACGTGGCGTCCGGGGCGAGGGGCGGCGACATGGAGAAAGTCTTTGACGCTTATCCCTGGATGCAAAAGGAGAAGCGGATTCTGGGCGGGATTCTCCGCCCGTACGTGGACTGGACGGAAAAGAACCGGGACCTTTCGGGGCAAATGGACGAGGAGCGGCTGATGCTTTATGAGGATTGCCGGCGGAACGAACGGCAAATAGCCCAGGAGAAACGGAGGAATGTGTCCAAACGTGCCAAAGTGTCGCTGGTACATGCCATAGTCCCGTTCATCGACCGTATGCTCTACACCGTGCGCCGGATGGAGAAAAAAGGAGACGGCGCGGAGGGATGGCTGTATGTGGGTGAGCTGGCGGGCGAAATCAACCGCTATAACCAAGTGCTGACCGAGTGGATCAGGATGAACCGCGGCGAGCTGGAACTGACGGTGGAAAGTTTCCCGTTGCAGCCCCTGTTCAGCTTGTTGGAAAAGGGAGAGTATAATTTCCGGCGGGCGGGAATCGGCTTCCGGGTGGAGAAGACAGACTTGTGGGTGAAGGCCGACAAGGCCTTGACGTTTTTTATGCTGAACACGTTGGTGGACAACGCCCGCAAGTTCACGCCCTCCGGCGGACAGGTGGAGGTGCGGGCCGCGGATGTGGGCGATGCCGTGGAGCTGGCGGTGTCCGACACGGGATGCGGCCTTTCCGCCTCGGACGTGGAACTGATCCTTTCTTCCAAAGTGTATGACGCCCGTCGTATCGGAGAAACGTCCCCTGAGGCACGGACGGGCAAAGGCGGCGGGTTCGGGCTGATGAATTGCAAAGGTATCATCGAGAAATACCGCAGGACGGGAGATTTGTTCGAGGTATGCCGTTTCGACATCCAGAGCGAGAAACACCGCGGGAGCCGCTTCTCTTTCCGCCTGCCCAAAGGAATGGCGCGCACGGCTCCGGCGGTCCTGTGGTGCGTGGCCTGCTGGCTGCCGGTCCCCGCATGGTCCTCCAGTGCTGCCGGACTGTCGGACACAGGGCTGGTCGAGGAGGCCGCGCGTTATGCGGATTCGGTGTATTTCGCCAATGTACGTGGAGATTACGCCTGTGCCTTCAGTTGGGCCGACTCCGCTTTCGGATGCATCAATTCTTATTATGAGGGCTGCCTTCCGGACACCTTGCGCAACCGCAAGCTGACCGTGCGGGCCGGCGGGCCGGAAGAACTGGAATGGTGGCGTGCGGGAGTGGAGGCGGACTATTATCTGTTCATGGGACTCCGGAACGAGCTGGCGGTGGCGGCCCTGGCCCTGCATGACTGGGAAGCGTATGAATTCAACAACCGTCAGTTTTCCTATCTTTACAGGCTGGTTTCCAAAGATGACTCCCTGGAACGGTTCTATGCCCGGCAAAGGGAGATAAAGGCCGGGCTTTCGGTCAGCCTGGTGCTTTTGGTACTGATGCTTCTGGCATCCCTTGTCGTGGCATATACCGTCTATTTCCGGCGCAGGATTCTTTTCCGCTTCAATGCCATGCAAGTGCTGGAGGCGAACCATGCCATGCTGGGCGTGGCGGAGTCGCAGGGACCGTCTGCCGGCACGGAGGAACTGGTGGGGCGGATGCTTGCCGTGGTGTTCTCTTGCCTGGAAGAGCTGCATGAGACATACGGCGTGCGGTTGTGGCTGTGCCGGACGGACGGCACGAGGGCCGTCTCCCATGCCTTGGGGGGAGCGGCTTACGGGATGGTCACGGAGTCCTTGCTCGAAAGGGCATACCGGCAGGGGGAGCCGGTGTTTGACGGAGAGTCCAACACGCAGGCTTATCCTTTGACGCTCCGGACGAAAAACGGCGGAAAGGTCTGCATCGGGGCGATTGCCGTAAATTACGGAAGCTACGGGATGCAGCGTGAGGATTTCATTTTCGAGGGATTCATCGTGAATTACCTCTCTATCTTGCTATACGAATCCGTGGTGCAACGGGGAAAGGAACGGGAAACGGTGGAACGTGCCGGAAACGAGAGGCAAAGGGCCTTGTATGAACTGGCGCGCCTGAGGGTGCAGAACCAGATCCTGGACAACTGCCTGTCCGCCATCAAGCATGAGACCATGTATTATCCCAGCCGCATCAGGCAGATGCTCCGCAGCCTGGACGGGGAGGGGGACGCTCCTGCGAGGAGGGAGAAAGTGCATGCGCTTAAAGAACTGGTGGAGTATTACAAGGAGATTTACACCTTGCTGGTCGCGCAGGCCGACCGGCAGGTGGATGCAGTGTACTTCAAGGGGGAGAAGATTCCGCTCAGGGAGGTCACGGGAAGATGGCTGGAGGATACCGGACGGAGAGTCGGGAAAGGCGGCGGGCTGACGGAGTTTGCCGTGGAGGACAATGCCGGCGGGGAGGTCTTTCTGTACGCGGATGTCGCGTTGCTCCATTTCCTGCTGGATGTGCTGACGAAAGAATGGCTGGCCCGTATGCAGGGGCGTGCCGGAAGCGTGTTGAGGCTGGAGGCGGCGGAAGAGGGCCGTTTCATACGCCTGTCCTTGTCCTCTTCCGTCGCCATTTACACGGAGGAGGAGGTCAGGGAGATTTTCACTCCCGACGCCTCCCGCTATGTTTATCTGTTATGCAAGGAAATCGTGCGTGAGACAGACAAGTTGAATAATTACTGCGGTTGCCGTATCGAGATGGAGTCCCTGCCGGACGCGGGGTGCCGGATAGGGTTCACCGTGCCAAAATATGAATGAAGATGGGAATAAAGCCTTTTACGATTATCATTGTCGAGGATGTCAGGCTGGAACTGAAAGGGACGGAGGAGATTGTCCGTACCGAGTTGCCGGAGGCCCGTGTCATCGGGACTGCCATGAACGAGGCCGAATTTTGGAAGTTGATGGAAGTGGAGGTCCCCGACCTGCTTTTGCTGGACCTGGGGCTGGGCGGCTCCACGACCGTCGGGGTCGACATCTGCCGTAGGGTGAGACAAAAGTGTCCGGACCTGCATATCCTGATTTTCACCGGAGAGATTCTCAACGAACGCCTTTGGGTGGACGCCCTGAAGGCCGGAGCCGACGGCATCATCCTCAAGACCGGGGAACTGCTTACGCGCAATGACGTGCGCCAGGTGATGGAAGGGCGGAGATACGTCTTCAACGAGCCGGTGCTGGAAAAGATAGTGGAACGTTTCATGAAGTCGGTCGAGACGGAACGGCGCCACAAGGATGCCTTGATACGTTACGAGATTGACGAATACGATGAACGCTTCCTTCGCCATCTGGCATTGGGATACACCAAGGAGATGATTACCAACCTCCGCGGGATGCCTTTCGGCGTGAAGAGCCTGGAGAAAAGGCAGAACGACCTTGTCGTGCGGCTGTTCGGGGCGGCAGAGAAAGGGACTGTCAACGCCACCCGTCTGGTCGTGAGAGCCTTGCAGCTGCATATTATAGATCTTGAACATCTGGAAGCGGATGAGGACTGAGGCTTTTGTCACAAGGTGCAGTACGCGGTGGGGTACAGGCTTGCTCCTCGTCCTGTTGCTGGCTCATGCGTTTGTGCCGGCCTTGGCTTGGTTGGGCAACGCTTCCGGCCAGCCGTGGGGGAATCTGTTGTCCGGCGAGGGGGTACGGTGGTATTTCCTGTATGTGGCGGAAAGCTTCCGCTCTCCGCTGATGGCCGTAGTGGTTCCGGTTGTTCTTCTGTTGGGTGCGCTGGAACGCTCCGGATTGTCGGATGTCGGCCGTGTCTGGTGGGAGAGGGGGACGCGTTCGCTTACTTACCGGCAGCGGACGGCCTGTCTCGTTTCCGGCATATTCCTGCTGTGCTATGGGACGGGGCTGTTGTTTCTGGTATATGGTCCGCATTCCGTTTTGCGTAGCGTGACGGGGGATGTCTATCCTTCTCCGTTCATTCCCGGCATCTTTCAGAACATGGCGGCCGGGATGGTGCTGGCATCTCTCCTTTATGCCGCCTTGAGCAATCATCTGCGGGGGTGGAAGGAGATTCTGTCTGTCTTGTATTGGGGCATGAGGTGCCATGCCGTGTGGCTGCTCGATGCGGTGCTGGGGACCCACCTTTATAATATGATATGTTATGTGTGGGGCGGTGTGTAGGACTGCGTGTTTGCGGTTGTGATGTGGAATGGTGTATTTGAGAAGGAAAGGTAAGGTTATGGCGAATGATTTTTTGGAAAAGATAGAAAGGGAACTGAACGGGGAACAGCTCCGGGCTGTCAAGTATGATGAAGGGCCGTCCTTGGTCATTGCCGGGGCGGGGTCGGGGAAGACCCGGGTGCTGACTTACAAGATCGCGTATCTGCTGGAGCAAGGCATCAAGCCTTGGAATATTTTGGCCTTGACGTTTACGAACAAGGCGGCCCGCGAGATGAAGGAACGCATCGCCGGGTTGGTCGGGACGGAGCTGGCGGCAGGGTTGTGGATGGGTACGTTCCATTCTGTCTTTTCGCGTATCTTGCGCAGGGAAGCCGATGTACTGGGCTTCTCGTCACGCTTCACCATCTACGACCAGGCGGATTCCCGTAACCTGGTCAAGGCTATTGTCAAGGAGATGGGATTGGATGACAAAGTCTATAAGCCCTCCACCGTGGCCGACCACATATCCCGGGCGAAGAACCGGCTTGTCCTTCCGGCTGCATATATGTCCGACCGTCAGGTGCAGATGTACGACCAATCAGCAAGAATTCCCATGACGGGAGAAGTTTACCGCCGTTATATGGACCGCCTGCGTCAGGCTGATGCCATGGATTTCGATGATTTGTTGCTTTATACCTATCTTTTGTTGAAAGAGCATGAGGACATCCGTGTCCGTTATGCCGACAAGTTTGGTTTTGTGTTGGTGGACGAATACCAGGATACGAACTATGCGCAGCATTGCATCGTGTGGGAGTTGACCCGCACCAGACAAAAGGTGTGCGTGGTGGGGGATGACGCGCAGAGCATTTATAGCTTCCGTGGAGCCAATATCGACAATATACTTGACTTCAGTAAGATATATAATGGCGCGAGGACGTTCAAGCTGGAGCAGAACTATCGTTCGACCCAGACTATTGTTTCTGCCGCCAACAGCCTGATACGCCATAATGACCGGCAAATCCGGAAAGACGTGTTCAGCGAGAAGGAGAAAGGCGTGCCCATCCGCGTGTATGCGGCTTACAGTGACTTGGAGGAGGCTGAAATCGTGGTGAACAAGATAGCGGAGCTGCACCGGAAGGAATCGATGGAATACGATGAGTTCGCCATCCTTTACCGCACGAACGCGCAGAGCCGCACTTTCGAGGAGGCGCTCCGCAAAAGGGGGATGCCCTATCGGATTTATGGCGGTCTGTCGTTCTACCAGCGGAAAGAGGTGAAGGACGTGATTGCCTATTGCCGCCTGGCCGTCAACCCCAATGACGAGGAGGCGTTCAAGCGGGTGGTGAACTATCCGGCCCGGGGCATCGGCCAGACCACAGTGGACAAGATCATGGCCGCAGCGTCGGGACAAGGCGTGAGTTTGTGGAATGTGGCGGTGAATCCGGCGGAATATGCCTTGCCTGTCAACAAGGGCACACTGGCCAAGATTCAACGGTTTGCGGAGATTGTGGACGGTTTCATCGGGAAAACCTCCCGGATGGACGCGGCCTTCATGATGCAGGAGATTGTCCGCGAGAGCGGGATAGCCAAGGAAATCTACGGGGACACTTCGCCGGAGGGCATGAGCCGGCAGGAGAACCTGCAGGAACTGCTGAATGGGGCACAGGCGTTCGTGCAGGGGCGGATGGAGGAAGGGCGGACGGATGAGGTCGCCCTGGCTGATTTCCTGCAAGAGGTTTCCTTGTTGAGCGATTTGGACGAGGACGAGGGGGACGACAACCGGAAAGTGACGCTGATGACCATCCATTCGGCCAAGGGGCTGGAGTTCAAGTCCGTGTTCATCGTGGGGATGGAGGAGAACCTGTTCCCCAGCCCGATGGCGGGCGAAAGCCAGCGGGCGTTGGAGGAGGAACGCCGTCTTTTCTACGTGGCCTTGACAAGGGCCGAGAAATACTGCTTCCTGAGCTTTGCGCGCAGCCGTTTCCGTTTCGGGAAGACGGAGTTCAGCAATCCGAGCCGTTTCCTGCAGGACATAGACCCTCGCTATGTCGTGATGGACGGGCAAGGAAGAGGGCTGTCCGCTGTCTCCGGCCGTTCGCTCCCGGATGGGGCGGAAAGGGATGGCACCGCATCCTATCGTGCGCGTTACAACCGTGCTTATGGCGTGGATCGGCCTGAACGTCCCATTCCAGCGGTGGCCCGCGTGACTGGGCTGAAGCCTTTGTCGCGGATGCGGCCGGTAAAAGGAGCAGGCAATGCATCCGCCATGGAAAAGGTGGAATCCCCATCCGGAAAGGGCGGGAGTGCCGCCTTGCAAGCCGGGACACGGATTGAACACGAACGTTTCGGGCGTGGCGTGGTGACGGCCATAGAAGGTACCGGAGAGAACATGAAGGCCACCGTGGAGTTCCAGAATACCGGGACCAAGCAGCTGCTCCTCCGTTTTGCCCGGTTCAGGGTGGTGGAGTGAGAAGATGGCGGCGGGCCTACGGTGAACCCTTTTGAGATGAAAGGTCGTCGTAACCGGCCATGTGTATAGGCAAGTCTTGATGGCGCGAACCTTTTTTGTTTGGATGGCGGACCCCAGGGCCATTTGGAGTGCGGCATTATAAAAAGAAGAGATATGACCTCCATCAAATTGAAATTCCGCCCTTCCGCCTTGTCCGACGGGGGAGAAGGGACTTTGTTCTTCCAGGTGACCCGCTTTCGGGTGACGAGGACGATATGCACCGACTTCCATATACGGCAGGATGAATGGAATGCCAGGCATTCCATCGTCCGGATAACCGGAGACCCGGAGCGGCAGGAGCGGCTGCGGCTGATATCCTCTCAAGTGGAGTGGAGCCTCAAGCAGCTCATGAGGCTTGCCGTGGAGCTGGAAAAGGCTGAGATGGACTATAGTGCGGACGACATCGTCATGGCCTATAGGAGGCTTCCGGCACTTCCAACCTGGTTCGGCTTCATCCGCGACATGATTGCGGTGAAATGCAGGGCAGGCCGGTATGGGACAGCCAAGACTTACCGTGACGCGCTGAATAGCTTCGCGTGCTTCCGCGGAGGGCAGGACATGGCCCTTGACGCGCTGGATGCGGATACGGTAGGCTTGTATGAGGCATGGATGAAAGGGCGCGGGTTGAAGCGGAACTCCACGTCGTGCTATCTCCGCACCCTCCGCACCCTTTACCGCAGGGCGGTCGAGAAAGGACTGGCGACAGACAAGGATATCTTCCGGCATGTGTTCACGGGTTTTGCCAAGACGCCCAAACGCGCCATCCCGTTGTCTTCTGTCCGTTCCATCCGCCGTCTCGACCTGCCCGACGGCTCGCCCCGCGCCTTTGCCCGCGACCTGTTCCTGCTGAGCCTTTACCTGCAGGGCATGTCGTTCGTCGATTTGGCTTATCTGAGAAAATCCGACATCCGGAACGGCTGCCTGCGCTATGACCGCAAGAAGACCCGGCAAACCTTGGACATAGCCTGGGGGGCGCCCATGCAGGCCATTGTGGACAAATACGCCCACCGGGCGTCGGGGCCTTACCTGCTGCCCATCATCACCCGCCAGGACGGCACGGAGAGGCACCAGTACGAGCGGGTGGAGCATAACGTCAACCGCAACCTGAAGAAAATCGGCGAGATGGCGGGCCTGCATGTCCCGCTGACCACTTACGTGGCGCGGCATACGTGGGCCAGCATGATGAGGGACATGGGCTGCGACCTTTCCACCGTAAGTGCCGGGCTGGGGCATGAGAGCCTGAAGACCACGCAAGTTTACCTGTCCGCCATCGAGACCGCAGCCGTGATGCAAGCCAACAAGAAGATGATAGGCCGGATCATGAAGTGAGGCTATCCTTTGACGCGGTTGTAGCCTTCCGACCGGAGCAGGGCCGCGACGCGGTCGCGCCATTCGCCTTGGATGAGGATTTCCCCGTCCTTTACCGCGCCGCCGACGCCGCATTTTGTTTTCAACAGGCGGCCTAAGGCTTTCAGGTCGTCTTCGCGCCCGACGAAACCGCCGACCACCGTGACGGTTTTTCCGCCCCGTCCCTTGCGTTCGATGGAGACATGCAGCTTCTGCTCTTCCTTGGGGAGCGTGTCCGGTTCTTCCGCACCGCCCGTGTCGAACGAAAAGTCGGGGTTGGTGGAATACACCATCCCCAACCTTGACTTCCAGTCGTTGTCGCGTGCCGCCATGCCTTAGTCCTCCATCAGTTTACGGTAGCGCAGGCGTTTGGGTTCTTCCAGCCCGAGCCGCTTCATCTTGTTGCTCTCGTATTCCGAATAGCTGCCTTCGAAGAAGAACACTTCTCCGCCTCCCTCAAACGCGAGGATGTGGGTGCAGATGCGGTCGAGGAACCAGCGGTCGTGGCTGATGACCACGGCGCATCCGGCAAACTCTTCCAATCCTTCTTCCAACGCGCGGAGCGTGTTCACGTCGATGTCGTTGGTCGGCTCGTCGAGCAGCAGCACGTTGCCTTCCTCTTTCAGGGCCATGGCCAGGTGGAGGCGGTTGCGCTCGCCGCCGGAAAGCACGCCGCATTTCTTCTCCTGGTCCGCCCCGCTGAAGTTGAAGCGGCTCAGGTAGGCCCTGGCGTTGATGTCGCGTCCCCCCATGCGCATCAGTTCGTTGCCGCCGCTCATGACCTCGTATACGGTCTTCTCCGGCGAGATGTCCTTGTGGTTCTGGTCCACGTAGGCCAGTTTGACGGTTTCGCCCACCTCGAACGTGCCGGCATCCGGTTTTTCCAATCCCATGATCAGGCGGAACAAGGTGGTCTTTCCCGCGCCGTTCGGTCCGATGACGCCTACAATGCCGTTGGGCGGAAGCATGAAGTTGAGGTCGCCCATCAACACTTTGTCGCCGAAAGCCTTCTTCACGTGTACGGCCTCGATAACCTTGTTGCCCAGACGCGGCCCGTTCGGGATGAAGATTTCCAGCTTTTCCTCTTTCTCCTTCTGGTCCTCGTTGAGCAGCTTGTCGTAAGAGTTCAGGCGGGCCTTGCCCTTGGCCTGGCGGGCTTTGGGGGCCATGCGCACCCATTCCAGCTCGCGTTCCAGCGTCTTGCGCCGCTTGCTGGCCGTCTTTTCTTCTTGTTCCATACGCTTGGTCTTCTGCTCCAGCCAGGAGGAGTAATTGCCCTTCCAGGGGATGCCTTCGCCGCGGTCCAGTTCCAGGATCCATCCGGCCACGTCGTCGAGGAAGTAGCGGTCGTGCGTCACGGCGATGACCGTGCCTTCATACTGGTTGAGGTGTTGTTCCAGCCAGTCTATGCTTTCCGCGTCCAGGTGGTTGGTCGGCTCGTCGAGCAGCAGCACGTCCGGCTTTTGCAGCAACAGGCGGCAGAGGGCCACGCGGCGGCGTTCGCCTCCCGAGAGGTTTTCCACCGGCTGGTCGGCGGGGGGGCAGCGCAGCGCGTCCATGGCCCGGTCCAGCTTGCTGTCCAGGTTCCATGCGTCGGTTGAGTCGATGATGTCCTGCAGCTCGCCTTGGCGGGCGAAGAGGGCGTTCATCTTGTCCTCATCCTCATAGTATTCCGGCAATCCGAACTTCTGGTTGATTTCTTCGTATTCGGCCAGTGCGTCCACGATGGGCTGCACGCCTTCCATGACCACTTCCTTTACGGTCTTGGCCGGGTCCAGCTGCGGGTCCTGAGGCAGGTAGCCTACGCTGTAGCCGGGTGCGAACACCACTTCGCCCTGGAAGTCCTTGTCCAGTCCGGCGATGATTTTCATCAGCGTGGATTTTCCGGCGCCGTTGAGGCCGATGATACCGATTTTAGCCCCGTAGAAGAAGCTCAGGTAGATGTCTTTCAGCACTTGTTTGTTGGTCTGGCGGATGGTTTTGCTCACGCCGACCATGGAAAAGATGATTTTCTTGTCGTCTACTGTTGCCATGTTTGTTATGGTTTTATGGGGTTAAATAATGAGTTTCAGAGGATGAGGCCGAGCGAGAGCAGCAGTCCGAAAAGGAACATGTTACGTGCGGTCTCGCCCAAAGTCCGGTTCAGGGCTTTCCCATGTTTTAGCCGTACCATGTGCCGCCAGGTCGAGATGTGGGGGGCCAAATAGAGGACCGGGAGCAGGGCGGCCGCCGGTTGCCGGGTGAGCCAAAGAATCTGGCACAGCCCCACTGCCGCGATGCCCAGTCCCAGATAGAGGTGTTCTGCCGCTTTTTCGCCGATTCGCACCACCAACGTGATTTTCCCGCCGGCCTTGTCATTGTCGCGGTCGCGATAGTTGTTGATGATGAGCAGGCAGTCGATGGCCAGTCCGCAAGCCACGGACAGGCCCCACACCGCAGGCGTAAGGGTGCCGGTTTGCAGGTAATAGGTGGCGCAGACCGGGACAAGTCCGAAGAAGACCAGCACCAGGAGGTCGCCCAGCCCCAGCCGGGCCATGCAGGTGGTGTAGAGGAAACAGAACACCACGCAGCAGATGCCCACGCCCATCATCGTCCATCCGCCGTAGAAGATGAGCGGCAGGCCGGCGAGGCAGGAGAGAAGCGTGGTCGTGGCGATTCCCCCTCGCATGGCCCGCAAGGTAATCCAGCCTTCGGCGCAGGCCCGTTTCGGGCCGAGTCGTTTTTCGTCGTCCAGTCCTTTCCGGAAGTCGAAATAATCGTTGATGAAATTGGCGTCTATCTGCATCAGGAAGGCAAATAGGAGGCATAATACGGCGGGAAGCCATTGGAAATGCCCGTCAGCGAATGCGGCCGAGAGACCTGTCATGACCGGCACGGCGGCACCCGTCAAGGTCTTGGGGCGGGCCGCCAGCAGCCAGGCCCGTGGCGAGTTTGTTCGTATGTTCATAGTCTTCGGGTTCATGTTCTCCGCCTTTTCGTAGTGTGTGGGGCGGAGGTTTTTGTGGAATGGCCGTGTCGGTTCGTGTCCCTGCCCCATGCGGGGGACGGGCCAAAAAGTTCGTGAATCAGGTCGGCCCGTCCGATGCGGCGCAGTTCCGCCTTGATGCGTGCCTGCTCTTCCGGCTTGTACCAGAAGAAGAACATCCGCTGGGCCAGCTTCTCCCGGGGTGAGCGGGCGCTGAATACCGGTTCAAGGGTGTAGGGATGGTATCCCGTGGCCCAGGTCTCGGTGCTGACCGTCATCGGGGTCGGCGTGAAGTCCTGCACCTGCTCCAGATGGAAGTCCATGTCCTTGGTCAGCACGGCCAGTTCCGCCATGTCCTCCTCCGTGCAGCCGGGATGGCTGCTGATGAAGTAGGGGATGATTTGCTGCCGCAGGCCGGCCTCGCGGTTGATACGGTCGAATATCCGCTTGAACTCGCCGAACTGGCTGAACGGCGGCTTGCGCATCAGCTGGAGCACGCGGTCCGAGGTGTGTTCCGGGGCCACTTTCAGGCGTCCGCTGACGTGCCGGGTGATGAGTTCGCGGGTGTATTCGGCGTTTGCCCGGTTGGCCCGTTCGTCTTTCGTGTCGTGCAGCAACAGGTCGTAGCGCACCCCGCTGCCGATATAGCTCCGCTTGATGCCGGGCAGGTTGTCCACGGTCCGGTAGAGGTCCAGCAACGCGCTGTGGTCCGTGTCCAGATTCGGGCAGACGGCGGGATGGATGCACGAGGGCCGTTTGCACCTTTCGCAGGCTTTGGGATTCTTTCCCTTCATGCCGTACATGTTGGCCGACGGGCCGCCCAAGTCGGAAATCACGCCCTTGAAACCGGGCATTTCCTTGATTTGTTCCACTTCGCGGAGGATGCTTTCCTTGCTCCGGCTCGTGATGAACTTCCCTTGGTGGGCGGAGATGGTGCAGAAGGCGCAGCCGCCGAAGCATCCCCGGTGGAGGTTGACCGAGAACTTGATCATCTCGTAGGCGGGAATGCGCTTCCCTTTGTATTTGGGATGGGGCATACGGGTGTAGGGAAGGTCGAACGAACGGTCGATTTCCCCTTGTGTCATAGGCGGGTATGGCGGGTTGACCACCACGTAATCCTCTCCCGTCTGTTGCAGGATGCGGTCGGCGTGCAGCTTGTTGCTTTCTTCCTCTATGTGGCGGAAGTTCGCGGCTTGCGCTTTCATGTCTTTCAGGCATTCTTCATGAGGGTGCAGCACGACATCCTCTTCGCGTATGCCGCCGGGGATGCCTGCCTTATGATACAAGGCCACGGTCTGCGGAATCCGCCCGGGTCGGGTGATGACCTCGCGGAAAGTTCCCGTGTTGATGCGGGCCTTGCCGTCGGCATCGTAATCCAGGCTTTCGTGGTTGTTTTCGATGGCCGCCTGCAAGGTATGGGATATTTCCGCCACGGCCTTTTCCCCCATGCCGTAGACTATCAGGTCCGCCCCGCTGTCGCATAAGATGCAGGGGCGGAAGCGTTCCTGCCAGTAATCATAGTGGGTGAGGCGGCGCAAGGAGGCTTCGATGCCGCCCAGGATGACCGGTACGTCGGGGTAGAGTTGCTTGAGGATGCGGGTGTAGACGATGGTGGGGTATTCCGGGCGCATGTCGTGCCTTCCGTCCGGCGAATAGGCATCCTCGCTCCGCAGGCGGCGGTTGGCCGTGTATTTGTTCACCATGGAGTCCATGCAGCCCGGCGCCACGCCGAACCATAGCCGCGGGCGTCCCAGTTTCCTGAAGTCCCGGAAGTCGCCATGCCAGTCCGGCTGCGGGACGATGGCCACGCGGAATCCCTCGGCCTCCAGCACGCGCCCGATGACCGCCGCGCCGAAAGAGGGGTGGTCCACGTAGGCATCCGCGCTGAACAGGATGATGTCCACGTCATCCCATCCCCGCAACTCCAGTTCTTTTTTCGTCGTGGGAAGCCAGTCTGTCAGTCGAAATTCGTTCATCCGTTTTTCCGGTTTCTTATTCGCCTGCCGCGTTTTCCTTGCCAGGTTCAGGATGGTCCTTCTGCCAGCCTGCATACAATTCCACCAGCTGGTTCAGGCCGTAGGCTTTCATGTTGTCGTGGAAGAGCACGTTTTGGCACAAGTCGAGCAGCTCGGCCTGCCCCGGTTGTGCTTCCATCAAGGCCCGCACGTTCAGCCGCAGTTTCTCCACCACCGTTTCGTCGATGATGCCGTTGCTGTCCACGAGTCCTTCAAAAAGGGCATGTTTCCGGATGGTCTCAAGTTGCTCGTCGGTGATGTCCATCTGGCGCGAGCCTTTGGCGTTAGTCGTTATTTCGTATTTCATCTCTTTAAATTTTAGGATGGGTTCGGTTTACAAAGTTAGATAAAAATTGCGGTTTACGTGTCGGCGGGAGGAGGAAATCACACGCCGATGTCTTGCAGGCGTCCTTGCGCTTTCCTGAATCCAGTCATGAGATGGCGGATGATGTCGCTTGCCGGGAGGATGTCGCTCACGCTTGAGGCGATTTGCCCTATTTCCAGCTCGCCGCCCTCGATGTCGCCCTCGAAGATGCCGCGTTTCGAGGCGGCCTTCCCAAGTATGGCGCGCAACTCTTCTTCTGGCGCGCCGTTGGCTTCGGCCTCGGCTATCTTGTGGTAGAGGGCGTTTTTCACCAGCCGGGTGGGTGCGATTTTCTTGAGGCAAAGCATCGTGCCACCTTCTTCCAGCGACAGGCATTCCCGTTTGAAGGCGTCGGAGGCCGAACTCTCGGCGGACAAGGCGAAGAGGGTACCCACCTGCACGCCTTCCGCGCCAAGGACCATTGCCGCCAACATGGCCTCGCCGCTGCCGATGCCTCCGGCTGCCAGCAGGGGCAGCGAGGTGGCGCGGCGCACCTGCGGGATGAGGGTGAGGGTGGTGGTCTCCTCCCTCCCGTTGTGTCCCCCGGCCTCAAAGCCTTCGGCCACTATGGCATCCACGCCGGCTTCCTCGCATTTGCGGGCGAACTTGCTGCTCGACACCACGTGGGCCACCTTGATGCCCGCATCGTGCAGCACCGGCGTGAATCTCTTGGGGCTTCCGGCCGAGGTGAATACGATGGACACTTTTTCCTCCACGAGGATGCCCATCAGCCGTTCGATTTCGGGGTACATCAGCGGCACGTTCACGCCCCATGGCCGGTCTGTGGCGTCTTTCATCTTCCGGATGTGTTCCGCGAGGGTCTCCGGATGCATCGACCCGGCCCCGAGCAGGCCGAGCCCGCCCGCGTTGCTCACGGCCGACGCCAGCCTCCAGCCGCTGCACCACACCATCCCGCCTTGCACGATGGGGTAGCGGATGCCGAAAAGTTCACAGATCCTGTTCATCCTATTATATATGCGATGTTTCCTTTCAGGCTTCAAAGATACGGAATATTCGCGATGAAGCCGCAATTTGTCCGTGCCAATTCGTATTCTTCCGCTTTTTCTTTGCCTTTCTTGGAAGATACACTTTTGAAAGATGTATTAGAAGAGAGCCAGTTGCACACAAGATAGAGGGACTGTCGCGGCCTTGCCATCCAATTGCCCTAAAGCGGATTTTACGCATTCGGCTATTTGTTTGGCAAATATTACAGGTACGGCATTACCAATTTGTAGCTGCAATTCGCGTTTGTTATTTCCATAAAAAGCCCAATCGTCAGGAAATGTCTGCAACCTTGCGTATTCACGTGGCGTGAAAGCCCGGAACTATGGTCAAACTTCTTGAGGCAGCCCCATTGGGTTGTTGAATCAGTTTTTTTTATTTCCAGCCTCACACATAAGCCAGATTTCCTGTCTCTTATGACCAAATCAGGCGTAGTCAATGCACCGGAATGATAGACATCAAAATTTTTAGGAAGAGAAGATTTTATTTCGTTTTCAACCCGGCAATCAAAAGGGTCGTCTTGTACTGTGCCGACAATAGCTTTGGCCCTTAAGTTCACAGGTATGCCTTGAGGGCTTCTTTTGTCAATCAGGTTTCGATAAATGCTTAATATTATCTCTGTAGGAGTCATGGCTTGAAGCTTTATGCCGTATGGGTTGCAAAAATACGGGTTTTTATCGTAATGGGGAATATAAGATGCAATTTATCGCGCCCTTCACGCGTCAATGCCATTTGCGTGTAAGGGGCATGGGCCGGAAATGTCGGCGGTCGTGAACTACGGGGTGGCGTTGGCAAAGATTTCATTGAAAGCTTTCCGCCGCCCCGGTGGCGGAATGTCGCCGAATCGCGGCGTTTTCTGTCAAAAAGATAGTTTTTCGCTCCTGCCAGCGTTTCCGTGGCAGGCCGGGCGGACGCAGATAATGCCCGAACTGTTAAAATGTGGGCGGGAGAAATGTCCTATACGAGCATTTCTCCGCTACGGAGGGCGTTTCCGTGCGGCAAAAACGGGATTTCTTTGCTGAAAGAAATTTCTTTCTTGCCGCAAAGACGGAAATTTCTTGCCGCAAAGAAATTTTCGGGAGTGTGGAAAGCGGGGAAAAACGGGGCTTCGGGCGGATTTTTTCTTCTGGTTGGAGACTTTTCGCGTGCAAAATCCAATTGTCCTTTTGCAAGCCTTTCCCCTCACGGGCTGACGCGGGGAAGGCGGCCGTCCGCACGGCGTCCCGTGGCGGACGGCAAAGTGTCGCGGGAATCCGGCTTCCGGCTTTCATCCTGCATTTCCGGAACCGTGCGAGAATCGCGCATTCCCGTCAGTTCCCGTCCTTGCGCCCGTCCGCGCGATTCTCGCGGGGGCGGTTCTGACGTTTTGACAGGATTCAAAACGTCATGCTTTCCCCGTTCTCCCTGATGCTCCAGAAGCGCACGCCGCGCGCGTCGGCGAATTCCTTCATCCGCCAGGCGGACTCGAAGCCACCGGCCACGAAGTGCATGGGGACGAGACAGCCCACGTCGAACCGTTCGATGAACTGGCGGGCGCCGAGGGTGTAGCCGTTGCCGATGCGCCCGTCCACGGGGAACATCGCCACGTCGAAGCGGCTTGTGATTTTCCGGATGTCTTTCAGTTCGCCGAGGAAACGCTTCTCTTCCCGCAGCGGGTCTATGTCGCAGCCGAATTCGGTGCTGTAAACCCGTCCGTCCCCGGCGGGGGAGGAAAGGAAGCGGGCGTACCAGTTGTTCAGGTCGCCGGCGTGGAAAATCAGCCGCCCGCCTGTTCCGACGACCCACGACACGCCGCTGTCGTTGCTTCCGGTGACGGTGACGCTGACTTGCCCGTCCTGCCACGCGGCTCCCTTGGCCAGCCAGGCGTCGGCCTCTTCCTTCCGCGCCCTCCGGTGTTTCAGTATGTCCTTCGAGAGGATGAAGCGGATGTGCCGCGCCTTGGCTTTCCACCCGAATATCTCGCGGTTGAAATGGTCCTCGTGGAAATGGCTGGAGAACACGTACAGGGGCTTGCCGGACTCCAGCAGCGGCGGGACGGCCCGTGCCGGGTCCTGCCAGTAGTCGAATATCAGGATGCACGAATCCGTCTCGAGGGCGAACCCGCTGTGGAAGATGTAAGTCAGTTTCATAGGGCTGGTTCCGTTCTTGGTGATTCCGGGGTGCAAAGTAACAAAAAAACGGGCGAAATGGCGGCCTGGGCGGACAAAAGAACGCCGTTCCGGCGCATAATCGGATAAAAACGGCTATCTTTGCGCGGAGAAAAGGAAATAAGTGTAAAGTATAAAGTATAAGTGATTATGTTGTCAGTAGAAGAATTGAACGATCGGTTGATCGATTTGGCCTTTGCCGAAGACATCGGCGACGGCGACCATACCACGTTGTGTTGCATCCCCCGGGAAGCGATGGGGAAGTCGAAGCTCCTCATCAAGGAGGAAGGCATCCTGGCGGGCGTGGAGATTGCGAAGGAGGTGTTCCGCCGGTTTGACCCGGAGATGAAGGTGGAAGTGTTCCTGCAGGACGGCACGCACGTGAAGCCCGGCGACGTGGCCATGGTGGTGACGGGACGGGTGCAGAGCCTCTTGCAGACGGAGCGGCTGATGCTGAACATCATGCAGCGCATGAGCGGCATCGCCACCATGACGCACAAGTATGTGGAGCGGCTGGAAGGCACGCGCACCCGGGTGCTGGACACCCGCAAGACCACGCCGGGAATGCGCATGTTGGAGAAGGCGGCCGTGAAAATCGGCGGCGGGATGAACCACCGCATCGGCCTTTTCGACATGATTCTGCTGAAGGACAACCATGTGGACTTTGCCGGCGGCATCGCCAACGCCATCAGCCGCTGCCATGCTTACCTGAAGGAAAAGGGCAAGGACTTGAAGATAGAGATAGAGGTGCGCAACCTGGACGAGCTGCGGCAGGTGCTGGACATTGGCGGGGTGGACCGCGTCATGTTCGACAACTTCTCCCTGGAAGACACGCGGAAGGGCGTGGAGATGGTGGCCGGGCGCTTCGAGACGGAGTCGAGCGGCGGCATTACCTTCGACACGATACGCGATTATGCCGAATGCGGCGTGGATTTCATCTCCGTGGGGGCGTTGACCCATTCGGTCAAGGGGCTTGACATGAGCTTTAAAGCCTGCTGACGCGCATGAAGAGGCATTGGCTGGGAGTGTGCGTGGCCTTCGGGCTGGCCCTCCCGTCCGGGGCGCAGGAGGCGCGTTTCCATTCCCCCGTGGACATCCCGTTCCTGATGTCGGGGAACTTCGGCGAGCCGCGCCCGAACCATTTCCATTGCGGCATCGACGTGAAGACGCAAGGCGTGACGGGCAAACGGATCCTGTCCGTGTGCGACGGCTACGTGTCGCGCCTCACGGTGGGCTACGACGGTTTCGGCAACGCCGCTTATGTGACGCATCCCAACGGGCTGGTCTCGGTGTACTGCCACTTGGACCGGTTCATACCCGCGTTGCAGGAACGGGTTCGGCGGCGGCAGTATGAGGAGGAGTCGGAACGGGTGGACGTGAGGTTCTCGCCGGAGGAGTTTCCCGTGAAGGCGGGCGACTTGATTGCCTACAGCGGCAACACGGGGGCTTCGCAGGCGCCCCATCTGCACCTGGAGCTGCACCGCGCGTCGGACGGGGCTTTGGTCGACCCGTTGCCCTATTTCCGGCATCTGGCTGAAGACACGATGAACCCCGTGGTCCACGGGGTGAAGCTGTATCCCTGCCCGGGTGAAGGATTGGTGGACGGGGCGGGCCGCGCCACGACCTTCACCGTCACGGCGGACGCTTCCGCCCGTGTGGTGAAGGCTTGGGGCAAGGTCGGCGCCGGCGTATGGACGGACGACCGCATGGACCACACGTACAACAAGTTCGGCATTTGGCGCATCACGCTGAATGTGGACGGGCGGCAGGTGTTCCAAAGCGTGATGGACGAGTTCCTGCCGGGCGAGAACCCTTGGGTGAACTTCTGGGGGGATTACGCGCATTTCCGGAAGACGAGGCATTGGTACCTGAAATCTTTCGTCGAACCGGGGAACACCCTGCAGATCCTCTCGGCGGACGAGAACCGCGGATGGGTGGACATCAACGAAGAGCGCGATTACCGTTTTGAATACACGTTGGAAGACCTGAAAGGCAACAAACGTGTCTCCCGCTTCACGGTGCGCGGCGTGCGGGACGATGCCGGACTGGCACGGGAGGCTGAGCGGGAAAGGCAGCGTATGGCCTCCGGCTCGCGGCTGCTGTACGACCGCCCGAACGTGGTGCAGGGGCCGGGCATGGAACTGCGCATCCCCGTCGGGGCCTTGGATGGCAACAAGGCGGTGAACGTAAAGATAGAAGTGCAGGAAGACGGCCTTTCCAACCGCTACACCCTGCACGACGATTTCTTCCCGCTGGCCAAGCGGGCCACGCTGATGCTGGCCCCGCGCGTCCCGTTGGAGCGTCCGGAAAAGGGATACATCGAGTCTTCCCGGGGATACGTGGGAGGCGAGTACCGGGACGGGTGGTACATGGCGCAGATCCGCGATCTGGGCGAGTCGTATGCCTTGGCCGTGGACACCGTAGCCCCGCGGTGCAAGTGGATGACGGCGGTGAACGGGCAGAAACTGAGCGTCCTGCGCTGCTCGCCGTCGGACAAGGAGTCCGGGCTGGAGAGCTTCAAGGCATACGTGGACGGCCAGTTCGTGCTTTTCACCTCATATCGCGGTGTCTGGACTTGCCGGCTGAAGGACACGCCCTTGGAAAAGGAAGGCAAGCGCCGCCAGCTGGTGGTGAAGCTGACCGACCGTTGCGGCAACGAGAAGACAGAAACGAAGGAATTCATTTATTAATAAGGAATATAGAAGCATGAGAATGAGGTGGGGGATGGCATTGGCGGCGGCTTTGTGCTGCCTGCATGGAGAGGCTTGCACCAATCTGATTGTGGGAAAGAAAGCATCGGCCGACGGGTCGGTCATCGTGTCTTACAGCGCGGACGACTTCGGAAGTTTCGGCTATCTGCGCCATTTCGCGGCGGGAAGGCACGCTGCGGGCGACACGCGCTCCGTGTACGATTGGGAGACGAACAACTATGCCGGGGAGATTGAGGAGGCCGCCGAGACTTACAATGTCATCGGCAACATGAACGAACACCAGCTTACGATTACGGAGACCACCTTCGGCGGGCGTCACGAGCTGGTGGACTCTACGGGCTTGCTGGACTACGGCAGCTTGATTTACATCACCTTGCAGCGCGCCAAGACGGCCCGGGAGGCCATCAAGGTCATGACGGGGCTGGTGGAGCGGTACGGCTATAACAGCGAGGGGGAAAGCTTCACGATTGCCGACCCGGACGAGGCTTGGGTGATGGACATGATAGGCAAGGGGCCGGGACGCAAGGGCGCCGTGTGGGTGGCCGTGCGCGTACCGGACGACTGCATCTGCGCCCATGCCAACCAAAGCCGCATCCGGCAGTTCCCTTTGGACGACCCGGAGAATTGCCTCTACGCGGAGGATGTCATCAGTCTGGCCCGTGAGAAAGGATATTACAAGGGGGAAGACAGCGGGTTCTCTTTCTGCGAGGCGTATGCCCCGGCGGATTTCAGCGCCTTGCGCTTCTGCGAGGCCCGGGTTTGGAGCTTCTTCAACCGTTATGCGGAAGGGATGGACCGTTATCTGCCGTATGCGTCGGGGACAGACTTGCAAGGCGAACCGATGCCGTTGTTCGTGAAGCCCGTAAGCAAGATTTCCGTGCAGGACGTGAAGGACATGATGCGCGACCATTATGAAGGCACTCCGTTGGCCCTGGACAACGACCCCGGCATGGGGCCGTTCGAGGCCCCTTACCGTCCCACGCCGCTGACATGGAGCGTGGACGGCAAGACTTATTTCAACGAGCGGCCCATCTCCACCCAGCAGTCGGCTTTCGTCATGGTGGCCCAGATGCGCTCCTGGCTGCCTGATTATGTAGGCGGTGTCTTGTGGTTCGGCTGCGACGATGCCAACATGATGGCCTTCACCCCCGTGTATTGCTGCACGGACATCGTGCCGGAATGCTACAGCGACAAGGTGGCGGACGGGCTGAACTTCTCCTTCAAGAGCGCTTTCTGGGTCTGCAACTGGGTGAGCAGCATCGTTTATCCTCGTTACAGCCAGCTGTTCGGCGAACTGAAGGCCGTGCGCGACCGTCTGGAAAAGGACTACAATGCCCTGCAGGGCCAGACGGAGAAAGAGGCTTTGGCCCTGGCCGGAGCGGACGGGAAAAATGAAGATGCGGCCTGCGACTACCTGACAGACTATACCAACCGCGTGGCCTCCGGTATGCTCTATGAGTGGATGGAGCTGGGCAAGAGGCTGATGGTGAAATACATTGACGGGACGGTACGTCCGGAGCGGGACGGGCAGTTCGTGCGTACGCCCGGCGGGTTGGGCGTGCCGGTGGAACGCCCCGGCTATCCGGAGCGTTACCGCCGTGAAATCGTGAAAGCCACAGGAAGCCGGTTTGAGGTGAAATAATCGTATAATTTGCGTATTTTCAGATTTCATCGTAGGCGGTATGCCGCGAATTGATTATATTTGCAAGCGTTTGCGAGAACGATAATTCATAATAAAATATTGAACGACATGGATAGTGAATTGATTAAGGCATGTGAGGCGAAAGCACGGGAATGGCTTTCGTCATCGGTTTATGACGCGGACACTCAGGCTGAGGTGCGCAGAATGCTTGAGAATTCCGACAAGACGGACCTGGTGGAGTCTTTCTACCAAAGCCTGGAGTTCGGGACGGGTGGCTTGCGCGGCATCATGGGTGTCGGCACGAACCGCATGAACATTTATACGGTGGGCGCGGCCACACAGGGCTTGTCCAATTACCTGAACAAGAATTTCAAGGACCTGAAGCAGATTGCCGTGGTCATCGGGCATGACTGCCGCAACAACAGCCGCCTTTTTGCCGAAGTGTCGGCCAACATATTTGCCGCCAACGGCATCAAGGTGTACTTGTTCGACGACATGCGGCCCACGCCGGAGATGTCTTTCGCCATCCGCCAGCTGGGATGCCAGAGCGGCATCATCCTGACGGCTTCCCACAACCCGAAGGAATATAACGGCTACAAGGCGTATTGGGACGACGGCGCACAGGTGCTGGCCCCGCATGACACGGGCATCATCGAGGAAGTGAACAAGGTGAAGGCCGAGGACATCAAGGGGCTGGCCACCGTGCTGGACGCATCCAACCCGTTGATTGAAATCATCGGAGAGGAAATCGACAAGCTGTATCTGGACCAAATCAAGACCATCTCCATCGACCCCGAGGTGATTCAGCGTCAGAAAGACATGAAGATTGTCTACACCCCGATTCATGGCACAGGCATGAAGCTGATTCCGCGTTCGCTGAAGCTGTGGGGCTTTGAGAATGTCAATACCGTGCCGGAACAGATGGTGAAGGACGGCAATTTCCCCACGGTGCAGTCGCCGAACCCGGAGAATGCCGAGGCACTTTCGATGGCCATCGCGCTGGCCAAGAAAATCGACGCCGACATCGTGATGGCTTCCGACCCGGACGCCGACCGTGTGGGCATGGCCTGCAAGGACAGCAATGGCGAATGGGTGCTGGTGAACGGCAACCAGACGTGCATGATTTTCTTGTACTACATCATCAAGAACCGCATCGCGATGGGCAAGATGAAGGGCAACGAGTTCATCGTGAAGACCATCGTGACCACGGAGCTGATCAAGTCCATCGCCGACAAGAACCATGTGGAGATGTACGACTGCTACACCGGTTTCAAGTGGATTGCCCGCCAGATTCGCCTGAACGAAGGCAAGAAGCAGTATATCGGCGGCGGTGAGGAGTCATACGGTTTCCTGGCCGAGGACTTCGTGCGCGACAAGGATGCCGTTTCAGCTTGTTCCCTGTTGGCCGAGATTTGCGCCTGG
The DNA here is from genome assembly GCA_944320765.1 of uncultured Paraprevotella sp. Lineage (GTDB taxonomy): Bacteria > Bacteroidota > Bacteroidia > Bacteroidales > Bacteroidaceae > Paraprevotella. The sequence goes on from CALUIS010000002.1 coordinate 77,816, forward strand.
GCCAAGGACCAGGGCAAGACGCTGTTCGACGTGCTGATGGACATCTATGTGGAGTATGGCTTCTCGCTGAACCAGACCATCAATGTGGTGAAACCGGGCAAGACGGGTGCTGACGAAATCAAGCAGATGATGGTGGACTTCCGAGCCAACCCGCCGAAGGAACTGGGCGGTTCGGAGGTGGTCATGGTGAAGGACTACCAGACGTTGAAGGCTACGGACAACCAGGGCCGTGTGACGGACATCGACCAGCCGACAACTTCCAACGTGCTGCAATGGTACAGCGCGGACGGCACGAAAGTGAGTGTGCGTCCTTCCGGAACGGAACCTAAGATTAAGTTCTATATCGAGGTGAAGGGCGAGATGAAGTGTCCGAAGTGTTATCCGGAAGCCGAGAAGAAGGCCATGCAGACTGTGGAGGCCGTGAAGAAGTCTTTAGGGTTGTAATTGCTTATTTCTATTATTACGGGAAGCCTCTCCCCCTTAAGGGATGGGGCTTCCTTTTTATAATGTGATGGAACAGATAAGACAAGACGAGCCGGCTTATTGGTTCGTGTTTTGCAAGGATGGGTTGCTGTTGCAACGGTCGGAGGATGGAGGTGTGACGGTTCCGTTTGGAAAAGAGCCGCCAGTGGCCTTGGCCGAATGGAATACGGTTCACAGGCTGACACCTTTGGACGGGAAGGCATGTCGGGCGGTTTCGACAGACCACCCGGTGGCTGAAGGAAGGCGTTATCTTATGATGGGATTGCGTGCCTCTTTTGATGTGCTGCCGCGCGAACTGTATATAAAGGCGGGTAAAGGGGCGGAGATTCTCTATTGGGACCAAAACACCAAATACTGCGGGGTTTGCGGGGGGCCTATGAAGTTGCATACCGACATCAGCAAGCGTTGCACGAACTGCGGAAAGGAAGTGTGGCCGCAACTGGCCATTGCCATCATCGTGCTGGTACGCCGGGGCGACAGCATCTTGATGGTGCATGCCCACAATCTGAGAGGAAAGTATTACGGTCTGGTGGCCGGTTTTGTGGAGACAGGGGAGACGCTGGAGGAATGTGTCCGTCGGGAATTGATGGAAGAGACCGGAGTGAAGGTGCGGAATATCCGCTATTTCGGAAGCCAGCCGTGGCCCTATCCTTGCGGGTTGATGGTGGGTTTTTATGCGGACTATGCAGAAGGTGAGCTGCATCTGCAGCGGAGTGAGATTGCTTATGGCGGATGGTTCAGCCGTGACCGTCTGCCGGACATTCCCGGGAAGGTCTCCATGGCACGTATGCTGATTGACGCCTGGCTGGAAGGGCGGCTTCCGGAGTAGGTCGTATACGGCGGGAGGGTGTGCCGGAATGAGCTTTTCCGCTTTATTCCGGCACACCCTCCGCCATGATGTCTTTGCAATTATTCCGCCAACAGCTCGTCCGCCAGTTCTTCCATGGGGGCGATGTCTGCCTTTTTCATGCTGCTCTTGATGGTGACGACATGTTCCATGACTTGCATGTTCTTCATCTCGCCCAACATGCACGACATGACCCTGCCGGCCGTCGGCGCCCATGAGCCGTTCTCCATGATGCCCACCCGGCGTTTCTGGAAATTCTTGATTTGCAGGTGGTGCAGGAAGTCGAACATCGGCGGGAACACTCCGGCATCGTAGGAAGAGGCGGCCACAATCATCTTGCTGAAACGGAATGCACTTTCCACAGCCTTGGCCATGTCATCCCGTGTCAGGTCGATGAGGGCGACCGTGGCTCCCTTTGCCTGCAGGATTTCTCCCATTTTCCGGGCTGCCGCCGCCGTGTTTCCATGGATGGAAGCATAGGCCACCAGCACCCCTTCCGTTTCGGGTTCGTATTTGCTCCACGTGTCGTACAGTCCGATGTGGCGGCCCAGGTCCTCTTTTAGTACCGGCCCGTGCAACGGGCAAATCATGGCGATGTCCAGCCCGGCGGCCTTCTTCAGCAGGGCCTGCACCTGTGCGCCATACTTGCCGACAATATTGAAATAGTACCGGCGTGCCTCGTCTGTCCATTCGTCTTCGTAACAGAGTGCGCCGAATTTGCCGAAAGCATCCGCCGCGAACAGAATCTTTTCGCTCTCCTCATACGTCAGCATCACTTCCGGCCAATGCACCATCGGTGCCATGATGAACTTCAGCGTGTGTTGCCCGAGGCTGAGCGTGTCGCCTTCTTTCACGGCTTGTGTACGTCCTGTGAAGTTCGTCTCCTCAAAAAACTGGGGCATCATCTGGATGGCTTTCGCGCTGGCAACGATGGCCGCTTGCGGATATTTTTCGGCAAACCATCCGATATTGGCCGCGTGGTCTGGTTCCATATGCTGTATGACAAGGTAGTCCGGTGTTCTCCCTTCGAGAGCCTTTTCCAGATTGGCCTGCCATTCCGTTGACTTGCGGCGGTCGATGGTGTCCATGACGGCCACTTTGTCGTCCAAAATGACGTATGAGTTGTACGAGATGCCGCGCGGCACGAGATATTGGCTTTCAAACAAGTCCAAGTCCGTGTCGTCGGCACCGATGTATTTCACGTAAGGAGTGATGTTTAAGTCCATAGGTGTGTAATTTTAAAACTGGTGCAAATATCGCACTTTTCTTCGGATTGCGCAAGAACTTTTCCTCATCTTCATCCCATTCTCATCTGTTGCAGCAGGTCTTTCTGCCGTTCGCTCAGATTGGTGGGGAGCTGCACGTTGTACGTCAGGATAAGGTTGCCGCGCGTACCGTCGGGATACACGTCGCCTTTCCCTTTCAGGCGGACTTTGGTGCCCGGCTGTGTCCCCGGCTTGATTTTCAGTTTCAGCTTGTCGCCGTCAGGGGTCTGCACAATGATGGAGCCTCCCAGCAATGCCGTGTACATGTCGATGCTGACAGTGCATTCCCGGTCGGAATAGCTTACAGTACCTCCTTCGTCGCCGAACGGGTTGAAGCCGCGCTTGAAGCTCGTGCGGTAGCTGCGCGTGCGTCCGCCTCCACCTCCGCCGAACATTTGGGTGAAGAAATCCGAGAAACCGCCTCCGCCGAACTGGCTGAAGTCGAAGCCTTCGAAGCCTCCGTCTCCGCTGCCTCCGCCCGTGGTGCCTCCGCCCATGTCCACGTTCTTCCAATGCTCGCCGTACTGGTCATACTTGGCCCGCTTTTCGGGGTCGTTCAGCACGTCGTAGGCTTCGTTCAGGGCCTGGAACTTGGCTTTGGCTTTCGGGTCGTCGGGGTGCAGGTCGGGATGGAACTGCTTGGCCCTTTTCTTGTAGGCGGCCTTGATGTCCTTCTGCGGGGTATCCTTGCTGATGCCCATTATTTTGTAGTAATCAATAAACGCCATGGTAAAAATCTCCTTTCTGCTGGATTCGCAACAAATAAGATGCCAATCTGTTTGAAGAAGACACCTTTATTATTATTTTTGCATGAAAGATTCAATCTGGAGACAAATATGGCAGGAAAGGCAGCTGACAAAAGGATAGTAAGCTTGAAGATTGTGCATACGAGCGATGTGCATGGCAGTTTTTTCATGCACGATTATGTGAACAACCATCCCGTCAAGGGGAGCTTGTCGCGGGTCTATGCCTATGTGCAGTCTTTGAGACGGATTTACGGAGAACGCTTGTTGCTGTTGGACGGCGGGGACATCCTGCAGGGGACCCCGGTGGTGTATTGCAGCAATTTTGTGGTCCCGACCGGAAAGAACCTGGCTGCGGAGATAATGAACTATATGGCTTACGATACGGGGGTGATGGGTAACCATGACCTGGAGACCGGGCATGAAGTGTATGACCGTTGGACGAAAGCCTGCCGTTTTCCGATATTAGGTGCGAATATCATTCGGAAGTCTACCGGCAGATGCTATCTGCCTCCTTATTGCGTTTTGGTGCGTGGGGGTGTCAAAGTGGCAGTGCTGGGAATGACGACACCGGCTGTCCCGAATTGGCTTCCGTCGGCTTTGTGGAGTGGACTGGAGTTCGAGGATATGGTTTCCTGCGCACGCCGCTGGGTGCCTGTCATTCTGGAAAATGATAAGCCCGATGTGCTGGTCGGCCTGTTCCATTCGGGCAAAGAGGGCGGCATCGTCACGTCCGGTTACGCCGAGAATGCGGCTTTGGACGTCGCCCGCGAGGTGGCGGGCTTCGATGTGGTGTGTTATGGGCATGACCATATAAGGAATTGCGAGACGGTGAAAGGTCCCGATGGCAGGAATGTCTTGTGCTGCGCCCCCTCAAGCATGGCTGTATCTGTGGGGGAAATAGACTTGCAGGTCGAGATGGGTGAAGATGGTACGAAGGCGGTGAAGGCGGATGGCAGGGTCACGGACCTGTCTTTTTACCAAAGCGAGTCGGCCAAATATATGCAGCGGTATTTCAACCGTTATATCCACAATACGGAATATTACGTGGGACAGAAAATCGGACGTTTCGCCCATACCATAGAAAGTCAGGACGCTTATTTCGGGCCTTCGGCATTCGTGGACCTGGTGCATCAGGTTCAACTGGAGACTACGGGGGCGCAGATTTCGTTTGCCGCGCCGGTCTCGTTCGCGGCCAAAATCCGTCAGGGGGATGTGTGTGTGCGGGATGTGTTCAATCTTTACCGTTACGATGATGTGCTGTACACCATGCGGCTCACGGGACAAGAAATCAAGGGCATTCTGGAGATGAGCTACGGGCTGTGGACGAACCGGATGGAGACACCGGAAGACCATGTGATGCTGCTGGATTATGTGCTAGACGAGGGGAAACGATTGGGGTTCAAGCATCTGGCCTATAATTTCGATTCCGCCGCCGGAATCCGGTATACGGTGGACGTGACAAAGCCCTACGGCGAGAAGATAGAGGTGGAAGGCATGGCGGACGGAAGTGCCTTTCATCCGGAGGCATGGTACACGGTGGTGGTCAACTCTTATCGCGGCAACGGAGGAGGGGAGCTGTTCACCAAGGGGGCGGGCATTCCCCATGGGCAGCTGAACTCACGTCTGGTGGCCAGCACGGACAAGGACTTGCGTTCCTGCATTATCCAATATCTGAAGGAGCATGGCGAAATAGATGCCCGTCCCTTGTGGCAATGGAAGTTCGTGCCGGAGGAATGGGCGGTTCCGGCCTGCCGGCGCGACCGTGCCTTACTCTTTGGGAGGGGCGCGAAAGAGACGGCTGCCCCCGCACCGAAGTAGCGGGGGGGCATACCTTATCTTATAAGAACATCTTTCTTTTAATATTTGAACTTGTCCTTTGTGCTTTCCTTGATGTAGCCGTGGCGGTAGGCGTAGAGCAGCTCTTTGAGTTCCTCTATCTGGCTTGCGATTTCTTTCCCCTTGTCCGTGTCGCGGACCATCATGCGTTGGGTGCTCATTTCCACAATCTGCGTGGTGCTCACGATGTCGGTCCCGTTCTTGATGGCTTCCTCGGCAGAGGTGAACGGTTCGTGCTGCACGAGCTGGAAGCCTCGGCTGTGGAACACCAGCGTGTACCCCGCGATGCCTGTGGTGTTGTGGTAGGCCTTGGCGAATCCGCCGTCGATGACCATAAGCTTGCCGTTGGCCTTGATGGGGGTCTCACCCCGTCCGACGCGTACGGGGACATGCCCGTTGATGATGTGGCGGTGTTCCCCTTTCACGCCGAAGGCATCCAGTATCATGTCGCATATCTTCTCGTCGTCCCGCAGCTTGTAGTAAAACCCTTTTTCTTCCGTGTGCGTGTCCTTGTCCTCCAGGAAGTAGCGTTCGAATGTGGTCATCTTGTCTTTGTCGAACAGCGGCGAGTCCTTCCCGCACCACAGGTACCAGAAGTAGTCGACGGCGAATTGCCGTTCGTCGGCCTCCGTGTCGGTGTTGAAGGCGGAGCGCATCACCATGCCAATCTTGTCGAGCAGGGCGCGTCCCTTGAACTTCTCGCCGCGGATGTCCACCTCCTTCAGCGTGCCGTCCTCGTTCAGGGGGACGGAGGCGTGGAATAGCAGGTTGGAGTTGAAGATGCCGTACATGCAGCCATGGGAGAACAAGCACTGGATGTGCTTGTTCAGCTTGTCGCTCACGCTGAACGAGTGGTGCAGCTTTCCCACCAGGTCTTGCTCTTCCGGTGTGAGCTGGTAAGGTGCGTCAGGATTCACTGTGGGGAAGAAGTCGTCCCGCAGGGCATATTCCTTCCCGTCCCGGACGAAGACCTTGCGTTTGAAGTCGATGTGTTCCAGCTGTTTCCTTTCTTCCATGTGCCATTCCGGACGGTGGTCTATCATCGCGGCCTCCAGCTTGAACTGGATGATGCTGATGGCTTTGTGCATCTGTGCGATGAGCCGCCGGGCTTTCGGGGTATGCCGGGTGTCGTCTTTTTCCAATTGCGGTCCGAAATAGTGGCACGGGTCATTGGCGTAGGTCTCCATGGCGAAGGTGGCGAGCGGGACAAGGTTGATGCCGTAACCATCCTCCAACGTAGACAGGTTGCCGTAGCGCAGCGTCAGGCGCAGCACGTTGGCGATGCAGCAGTCGTTGCCGGCAGCCGCTCCCATCCAGAGGGCATCATGGTTGCCCCATTGGATGTCGAAATTGTGGTAGCCGCAGAGGGTATCCATGATGATGTGCGCTCCGGGTCCGCGGTCGAAGATGTCGCCCAGGATGTGCAGCTGGTCGATGCTCAGCCGCTGTATCAGGTTGCAAATGGCGCAGATGAACTCGTCCGCCCGTCCGGTGGAGACGATGGTCTCGATGATGCGGTTGAAATAGGCCTGTTTGTTGTTGTCCAGCGGCGACTCGTGGAGCAGTTCCTCGATGATGTAGGCAAATTCCTTGGGCAGGGCCTTGCGCACCTTGGAGCGGGTGTATTTGGAGGATACCGACTGGCAGACGCTGACCAGCTGGTGGAGCGTGATGTTGTAGAAGTCGTTCAGGTTGGTTTCCGATGTCTTGATGTATTGCAGCTTCCTTTCGGGGTAGTAGATCAGCGAGCAGAGCTGCCGGATTTCGGCTTCCCGCATGGTGGTGCCGAAGATTTCGTTCACCTTGCGCTTGATGTTGCCCGAAGCGTTCTTCAAGATGTGCTGGAAGGCCTCGTATTCGCCGTGGATGTCTGCCAGGAAGTGTTCCGTGCCTTTTGGCAGGTTGAGGATGGCTTCCAGGTTGATGATTTCCGAGCAGGCGGCCCCGATGTTGGGGACGCTCTGTGAAAGAAGCTCCAGCAGCCGCATGTCGCCCTGGATTTTCTCATAAGTATAGGACTGCGTCATGAGATTGGATTTTTCGCTGTCACAAAATTAGGGATTTTCCGTGGAACGGGCGAACAAATGGAGGCAAAATGTGGAGTGTCCCTTTTAAAAGCAAGGCCATGGAGGGCTGTTTTTTCAATTTCGCTATCTTGCCAGCAGGAAGTTCAGGAAGGCGGCCATGATTTTGTCGCGGTCGGCGGCGTACTTGATGCATTCGAACGGGAAGCCCATCGTCACGGCGCGATAGTCCGTGCCTTGGTAGGCGATGGCGGCGGAATAGTTCGTGGGAGTATATAATAAGGTAGTGAAGGCTTCGGGCAGTGGAATGAGGCAGTCGGCATGGGTGACGGCATAATGTTCGGCGTTGAACCCGCTGAACAGATGAAGGGCGGTGTTCATGCCCACGGCTTGGGAATAGGCATCGAGTGCCACGGGGGCGTAAGCGTCCACTTTCAGCGTGTTGCGCAGGAAGTCCACGTTTTCTTTCTTCCTCTGGTCGCGGGCCACGTAGGCCCCGCTTACGAGCAGGTTGCCTCCCATGCGGGTGAACTCGCGCAAGGTGTTGCACAAGGCGGGCGTAAGGGTAGGGTAAGGCCGTGTGCTGTATCCGTCATCTTTCTGTAGCCCCAGAATAAGGTCCACTGCATTGTAGTCGTGCAGGTTGACAGCCTGCGACTCCACGGCGAAACGGGAAGCCGAGGCGAAGGAATAGATGCCGGCCGTGGCGATAGCGTCGCCATGCAGCCGGGTATGGTCGAAGGTGTTTCCGGCAATCATCTTGCCGTCCAGTTCGTTCCCGCTGGCCCCCCATGAGTTCTTAGGATTCGACCGTGTGTTGAATACCAACTGGTTGCCGCTGAAACCGGGAGAACGCAAATAGGGGACGCCGGGGTCGGCTGACATGTCGAATCCGCATGTGGAATCCGTCTGGATGACCTGAGGCCCGGCGACTCTTTGGAATCCGTCGATAATCAGGATGTTGGCCAAAGCGTTTTTAGCCAGCATGGCGGATAATTCTTCAGAAGGGAAGCTCTCGCCGCCTTCGTTGACGGCGGTCACCTTGAAGGTATAGAGCACATTCTCTTCGGCGGGAAGTGTGAAGTGCGGGTGTTCCACGAAAGTCCCGTTGTCAAAGTCCTGATGGTCACGCCGGGTATAGACGATATAGCCTTTTGGGGAGGCCGACGGCTCCAGTTTGTCTTGCCGGGGAGTCCAGCTCAGGGTGATTTCCTGGTCTTCCGCGTTCAGGCGGGTCTGGAAACACGTGACGGGGAGCGGTTGCACCACGTAGCCCGTCTCGTGTTGCAGGGAGGTGTATTTCAGGATGCCTTTGTATACGGCCCGGGCCAGGCTGAACTTGAAAGCTGGGTCATGCCCCAAGACCATGTCGCGGAAGTTCTGGTGCGACAGCATCTCCAAAATCATGGACGGGACCCGAGGCTCGCGTGTCTCGCTGTAGTTGCGGTCGAACATCTGCCTCCTTCTCCATGGGCCGTAAAGCCGGTCCAGGTCGCTGTGTACCTGTGACATGACCAGGTCGCAAAGGTCGCGTGAAGTGAAGCGGGTGAGTCCGGCCGGCAGCATTCCTTCGTTGAAGTCCGTGGTATAGATGCCTAATGTGCCGATATATCCTCCGTCCTTGGCGATGCCGGCGTCGCTGTGCAGGGCGATGCTCATCTCGATGGGGACATGCAGCCCGCTGTCTCCGGGCAGGTAGGACGAGCCGCCTGCCAGATAGTTGGTCATGAACGAGCGGACATTGATGTCATCCCCGTAGTCGTTTGTTCCCCGCTTGGGGCTGTATACCCCATAAGGCATGCCGCTCCATTGGGCGTTGTAGCGCGCCCCCTCCAGGTATCTCGGAAGCCCGCTGACGGTTTCCCGCATCAGGTCGCCCCGCGCGATGTTGCCCATCCCGCCGCCGAAACGGACCGCGTCCGCCGTCACGGCCCCCCGGCTGTCGCTCAGGTTGCTCAGGCTGACGTAGTTCGAGTTGGGGTCTTCTTTCCCGAACTCGAATGTGCCTAAGTACACCCATGTGCCGCCTCCCATCTTCTGGTTCACCTTGAATGTGGTGGACACGCCTTTGTGGCGGACCACATACCGTGCGTCCGGGACGCTGTTCGGCAGGGTGGCATAAGAGACATATACCGCATAGCGTCCCTCCTCCGGTATGTCCGGTGTCCATCGGATTTCAGAGGACTGGCTTTTCTTGTTCACGGCATGGGCGTAGCGGGCAGTCCCGTCGTGGAACGGGTTCTCTCCGTCCACATAAGTGGTCTTCAGCCAGGCGAATCCCTCGCCTGCGTTTTCCCACGGATATTTGTTACCTTTTTCAGCATAAGCGCCTCCCCTTCCGGGCGTGTCGTTGTCCACGATGGTTTCATGGGCCTGCCAGTCACGTTCTCGTGGTGAGAACACTACGGCTCCCGCGTTTTCCAGCATTGGAATCAGGAACGGCACCACGATGGTCTGTGTGAACAAGTCTTCTGTGGTGCAGTACAGCGAGGGACGTTGCCATTCCCAGGCTTTCTTCTCTTCCTTGTAGTAGCGTCCGTGGCTGGCCCACACGGACAGGTGGCGGCGTTGCAGCCCCTGGGTGAAAGGGTAAGGACGGTGCATCCGTTCCGTCCAAGGTGCGCCGCGGTACAAGGCGTCGCCCCAGCGTTTGCTGGAATTGGTTCGGATGTCGGTGGCCAGATTCTCGATGGGGATTCCGTTGCCATAAAGGATGACCGTGTAACTGTCGTAGGGGGAAGGGAGCAGGCGGCCCACCTCCCCGTAGATTTCCCCGATTTTTTCCGTATTGAATGATTGTCCGGCAAAAAGCTCGTTCAGGTAGACTTCCACCGTTTGCGTCTCCCCGTCCACGTTCACTTTTTCAATCCGGCAGCGGTCGGTGGGCGAGGTGTAGGGCGTCTGGTAGTTGAGGAAGTAGGAGTCCAGTCTGGACTTGATTTCCTCTTTCCCGCCTTGCGGATAGGCGGCAAGCCCCCACAGTAGCAGCCCTATCAGCCCTGTCGCTTTCCTTCTCATCTGTCTTTCCTTATTCCAGTCCGGTGGCGAATCTCTCGGGATGCCGCCCACTGAAGTCTTTAAAGTAGGTCTTGATTTCCGTCATCTGCCGGTCGAAGTCTCCGTCCGGCAGGATGCTTTTCGTGCAGCGGATGGTCTTGCTGGGGTAGTCCACGCCATAGAGCAGGATGGGCAGTCCCGCTTTCAGCGCGATATAGTAGAATCCCTTTTTCCACTCTTCGGTGCGCGAGCGGGTCCCTTCGGGCGTGATGCACAGATGGAACGTGTCCCGCTGGCGGGCGGTTTCCGCGAGATGGTCGGTCATGCTCATCTTGCGGCTTCGGTAGACCGGGATGCCGCCCAGCTTCCTCATCAGGATTCCCAGCGGCCAGAAGAACCATTCCTTCTTCATCAGGAAGTCGCTGCGGAATCCCATTGCACGGCTGTAAAGCAGCCCCAGTATGAAATCGAAATTGCTGGTATGGGGTGCCAGTGCGATGATGTACTTGTCTCCCATCGGCACATTCACCACGGCTTTCCATCCCATTGCCTTGAACAGGAGGAAACGGCACAGTTTCTGAATCATTTAGCAAAGCCGGCTGATGGTGCTGGCGATTTGGTCCGTTTGCGCGTTGAAGTCCGCCTTCAACTTCTTATAAAACAATTCCGTGCTGCCCGGCTCGGTGTGGCTGATGCGCCGGATGAAGTCGTCGTGCATCTCCAAGATGCGCCTCATGACGTCGTCCAGCTCCTTGGGGTCGGTGTTCACCTTGTAATGCGAGGCCGCCACGCATTCCGCGAACAGCTCGCTACAGATATAATGGATGTTTTTTTTCAATGTCCTTCTGTTTGCCATGATGCTATAATTTATTAATGGTGATAAGCAAGTATGCAACAAAGGTAAGGAAAGTAGGCGAGAATGTGAAACTTTTTGGCGATAAATGTGTAACTTTACCCTCAAAACGGACAAAACGGACAGGATGAAAGGAAAGTTGAGATACGTTGCCTTCTTATGCGCGGGCGTGGCTGGTCTGGCGGCGGGCGGGCGCGACGTGGTGTGGACGGAGCTGCCCACGCAGGGACAGTTGCCGGTGGCCAACATCCACTGCCTGTTGCAGGACAGCGAGGGGTATATGTGGTATGGCACGGAGGGCGGCGGGCTTTGCCGGGATGACGGGTACGACATAGACGTGTTCCGGTCGGACGCCCTCACCCCCCGTTTGCTGGGGAGCAATTCCGTGACTTGCCTGGCCGAGGACGGGGAACAACATATATATATAGGTACGACGGAAGGCTTGTATGTGTTGGACAAGTCGGATTACGTCGTCAGGCCGTTGGTGCGGGATGTTCCCTTGGCGAGTTCCCGCACGGATGCCGTGATGGTGGCTTCGGACAAGAGCGTATGGGCGGCCGCGCAAGGGCGGATTTACCATATCTCGCCCCAAGGGGAACTCTTGGAGGAGTTCCCGTCCGAGTGGAGAGGGCGGGCGGTCAATGTCTCCGGGTTTTGTGAGGACCATGTGGGGCGGGTATTTGTGTCGCAATGGGGAGGCGGACTTCTGCGCTATGAGGCGGGCCGCCGCCTGATGGCGGAGTGCGACTGGCCCTATGCGGCCTCGCCGGGGCAGATGGTGGAGGAAGGGCGGACCGGACGTTTCTGGGTGGCCACATGGGGCGGGGGAGTCGTCACCTATATTCCCGGGACCGATGCGCGGCAGGGCGCCACGGTCCTGCCCTATCCGGAGACCGGAAGGGGGGACGACCGTTCCCGCGTCTTGGGGATGGCGTGGGACAAGGTGCGCCTGCGGCTTTGGGTGTCTTCACTGGACAATCTGTATGCCTATGACTGGCGGGACGGCAGCCTGAAGGCCGTGGACCTGGAGGGCGTACTGCCGTCGGGCAAGAAAATATTGGACCGCCCGGTGGCAGACCGTTGGGGCAATATCTGGGTGCCGGGGTATTCGCCCCACACGTTCATACTTTCCCGCCCGGCTGAAGGAATCCGCCGCGACCCCGTGGCGCCGATGACCGGCAAGACGGGTTATCCGGTGATGGTGGACCGCATAGCGAAGGATGCCGGAGGCTATTGGATTTGGCAGGGCAGGACCGGGCTGTCGTATTATGATCCGGCCGGCGGGCAATTGTTCATGACCTCGGAGTCTGCTTCAGCCCCTTATCCTTTCTCCAGCGTGATTGCGGAATGCGGGGCGGCGGGCGGCATTTATGCCTTGCAAGGCGAAAGGATACTGCATGTTTCCTGGGAAAAAGGGCGGTTCGCCGTGCGGAATCTTGGGGGCGTGCCGGCCAGGAACGCCATTGTGTGCAAAATGTCGGAGGATGCGCTTGGAAATTTGTGGGTGGCCACGGACGGGGGGATTTACAAGAAGGAAGACGACCGGTGGCATGAGATGCTGGCCTGCCGGGCAGGGGTGCGGGATTTCCTTTTCCTGCCGGAAGACTCGGTTTGCGTCCTGTCGCGGGACGGGCGGTTGCATCTCATGGATGCCCAAGGGCGCACGAAGGCGGTAGAGGCCGATGTCGCGGCGACGGCCTTGACGGCGAACCGGGACGGGACGATTTGGGTCGGTTCGGCGGGAGGGCGCGTCTACGTCTATGTCCCATCCACAGGCAGGCTTACGAAAGAGGAGAACGCGGGCAATGCCGACGGGGATGCCATCAAGGGGCTGGCTTCCGACCGGTTGGGGCATGTCTGGATCTTGTCCGACCAGTATGTGAAAGAATATAATCCGCGCAACCGTTCCTACCGCCTGCTCCGCAATTCGGACGAGGACGTGCGGATGGATTATTTCCATACGATAAGGCGCATGGGCGACAGCATCTGCGTGGGGGGAATCGGCGCGTTTTGCATGATAGCCCCTTCTGCGGCCTTGGACCGTCCGGCCCTTCCGGTGCGTCCGGTGGTGTCGGCATACGAGGTGGAAGGCGTGCGCCATTTCGTGCCTTCGGGCAGGCGGGGGGTGGAGTTCGAGGCAGGGCAGGACAATGTCTCCTTTTCTTTTTCTTCTTTGGACCATCTTCATGCCGGACGCATCAGCTATGCCTGCCGCTTGAAAGGGCATGGGGCGGACTGGATCCACTTGCCTCAAGGGACAAACACGGTGAACTTCTACAACCTTTCCGCCGGAGACTATGCCCTGGAGGTGAAGGCGACCGACATGCACGGTTGCTGGGGAGAGGCCGTCGAGGTCTTGGCCGTGACGTGTCTTCCGCCTTGGTATGCCACATGGTGGGCGTATCTCATCTATTTCCTGCTGGCGCTGTCGGGGATGGCCGGAGGGTTGTTCAGCTACCTGGGCCACATGCGGCGCAGGCAGCAGGAACAGGCGGAGCGGCGGCTGACGGAAATGAAAATCCGCTTTTTCACCAACATCAGCCATGATCTCCGCACGCCGCTCACCCTGATAATCACGCCATTGGAAAGCTTGCTGAACGCGATGAAGGACGAAGGGCCGCATCGGCAGCTCTTGTCTATCCATCGCCATGCGTGTGAATTGTTGGAACTGATGAACCAGCTGCTGGATTTCCGCAAGTTGGAGACGGGGGAGGAGAAAATCCATTACCGCGAGGGGGATATGGCCGATTTTGTCAGGGTGGCGTGTGAGGGCTTCCGGAACCTGGCCGCAGCCCGGCAGACGGAATTCAAGGTGGACACGCCGGATACGGCTGTCATGATGCGTTTTGACCCGGACAAGATGCACCGGGTGCTGTACAACCTGCTGGGAAACGCCTTCAAGTTCACCCCCAAGGGCGGGCGCGTGGAGGTGCGACTGGAACAAGAGGAGACGGGGCGTACGGTCCTCACGGTGTCCGACACGGGGTGCGGCATAGCGGCGGAAGACTTGCCTCATGTGTTCGACCGCTATTACCAAGGCGACGACGGGGCGGCCCATGCAGGGAGCGGCATCGGCTTGCATCTGGTGAGGACTTACGTGGAGATGCACGGCGGGACGGTGGATGTGGAAAGCCGGAAAGGGGAGGGGGCGGCTTTCCGCGTGGCGTTGCCCCCCTCGGCGGCCATATCGCCCCCCCGGTTGGAACCGGCGGCGGAGGAAGACGGGCGGCGGGCCGTGCTGGTTGTGGAGGACAACGAGGAACTCCGGGACTTTCTGGTGCGGAAGCTCTCGGCGGGCTACGTGGTCTGGCAGGCGGCGGACGGGCGCGAAGCCTTGTCCGTGCTGGAACGCCATGTGGCGGACATCGTAGTCAGCGACGTGATGATGCCGGGCATGGACGGCTATGCCCTTTGCCGGGCGCTCAAGGAAGACGTGCGCACGTCCCATATCTCCGTCATCCTGCTGACAGCCTATTCCGGCGACGAGAATGCCTTGAAGGGATATGAGTCGGGGGCGGACTGCTATCTGGCCAAGCCCTTCAACATGGATATCCTGGCCAACCGTATCCGCCATTTCATCGACTTGCAGGACCGGAGGAAGCGGCTGTTCCTCGACCGGGCGGAGGTGCGCGCGGAGGAAATCGCCCCGACGAAGGTGGACGAGGAGTTCTTGCGGAAGGTGGTGGCGTGCGTGGAACGGCATCTGGACGACACGGGATACGGGGTGGAGCAGCTCAGCGCGGAGGCTTGCATGAGCCGCATGAACCTTTACCGCAAGCTGCAGTCGCTCACCGGGCAGTCCCCCAGTGGCTTTATCCGTGCCATCCGTCTGAAAAAGGCCGCCGCCCTGCTGGCCGGGCAAGGCATGACGGTGGCCGAGGTGGCCGACCGTGTCGGATTTTCCACGCCCAGCTACTTCAGCAAATGCTTCAGGGAAATGTTCGGCGTGTTGCCCACGCAGTATCGCGGGGACGTTTCGGGGAGCGATGGAATGGCGGAAAAGGAGGGGAAAAAGGGCTGAATCCGATGAAAACGGGCTTTTTGTTACATTTGTGGCATCCTTTTGTTACATCGTTGCGGTCTCCCGGACGGTTCGATGCGTAACTTTGCAGCGTCAAGTTAAACGTAAAGGAAGAGACATGAAGAACAAATTGAATCTGATTTTGGCTTGCGGCTGCATGGCCGCATGGAGCGCGCAGGGCATGGCGCAGTCTTACACCTGGTACGCCAGCACGGAAGGGAACACCTGGCAGGCTTCTACCGTCAAGCTGTCGAAGAAGGCGGGCGAGGCGGTGGTTGCCGTGGACGGGGACACGAAGCCCATCGTGGAGTTCAAGGACTGGGGGGCCACGTTCAACGAGCTGGACTGGGACGCGCTCGGGGTGCTGACCCGCGACGAGCAGGACGACATCTTGAAAAAGGTGTTCGCGCCGGACGGGGACTTGCGCATCACACGCGGGCGAATCTCGATGAACGCGAACGATTACGCGCTTTCCTGGTACAGCTGCGACGAGGTGCCCGGCGACCTGGAACTCCGTCATTTCAACATCGACCGGGACAAGCGGACCATCATCCCGTTTATCCGCGCGGCACAGAAGTACAACCCCGGCCTGACGTTCTGGACCTCGCCATGGTGCCCGCCCAGCTGGATGAAAATCACGGGCGACTATCCCGTGCTGAGCAGCAAGTTCAACAAGATGGACCCCGCGTTGGACTACCTGCTGTATGGCAACATCGGCGGCAAGGTGGACCCGGACGAGATGAAGCTGACCGGAGAGCGCAAGGGCAAGTTCCCCCGCCAGCTGGCCACCACGGACTACATGATCCAGGACCCGCGCTACCTGCAGGCATACGCCAACTATTTCTGCAAGTTCATCGACGCTTATAAAGAACAAGGCGTGGACATCGACATGGTGATTTACCAGAACGAGGCCTACAGCTATACGCCCTATCCCGGTTGCGCATGGACGGCGGAAGGCACCATCCGCTTCAACCGCGACTACCTGGGCCCGACGCTGAAGGAGAAGCACCCGGACGTGAAGCTGTATCTGGGCACGTTCAATACCAACCGTGTGGACCATGTGCAGAAAATCGCCTCGGACAAGGGGCTGCAGCAGTTCGTGAGCGGCATGGCGTTCCAGTGGGAAGGCCGCGAGTCGCTGCCCGTGTTGCGCAAGGAGCATCCCGAATGGAGCTACATGTGTTCGGAGAGCGAATGCGGATGGGGCAGCTTCGACTGGAAGGCCGGCGAGCATACCTTTGAGCTGATGAACCATTATCTGGGCAACGGTTGCAACGAGTACACCTTCTGGAACTTCATCCTGAAGGACAATGGCGAAAGCCCGTGGGGCTGGAAGCAGAACGCGCTGATCCGCGTGGACAGCAAGACACGCAAGTTCACTTTCACGCCGGAATATTTCGCCGTGAAGCATTACAGCCATTTCATCGCGGAAGGCACGCAGATTGTGGCGTACAAGGCGCAGGGCGAGGACCGGATGCCCGTGCTGGTGGGCAAGACCGCCGAAGGCAAATATGTGGTCGTGGCCGGCAATTTCAAGGACGAGGCCGCTCAGCTGGTGGTGGACATCAACGGGAAGACGCTAAGCGCGGAACTGGCGGCGCATTCCTATAACACGTTTGTGGCGAAATAAGCCTTTCGCAAGATTTTTAATAGGTTTTTCAATGAAGGAAAGCGGATGAAGCCCCACTGGTGGATTCCGCTTTCCTTTTTATAGGGGCGCAGAGCTTCCACGGGGCGGAAGCTCCTGCCGCGCCAGTGCCGGAATGTAGCCAAAGCCCGGGAAATGCTGCCAAAAAGTTAGGAATTCCGCCCTGTTCCGCTCCGGTATGATGGGCCGGTAGGGAGAAAATAGACCCCGAAGTGTTAAAAAGAGGGCGGGAGAACTGCTCGTATGGAGCATTTCTCCGCCGCAGTATCCGTTTTTGTGCGGTGAAAATGGGATTTCTTTGCTGAAAGAAATTTTTTTCTTGCCGCAAAGACGCGAATTTCTTGCCGCAAAGAAATTTTCGGGAGTGTGGAAAGCGGGGAAAAACGGGGCTTCGGACGGCTTTTTCCTTCTGGTTGGGGACTTTCCGCGTGCAAAATCCGACTGCTTTTTTGCAAGCCTTTCCCCTTACGGGCTGACGCGGGGGCGGCATCCGTCCGCACGGCGTCCCGTGGCGGGCGGCAAAGTGTCGCGGAAACCCGTTTTCCGGCTTTCATCCTGCATTCCTGAATGCCCGCGGGGTTTGCGTATTTTCGTCCGCCCCCGTCCTTGCGTCCTTTTTCGCGCTTCTCGCGGGGCCGGTTTTGACGTTTTGACAAAATGACATTCCGGATTTTCCGCCGTCCTCCAGGCATTGGGGAGGCCGGAGGACGGCGGGGGATGACGATGTCTCGGGAAGGCGGGCGTGGGGACTGCCTACAAAAAAAGAGCGGGGACTTATCCTCGCTCTTTTGTGGAGGTTCCCAGCAGATTCGAACTGCTGTAGACGGTTTTGCAGACCGTTACCTAGCCACTCGGTCAGGGAACCATTTCTGTTTTGCGTTGCAAAGGTACGGCTTTTTTTTCAAACGGCAAAACTATTTGCGCGTTTTTTCCGGTCTTTTTGTGCAGTTTCTCCGTTTTTCTTCCTTGGTGGGGCGTTTCATCCCTCTCAGTTTGCAGTCCGCCGTGCAGTGAGAGCAGGCAGACGCTTCTTCCGGATGGCGGATTATCCGGAAGAAGCGCCAGGCTGTCCAGACGAAAGCCGCCGCGATGATGAGATATGCCGCGTATTCGTGCCACATGTTTTTTCTTTTTGGGATTTGCAGGGCAAAAATAGCATAAAAAACGGCACGTTGGTCGCTATGAAGGCGAAAAACATATGTTTCTTTTTGCGGGGGTATAATCTTTTTTATAACTTTCCCTCCGTTTCCAGTCTGGTCCTTGATGGGGCTAAAACAGTTTCTGAATATATGGTGCAATCAATCTGGTTCCGTTGCTTGAAGAAATCGGGGATGCAGGGAGTGGCATTCCGGATGCTATATCCTTTTTGCCGCTCCCCGAGGGCGGGGGGCGCGGTGGACGCGGAAGCTGCCCGCCGGCGTTTGGAACGCTTGCATCCGGACGGCAGCCATTCTTGCCGGATGGAAAACAAGTTGGTGCGGCCTTTTGAATATGACCTGCAGATTGTGATTCCGGCTTATAACGCGGAACGGTATATCGCGGAATGCATGGACTCGGTGCTGGGGCAAAAGACGGGGTTCCGCGTGTGGGTGACGGTGGTGAATGACGGCTCTACCGACCGGACTTCCGATATCCTGCGGCCATACGCCCGAAAAGAGGGCGTGAAAGTGATTGAACAGGAAAACCGCGGGCATTCCGGCGCCCGGAATGCGGGACTGGCCGTCATCCGGGCGCGTTACGTGATGTTTGTGGACGCGGATGACAAATTGCCGGAATATGCGGTGGAGGCGTTGATGCGGGAGGCGGAAGATACGGGCGCGGACATCGTGGAAGGGGGATACAGCCGCTTTTCAGAAGGGGGGGCGACTTCCACTTTCAGGCACAAGAGGGCCGTTACGGAAGATTGGGGCGTATTGTATGGTTTCCCGTGGGGGAAGGTGTATAAGTCGGATTTGTTTGCCCGCGTGGGATTTCCGTTGGGATGCCAGTTTGAGGATACCGTTTGCATCTATATGCTTTATCCGCAGTGCAAGGCCGTGGCCACGGCGGACGAGGTGGTTTACCTGTATCGCCGGAATGAACAGGGGGCCACCTGTGCTTTAAGGGGGGATGTCCGGACGCTGGATGCCTTGTGGGTGACACTCCGTGTGTTGCAGGACAGCCGTGAGGCGGGCATCCCGCCTACGCAACGCATGTATGAGGCATTCCTGTTGGACTTGCGGGTGAATTACACCCGTCTGCTCACGCTGCGGGACGAGGTGCACCGGGATGCCTTCCGGGTCAGCGCGGACCTGATGCGCCGTTTCTTCCCGGGATTCCGCACGGGTGTCGCTTCAAACCGCCCTTTGGAACAATCCCTCCTTCAAAACGATTACGGTGCATATAAATTGTACGGGCGTTGTTATGTCGGGCGGTAGTCTCGTTTTTTTGTGCTAACTTTACGGGCTGAAACCAACAATAGGATTTTATGAATACGAAGGACATATTGCGCAACTTGCAGATCGGGAGCCTGACGGCCATGCAGCAGACGGCCATCGAGGAATACAGGAAGGGGAAGGACATCGTGCTCCTTTCGCCTACGGGTTCGGGAAAGACGCTGGCTTATCTGATTCCGTTGGCGCAGTCGCTGGAGGAAGGGGATGATGTGAAAGCGGTGGTGCTGGCGCCTTCGCGGGAGCTGGCCTTGCAGATAGAGCAGGTGTTCAAGGCCATGGGGACGGGCGTGCCGGTAATGAGCTGTTACGGCGGACGGCCCGCCATGGATGAACACCGTGTGATGAGGAACTTGCGCCCGCAGGTCATCATCGGTACGCCGGGACGCATGAACGACCATTTGGGAAAGGGCAACATCGATGCCGCTCATATCCATACATTGGTCATTGACGAGTTCGACAAATGTCTGGAATTGGGATTCCAGGAGGAAATGGCCCAAGTGACGGCCCAGCTGCCGGGCCTCAGGCGGCGTTTCCTGTTGTCGGCCACGGACGCCCCGGCCATCCCCCGTTTCGTCTCGGCCGGTAGTTTCCTGAAATTGGATTTTCTGGACGAAGGGGAGCAGATTCCGGACCGGATCAAGGTATATACCGTGAAGTCGCCGGAGAAAGACAAGTTGCAGACCCTTTCCAGATTGTTGTGCCATTTGGGGGATAGGCGGTCGCTGGTCTTCGTCAACTACCGGGAGAGCGTGGAGCGGGTGTTCCGCTATCTGGCGCAGGAAGGCATAGCTTGCGAAATGTTCCATGGCGGTATGGAACAGAAAGACCGTGAGCGTGCGCTTTACAAGTTCAGCAACGGTTCGTGCAATGTCTTCGTGTCGACGGACCTGGCTTCACGGGGATTGGACATTCCGTGTGTGGATTGCGTGGTTCATTACCATCTGCCGCTGAACGAGGATGCCTATATCCACCGCAACGGGCGGACGGCACGTTGGGATGCGCAAGGGAGTGCGTTCGTCGTTTTGGGGCCGGAAGAATATTTGCCGGATTTTGTGCGGCAGGAACCGGAAGAGTATGGATTGGACGGGGAAGCCCCCCGTCCGGCCGAGCCGTTATGGGTCACCCTATATATAGGTAAGGGGAAAAAGGACAAAATCAACAAGGTGGACATCGTCGGATTCCTGTCCAAGGTGGGCGGACTGGCGAAAGAGGATATCGGGCGCATTGACGTGAAGGAGCATTATGCGTTCGTGGCCGTCCGCCGCGCCTTGCTGAAAAAGACGCTTTCGGCAGTGAAGGGGCAGAAGATAAAAGGCATCAAGACGATAGTGGAAGTGACGAGGTGAAACTTACGGGTTGTAAGCACGAAAAGCCGTTTTTCATAAGATGTGATAGCAAAAAAACGACTTTGGTGAAAAAATGTGGCTTCGTTCGTTGGTTTTATGGATAAATTTTCC
Organism: uncultured Paraprevotella sp.; assembly: GCA_944320765.1. Taxonomy (GTDB): domain Bacteria; phylum Bacteroidota; class Bacteroidia; order Bacteroidales; family Bacteroidaceae; genus Paraprevotella. Next base: position 98,428 of record CALUIS010000002.1, read on the forward strand.
TACTTTCGCGGACGTTATGCTTAAACGGACAGTTAATCTTTAGTTTTATAGAAATGAAGAAGTACAATTTTAATGCAGGTCCATCCATGTTGCCGCGCGAGGTCATCGAGGCAACGGCTGCCGCATGCTTGGATTTTGAGGGAAGCGGTCTTTCCCTGATGGAAATCAGCCATAGGGCGAAGAACTTTCAGCCGGTCGTGGACAAGGCTGTGGAATTGGTGAAGGAATTGCTGGATTTGCCGGAAGGTTATGCCGTGGTGTTCCTGGCGGGAGGCGCCAGCACGGAATTCTGCCGCGTGCCTTATAATTTCCTGGAGAAGAAGGCGGCTTATCTGAATACAGGAACGTGGGCCAAGAAAGCCATGAAGGAAGCCAAGCTGTTCGGCGAGGTGGTGGAAGTGGCCTCCTCGGCCGATGCCAACTACACTTATATCCCCAAGGGATTCGACATCCCGGCGGACGCGGACTATCTGCACGTCACATCGAACAACACCATTTTCGGAACGGAAATGCGCTATGACCTGGACAGCCCCGTTCCTTTGGTGGCGGACATGTCCTCCGACATTTTCTCCCGTCCGGTGGATGTCAGCAAGTATAATTGCATCTATGCCGGTGCGCAGAAGAACGTGTCGATGGCCGGTGTGAACATCGTGATTTTGAAAGAAGACGCGTTGGGCAAGATGTCCCGCCAGATTCCTACGATGCTGGATTATACGACACACGTCAAGAGCGGTTCCATGTTCAACACCCCCCCGGTAGTCCCCATCTACTGCGCCATGAAGAATCTGGAGTGGGTCAAGAAGAACGGCGGAGTGGAAGCCATGGACAAGCGTGCCAAGGAGCGTGCCGACATGCTGTATGCCGAAATCGACCGCAACAAGCTGTTCCGCGGCACGGTGAAAGAGGAGGACCGCTCGTTGATGAACATCTGCTTCGTGATGAACGACGAGTACAAGGAGCTGGAGGCCGACTTCCTGCAGTTCGCCACCGACCGTGGCATGGTGGGCATCAAGGGACACCGCAGCGTGGGCGGATTCCGCGCTTCCTGCTACAATGCCCAGACCGTCGAGGGTGTCCAGGCCTTGATCCAGAGCATGAAGGATTTCGAAGCCCAGCACTAAGCGAATCTTTTCATCCAGGTGCATCCGGCAGGGTGCACCTGCTTGATTTATAAACACTTTTAAAACAGACAAAAACCATGAAGAAGATATTAATCGCGACCGAAAAACCATTCGCCAAGATTGCAGTGGATGGCATCAGAGAAGTAGCCGCCGAAGCCGGCATTGAAGTGGCCATGTTGGAGAAATACACAGAAAAGTCGCAGCTGTTGGAGGCCGTGGCCGATGCTGATGCCATGATTATCCGCAGCGACAAGGTGGATAACGAGGTGTTCGACGCGGCCAAGAACCTGAAGATTGTGGTGCGCGCCGGAGCCGGCTATGACAATGTAGACTTGGCCGCCGCCACAGCCCATGGCGTGGTGGTGATGAACACGCCGGGGCAGAACTCCAATGCCGTGGCTGAATTGGTATTCGGCATGTTAATCTTTGCCGTACGCAATTTCTATAACGGAAAGGCCGGAACGGAATTGAAAGGAAAGAAATTGGGCATCTTGGCTTATGGCAATGTGGGCCGTCGCGTGGCGCATATCGCCAAAGGCTTTGATATGGATGTATATGCCTATGACGCTTACTGCCCGGCTTCGGCCATTGAGGCGGACGGCGTGAAGGCAGTGGCCTCGCAAGACGAGCTTTTCGAGAAGTGTGAAGTGGTGTCCTTGCACATCCCTGCCACGGCGGAAACCCGTCAGAGCATCAACTATGCCCTCGTGAACAAGATGCCGAAGGGCGGCGTGCTGGTGAATACGGCCCGCAAGGAAGTCATCAACGAACCGGAATTGCTGAAACTGATGGCGGAACGCCCCGATTTGAAGTACGTGACGGACATCATGCCCGAGGCGGATGCGGATTTCCGTGCTTTCGAGGGACGCTATTTCTCCACGCCCAAGAAGATGGGGGCACAGACAGCCGAAGCGAACATCAATGCAGGCGTGGCCGCCGCACGGCAGATTGCCGCGTTCTTCAAGGACGGCTGCACGAAATTCCAAGTTAACAAATAAACAGCGGACGAGTATGGCATTGGTCAGACCTTTCAAGGGAATCCGTCCCCCAAAGGATTTGGTGGAGAAGGTGGAATGCCGCCCTTACGACGTGCTGAATTCGGAGGAAGCGAGGAAAGAGGCGGACGGCAATGAAATGTCACTCTACCACATTATCCGTCCAGAAATCGACTTTCCGGAAGGCACGGACGAACATGACCCGCGTGTTTATGAAAAGGCGGCAGAGAACTTCGCCCGTTTCCAAGCCAACGGCTGGTTGCTGGAAGACGAGAAGCCAATGTATTACTTGTATGCCCAAACCATGAACGGGCGTACCCAACACGGCATTGTGCTGGGCGCTTCGGTGAATGACTATCTCTCCGGGGCCATCAAGAAGCATGAGCTGACGCGGCAAGACAAGGAAGAAGACCGCATGAAGCATGTGCGTGTCACGGACGCGAACATAGAGCCGGTTTTTCTGGCTTACCCGGACAACGACGTGCTGGCGGGCATCATCGGGAAATATGCCGCACAAGAGCCTGTATATGATTTCATCGCGCCGATTGACGGTTTCAGGCACCGTTTCTGGCTCATCGGAGACGGCGAAGACATTGCCACCATTACAAAAGAGTTTGCCGCGATTCCGTCCTTGTACATAGCCGACGGGCACCACCGCACGGCAGCTGCGGCTTTGGTGGGGCAGGAGAAGGCCCGCGAGGACGGAAACGCCCATCCCGAGGCGGAATACAATTTCTTCATGGCGGTTTGTTTCCCGGCCAGCGAACTGACCATCTTGGATTACAACCGCGTGGTGAAGGATTTGGGACGCTATACGCCTACCGATTTTCTCACGGCCTTGGAAGAGGATTTCGAGGTGACCTGCATGGGACGCGAGGTGTACAAGCCGCAGCAACCGCATGAGTTCTCGCTGTATCTGGAAGAGTGTTGGTATCGCTTGCGGACGCTTCCGGGACGCTTTGACGGGAATGACCCGGTGGGAGTATTGGATGTGAGCATCAGCAGCAATCTGATATTAAAGAAGTTGCTGGGCATCGTTGATTTGCGGCGTGACAAGCGGATTGATTTCGTAGGCGGTTTGCGTGGTCTCGGAGAACTGAAACGCAGGTGTGACAGCGGGGAGATGAAAATGGCCCTTGCGCTTTATCCCGTGTCGATGCGGCAAATCATGGATATCGCGGACAGCGGGGAAATCATGCCGCCTAAAGCCACATGGTTTGAACCTAAGTTGCGCAGCGGGTTGGTCATCCATAAGCTTTCATAAGGAATAAAATCGTAACTTTGCAACTCCGGTTGCCGGACTCTTGTCCGACAGCCGGGGTTTTTCAGTACATAAGAGATGGAAGCTACAGATGTGTATAAGACGATAGACGGCCCGGCCGAAGGGGAATACAGCGAGAAGCGGAGCAAGTTCCTGGCCTTCGCCCGTCCGGTGAGGTCGGTGGAGGATGTGAAACAATGGGTGGAGCATTACCAGAAGAAGTATTATGATGCCCGCCACTGTTGCTATGCTTACATGTTGGGAGCGGAGCGGAAGGAATTCCGTGCGAACGACAACGGAGAACCTTCCGGAACGGCCGGCAAACCCATCCTCGGACAAATCAATTCCCACGAACTTACGGACATACTAATTGTTGTCGTCCGTTATTTCGGGGGCATCAAGCTGGGGACGAGTGGGTTGATACAAGCCTACAAGGCGGCGGCACTGGAGGCAATATCCGCCGCAAAGGTCGTGGAGCGGACGGTGGACGAGGAAGTCTCTTTCTGGTTTGAATATCCCTTCATGAATGCCGTGATGCGCATCGTGAAAGAGGAGGGTCCGGTCATCGTCAGCCAAGGATATGAGCAAGACTGCGGCATGACGCTCCGCATACGGAAAGGGAACATGCCGCGCCTCAAGGCTCGCCTTGAAAAGGTGGAGACGTTGCGGTTTGCGGATGATTAGTCCATGTGGAAATTTCAAGCCCTGAATTTCAGGGCTTGAAATTCTTTCTTCTTCACGCCATCAGCTTGTTGCATTCCTCAATCCATGCCGTAGCCGATGCGTCGCTGGGCATACGCCAGTCGCCGCGCGGGCTCAGGCTGCAGCTTCCCACCTTCGGCCCGTCGGGCAGGCAGGAACGTTTGAACTGTTGCGAGAAGAAACGGCGGAAAAAGATTGTAATCCATTTCTTTATCACGTCAATTGTATACTTCTCTCCAAATGCGTGTTCTGCCAGATAATATATCTTGGACGGGCGGAATCCGAAGCGCAAGGTATAATATAGGAAGAAATCATGCAGTTCGTAAGGACCAACCAAGTCCTCCGTCTTTTGGGTGATTTCTCCTGTCTCGTCGGCCGGTATCAGCTCGGGGCTGATGGGAGTGTCCACGATGTCCATCAATGTGTCTTGGGAAGTCTCGTCGATGATGTTCTCAGCCGCCCACTTGACCAGGTGCTTGACCAGAGTCTTGGGAATGGAGGCGTTCACCCCATACATGCTCATGTGGTCGCCATTATAGGTGGCCCATCCCAAAGCCAGTTCGGACAAGTCTCCCGTGCCGACGACCAGCCCGTTCATCTGGTTGGCCACGTCCATCAGGATTTGTGTGCGTTCGCGCGCCTGCCCGTTTTCGTACGTCACATCATGCTTTTCGGGATCTGCACCGATGTCCGCGAAATGTTGCAGGCAGGATTTTTTGATACTGATTTCCCGTATGGTGATTCCCAGGCTCTCCATCAGCCTCATGGCGTTGGCATAAGTCCGCCCAGTCGTGCCGAAGCCGGGCATGGTCACGCCGACAATGCCTTTGCGGGGCAGTCCGAGCTTGTCGAATGTCTTGGCGCATACCAGCAGGGCGAGGGTGGAGTCCAGGCCGCCGGATACTCCGACAACGACATTTTGTGCTTGTGTATGTACGATCCTTTTGGCCAATCCTTCTATCTGGATGGCAAAGATTTCTTCACACCGTTCGCCCAAGGCGCGTCCGGAGGGAACGAAGGGGGTGGGGGAAATCTTACGTGTGAGGTCGAAGCTTTTTGGCGCGAACAGTTCGGTGTCTATCTGTTGCATGCTGATGCCTTTCACTTTCTCTATGGAAGTGGAGAAAGTCGTGTTCATCCGGCGTTCCGCGCGCAGCCGCTCCACGTCGATTTCGCTGATGACCAATTGTTCCTTGAAAGAGAACCGTTCGTTCTCTTCCAGCAGCAGTCCGTTCTCGTAAACCAGAGCTTTCCCGGCGAACACCAAGTCTTGGGTGCTTTCTCCAAAACCGGCACCGGCAAACACATATCCTGCCAGGCAGCGTGCGCTCTGCTGCGCCAAAAGGGATTTCAGATAGTCATGTTTCCCTACGCCTTCATTGTCCGCACTGAGATTGAAGATAATCTCCGCCCCTTTCAGCGTCAGTATGGAACTGGGAGGGATGGGCGCCCACACGTCCTCGCAAATCTCGACACCGAAGCTGCAGGACGGGGTGTTGAAAACAAGGTTCCTGCTCAACGGCACTTGCTGTCCGCAAATCAACACGGTGCAATCGCCGTGTACATCGCTTGACGTGAACCAGCGTTGCTCATAGAATTCTTTGTAATTGGGTAAGTACGTTTTGGGGATAAGCCCCAAGATTTTTCCTTTTTGGATGACAGCCGCACAATTCAGCAACGTGCCGTGATAGGCGACGGGGACGCCGATGATGGAGATGATATCCAGCGAGCGGGTAAAATCCAATATGCTGATCAGGCTCATTTCCGCATCGTCAAGCAAAAGCTGTTGGCTGAAAAGGTCGCCGCAAGTGTATGCCGTGACGCACAACTCGGGGAAACAAATGATTTCCGCTCCCTTGCCTTCAGCCTGGACGATAAGGCTTTCAATTTGTTGCGCGTTGTTTTTGCAATCCCCGACTTTCACGCAAGGGATGGCGGCCGCAACTCTGACAAATCCGTAGTTCATGTTTCAATGTTTGCAGTTTCACGGAGGCAAAGATAATAATAAAGGTATCAATAAAAGCAAAAAAAGGCTGTTATTTATCAAAAAAGCCCGCAGGCGTTTGGCTGGTACGGGAACTTCCGCTACATTTGCATTGTAAACAATACAAATTTATAATTGACAATGACCGATAGAAGCGCCTTGGACACTTTGCTGGGTTACGGAATCCATCCTTCCGTACAGCGCATTGCCATCATGGATTATTTGCTTACCCATCGTACGCATCCCACGGTGGATGAGGTGTACGTGGCTTTGAATAAGGAAATTCCCACATTGTCCAAGACGACGGTGTACAACACATTGAGGCTTTTTGCCGAACATGGCGCAGCCCTGATGCTGACGATAGACGAGAAGAAGATATGCTTTGACGGAGTGGTGAAGCCTCACGCGCACTTCATGTGCCGCCGGTGCGGACGCCTGAAGGATGTGGAACTCCCGGAAGGAGCGGGGACGCTTCAGTTGGATGGTGCCGACTTCATGGTGGAGGAGACCCACGTTTATTATAAGGGATTGTGCAGATCTTGCCAGGAACAGCCTCAGGCTTGAGACGGCAAGGGGACAAGAATAAAGGAATGTTTAATTTAAAAAAGAAACGAAGATGAAGAAGAAATTTGTTTGTACGGTATGTGGTTACATTCACGAAGGTAGCGAACCCCCAGCCCAGTGCCCGCAGTGCAAGGCCCCGGCTTCCAAGTTCAAGGAACTGGTGGAGACGGAACTGACTTTCGTTACGGAGCATGTCATCGGCATCGCCAAGGATGTGGATCCGGAAATCAAGAAGGGCTTGCAGGCTAACTTCGAGGGCGAATGCACCGAGGTGGGCATGTATCTGGCCATGAGCCGCCAGGCTGACCGCGAAGGCTACCCTGAGATTGCTGAGGCCTTCAAGCGTTACGCCTACGAAGAGGCTGATCATGCTTCCCGCTTCTGCGAACTGCTCGGCGACATGGTTTGGGACACGAAGACCAACCTGAAGAAGAGAATGGAAGCCGAAAGCGGAGCTTGCTCCGGCAAGATGGATTTGGCCAAGATGGCTAAGCAGCAGGATTTGGATGCCATCCACGACACGGTGCACGAAATGGCGAAAGACGAGGCCCGTCATGGCCGTGGCTTTGCCGGTCTGTACAACCGTTATTTCGGAGACAAGTAAGAAACTGTAGATTTAATTTAGGGTTCAGGGGATGTGTCAGGCAGATGCATCCCTTGTTCTTTTTACCGTTGGTTGATGATGGAAATAGGGACCTTTTTGCGTTGTATGGGACTGGCGGCGGGAATGCTCATGCCGTCCCAGTTGTTTGCTTTGACTTATACGTCGGACGATTCTGTCCGGGTCGTGAGGCTTTTGGAGGAAGCGGGGCGGCAACCAGAGGGGACGGACTGGACTTTGTTTTTCGCCCGGAAGTTTCTTGGAACTCCCTATGTGGCTTCCACATTGGAGGTGAACCGGCAGGAGGATTTGGTCGTGAATTTGCGGGAAGTGGATTGCACGACGTTGGTGGAGAATGTGGTGGCTTTGACGTTGACCGTCGGGGAGCCGCACCCTGACTTCGCGGCTTTTTGCCGCAATCTGGAACGGATTCGTTACAATGGAGGCGTGATGGATGGCTACGCCTCGCGAAATCATTACTTTAGCGAATGGATAGAAAGTAATGAGAGACTGGGGCTTGTAGAAGAGGTCCATGGGGATAGTGACGAGGGTTACCGTCCCTTCGTAGGGGTGCAGGTGCTGGATTTGAATTATATGAGTACGCATCCGGAGGCTTATCCTATGCTGAAAGGACGGACGGGTGAGATGCGGCATATCCGGGACAACGAGCGGCGGATGGAAGGCAAGACAGTGAGATATGTGCCTGCTTCTTGGTTGAACAGGGGGAAAGAGGTATTGGGCGATGCCATCCATGACGGGGACATTTTGGCAATTGTGACCCGCAAGAAAGGGTTGGACACCTCACATTTGGGCTTCGCCGTGTGGAAAGGCGGGCGGCTTCATTTGCTCAATGCTTCCAGTATTCATAAGAAAGTCGTGCTGGAGCCGATGACGTTGTGGCAATATATGAAGAAACATCCCTCACAATTGGGCGTGCGGGTGATACGGCTCATTTGAGCAAATCGATATGCCGCATTTGCCGCATGATGGCGGTCTGCCGCTTAAGCATGTAGCGGGAGGGATTTTTGGAACTGTATTTAAGCGGATTGGGAAGTGTGGCGGCGATGAGGGCGCAGTTGGCGCGGCTGAGCTTCTTGGCCGGGCGGCCGAAATGTTGCTGTGCTACGGCTTCGGCCCCGTAGATGCCGTCTCCCATCTCGATGGAGTTAAGGTAGACTTCCATGATGCGCTCCTTGCTCCAGCACAGTTCGATCAGGACAGTGAAATAGGTCTCGAATCCTTTGCGGACCCATGATGACTTGGGCCAGAGAAACACGTTTTTGGCGGTCTGCTGGCTGATGGTGCTGCCTCCGCGCTGCCGTCTGCCTGCCAAACGTTCCTCCACCGCATTCTGTATCTCCACCACATCGAATCCATGGTGTTGCAGGAAACGCTGGTCTTCAGAGGCCATGACGGCCACCGGAAGGTATTTCGACATTTCGTCCAAAGGAATCCAATGGTGTTTCAATCGGATTTTCTCGCCCCGTCCGACTTGCTGGGCGCAACGGATGATCATGAGCGGGGTGAGCGGAACAGGGACGAAACGGTAGAGGACTACAAAAAAGATTGTACTCCCGAAGAACAGGAGTACAATCCATTGCAATACCTTTTGGATTTTCTTCATATCCAATTAGTTGGTTGTTCCGGCCTCTGCCTGTGCGGCTTCAATCATGGCCTGGCTGGCAGTCAGGTAGATTTCCACACGACGGTTCTGCTCGCGTCCGGCTTCTGTGCTGTTGTCCGCCACCGGGTTCGCCTCGCCCAACCCTTCGATAGAGGCGATTTGAGTAGTGGCCACGCCACATCCTTTCAGGAAATCGGCCACGGAATTGGCACGTTGCATCGACAAGTTGATGTTCTTTTGCACGCTTTCTTCAGCCGTGCTGTTCTTCCACCCCGTGTTGTCGGTATAGCCCTTGATGTCGATGTTCATGTCTTTGTTCGGATTCAATACTGTGCTGGCGAACTTGGCCAAAGACTGCGTGGCGCTGGTGCTGAGTGTGGAACTGCTGGTGCTGAACAGGATGCCCGAGTCGAAAGTGACTTTCACGGCCTGCAGGCCGTTGACGTCGGTTACGGTTTCCACCTGTGCGTTCTCCACCTGCTGTGCGGCAGCTTTGGCCTTGTCCATGCGCTTGCCAATCAATGCGCCGGCGGTGGTGCCTACGGCTACGCCCACAGCGGCACCGATAGCGGCACCTTTTCCTTTATTGCCGGCGGCAAGTGTGCCAATCAGCGTCCCCAAGGCGGCACCGCCGCCTGCCCCGATCAGTGAGCCTTTTCCCGTATTGTTCATGCCATTTCCACAACTGCTCAAAACCATGCCTGCACTCAATGCAATTGCATAAAACTTCAATCCTTTCATAGTTGATACCTTTTTAGTTCAAATTGCAGGCAAAATTAAATAAAATCTGCCGAATGACCACAGAAAAAAGGAAACTTTTTGCTAATTTTGCATCCGGTTTATTGATATTAAATTATGGCTAAAGAACTTAAAGACTTGACCAAAAGAAGTGAGAACTATTCTCAATGGTATAACGAACTGGTGGTGAAGGCCGACTTGGCCGAGCAGTCGGACGTGAGAGGTTGTATGGTGATAAAACCTTATGGATATGCCATTTGGGAAAAGATGCAGCGCATTTTGGACGACAAGTTCAAGGAAACTGGAGTGCAGAATGCCTATTTCCCGCTTCTGATACCGAAATCTTTCCTGAGCAAGGAGGCCGAGCATGTGGAGGGCTTTGCCAAGGAATGTGCCGTGGTGACGCACTACCGCCTGAAGACCAACGAGGACAAGACGGGGGTCGTGGTGGATCCGGCCGCCAAGCTGGAAGAGGAGCTGATTATCCGTCCCACTTCGGAGACAATCATATGGAACACGTACAAGAACTGGATCCACAGTTACCGCGATCTGCCCATCCTGTGCAACCAATGGTGCAACGTGATGCGCTGGGAGATGCGCACCCGCCTGTTCCTCCGCACGGCGGAATTCTTGTGGCAGGAGGGGCATACGGCCCATGCCACGCGGGAAGAGGCGGAGGAGCGTGCCAAGATGATGCTGAAAGTCTATGCCGATTTTGCCGAGCAGTATATGGCCGTTCCGGTGGTTCAGGGCGTGAAGAGCGAGACGGAGCGTTTCGCCGGTGCGTTGGACACCTATACCATTGAGGCCATGATGCAGGACGGCAAGGCATTGCAGAGCGGTACGTCGCACTTCCTGGGCCAGAACTTCGGGAAGGCTTTCGATGTGCAGTTCATTAATAAGGAGAACAAACTGGAATATGCGTGGGCTACCTCTTGGGGCGTGTCGACCCGCCTGATGGGCGCTCTGATCATGACGCATTCCGATGACAACGGTCTGGTGTTGCCTCCGCGTCTGGCACCCATTCAGGTGGTCATTATACCTATATATAAGAATGCGGAGCAGCTGAAGGCCATTGACGAGAAGGTGGCCGGCGTGGCGGCCCGCCTGCGCGAGCTGGGCGTTTCCGTGAAATATGACAATGCCGACAACAAACGTCCGGGCTTCAAGTTCGCTGATTATGAGCTGAAGGGCGTACCCGTACGTCTGGTGATGGGGGCGCGTGACCTGGAAAACAACACGGTGGAGGTGATGCGCCGTGATACGTTGGAAAAGGAGACCCGCACCTGTGAGGGTATCGAGGCGTATGTGAAGGAGGTGCTGGAGGACATGCAGCACAATATCTTCGCTAAGGCCAAGGCTTACCGTGACGCGCATATCTATGAGTGTGACAACTACGAGGAGTTCAAGGAACGAGTGAAGGACGGAGGCTTCTTCCTCTGCCATTGGGACGGGACACCCGAGACCGAGGCCAAAATCAAGGAAGACACGCAGGCCACCATCCGTTGCGTGCCTTTCGAGTTCGAGCAGACTCCGGGTACGGATATGGTAAGCGGGAAGCCTTCCAAATATCGCGTCCTGATTGCACGGTCCTATTAATAGTCAGACGGGAAAGAATAAAGTATGGCCGCGCTGTTCCCAAAGGGGAGTGGCGCGGCCATGTCTTGATGTTCGTATAACTATTCTATCCGATATAACCTTCTTGGTCATAAGCTTTTCGTTCATGCTGAATAAAATCTATTAACTGTTGTAATTCATGCACATCAGACTTGATGTTTTTAAAGTGACAATACTGTTGGTCATACCTTTTCCTTGAACCTGACTTCAATCGAGACTTAATATCGTCAGGAATTAAAAACGAAGAACGTTCTTTACCCAAATACTGTTGGAACTCAAAAAGGAATATGTTGATTCCAGCCAAATCAAAATCGCCGAAGTGGAGGTAGTGATTGGAAATCGTACAGAGCCATCTTCTAAGATCAGTGGACTGCGGATACCTGGATACAAAGAGTACTCTATTAGAAAGCTTATGCGCTTGAATATATTTCTTAAAGAATGTTCTTTGCTTGCGAATCATCCTAAAATTTTCCATATTTTCAATGCCCATCACAAGCACATCTTCCGGAATTGCAAATCTCTTCCAATCTGAGACAAAAAGGAAACTTCCTTCCTGTGGGGCTACCATGAAAGGCTTCCCGTCGAGAAGGCACTCAATCGGTTCATAGCTGTTTACGGGGAATCCCGGACAGGAACGGACCATAACAAGTTTGGAGTTCCCTGTTTCCGCTGCCATTGAAGCACGGGAATTCGAAGCATCTATCTCAAGGATTCTATAACTCTCATTCCTATCTGTGAGAAATCTCTTTAATGCCTCGGTGTCACGGGCGCGATATGATTTTCTTGAGCCACGGGAGGTAACCAGCAGCATACCTTCAGCCAGCAGTTCGTCACGCAACTTACCGTTTAGTTTTGAATCCGCGACTTGTTTTCCCGCTATTAACGCCTGTATAGATGCACTTATGGCCATACAAATTCTAATTATTTTATTCGTTTCAACAATTTTTCTACTCTCGTCTTTACTCCATGTTTGCTCAATAGATAGGTATACCGGTAGTCATAAGGGTTGTATGACGTCGGTGAACTGTTGATGAGATAGATATTCCGTGAATTGGCAAATTGCAGAATTCCTTTGATATTGTCAGGATGCAAGCGTCCTATCTCATCCATCATGCAGTGTACAATGAAATCACCGCTCTTCCGGGCGGCCTGTTTCTTGAAAACATTGATGAGCATGATGTTGACCATTGCTTTTACAAGAATGTCTGTTCCATCCGAACCTACATTGTTGATACGTTCTACCCAGTTCGTATCGTTATCGTTCTCCTTCACACGGAACTGCAGACGGAAGGCATCGCCTAAGGAAACTGTCGGGCGATTGGGTTCGTTCTGCAACTGATGAGACAGACTCTTCAGGTAATCTACGACCTTACGGTTCACCTCATCCCGGTTATCACTGGAGAAAAGATTCAGTTCGCCAATGGAGAGTGCATTGTCTGCAGTATAATCGTGGATGGATATGAGCAGTTGCATGAGCTTGTCGGATGACTCATTCGCCCTGAGTTCAATACTCTTGATTACTCCCGCAAAATTCTTTTCTACGAAGTCCCGGTTTATATCGAGTATCACCCCGTCTACGTCCGACCTGCGCTTCATCAGTGCGCCAATCTCTGTTGAAATGCGTCCCAAGATATCTTTATAATGTTCGCTGGTACGTCTGCGGAACTCCTCGATTTTATTGTTGTCCATGAAGTCCTGCAAATCCACGGCAATCTGTAGATAATCATTGTCTGTTACAGGCATTGTATTGAAATGGAACGCATTCTGAGGCTTGAAATTACGGTTGAAGCTGACGACGATGTCTTTGAGTTCGTCGATAGATTCACGCTTTTGATTGACAGTACCTCTAAGCTGACTCAATAGTTGCTGGCAGGACAACTCTGTATTCATCGTGTTGCCGTCAGCGAGGAACGCATCAGGCACCAGATGTTCATCCTCTACCATCTGGCGATAAAGTCCCAATCCGTCTTTCCTATACGTCAGTTCCTTGAGAAGTGTTTTCTGACGTTCTTCCATTTCCTTACACTTTTTCCCGATACGTGTCCGCCTGTCTTCATAACGTTGGCGCAACATGGATAGCCGCTGCTCAATAGCCTTGATTGCTTTTTTGATTTCCGGTTCCCTGGCGAAAAGATTCTTTTCAGCATTACGGTATTCGATGACAGTCGGACGCTCCTTGTCAATCCTCGTCAGTAGCGTATTCAAATCGTCCAAAGCCCTGCGATATTGTTCGAGCAGACCGGTATCAACACCTTTACCCGCAAGTTCCGCTTTTTGCTGTTCATCAAGCTGTGTCTTTAGGGTCGCAAACTCTTTGTTATGCCTCTCCGCTTCTGAATGTTGTGCTTCTTTAAAAAAGCGCAACTCCTCATCGAGTGCTTTTGAAGCCTTGTTGAATGACGAATCGAGTTCTTTAAGGTCTTTCTTATTCTTTGATTCACTTTTCTCACGGGTATCCTTCTCCGATTGCACTTTCAGCAATGCTTCGTTGAAGAGACGTTCACGAATCTCTTTTTCCTGAGCAATCCGTTCCTGCTCTTCCATTTCCAACTTATGCCGATGGTTTTGCAGATTCTGCCGTTTGACAGGAATCTGTTCTTCTTCGACCTTTAATAATGTCGCTTGCTGACGAAGAGGATTGAGACGAGCTGCATATTTCTTGCCAAGTTTAGCCATTTCTTCCTGAAGGGTTATGGGCAATTGCATAAGCTGACGGTCAATCTGCCGTACCCGTTCTTCCAAGTCCTTTTTCTCCAATCTATACTCGTCAGGCGTGCGGTGCACGGATGCGATATTATCCAAGTTCAACTTTACGCCATACAGGCTGCCGGACGCTACGTCCAATTGAGGTTCAATCCCTTGCGCATACAGAATCCTCTCCTCGTCAACCACTTTTCCTATCGTGTTTTCCCAACCTTCCTTATTCTCGCAGAGCCATTTGTAAAAAGAACCGTCCAAACGGGCAAGCAACTCATCAATCTTTGCGATTTGTTCACGAATTTGCCTACGGTCAGCCTCAAGACGTTCCTGTTCATGCTGAGAGGCCTGTTTCATTTCCGACTCTTTCATTTCATACTCGGCAGTAATCTGAGCTATCTGGCTTTTCACCGCAGTCTGTTGGGCAGCATTCTCTTTCTCGGTCCAATCCAACTGCAAAAGCTGTTCGTCTACCCGCTTTATTTCATCAGCCAAAGGATGCCACAGGCGGAGTTCTTTCTGGGCATTGTCGGCTCTGTACTGTTCTGCCAACAACATTTGCAGGCGTTCGTAAGACTCTTGCCGCCAACTGCTGAAAGTCTCCGTAATCTGATATCTGTTCTTTGCGCGTTCCTCTTCCAGCCTGTTGCGTTTTATCTGAAGTTCTGTCTGTTTCTGATAATATGCCTCCTTTTGACTGTTCTCGAATGCCTGACGTGCATTCTCCAGTTTACCCCTTGCGATGTTGTACTTTTCTTCTATCGGCGCATGGGCTTTCAATAAATCATCCAGCAATGTTTGTTTCTCTGCCGCTTCCTGCTTGATGGCCGTTTCCCGATCGGCAAGAGCGAGCATAGCCTCAATACCGCCTGCATCGAAATCCTTTCTTGCCTGTGCAATTCTTTTAAGTCTATCTTTTTTCGCACCAAGTTCTTGATTGAGCGAGTCTTTTTCTTTATCATATTCTTCCGTAAGTTCTTTCTCATGTTTACGTTCTTTCTCAATGTCGGCTTTCACTTTCTCCGCTTCAACCTCTAAAAGCGGCAGGTGCTGTTCACTATAGGCTACAGCATGATTCAGCATACGCCATACATCCAGTAATTGCTGGTCGAGCGCAACAATTTTACGGCCTTGTTCCGCTATATTCAATGCCTGCTGGCGCACCGGATAAATCCCGTCACGCGTCTGACGGAACCAACAGTCTATCTCGTCATATTCCCGTTCGAAGTCCGTGACAAGCCGCCTGTAGGTTTGCAAATCAATCGGCAGTTCTTCATCCGTCATGGACTGTATAATCGTGTTCTTTACAAAATCTGCGTCTAATTTCGTATTCAGGAAAACATTCTGGATGCTTCGTGGTATATTCTGATAATGCGAACTTTGCACCAATGCATAACGTGTATATTTGTGGTCATGCGTATTACCGAAAATAATGTCCTTGAACATCACACCCGATTCCACTCTCGCGGAAACAGCGATATTCCGGTCTATGCGTTCACGAATCTTCACCCAGTCACTCAATACCAGATTGTCGTCGGCAATAAGCCACTCACGCTGGTAGGGTGCATCTATGAATCGCCATGAAGCACGTCCCTGATACCTGCTGACCAATATGGTATATGCGCCATTGTCACGCATCACCTCATAAAGGATGTAGGAGTTTGACTGGCGGAAATAGAATTCATCAAACGGCTTTTGTCCCTGCTGGATACCCAGACGCTGCTTGTCGGCATTGTAGAAAAACAGCAATGCTCTCAATACGGTACTTTTACCCACACCCTGCGTTCCTGTGAAATGCACATTGCCATCGACGGAAATTTCCGCGTATGGTATGTTGGCGCTATTTATAAAAATAATCTTATTCAGGCACTTCATCTTCGTTTGCTATTTGAATGATTTCAACTAATTCCTCGGCATAACGGAATGCCGAAGTAATCTTAAAAGTCTCATCAGGTTCGCTTACACATTCCGCAAACCCCATATTTTGCATTTCCTGAAGCAGCTTGTTGACAATCTCGATATGAGACCCCGCCCCGTATTTCTTGAACAGGTGGTTCGCCTTTTCCTTCAGTTCGATATCCAGACTGATCTGTTCTATCAAATGGCTTTTACGAAACTGGTATCCGGCAGTGCATGACTGATTGTAACATTTCAGGAAGTCCAGATAGTCGAGCCATTTTGAGAAGCTGTCCAATTTCTGTTCTATCGTCTGCTTGCTCTCTCCTATTCGTGAAAAATAGAAATAGCCATCCCCGGATTCCAGTTGTAGACCGATTTCCCGGAAATAGTCGGCATAATCTTCCATATTCTCCTCGATATCCTCATACAAATGACGGACAGCGGCATCTGTACTGTCTACCGAAAGGAATTCGCCCCGGCTTAAACGCTCGTAAATTCTTTGTGTGTTATTCCGCATAAATTATAGGATATTCAATGTCTTGATAAATAGCATATTCTCCCGTCATCCGGCATTCATCAGGATGCAAGATGACCAATTGGCAGAAGAGAGCCGCATAATCTTCAATACTACGCTTTTCCTTATAGTCATACCTCAAAATGAATCCAAACAAATCATAGCTTGATGCCAGAAACGCATTCCATACTTCTGCGGCATCCACCTCCTTCAGCTGTTGAATATGCTCTTGCAAATCTTCCTCTGTCAAAGGGGCGGCTTCTGTCCTTGTGGTTTTCTGTGTGCCATTGCGCTCGGCAATCCGCTTCAGCAACTTTACGACCTGTTCATTTTCTCTCAGCATTCCTAAAGACAAGCGAACCTTGTTGTATTGGCGCGATTCCATCCAAAGAGGATTCCTTTCTTCCAGCACCTGCACAAGGTTTGTGTCAGTCTTGATAAGCAGCTGGTCTTGCAGGTATTTCAATTTCCGGATCTTTTTATAAAGCTGATTTTGCAGGTCAATCTGGTTGATGTAGAAAATAATCTGTCTGTCAATCTCCATTAGCGCATGATAGGCTTCAACAAAATCATGCTTCACATCGCTACAAGTCTTTGCCATGTGCGGATCGTTAGCCATGATAAAAAATGCATGCTCATTATCCATTAACTTTTCACATTCACGTATCATTGCGCGAATGCTATGACTCTTTTCATCCAGGTTCTGCAGCTTCTTCTTCTTAATGATATAATTGGGTTCTTGTTTATAGGCATTATCCATATTACGCTTCAAGTCTACCACATTTTTCAAGGTCCTGAATCCGGTCTTTTTTAAAAGTTGCCGAACATTGTCCTGATATCCGGCCTTGCGGTTAGAGTTCGTCTCTTGCAGGAAATATCCGATATACTCTTTCAAAGTGTTGATGCACTCCTGTACGCTCAATACGCTAATTTCCTCGTTGACATTCAGCACTTCCTCAAAGAAATTCAAATAATCACTCTCTATTTCAACTGCATTGCCAGACTCTACCAGTACGCCATATTCTACCAACTTCCTTAACCTAACTTCATTTCCTCCGACAAGGTCAATGGCAAGCCCCAGCGGAAACTTCATAAGTTTCCGTTTCCCAAACATCTCACTCAGCAACTTTTGCTCACGCGAGAGCGTTTTGGTCAGTTCTTCTATACTCCTAAAATGTGTCAGGACATCCATATATTTAAAACTCTGTGACGGGTACTACATTTATCGTATAACCGTCTTTCTCTATTGTGCGTTTGTCATTGTAAGTCACAATAACGAGATTATCACACTTTAATTCTCCGGCACATTCAACAATCTTATCCATATTCAGGATAGACATCATCCAGTATGCGCATGGCAAATAAGTCCATCCCGTTCTTTGTGTTGGTTTAGAATGATTGTTTTCATATTCCACACTGTTGTTCGGATGCAATATTACTGATTTTTATTCAAAAAAGCGATATATACTGCACAAAATTAAGAGTTCTGTTGCGCTTTCATAAGACGTGTGATGGCTGCCGGCTTCTGTATGCGTGTTGGGTCTTGATTACGGGAACTCAAGACTGCTGACGGTATTGAGCTTTAAGCAAACATAAATTGAGCCGTAAAACAACATGGCTGAGGAATAATTGCCATAACTTTGCGGCAGGAAACTTTTAAAAGAACAGCGTTATGGCAAACCTTGCCCATCATTGGCGTAACCAAACCTCACCATGTGGAAGATGCGGTAAAAACCGCAGCTCTGCAGGCCTTCCTGTTCCATTATGGCGACGAGATGGCAGGCAAGGGCATCGGGCTTATCGTGTCGAGTGCCAGCAGCGGCATCAGCGGCGTGGAGGCGGATGCGGAGCGGTTGATTCCCGGCGGCAAGTTCCTGTCGTCCAGCTTGTGGGTACGCTCATCGCAGGCTCCCAATTGCCACAGCATGATAGCTGAATGGCTGGATGAAATCAATTATCCGGGATTGACTGCTCCTGAAGAATAAGAGTATCAACGATAAAAGCATACAATCATGAGAACAATTATTTGCATTGCATTCACACTATTAATGATTACACCTATGGCTAACGCACAGACAAAAATCAAGCAGACTGCCGGAAGAGAGCAGTTGGGCGATTTCGCGCCCAAGTTTGCGGAACTGAACGATGACGTGCTTTTCGGCGAAGTATGGAGCCGGACAGACAAACTCGGCTTGCGAGACCGGAGCATGGTTACGATTACCGCACTTGTCAGTTCGGGCATTACGGATTCTTCCTTGACATACCACTTGCAGACCGCCAGGAAGAACGGCATTACCCGTACCGAGATAGCGGAGATACTGACACAAGTCGGCTTCTATGCCGGATGGCCCAAGGCATGGGCTGCATTCCGTTTAGCCAAAGACGTATGGACGGAAGAAACGGAGGCAGCGGACGAGAAAGCAAAATTCGAGCGGGAGATGATATTCCCCATCGGCAAGCCCAATGATGCGTATGCCCGATACTTCATCGGGCAAAGTTACCTGGCTCCGGTATCTTCGGAACAGGTCGGCATCAACAATGTGACGTTTGAGCCGGGTTGCCGCAACAACTGGCACATACATCACGCCACGAAGGGCGGCGGACAACTGCTGGTCTGCGTGGCAGGCACTGGCTGGTATCAGGAATGGGGAAAGCCCGCACGCTTGCTCCGTCCCGGCGATGTGGTCAACATCCCTGCCGGGGTAAAACATTGGCATGGCGCCACAGCCGACAGCTGGTTTGCCCACCTTGCCATTGAAGTGCCCGGAGAAAAGACAAGCAACGAATGGCTTGAACCTGTAACAGATGAGGAATACAACAAACTGCAGGAGGAGGAATAAGCGATGAAAACGGAAAAGTGGACTACAACAAGTTGAAGCCCGTCCTGTTTGAAATGCCCACCTGATTCTTACCTGCGCACAGGCGGGATGATTGGCAGATGCACCCGGGCGGGCAAGGAATATCGGGAAATGGCTTGATTGCCCCGGCATTCTGCCGTCCACGCATCAGTACTCTCCGCAAAGTACCGGAGTACTCCCACGAGAGTACTCCGGTACTTTGCGGAGAGTACTGCCGTAGGATGAGGGGGCGGGAAGACGATACAGCGGAACGCGTTATCCGCGAAGGGTTAATGAAAGTTAAACCAAGCGGATTTCCATAGGATCCTTTGGCTGTTTACAGCCCATCCTTTATCTTTGCGCCGAAGTTAACACGGAAGTTAAACATTGGAGTTATGAGCAAGGGAGACAACACGGAGCAAGCTGTCTTGCAGGCGGCGGAGGCGGAATTCCTGGACAAGGGTTTCGCGTTGGCCAAGACGGTGGACATCGCCCGCCGGGCAGGGGTGACCCATGCGATGCTGCATTACTATTTCCGTACGAAAGAGAAACTGTTTGAACGGATTTTTCAGGAAAAGGCCAATGCTTTGGCCCAGTCGTTGAGGACCACGTTTGACGATGGCAAACCGTTCCTGAAACAGGTGGAGGACCTGGCCGGGGCGCATTTTGATTTTTTGTCCCGTAATCCTACTCTTCCTATGTTCATTTTGAACGAAATCCATCTGAATGAAGAACGGCGGAAGGTGTATCTGCCCATGCTGGTGGAGGCCTTGCAGGACACGATACGGGATTTAGGTCTGTTGTTGGAGCAGGCGTTGAAGCGCGGGGAGGTACGTCCGGTCCGCACGGCGGACTTGTTGTTTTCCATGGCTTCGCTGAATGTCATGACTTTTGCGGGATTGCCTATTGCACGGCAGGCGTTCGATATGGATGATGAGGATGTGCGGCAGTTCGTGACGCAGCGTCGTGCGGAAAATATAGAAACCATTTTAAGCCGTTTAAGGAAATGAGAATGAAACGTTTTTGCCTGTTCTTTGCTGTGGCCGGCCTCTTCCAGGGAGGCGTTTCCGCCCAGCTGACCTTGGAGGGATGCCAGCAGGCGGCCCGGGAGAATTACCCTTTGGTCCGTCAGCTCGACTTGATAGAGCGGACGCGGGATTTCACGTTGGAGAACGCTTCGAAGAGCTGGCTTCCGCAGCTGACGCTTTCCGGAAAGGTTTCCTATCAGTCCGACGTGACGAAGATGCCTCTGGCCATACCCGGCCTGGAGTTCGGGTTGGACAAGGACCAGTATCAGGCCGTGCTGGAACTGAACCAGACGATCTGGGACGGCGGCGCGGCCCGGCAGCGGAAAGAGGAGGCACGTGCCGGAGCCGATGTGCGGAGCGGACAGGTGGAGGTGAACCTTTATACTTTGCGCGACCGCGTGAACCAGCTCTTTTTCGGCATTTTGCTGATAGACACCAGGCTGGAGCAAAATGCGTTGTTGCAGGGACAACTGGCGCGGAACTATGAACAGGTGCAGGCTTGTGTGGAGCAAGGGACGGCCACTCCGGCGGATTTGGATGCGGTGAGCGTGGAACAGCTGGATGCCCGACAGGCGGAGGCTGAGTTGCGAATGAACCGCAAGGCTTATCTGGAAGTGTTGGGAATGCTGACCGGAATGGAGGGCTTGGAGAACGAAACCTTGGTGCGCCCTGCAGGTCGGACGTCTTCCTCTGCGGAACTGCTCCGTCCGGAACTGTCGCTTTATGCTTCGATGCGGAAACAGCTGGACGTGAGGGAGAAAGGGCTGGACACGGGAATTATGCCCCGCCTGAGCCTGTTCGCCCAAGGGGCTTACGGCGATCCGGGGCTGAATATGCTGAAAGGGGGCTTTGAGCCGTATTACATCGCCGGGGTGAGGCTGAGCTGGAACATCAGTGGCTTTTACACCCGGAAGAATGACAAACGATTGTTGGACGTGGACCGGAGTGACATCGACGTGCAGGAGGAGGCTTTCCGGCTGGAGAGACGGATGGAAACCGCGCAGCATCGGCGGACGGTGGAACGGCTGGACACCCTGATGAAGAATGATGACGAGCTGCTCCGTTTGCGGGCGAACATCCGGAAGGCCGCCGAAGCCAGGGTGGAGGAGGGCACGCTGACCGTGACGGAAATGTTGCGTGAGGTGCTGGCCGAGGACCAGGCGCGGCAGACCAAAGCCTTGCATGAGATGCAACGCCTGCAGGCGTTATATGATATGAAGTATGTGTTGAACCATTAAAACGAAGTATATGAAGTCTGGAAGAATGGCATATTGGCGGCGGGGATGCCGTCTGGCGGCAGTCATGATGGGAGGCATCCTGTGGGTCGCCTGTGGCCGTGGAAATGAGGATTTCGACGCATCCGGCATTTTCGAGTCCACGGAGGTCGTCGTGTCCGCCGAGGCGAACGGCAGGATTGTGGCGTTGGACGTGGAAGAAGGCGACGAGCTGGAAGCCGGGCAGCAGGTGGGGAGCGTGGATTCGGTGCAGCTTTACCTGAAGAAGGTCCAGCTGGAAGCCAGTGCGCAAGGCATCGGGAGCAAGCGGGCGGACATCGCCAAGCAAGTGGCGGCCACACGCGAACAGATTGCTAAAGCGGAACGGGAACGGACACGCTGCCGGAACCTGCTGGCACGGGATGCCGGCACGCAGAAACAGCTGGACGACGCTGAGGCGCAACTGGCTGTCTTGAAGAAACAGCTGGAAGCCCAGCTCTCCACTTTGGAACGGACCAATCAAGGCGTGAGCGACGAGCAGCGGGCGGCGGAAGCGCAAATCATGCAACTGGAGGACCAGCTCCGCAAATGCCGCGTCGTGAGTCCGGCGTCCGGGACGGTGCTGGCCAAATACGCCGAGGCCGGGGAGGTGACGGCGGCCGGGAAGCCCTTGTTCAAGCTGGCAGACCTGCGGCACGTTTTCCTGCGGGCCTACGTGAGCGGCTCACAGCTTTCCGAGGTGAAGGTGGGGCAGTCCGTCAAGGTGTATGCCGACGAAGGGGAAGACGGGCGGCGGGAGTACGCCGGACGGGTGACCTGGATTTCCGGCCAGGCCGAGTTTACGCCCAAAACCATCCAGACACGGGACGAACGGGCCAACCTGGTGTATGCCGTGAAAATCGCCGTGGAGAACGACGGGTTGCTGAAACTGGGGATGTACGGAGAAGTGAAATTCCAATAATGGATATGGAACCGATCGTAAGCGTGGAGAATGTGTCGATGCGGTTCGGCCGTGTGCAGGCGTTGGACGGCGTGTCGCTTGAGGTGCGGCGCGGCGAACTGTTCGGGCTTGTCGGGCCGGACGGGGCGGGGAAAAGCACGCTCTTCCGCCTGATGGCCACCTTGCTTTGTCCGGAGCGGGGGCGCGTCACGGTGGACGGGTTGGACACGGTGAAGGACTACC
Organism: uncultured Paraprevotella sp.; assembly: GCA_944320765.1. Lineage (GTDB taxonomy): Bacteria > Bacteroidota > Bacteroidia > Bacteroidales > Bacteroidaceae > Paraprevotella. The sequence continues at coordinate 121,007 of CALUIS010000002.1, forward strand.
GGGCGCTTCGCCCTCGGTTGGGCTACATGCCGGGACGCTTTTCCCTCTATCCCGACTTGACGGTGGAGGAGAACCTGGACTTCTACGCCACGCTTTTCGGCACGTCGGTACGTGAGAACTATCATCTGGTGGAAGACATCTACCGCCAGCTCGAGCCTTTCAAGACGCGCCGTGCCGGACATCTCTCCGGCGGGATGAAACAGAAACTGGCCTTGTGCTGCGCTTTGATACACAAGCCGGTGGTCTTGTTGCTGGACGAGCCTACCACGGGGGTGGACCCCGTGTCGCGCAAGGAATTCTGGGAAATGCTCCGCCGCCTGAAGGAGGAAGGCATCACCCTCATTGTCTCCACCCCTTATCCGGATGAAATCCGGTCTACCGACCGCATGGCCTTCTTTGACTCTGGGAAGGTGAGGGGAACGGACACACCCGCGGTCATGATGGAGCGGTTTGCCGACATCCTGTGTCCGCCCGGCCTGACACGGAAACCGGCTGACGCGCAGGCGGAACATGTCATCGAGGTGAAGGACCTGACGAAACGATTCGGCACGTTCACGGCTGTGGACCACATTTCTTTCAGTGTGGACCGTGGAGAGATTTTCGGGTTCCTCGGCGCGAACGGGGCGGGGAAGACCACGGCCATGCGTATGCTCTGCGGCTTGTCGTATCCCACTTCTGGAACGGGGCGCGTGGCCGGCTTCGACATCAACACGCAGCAGGAGCAAATCAAAAGGCGCATTGGCTACATGAGCCAGAAGTTTTCCCTCTACGACGACTTGAAAGTGTGGGAGAACATCCGCCTTTTCGCCGGCATCTACGGATTGCCGGACAAGGTGATAGCCTCGCGGACGGAGGAGGTGCTCCGTACGTTGGGACTGCAAGCGGAGCGGAATACGCCGGTAGGCTCGCTTCCTTTGGGATGGAAGCAGCGGCTGGCTTTTTCGGTGGCCACGTTCCATCGGCCGGATATCGTGTTTCTCGACGAGCCTACCGGCGGGGTGGACCCGAAGACGCGCCGTCAGTTCTGGGAATTGATTTATCAGGCTGCCGACCAAGGGACGACGGTCTTTGTCACTACGCATTATATGGACGAGGCTGAGTTTTGCGGGCGGGTGTCCATCATGGTGGACGGGCAAATCCGCGCGCTGGACACGCCGGAGGGGCTGAGACGGACTTTCGGAGAGAAAGACATGGACGGGGTGTTTCACCGCCTGGCCCGCGAGGCCACACGTAAATCAGATTGAATATGAAACAATTCTGGGCTTTTGTCAAGATAGAGTTTTTCCATATCTTCCGCGACCGGCGGACGATGCTGATTCTGCTGGGAATGCCGGTGCTGCAAATCATGCTTTTCGGCTTTGCCATCACCACGGAAATCAACCACAGCCGGGTGGCGGTACTCGACCCCTCGAAAGACGCGGCCACCACGCGCATCACGGAGCGGATAGAGGGCAACCGCTTTTTCAGCGTGGTGAGGGAGCTGGTGTCCGCCTCCGAGGTCGAGACCGTGTTCCGCCGCGACGAGGCGGACATCGTGGTGGCCTTCACGCCGCAGTTTGACGAGAACCTGCGTACGGGCGAGGCCGGCGTGCAGCTGGTGGTGGACGCCACCGACCCCAACACGGGCAACGTGACGGCCGGCTACATGCAGGGCATCATCGGCCAAGCCTTGCAGGACGGGCAGGAAGGGAACCTCACGGTGCAGACCCACCTGCTGTTCAACCCCCAGATGAAGAGCGCGTACAATTTCGTTCCCGGCGTGATGGGGCTGATACTGATGCTCATCTGCGCCATGATGACGGCCATTTCCATCGTGCGGGAGAAGGAGACCGGCACGATGGAGGTGCTGCTGGTGTCGCCCATCCGCCCCATCTTCATCATCCTGGCCAAGGCCGTGCCTTACCTGCTCCTCTCGTGCGTCAACCTGGTCACAATCCTGTTGCTGTCGGTCTATGTGCTCCATGTGCCGGTGGCGGGAAGCCTCTGGGTGGTCGGCCTGCTCAGCCTGCTGCTGATTACGGTGGCCTTGTCGTTGGGCCTGCTCATCTCGTGCGTGGTGGGAAACCAGGTGGCGGCCATGTTGGTGTCGGGTATGGGACTGATGATGCCGGTGATGTTGCTTTCGGGGATGATATTCCCGGTGGAAAGTATGCCGCTCGTGCTGCAATGGATATCGGACATCATTCCGGCCCGCTGGTATATCCAGGCCGTCCGGAAGGTGATGATTGAGGGCTTGGGCTTCGGGGCCGTATGGCGGGAGGTGCTGGTATTGTCCGGCATGGCGATGTTGCTGGTGGCGTTGAGCCTGAAGAAGTTCAAGGTCCGTCTGGAATAAGAGGAGGAAGAAAGTCATGATGCTGAAATATTTGATAGAAAAGGAGTTCAAGCAGATGCTGCGGAATCCCGTCATTCCGCGGCTTATCGTGGTGTTTCCCTGCATGATGATGATTCTCATGCCTTGGGCGGCCAACCTGGAAATCAAGCACAACAACGTGGTCGTGGTGGATGCGGACCATTCGCCTGTGTCGCGCCGTCTGGTGGAGAAAGTGGCGTCCACGGACTATTTCAACCTGGTGGAGAACGCGCCGGACTACGGGCAGGCGTTGGACTGTGTGGAGCGGGGAGAGGCCGACATCATCCTGGAGATCCCGGACCATTTCGAGAAAGGGCTGGCCACGGGCCGTCCCGTGCAGGTGCAAGTCTCGGCCAATGCCGTCAACGGCACCAAGGGCGGGCTGGGCAGCTCGTACCTTACGGCGGTCGTGAACGAATTCGTGGCGCAGGAGACGGGCGGGGGAAACCCTGTCCGCCTGTCCGTGCTGAACCTCTACAACCCGCACCAGGACTACAAGGTGTTCATGGTGCCGGCCTTGCTGGTGGTGATGCTGACGCTGGTGTGCGGCTTCCTCCCGGCCCTGAACATCGTGGGCGAGAAGGAGACCGGCACCATCGAGCAGATTAACGTGACCCCGCTCGGCAAGTCCGTGTTCATCCTGGGCAAACTGGTGCCTTACTGGATCGTGGGGCTGGTGGTGCTGACCATCGCCTTGTTCCTGGCTTTCCTGCTCTACGGCATCGTCCCTTCCGGCAGCGCGTGGCTGATTTACTTTTTCGCCGGGGTCTTCATCCTCACCATGTCCGGCTTCGGGCTGCTGATTTCCAACTATTCCTCCACGATGCAGCAGGCCATGTTCGTCATGTTCTTCTTCCTGATTGTGTTCATCCTGATGAGCGGCCTTTTCACCCCGGTGCGGAGTATGCCGGAGTGGGCGCAATGGATTTCGGCCTTCAATCCGCTGACCTATTTCATCCAAGTGATGCGCATGATTTTCCTGAAGGGGTGCGGCATGGCCGACTTGTGGCCGCAGTTAGGCAAGCTGCTGTCCTTCATGACGGTGTTCGCCGTGGCGGCCGTGTGGAGCTACCGCAAGACGAACGGATAGTCAAAGTGTCAGGCGAGGTGGCGCGAGAATCGGCTGTACCGGGCCTCTGGATGTGGGCGGATGAAAAACGGGCGATTCCGTGTCTTTTTGTCATTGCATGGCCAGGCCGTCCGCCATGCGGAAGCCGCGGAGGAAGTCGCCCGCGGCCATCCGCTTCTTGCCCGTGAGCTGGATTTCCTTCAGGTGGAGGTAACCGCCGTCCACGGCCACTTTCAGGTAAGTCTTGCCGTCGCTCACCACCGTGCCTGCGGGTTCTGCGGGCGTGCAGGCCTCCTTCTCCGTGTCGTAAATCTTAAGCGTGTAGGTCTTTCCCGTGCCGTCCGCCATCTCGGTCCAGGCGGCAGGGTAGGGCGAGAGGCCGCGCACGAAGTCATGGAGCTGCTTGAGCGTCTTTCCGTGCCAGTCCATCCGGCAGGTGTCCTTGAAGATTTTGGGTGCGGGCCGCAGGGGGCCGCAATCCGCGAGGCTTTCCTGGGGGACGGGGCGCACGTCGCCGGCGAGAATCCGGTCCACGGTGTCCACCACCAGTTGTCCGCCGAGCGACATCAGCTTGTCGTGTACGATGCCCACGTTGTCCGTGTCGGCGATGGGGACGCGCACCTGCTGGATGATCTCTCCCGTGTCGATTTCGTGGCGGAGGAAGAAGGTAGTGATGCCCGTCTCCGTCTCGCCGTTGATGACCGCCCAGTTGATGGGGGCCGCGCCGCGGTATTGCGGGAGGAGCGAGGCGTGGAGGTTGAACGTGCCGAGGGGCGGCATGGCCCACACTACCTCGGGTAACATGCGGAAGGCCACGACAATCTGCAGGTCGGCCTGTAGCGAGCGGAGTTCCTCCACGAAGGCCGGGTCTTTCAGCTTCTCCGGCTGCAGGACGCGCAGTCCACGCTCCACGGCGTATTGCTTCACCGGGCTGGCCTGCAGCGTGTCCTGGTGGCGGCCTACGGGCTTGTCCGGCATGGTGACCACGCCCACTACGTTGTAACCGCCCTCGACGAGGCGTCTCAGGCTCTCCACGGCAAATTCGGGAGTACCCATGTACACGATTCTCAAGTCTTCTTTCTTTTTCATGTCATTCCTTTCTTTAGTCGTCATTCGTCGGACAAGTCCGCCATCATCTTGCGGTAGAGGGTCAGCACGTGTGACTTGCGGATGAAGCCCATGAATGTGCCTTCGGTGTCCACCACGGGGAGCGTCCAGGCCCCGGTCTTGTCGAACGTGAGCAGGACCACGTCCATCGGGTCGTCGATGTTCAGGCGGGCCACAGGCTCGCTCATCAGTTGCCCGATCTTGAAGCGGTGGTAGAGTTCCTGCCGGAACATGATGGGGCGCACGCTGTCCAGGTAGATGATGCCCACGAGCCGGTGCTGGCGGTCCACCACGGGAAACACGTCCCGCCGCGAGCCGGAGATGCTCTTGACCAGCTCGCTCAAGTCCATGTCGGGGTAGAGGTACTCGTCGTATTTCTCGATAACCGAGTCGAGGCTCATCAGTGTCAGCACGGCGCGGTCCTTGTGGTGCGTGAGCAGCTGCCCCTTCTTGGCCAGCCGCATGGAATAGATGCTGTGCGGCTCGAAGGAGATGATGGTCAGGTAGGCGCAGACGGACACGATCATCAGCGGCATGAACAGCTGGTAGCCGCCCGTCAGCTCGGCGATGAGGAAGATGCCTGTCAGCGGGGCGTGCATCACGCCGCTCATCAGTCCGGCCATGCCGATCATGGCGAAATTGCGTTCCGGCAGGTGGATGTCCAGGAACTGGTTGATGTTCCACAGCCGGGCGAAGATGAAGCCCGAGATGCATCCCAGGAAGAGGCTGGGGGCGAAAATCCCGCCGCAGCCCCCGCCGCCGTTGGTGGCCGTGGAGGCGAACACCTTGAAGATGAGTACCAGGGCCAGGTAGAGCAGGAGCAGGTTGCCGTGTCCGTAGAAGAGGGAGCTGTCCATGGCCGTGTCCCAGTCTGCCGGGCCGCGCCCGTTGAGGAGCAGTTCTATCAGCTCGTAGCCTTCGCCGTAGAGCGAGGGGAAGAGGTAGATGAGGATGCTGAGCGTGGCCCCGCCGATGAGCAGCTTGACGTAGGGGCTGGAGTATTTGCGGAACACGTCTTCCAGCGAGTTCATCGTGCGGGTGAAGTAGAGCGAGACGAGGCCGCAGAAGATGCCCAGCAGGATGTAGGCGGGAATCTTCTCCACGGCGAAGGCGTCCTGCAGGTGGAACTCGAAGATGGTGCCCGTGCCGGAGAAGGCGAACGTGACCCCGGCTGCCGTGACGCAGGACACCAGCAGCGGGAGCAGCGACCCCATGGTGAGGTCGATCATCAGCACCTCGAGGGTGAAGACCAGCCCGGCGATGGGGGCCTTGAAGATGCCGGCCACCGCCCCGGCCGCGCCGCAGCCCACCAGCAGCATGAGCGTCTTGCTGTTCATGCGGAAAAGTCGGCCCAGGTTGGAGCCGATGGCCGAACCGGTGAGCACGATGGGAGCCTCGGCCCCCACCGACCCGCCGAAGCCGATGGTAATGGCGCTGGCGATGACGCTCGACCAGGTGTTGTGCGCCTTGATTTTGCTTTGCTTCCGCGCGATGGCGAAAAGGATCTTGGTCACGCCGTGGCTGATGTCGTCCTTCACGACGTAGCGCACGAACAGCCCCGTGAGGAAGATGCCGATGACGGGGTAGACCAGATAGAGGGGGTTGGAGACGGTGACATCGAACCGGTAGGTCAGGATGTACTGTATCTGGTGGATGAGCCATTTCAGGAAAAGCCCCGCGAAGGCGGTGAGGATTCCCACGAAAAAGCTGACCACCAGGATGGACTTCTGCTCGCCGAAGTTCATCCTCCGCCAGATGAAGAGGCGCTCGAGGAACGTGAAGTTCCTTTTGGCCGTTTTCATGCCTGCCACTCCTTTCATTTCCGGATAAGGGTTATCTCGCCGTCCGGGCGGAGCTTGATGATGCTGCTCGGGGCGGCTTTCTTCTTTTCGTTCCGGCGGCTCTGCACCACGTAGTCCACCGCATTGAGTATCTCGTCGCAGATGTCCGCGAAGCAGGCGGGCGAGGGTTCGCCGCTCACGTTGGCCGAGGTGGAGACGACGGCCTTCTGGAAGCGGTAGCAAAGCTGGCGGCTGAACTCTTCGCGGGTGACGCGGAGGCCCACGCTGCCGTCCTCGGCCAGCAGGTTGGGCGCCAGGTTGCGGGCGTTGTCCAGGATGAGGGTGAGCGGCTTGTCGGCATATTCAATCAGATCCCATGCCACGGCTGGCACGTCGCCCACGTAGCGTTGCAGCCGGTCGGCAGAGTCCACCAGGCAGATCAGGGCCTTGCTGTCGTCGCGCCGCTTGATGTCGTACACCCGCCGGACGGCTTCCTCGTTGGTGGCGTCGCATCCGATGCCCCAGATGGTGTCGGTGGGGTAGAGGATGACGCCGCCGCGCCGCATGACTTCCACGGCCTGCCGTATGTCTTCTTCCATTGTCATGACTTATTCTCCTTTCTTGATGTTAGAATTCGCTGGTGAAGTGGAATTTGATGTGTTCGAAGTCGGACTGCGCCATCTGGAGCACGTAGTTGCTGTCGGCCAGAAATACGTCGCGCCCTTCGCGGTCCTTGGCCATATACTGGTACTTGCGTTTCTTGAACGCTTCCAGCTGCGCCGCGTCGTCGCTCTCGATCCAGCAAGCCTTGTAGAGGCTCAGCGGCTCCCAGCGGCATTTGGCGTTATATTCGTGTTCCAGCCGGTATTGGATGACCTCGAATTGGAGCTGGCCGACGGTGCCGATGATTTTCCGCCCGTTGAACTGGTTGACAAACAGCTGCGCCACGCCCTCGTCCATCAGCTGTTCGATGCCTTTGGCCAGCTGCTTGGTCTTCATGGGGTCGGCGTTCTCGATGTACTTGAACATCTCGGGCGAGAAGCTGGGCAGCCCGCGGAAGTGGAGCCGTTCGCCCTCGGTCAGCGTGTCGCCTATCTTGAAGATGCCGTTGTCCGGCAGGCCCACGATGTCGCCCGGCCAGGCCTCGTCGATGGTGCTTTTGCGCTGGGCCATGAACTGCGTGGGCGAGGAGAAGCGCACGGTCTTGTCCTGCCGCACGTGCAGGTAGGGCGCGTTGCGCACGAACTTTCCGGAGCATACCTTGCAGAAGGCGATGCACGAGCGGTGGTTGGGGTCGATGTTGGCCGTGATTTTGAAGATGAAGCCGGTGAATTTCGGCTCCTCCGGATTCACGGTGCGTTCCTCGGCCTGCGTGGGCCGCGGGCTGGGGGCTATCTTGACGAAGCAGTCCAGCAGTTCCTTCACGCCGAAGTTGTTCAGTGCCGACCCGAAGAACACGGGGGCCACTTCGGCATCCAGGTAAGCTTGCACGTCGAATTCCGGATAGACGCCTTCGATGAGTTCCAGGTCGGCGCGGAGCTTTTCCGCGTCCGCCTCGCCCACGTGGGCTTCCAGTTCCGGGCCGTGGATGTCCACCTCCACCTTCTCCGTCACCTTCTGCTTGTCCGGCGTGAAGAGGTCGAGCCGTTGCTCATATATATTGTAGACGCCCTTGAAGCGTTGCCCCTGGTTGATGGGCCAGGAGAGGGGACGCACTTTGATTTGCAGTTCCTCCTCCAGTTCGTCGAGCAGGTCGAAGGGGTCTTTGCCCTCGCGGTCCATCTTGTTGACGAACACGATGACGGGGGTCTTGCGCATCCGGCAGACGGCCATGAGCTTGCGGGTCTGCGCCTCCACGCCTTTCGCGCCGTCCACCACGATGATGGCGCTGTCCACGGCGGTGAGCGTGCGGAACGTGTCTTCGGCGAAGTCCTGGTGTCCCGGCGTGTCGAGGATGTTCACCTTGTAGCCCTCGTAGTCGAATTCCATGACGGAAGTGGTCACAGAGATGCCGCGCTGTTTCTCGATTTCCATCCAGTCGCTGGTGGCGGTCTTCTTGATTTTGTTGTTCTTCACCGCCCCGGCTACCTGTATCTGCCCGCCGAAGAGCAGGAGCTTTTCGGTGAGGGTGGTCTTTCCTGCATCGGGGTGGGAGATGATGGCAAAAGTTCTTCTTCTTTCTATTTCATCCATACTTGCTTGCTGCGTTTGTTATGCTTGTTCGAGCTGTCGGATGCATTCCTCCAGCGAGTCCTCCCAATAAGGAATCTCAATATGGTAAGTCTCTTTGATTTTGGTCTTGTCAAGCACGGAATAATGCGGGCGTGCGGCCGGCGTGGGATACTCTTCCGTGTGCAGGGGGCGCACCTTGCAGTCGGTGATGCCCGCGATGCGGTGGATGGCTTTCGTGAAGTCATACCACGAGATGACACCTTCGTTCGAGAAGTGGTAGATGCCGGGGACGATGCCTTGCTTCAGGATGGCAAAGATGGCGGCGGCCAGGTCGCGGGCGTAGGTCGGCGTGCCGATTTGGTCGAAGATGACCCCGAGGCTGTCTTTCTCGCGCCCCAGGCGGAGCATGGTCTTGACGAAGTTCCCGCCGAAAGTGGAGTAGAGCCATGCCGTGCGGATGACCGCCGTTTCGGGGCAGGCCGCCAGCACGGCTTCCTCTCCGGCCAGCTTGGTGCGCCCGTATGCGCTGGCGGGACAGGTGGGCGCGTCTTCACGGTAGGGGCGGTGTGCCGTGCCGTCGAACACGTAGTCGGTGGAAACCTGCACCATGCATCCGCCTTGTTCGCGGACCGCCTGCGCCAGATAGCCGGGCGCCACATGGTTGAGCAGGTCGGCACGGGCTTCGTCGGCCTCCGCCTTGTCCACAGCCGTGTAGGCCGCGCAGTTCACCACGCAGTCTATGTCATGTTCGCGGATGAAGGCCTTGACGGCCTGTTCGTCCGTGATGTCGAGCTCGTTTACATCGGTGAAGAAGTAATTGAATTGCGGGTTTTTGGCGGACAGGAGCTGCATCTCGTTGCCCAATTGTCCGTTGCATCCCGTGACGAGGATATTCTTCATATTTCTTTGTTGGTTTTGTTTGGGTTCATAACTCAAGTGTTCCTTCCTGCTCTTCCTTGTAATAGGCGGAGAGCATCCCCATCATCTTGCTGATGTCCGCCATGGCGGCAGCCGTGCCTTCGCTGACGGCCTTCTGCTGCAGGCGCAGCATCATCACGCCGTAGAGGGCCTCGAAGCAGGTCTCCAGTTCGGGCTGTTCCTTGTGTCCGTTCTTGGCGCGGAGTTCCACGATGTGGGGCAGGGCCTTGTAATAGGCGGCCTTGTAGGCCGGATGCTTGTCGGAACGCATCAGCTCGCGGTGCAGGTCGGAGAGCAGGACGATGATGTTTCGGTTGATTTGCAGGTGTCCGGCCTGCTGCACTCCCTCTTCCCTCATCATCCGGATGAGGTCGGCATACCATTGCTCGATTTCCTTCTCCGCATCGGCTCCGGCACGGAACTGTGCGAGGTAATCCCGCCGGAGTTCGTCCGCGTCCAGATGGTGGGCGCGGAGGATGTCTTCCACCTGCCACATGTAGAGCAGGTATTCGGCGATGTTTTCTTGTTTCAGTCGTTGGGCGATATACATTGTTATAATCCGAATGAGTCTGTCAGTGCCAAGTCAGTCCGGTCAGGGTAATGGCCAGTCCGGCCAAGGCGGCCAGGATGACGGCCGTGCCGATGATGCGGTTGAGCCGCCGGATGCCTTTGAGGTCGAACCGGCTGCGGACCTTGTCCACCGCGTATGCCAGCGCGAACCACCAAGCCAACGCGCCCGCCAAAATGGACAGATAGCCCAAGGACTGGGGGACCACATGTTCCGGCACCACGAAAGTGAACCGTGCGAACAAGGCTACAAACAAAAAGATAATCAGAGGGTTGGAGAAAGTGACCAGAAATCCGGTGGCCAAGTTGTGGGCCAGGGTGCCTTTCTTGTTTGACGGGGGATGGATGGAGGGGGCTGGCTTGCACACGAACGTGTAGAGTCCGAAAAAGAAAAGCATCACGCTGCCGGCCATCTGGAGGTAGAACATGTTGTCTTTGTCCTCAAGGAATTCCACCACGAAACTCATGCCGAACCCCGTAATCAGCGCATAGAGGATATCGCTGAAAGCCGCTCCCACGCCCGTGACGAAACCATACCAGCGTCCCTTGTTCAATGTGCGGCGGATGCAAAGCACGCCGACCGGCCCCATGGGAGCGGACGCCACTATGCCGATGAGCAACCCTTTCAGGATTAAATCTAATGTACTAACCGGTTCAAACCACATAATAGTTGCAAAATTGGGATTTTTTCATGAGACTATGAAGAAAAGGCCGCTCTTTTTTTCTTTTTCGTGAAAAAGAGCTTCTTTCGTTTCGCCGTTCCGTGCCTTTTTCCTACTTTTGTGAATCAAGACTTTTTATTATAAGAAATAGATGCGCTATGGAAAATAAACCGTATGTGATAGGTCTCGACTTGGGAGGGACCAACTCGGCGTTCGGCATTGTGGACGCGGAGGCGAATGTGGTGGCCACGACCACCATCCGGACTGGAGAGTACAGGGACGTGGATGTTTACGTGGACAGTTGCTGCAAGGCGTTGGCCCCGCTGGTGGAGAAAGTCGGCGGAATCGGCCAAATCAAGGGCTTGGGCATCGGGGCACCCAACGGGAACTATTATAACGGCACCATCGAGCTGGCGCCCAACCTGCCGTGGAAGGGCATCGTCCCGTTGGCCAAGATGTTTCAGGAACGTCTGGGCATTCCCGTGGTGCTGACCAACGACGCCAATGCGGCCGCCATCGGCGAAATGACCTTCGGCGTGGCGAAAGGCATGAAGAATTTCATCATGATTACGTTAGGCACGGGAGTGGGCAGCGGCATCGTGGTCAACGGGGAGCTGGTGTACGGATGCGACGGTTTTGCCGGCGAGTTGGGACATGTGATTGTGGACCGTGGTCCGGAGGCGCGTCAGTGCGGATGCGGGCGTAAGGGATGCTTGGAGACTTATTGCTCGGCCACCGGCGTGGCGCGTACGGCGCGTGAGTTCCTGACGAAGCGGACGGACGAGAGCGAGCTGCGTAATATCCCGTTGGAGAATGTCACCTCCAAGGATGTGTCCATCGCGGCGGAGCATGGTGACCAGCTGGCAAGGGATGTCTATCAGTTTACGGGTGAGCTTCTGGGGCGGTCGTGCGCGAATTTCACGGCGTTCTGCAGTCCGGAGGCCTACGTGTTCTTCGGCGGGCTGACCAAGGCCGGAAATCTGCTGATGGAGCCGCTGAAAAAAGCCTACGACGATAATGTGCAGAACATCTTCAAGGGGAAAGCCAAGCTGCTGGTCTCCCAACTGGATGACGCGCAGGCCGCCATTCTGGGCGCGGCCGCCTTGGCTTGGAAGATGTGAAACGGGATACAAGATTGGAGAAAAGCGGGAAGCCTGCGACGGCCTTCCCGCTTTTCTCATTTGTTTCGCTGACGGCGTCTCTTGCGGTGCGGACAAAGCTCCTCGGCCATTACCTCCACGACTTGTCCTCCGCGCGCCACAACCAGGGTGGTGTGGTTGTGCATGGCGCGTTCAATGAGGCGTTCCTGAGCCAGGTATATGCCTTCGTCTATCTTCCGCTGCATTTCATAAACCTCATCCTCGCTCATGGTCATCTTCTTGGGTGTATTGGTCCTTGAATTTTTCATATACGGCTGGTTCGATAATCGTTATGCTTTCATCCTTGCATCCGAAAGCGATTTTGTTGGCCGGGCAGATGCTGTTGTCGTAGAGGGCCCAGTAGTCGCACACGGGGATGTAGAGCTTGAACAGGTTGCTCAGTCCGTTGTCGTAGCGGCGGTAAATCACGTCGAGCGGGATGTTGTGTCCGCCCTCGCTCACCCGTTTGGCCACTCTTTTCACCGCTTGCTCCGGACTGCTCAGGGAGAAGAAAAGCAACGTGACGAAGTATCCCCTTTTCTGGGCCTGCTTGATGAGCTTCACGTAAGAGCGTGTGGCCAAGGTGGTCTCGAAGGCGAAAGTCTCGCCTTCCTTCAGCAGATAGAGGATGCGTTCTATCATCAGGCGGCCGGCCTGCAGGGCCACGCCTTCGGGATTGAACGGGGACAGGCCGGCGGCAATCTCGTCGGCGTTGACGAACTCGCGGCAGTCCAGCATCTCGGGCAGCACCGTGAAACTGGCCGTGGTCTTTCCGGCTCCGTTACAACCTGCAATGACATACAAGTTGCGTTTTGCTTCTCCCATTGTATTCTTGGTTTGTTACTGTAGGCAAAGATACGATTTGGTAATGAATCCGCCAATAAATCCCCTCTCTTTTTGTCTTGCCGGAGGAGAAAAGCGGTCTTATTCCTTCTTTTCCAGCAAATCCGGGCGGAGGGCTTTCGTGCGCTCGTAGGACTGCTGCAGCTCCCACTCCTTGATTTTGGCCTCATGCCCCGAGAGCAGGATGTCCGGCACTCGCCATCCCTTGTATTCGGCCGGACGGGTGTAGACGGGGGCGGCCAGCAGGTTGTCCTGGAACGAGTCGGAGAGGGCGCTCTGTTCGTCGCCGATGACTCCGGGCACGATGCGCACGATGGCATCCGTCATGACGGCGGCAGCCAGTTCGCCACCCGTCAATACATAATCGCCGATGCTCACTTCTTTCGTAATGAGATGCTCGCGGATGCGGTAGTCGATACCCTTGTAGTGACCGCACAGGATGATGAGGTTCTCGCACAGCGAGAGGCTGTTGGCCATGGGTTGGTTGAACTGCTCTCCGTCCGGCGTGGTGAAGATTACCTCGTCGTAGTCGCGCTCCGCCTTCAGGGCCGAGATGCAGCGGTCTATCGGCTCGCATTGCATCACCATGCCCGCGAAGCCCCCGAACGGGTAGTCGTCCACCCGGCGGTATTTATTAGTGGAATAGTCGCGCAGGTTGTGCAGGTGAATCTCCACCAATCCTTTCTTTTGTGCGCGTCCCAGGATGCTTTCGCGCACGAAGCCCTCGAGCAGTTCCGGCAAAACGGTGATGATGTCTATTCTCATACGTGTCAGTCTTCTTGAAATCCGCTGCAAAAGTAGTCATTTTGCGTCACATTCCGGCGCATTGTGCGGCTTATTACTAAAAATGGAAGTTAAAAACGCGGTTTTCAGTGCAGAAAACCGTCCGTTTCCTTGCTTTTCTAAGTTCTTAGATATACATTTGCCGTATCAATAACTAAAGGTTTAGATATTATGGGGAAGCAAGGAACTCTGACCAAGGCGGAGATGCAGGTGATGAACATCCTTTGGAGCCGTCCCGGCATGAAGGGCACCATCGCGGATGTCCTTGAGGGATACGGCGACAAGAAGCCGGCCTACACCACCGTGGCCACCTTTATGAAGATTCTGCTCAACAAAGGGTTCGTGGGATTTGAGAAGATGAAAGGCACGAAGACGCAGTGCTACTATCCCTTGTTGTCGAAGGAGGACTACACGCGGCAGGTACTCGACGGAGTGAAGGATGACCTTTTCGGGGGGTCGTTCTCCTCGCTGGTCCGCTTCTTCGTCCAGGAAGAGCGGATTTCGGAACGCGAACTCAGGGAAATGCTCGACATGGTGGAGCGGCAGGACACAGCGGAATAATCCTGCCGCCGCTCCGCTGAAGCATCAAGAAGTATGGACATTTAAATCATCCGGACATGGGAACATTCTTAGTCTATATCATCAAGTCGGCCTTTTGCATGGCGCTGCTCTATTTGCCCTATACCTTATTACTGAGGAGGGAGAGGCTACACCGTCTGAACCGTCTGGTCTTGCTCGCCATACTCGTGGCGTCCTTTCTTCTGCCTGCCGTGCGCGAGGAATGGTTCGGCGGGGTGTGGATGTCGTGGCAGTCGGCAGTCCCGGACGGGGCATATGCTTCCTTTCTCGGGCAGATTGGTGGAACTGAAACGCGCTTGCCGGAGCTGGTCGTTACGCCCGGTTCGTCTGCCCCGTGGTGGCCCGTGTGGCTGGTGGGTGTCTATTTTGCGGGGGTGGCTGTCTCCTTGGCTGTCCGGTTGTGGCAACTTGTCCGCCTGCTGTGGTTCATTCCCCATGGATGTCTGTGGAAGGAATGCCGCGAGGATGGCATCACGCTCTACTGCCATGCCCGTCCCGTGCTGCCGTTCAGTTGGATGCGGGGCATCGTGGTGTCGGAAGCCGACTGGGAAGGTGCGGAGGCCCGTGCGGTGTACTTGCACGAGAAGGCGCATGTGATTTACGGCCATTCCTGGGACACGATGCTCATGCTGGCGGCCGAGACCCTGCAGTGGTTCAACCCCGTGGTCTGGATGATGGAGACCGACATGCGCTGCATCCATGAATATCAGGCGGACGACTACGTGCTGCGTCAAGGCATCAACGCGAAGAACTATCAACTCTATTTAATAAAGAAAGCCGTTGGCTCTCGACTGCAATCTTTTGCCAACGGCTTGAATCAAAGCACACTTAAAAAACGTATTGCTATGATGTGTAACAAGAAGTCAAACAAGTGGGCGGCATTGAAGTACATGTATTTGCTGCCCGTGGGAGCTTTTGCCACAGTGGCTTTCGCCCACCCCGAGTTAACCAACCAAGTAGACAGCCGGCTGGGGGCGGTTTCTGCCGTCAAAGTTACGGATTTATCCGCAACCCGCCATGCTGTCGCGGCTGAAAATGTGCAGCCGGAACCTTTAAAAAATGAAAAGGAAGAAGATAACTTTGCCTTGGGGAAAGTTGTTTTTGGGACAGCCCGGCTGGAGACCGCACAAGGCATCGGAACCGGCTATCTGCGGCTGGAAGATGCCCGTGTCCAGACAGAAGAAGTGTATGACAAAGCGGACGTGAACCCCGAGTTTCCCGGCGGGAGTGTAAAACTCTTTAAATTCATCGCTGACCACATCCGCTATCCTAAGGAGTGCATCGAGAAAGGTATAAGGGGACTCGTGTATGTCCAGTTCGTGGTGGGCAAAGACGGAAGCCTTAGGGACATTAAGATTATTAGGAGCCCGGACTCGCGCTTGTCCGAAGAAGCCGTGCGCGTGGTGGGATTGATGCCTAAGTGGACACCGGGGCAGAAAGACGGAAAGGCGGTGGCCGTACGCTTCAGTTTGCCGGTGATGTTCCGTCTGAAGTAAGGAAAGCGAATTCTGAAAATGTGTGTCCTTCTCATATCGGGAGAAGGCATACTGTTTTGTAGAGGAACGTGGGGCGGAATCGTCAAGAAGCGACTGCTCCGCCTGAAAGGGGAGCTGGCCCATAGGGCCTGAGGGGTCTTGCATTCGCGGATTCTGACGCAGAAAGTATGTTTTGTGGGTGTGAGACCCCTCCGTCGCTTCGCGACACCTCCCCTTTCAGGCGGAGGAGTTCATTTTGATACACCTCCGGCTTCCTGAAAGGCGAAACAGTCGCTACTTATTTGGTATCTTTTCCGCGACGGCCCGTGCCACAGTATATGCCGTGGTCCAAGCTGCCTGAAAGTTGAAACCGCCCGTCACACCGTCTATATCAAGAACCTCGCCAGCAAAGTAAAGTCCGGGGCAGGTCTTGCTCTCCAGCGTCTGCGGTTGCA
This sequence comes from uncultured Paraprevotella sp., assembly GCA_944320765.1. Classification (GTDB taxonomy): domain Bacteria; phylum Bacteroidota; class Bacteroidia; order Bacteroidales; family Bacteroidaceae; genus Paraprevotella. The sequence goes on from CALUIS010000002.1 coordinate 136,910, forward strand.
CCGACTGGAGGCTGATGCCGCCGCACGTGACGAATTCCTCGCGGAACGCGCTCCGGCCTTCCACCTCGTAGCGGTCGTTGCACATCGCGTCGGCCAGTTTGCAGATGCCCTTCCGTCCGATTTCTCCCCATTTTCTTTCTTGCGGGAAGCCGGCTTTCGAGAGCAGGTGCTGCCACAGCCGTGAGGGCAACCCGAAGGGCCTTATGTTGCCCAGTTGTTTCTGAGGGTGGCGTGCGCACAGCTCCTGCAGCGAGGCGGTCACGGTGTCGGTGTTCGTCTCGTTGGTCCAGTTCACCAGGAGGGGGAAGCGGTAGCCCGATTCGTGGACGAATCGGGCGGCGTGCGACGAGAGTTTCAGGATGGCCGGGCCGCTCAGCCCCCAGTGGGTGACGAGCAAGGCTCCGGATTGCCTGAACTTCGTGCCGGGAATGCCGACGGCGGCAGGATCCACCACGGTGCCCATCAGGGTGCGCAGCGAAGGGTCGGGGACGTTGAAGGTGAAGAGCGACGGGACGGGCGGTTCTATGCGGTGTCCCAGCTTTTCCAGATAGCCGAAAGCCTCGCCGCGCGGCGAGCCGCCGGTGGTGAAGGCCACGCAGTCGAACGTCCGGGATGGGCTGTGCGGGTCGCGGAACCGGATTTCATACCGCCCGTCCCGCTGTTCGATACTCTCCACCGCATGGGATGTCTTCACGGCCACTCCCAGTTTCTCCGCGTGTCCTTTCAGGCAATCGGCCACGGCATGGGCATCCTGCGCGGCGGGAAACACGCATTGGTCCTCCTGCGTGACGAGCGGCACGCCATGCGCCTCGAACCAGCGGTAGGCGTCTTCCGGGCCGAACGCTCGGAACAGCTTTTTCAGCAGCTGGTGTCCCCGGGGATATACTTGTTTCAGGTCCGTCACGCCCGCGAAGGAGTTCGTCAGGTTGCAGCGTCCGCCGCCAGAGACGAGCACTTTCTTCAACACGCCCGTCTGCTTCTCGAACACCGTCACCCGCGCCTGCGGCGCGAGTTCTTTCAGGTTCACGGCCAGGAAGAAGCCTGCCGCCCCTCCGCCTACGATTGCCACGTCCATTCCGTCCATATCCTTTTTAGAAAGGCGCAAAGGTAAGCATTACGCTGCGGATTTGAAAGCGGGACGGGAAAAAACGGTGTCTCATTTTCCGGTTTTGCGGGCCATCGCTACTTTTGCGTGACTTCCGTCCTCGTGCGGTACGCCATGTCGTCTTCGGCCGCCCGGGCGGGGGCTTCCTGATGGTCCGGCGCATAAGCCACGGACGGGTGGCGGGGGCGGAAGCGTTCCAGGTAAGTATGGTTGATGAAATATTCCATTTCGAGCAGTGTTTGCCGGCGCACGGCAGGTTTCAGCTGGCATTCCCAGATGGTCATCACGCGCCAGCCCATGCGTTTCAGCTCGGCCTTGTTGCGGGCATCCCGCTGCTTGTTCCGTTCGATTTTCTCCCGCCAGAAATCCACGTTGGAGTGGGGCAGGTGGCCGTCCGTGTGCCCGTGCCAGAAACAGCCATGGATGAAGATGACGATGCCGTACTTGCGCATGACGATGTCCGGCGTGCCGGGCATCCCCCTCACGTTCTTGCGGTAGCGGTATCCCCGCGAGAAGAGGTAGCGGCGCACAATCCATTCCGGCTTCGTGTCCTTGCTTTTGATTTTCGCCATGACGGCGGAGCGTTTCTTTTTGTCCCAAATGTCCATTGCGGAGGTGCTTTGCCGCAAAGTTAGGGATTTTGCGGCGGATTCGTCGCTGCCGGATGCGGGAAAATGATGTTCCGGATGTCGGGATAGTACTTGCCGCACAGTACTTGAGTACTCTGCGGCAAGCACTCGAGTACTCTGCGCAGAGTACTGCGGCGCGGTGCGCACCGGAGGACGCCGTTCTGCGCGGGGACGCATCCTTTTCCCCTTTCCCCTGTTGTGCTTTTCCCCGATTTGCCTTACCTTTGCAGGAGCGATTCATAATGCAGGAAATTCACCTTGCATTGGTGAAAGGGAAACAAAAGAATTTGTAGGACTATGGAAGTGAAGGAACGAATAGGGCAGCTCCGCAGCGAGCTGGACCGGCATAATTACAACTATTATGTGCTGAACGCGCCGGAAATCTCCGACCAGGAATTCGACCGGATGATGCGTGAGTTGCAAGATTTGGAAGCGGCCCACCCGGAATATGACGACCCGGACTCGCCCACAAAAAGGGTGGGGAGCGACCTGAACCAGGAATTCGTGCAGGTGCCGCACCGCTACCCGATGCTTTCGCTCGCGAACACCTATAACAAGCAGGAAGTGGCCGACTTCTACGAGCGCGTCCGGGGCGGACTGGAAGGCGAACCCTTCGAAATCTGTTGCGAGATGAAGTATGACGGGCTGTCCATCTCGCTGACCTACGAGCAGGGGCGGCTGGTGCGTGCCGTGACGCGCGGCGACGGCGTGCAGGGCGACGACGTGACGGAGAACGTGAAGACCATCCGCTGCATCCCGCTCCGCTTGCGCCAGGGGACGGGATACCCCGGGGTATTTGAAATCCGGGGCGAAATCCTGATGCCGTGGACCAGTTTCGAGGCGTTGAACCGCGAACGGGAAGAGCGCGAGGAACCCTTGTTCGCCAATCCGCGGAACGCCGCGTCCGGCACGCTGAAGAGCAAGAACTCGTCGGTGGTGGCCAGCCGGAAGCTGGATGCCTACCTTTATTATTTGCTGGGCGACGAGGTCCCGTTCGACGGGCATTACGAGAACCTGCAGGCCGCCCGAGGCTGGGGATTCAAAATCTCGGAAGGAATGCGAAAAGTGACCACCTTGCAGGAAATCTACGACTTCATAGATTATTGGGACGTGGAGCGGAAGAACCTGCCGGTGGCCACGGACGGCATCGTGCTGAAGGTGAATTCCCAGCGGCAGCAGCGCGCGTTGGGCTACACGGCCAAGAGCCCCCGTTGGGCCATCGCCTACAAGTTCCAGGCCGAGAGGGCGAGGACGCGGCTGGATGCCGTGACGTTCCAGGTGGGCCGCACGGGGGCGGTGACTCCCGTGGCCAACATGGAACCGGTGCAGCTGGCCGGCACGGTGGTGCGCCGCGCCACGTTGCACAATGCCGACGTGATGGCCCAGCTGGATTTGCACGTCGGTGACATGGTGTACGTGGAAAAGGGCGGGGAAATCATTCCCAAGATTGTCGGGGTGGACAAGGACGCGCGCGGCCCGCAGACGGGGCCGAAAGTGGAATTCATCACCCATTGCCCCGAATGCGGCGCACCGCTGGTGCGCTATGAGGGAGAGGCCGCGTGGTACTGCCCGAACGACACGGCCTGCCCGCCGCAAATCAAGGGACGCATCGAGCATTTCATCAGCCGCAAGGCCATGGACATCGACAGCCTGGGGCCCGAGACGGTGGATGAATATTACCGGCGCGGACTGATACGCGACGTGGCGGATTTGTACGACATCCGTGTGGAGCAAATCAATGGAGACGATGGGGGGCGCGAGAAGTCGGCCCAAAAGATCGTGCGTTCCATCGCCGATTCCATCCGCGTGCCTTTCGAGCGTGTGGTGTTCGCCCTGGGCATCCGGTTCGTGGGCGAGATCGCGGCCAAGGCTTTGGCCCGCCATTTCAAGACCATGGACGCATTGGCCCACGCCACGCTGGACGAAATGCTGCGGATCAACGGCATCGGGACGGTCATCGCCGAGAGTGTCATCCGTTATTTCCAGGACGAGGCCAACTGCGGGCTGGTGCGCCGCTTGCGGGAAAAGGGCGTGCGGATGGAACTGACCGAAGAGGAGATGAGCGGGCATTCCGACAAGCTCGCGGGGCAGAGCATCGTGGTGAGCGGCGTGTTCTCGCTGCATTCGCGGGACGAGTACAAGGCATTGATTGAGCGGCATGGGGGGAAGAACGTGGGGAGCATCTCCTCGAAGACGTCATTCGTGCTGGCTGGCGCCAACATGGGGCCGGCCAAACTGGAGAAGGCCACCAAGCTGGGGATTCCCATCCTGTCGGAGGAAGATTTCCTGAAACGGATAGAATAGTATAAGATTGTTTGCGTTTTGGGATTTTATTTGTAATTTTGTCGCGAAATAGATAGATGTACTTAAATTATGGCACAAAATAAGTTCAAAGGATTAGGAATCGCTTTGATTACCCCCTTTAAGGCGGACGGTGGGATTGATTATGAGGCATTGGTCCGCCTGGTGGAATATCAGTTGCAGAACGGAGTGGACTTCCTTTGCATCATGGGGACGACGGCCGAAACTCCTTGTCTCTCGGCAGAAGAGAAAAGGACCTTGAAAAAGTTGTTGGTGGAACGAGTGGCCGGCCGTGTGCCGTTGTTGATGGGATGCGGCGGAAACAATACGGCGGCAGTGGTACAGGAACTGAAGGAAAACGACTGGAGCGGAATAGACGGTGTCTTGTCGGTATGTCCATATTATAACAAGCCTTCACAAGCAGGTTTGTACCAACACTTCAAGGCTATTGCGGAGGCTTCGCCCGTGCCGGTCGTGTTGTACAATGTTCCGGGGCGGACCGGGGTGAATATGAATGCGGAAACCACGCTCCGTTTGGCCCAGGATTTTGAAAACATCGTGGCCATCAAGGAGGCGAGCGGCAACATCACGCAGATGGATGACATCATCAAGAACAAACCGGACCATTTTGATGTGATTTCCGGCGATGACGGCATCACGTTCCCTTTGATAACCTTAGGTGCCGTAGGAGTGATTTCTGTTATCGGCAATGCGCTGCCGGCCGAATTCAGCCGGATGGTGCGTATGGCGTTGAACGGCGATTATGAACATGCCCGCATCATACATCATAAGTTTGCCGAACTGTTCAAGCTGCTGTTCGTGGACGGGAATCCTGCTGGAGTGAAAGCCATGCTTCACGCCATGGGAATGATAGAGAACCAGTTGCGGTTGCCGTTGGTGCCGACGAGGCTGACTACGATGGAGAAGATTTCATCTATTCTGAAAGAATTGGATATCCGATATTGATTCTACTGAACAGGAGTAACCCCATCCCGATGAAATCATTTATTTAGCCAATAAAGAGAATAGGGAGAGATGGAAAGAACCGCAAAGACATGCCACGGAACGCCGGTGCCCGCCCTTGGCGGGACGGGCTTCCGTCTTATGCCGTCTTTAAACGCTGGTTTCCTTGCAAAAAACTCTTCCAATAATTTGCATATCAACAAATTATTTATAATCTCTCTCTTATTAGAGACAGACGCTCACGCGCGTTAAGATACAATTTTTCGCCCGACCAACAAAAGGTCAAAAGACTACTTTTTCTTTGTCCGGAAAGTCAGCACGGGCTTTTCTCCGGACTTTTCTCTTTTAGCCCCTTCCGTCCCTTGGCGGCAGAGGAGGCTGTGCCTTTTCATGTACCCCCCAATATGAACGTTTCGATTGAGCGAGGGCGGAGAAAGCTTGCTTCCTATGCCGAGCGTGAGGAAAGTCGAATGAAATTCAATGTAACGATATGACGAGATTCAGAAAATACCTGTCCGCCGCGTTTTCCGCGCTGCTCTTCCTGCCCCTCGCGGCGCAGGAGAAAGCCGACACGGCCTACACGTTCCGCTTCGTGCCGGGACGGGACATGTTCTACGTACCCTTCAAGGGCAACGCTTCCGAACTGGCGCGGTTGGAAGCCTGTGTGGAAAGATACAAGGCGGAAATCGTTGCCGGAAAGATTCCTATCCGAGTGGACGGCCATTGCTCCGCCACGGGCCATGGCAGTCTGGCGAAATTCCGTTCCAACCGGGTGAAGTCGGAACTGATCACCCGGCAAGGGCTGACGGAAGGTTGTTTCATCACCCGCAACCATTCCGGCAGCGGCGACTATGTGACCGTGAGGCTGGCCGTGCATACCTCTTCAGGCCTCTCCCGCAAGGCGGAAGCCGGGGGCGTTCCCGATGTAGCCGAAGGAAACAAGCCAGATGACACCTGTATAAATAAGGTGGAAGAAACGCCTGCGGAACCCGTGCTGGCGGAACAGCCCGCAACGACTGAGACGATGCAAACACCTGAAAGCCTCCCCACGGGGGAGGTTGGTGGGGCCGGTTCTTTCTCTCTCCGTGCCAACCTCCTGCGCTGGGCCACGCTCACGCCCGCCCTTGGCATCGAGTGGCGCGTCAACCGCTTGTGGGGCATCCTCGTACACGGCTCGTGGACTTCGTGGTCGTGGAGCAATAAAGACCGAAGGTATGCCTTGTGGGAAATCTCGCCCGAAGTGCGCCATTATATAGGAAAGGAGAAGCGCGGCTACCTCGGCGCGATGTACAAGGCAGGGGCGTTCAACTACATTAAGTTTAAATCGCTTCATTGCCTTTTAATAAGATAGGCTGCGCCTCGGCCATGCCGTTCAAGCAAGCTTGACGGACATTGCCGAGGTTTGCACGTTCTTTGACAGACTGGGAAACGGGAAACTTATCGAAGAAAAAGTCCTCATATATTGTGGACTTTTCGAGGTTTTGTACTATCTTTGCCCCAACGTGGCAAAAGAAGGAATGGAAATCATCTTCAACGAGAAATACTTGCAAGAAATGTATCTTACCGGACAGACGGACAAGAAACACCGCTATCAGCCGCAGGTGGTCCGCAAATATATCCGCGTGATTGACATCATGATAGATGCGCCGGACGTACAGGGACTTTTGCGATACAACTCGTTGAACTATGAGAAGCTCAAAGGCGACAAAGCCGGGCTTTCTTCCGTCAGGGTGAACGACCAGTACCGCATCGAGTTCGAAGAACAGGTGCGGGAGGGCGAAACCATCGCTACGATATGCAACATCACTGATTTGTCGAACCACTATAAATAGAGGATTTATGATTAAGATACAAGGCATCGACCCGGACATGATAGCCAACAACCTGACTCCGGCATATCCGACACACCCCGGCGAGGTGGTGAAAGACGAGATTGAATACCGTAAAATCTCGCAACGCAGGCTGGCCGAACAAACGGGTATCCCTTATAAGGTGCTGAACGACATCCTGAACGGGCGACGTTCCATGACCACCGCCACGGCCATGATGCTGGAGGCGGCGTTGGGTGTGCCGGCCGACTCGCTGATGCGTCTGCAACTGAAATACAACATGCAGCAAGCCACCCGCGACAAGTCCTTTATGGAACGGCTTGCCCAAATACGGAAGTACGCGGCATTGCTGTAAGCGGCGGTACACACCGGAACTTTCCCGTCCCGCCCCTCTCCCCACCGTGGAGGAGGGCGGGACACTTGTTTTCCAGTTTGCCAAAGATAAAGGATATAAAGATAAAGCGTTCTTTGACAAGACTGGAAAACAACGAAATAGTGGGAAAAGTTTCCGCTTTTCGTACCTTTTTCATACCTTTGCCAAAGCAATCATACAACAAAGGAGGCCAACTATGGGAAAGAAGGAAGAAAAAGTACAAGAGCAACCGAAAAAGAGCAAGATGGAAGAACTGGACGAAGAAGCCAAGAAGCAAGGCAAGAAGGTGAGCAAGACTTGGGAAGCCGCCATGCGGTTGAAAGGCAGCCTGATTGTTAACGACCCAACATTCCTATTGTAAGTATGCGCTATCTCATTGACACAAATATCTTCGTGTATTTGGCACTTGATATTGAAATGCTGAGCCGCGACGTGAAAGCCATCTTGGAAGAGCCGGACACCTTGCTTTATATCAGTGCCGAATCTGTGCGCGAACTGATAGTGGGCTACCGCAACAAGGGCTTGTGTTCCAAGCGATGGAAGACAGTGGAAGAAATGGTGGCGGCTATCGAAAATGAGTTTTACGTTCAGATTCTCCCCGTGAAGAAAGAACACATGGAGACTTATGCCCGCATGGAAGTCAACGAGGCGCAAGGGCATAAAGACCCTTCCGACCATGTAATCATCGCCCATGCCATTACAGAACACCTGCCGCTCATATCAAGTGACACCCGTTTTTGGTTCTATCGCGACCAAGGGCTTGACTTGATATTCAACGAAAAATAGTACGAACAAGGCATATACCCGTTATTTCGTCCCGCCCCTCTCCCCGCCGTGGAGGAGGGCGGGACGCTTGTTTTCCAGCCTGTCGGAGCACATATATGGATGATAAGCAATTACTCTCCGCCGCCCGCCGTTTCCGGGGAATGGCCGTGCTTTTCGCCTTAAAAAGTTAAATAATGTGTATTTTTGCGGATTTTGTGGGGGCTTGTTCGTAATTAATAACGTTAGGACATATTACGAACGAATCAATATTTGTATTTATGAAGAAACTATCTCTTTTTGCAGCGGCCTTGTTCTTCTGTATCAGTGGGGAGGACTTGCTGGCCCAAGGGGTTTTCGTCCATCCGGGATTGTTGCATACCCAGCATGACATTGACGACATCAAGGAACGGCTGGCTGAAAACGATTCGAAAACCGTGCAGGCATTTGACGTGTTGAAGAACAGCTGGTTGGCCGCCAAACCGGAGACTGAAGTGTGGGGCATCACGGAGTACATCAAGCGGGGCGTTGCCGGCGACGAGAACTACATGAACGCTTACCGCAACGCGGCCAAGGCCTACCAGTGCGCGTTGCTGTGGAAAATCACGGGGGAGAAGCAATGGGCCACCCGTGCGCTTTACGTGTTGAACCAATATCCGTTGATTACCAAGGGGCTGGGAGGAAACACCAACCAGTCGTTGATTCCCGGCTTTATCGGCTACCAGTTCCTGAACGCCGCCGAACTGATGCGCGACTATGACGGGTGGGCCCAAGAGGACTTCGAGCGCTTCAAGCAATGGATGATTGACGTGTGGTTCGTCACCGCGCAGGACTTCCTGGAGCGTCGCCACGACACGGTGACACGTGAGGGAAACTGGTACCATTATCATAGCAACTGGGGATTGGGCAATGCCTTGTTCTGTGTGTCGCTGGGCGTGTTCGCGGACCTTCCGGACATTTACAACTATGGCATGTGGTGGATCAAGGAAGGCCCGGGCAACGAGTCTTTGTATGTGGGCGAAAGCCATCCTTGGAAGCTTGACCAAGGCATGTGCGGATATGGGTGGGGGCTTATCCCCTGGTTCCATCAGGACGACCGCGGTCCCTTCGGCTATCTGAACCAGATGCAGGAGAGCGGACGAGACCAAGGGCATTCCATGGCGGCTCTCGGCTTGTTGTCGTATGCGTTCCAGACGGCTTACAACCAAGGTGACAATGCGTTTTGCAATCTTTATAACCCATTGGTTCCCGGGATGGCAGGTTCGGCCATGGTGGCCGGAGCGGCCGAATACGTGGCTATGTACAACTGCAACCAGGTGGACCCTGCCGACATTCCTTACAAGACCAACTGGTGGATGGGGGGATTGAGCGCCACAGGCCGTGGGCAAAACCGTCCCATCTGGCAGCTTTTCGTCAACCACTACCAGAACCGCATGGGAATCCCGATGGAATACTGCACCCGCATGACCCGGATCGTGGGAGTGGAAGCTGGCGGAGGTTCTTATGGCACGAACAGTGGCGGCTTCGACCATACGGGGTTCGGGACGCTGATGCACAATGACACCACGGTGGCAGAGGAGATGAAGCCGACCATCCTGTTCCCTGAGATTGTGGAGTCGGACGGCGAAGTCCGCCCGTATGCCGAAATGAAGGGCGTGCGCAGCGGCACGAAGCTCACCTTGCGGGCCGTGTTGCCGGACGGCGAGGCCGACACGGGCAACTGGGAATGGGAAGACGGGGTGAAGGGCCAGAGCCGCGACATCACGGTCGGGACTTCGGGCATCTACCGCTTGTACTATACCAACGCGCATGGCGTGAGAAGCACGCAGATGTTCTGCATCTCCATGTACGGCGAGGGAATCAAGGCCACACTGACTCCTTGGATTGAATACGACGGGGGGGCGCGGATGACTGGCATCACGGAGTTCAGCGCCGTGAACGGGCGCAAGGTCACGCTGGGCGTGGATTACGCGAATTGGAATTACGTGTCTACCACTATCTGGTACGACGAGGACGGGAAAATATTGGGGAGCGGCGGTTCGTACACTTTTAACCAAAGCAACTCCGACCGGGCATTCAAAGTGGTGCTGACGAATGAATCCGGCGTACAGATTTCCAAGGAATTCACTATCACGAATTCGGTCATGGTGCCCCATCTGGCCGTGGACGGGGAAGAGGTGGATGGCTTGCGGGCCATTATAAAGCCCGGAGCGGATGTCGTCATGACGGCAAAGCCCACTTCCATGCGTTACAGGAACGGGACTTATACGTGGAGTTCCGGGGAACATACGGATTCCCTTATTTTCACGGATGTGCAGTCTTCCGTATTCCGCACGTTGGACTGGCTGGACACGACTTCCACCGTCCGGGACTATGAGGCGCACTTTGATTTTGAGGTGAAAGTTTATCACGACGGCCAATCCATAGAAGACGGGCTTTACCGTTTGAAAGACCGTGAGTCCGGCAATTACCTGAACAGCAAGACCATGACATTCTCCGTTCCGGACGAGGGCGGCGACTCGACTTTCATGTGGCACATCACTTGGATAGACGAAGCTGCGGCCCAACGTTACAAGATCGCGACTTACAACGATTCCGCTTTCTTGGCTGACGACTGTGAGTTGTCCGACCGTGCGTTCAGCAATTCCAGAAGCACGTATGACATCTATGCCTTGGTAGGAGGGGAGGAGCAGGAATGCTTTATCCGGACTTCCTCCCGTGCGGGTTCATCCTACTGGACGGTGGATGGCGATGCCCTGGCCAATAGCGGAAGTGCGGAAATGCCATCCGACTTCCCGTTCGTGTTGGAGCGGGTCCAGACTGGCGGGACCGGCATTTCAGGAACTGTAACCGACGGGGGAATTTTGGATTTGTCCTTCTCACGGGACGGCCTTGTGGTGAATGCAGGAAGGGCGGCCCGCCTGACGGTCTATGCCCTTTCCGGCGCACCGGTGATGGATGCACGTCTTTCTGCCGGACGGCAGACGGTCGGGCTGGGTGCTTTGCCTTCCGGGGTCTACATCGCCCGCTTGTGGGACGGGAAAACGGCCAAGACCGTGAAGTTCGCCCGTTAGGATTTCGGGAGAGAGCGGAATTTAAAACAAGAAAAGAGGCATGTCCGGAAACGGACATGCCTCTTTTCTTGTTTGTGTGCGGAATCTCCTATACGCCGCTGTTGTACTGAGTGATTTCCGGATATTCTTGTCTTTGTTACGGGATAAAATGCTACCTTTGTAAGGTCAAAGGAAGAAACATGAATAAGAAAGGCTTGCTATATGATAAGGTAGTCCGGACTATCGCGAGGGAGAACCTGATGGTGCCGGAAGACAGGGTGCTGGTGGCTTTGAGCGGAGGGGCTGATTCGGTGGCCTTGTTGCTCTTGCTATTGCAGACGGGTTGCCGTTGCGAGGCGGCACACTGCAACTTCCATTTGCGGGGCGAGGAGTCCGACCGTGACGAAAAGTTCGTGCGGACGCTTTGCCGTTCGCTCTCTGTCCGCCTCTACGTGGAGGATTTCGACACGGTGGCATACGCCCGCGAAAAAGGAATCAGCATCGAAATGGCGGCCCGGGACTTGCGTTATGCCTATTTTGAGAAGCTCCGGACGGACTTGGGATTCGACCGGATTGCCGTGGCCCATCATCGTGACGACAATGTGGAGACCCTGCTGTTGAACCTGATACGCGGAACGGGCTTGAAAGGATTGACGGCCATGAAGTATCGCAATGGCCGTGTCATACGCCCGTTGCTGGATGCCAGCCGCACGGAAATCGAACAATATCTGGCGGAAGCGGGGCAGGAGTACGTGACGGACAGCACTAACGGCATTCCGGACGTGGCGCGCAACAAAATCCGGCTGGAGCTGCTGCCGATGCTGAGGGCCTTGAATCCTTCGGCGGATGATACCCTGCAGGAGACCATCGGCCATCTGAAGGATGCTTACAGTTTATATCGTGTGGCGGTAGAGGCGATGAAGAGAAGAATCTGCACGGACGGGCGCCGCATCGACATGAAAGCCTTGCGGGACGTCCCGGCTCCCCGCACAGTCCTCTACGAGACGCTGGCCGCTTATGGCTTCAACAGCACGCAGGCCGGGGAAATATATGACCAGATGGGGGGCGGACCGGGAAAAGTGTACGAGAGTGAGGGCTGGCGCTTGTTGCGCGACCGTGACGCTTGGATGCTGGAACGTAAGGGGGAACCATACGAATGCCTGTGTTCCGTCTTGCCTTTGGAAGGCTTTGTGCAGATTGCGCCCGGCTTGACTTTTTCCATCCGCCGCATGCACTACGGCCAGGATTTTGCCCTCCCAAGGGACAAGGCTACGGCTTGCCTGGATTTGGGAAAATTGGAATATCCCATCACGGTCCGGCGGGCGGAGGAGGGAGACCGTTTCACCCCGTTGGGCATGAGCGGGACAAAACTGGTAAGCGACTACCTGACGGACATCAAGAAAAGCGTGTTCGAGAAGGAACGCCAACTGGTGGTCTGCAGTGGCGGGCATATCGCGTGGCTGGTGGGCGAACGGATTGACGACCGTTACCGGATAGACGGGGATACGTCTCGCGTCCTCGTGATACAGGCACTGAAAGGCTGACAAAAGATATCAGACGAAATGCTTTCTATCCTGATTCCCACATATAACTATGTTTGTGTCAAGTTGGTTTCCGATTTGCAGCAGCAGGCGGAAGGCTTGGGATGCCCGTACGAGATTCTGGTGGCGGACGATGCGTCGGACGAATGCTATAAAAGGGGAAACCGGAAGATTAACGGTATCCCTCATTGCAAGTATGTGGAATTGCAGAAGAACGTGGGACGCTCATGCATCCGGAACATCCTGGCCCGCCTGGCGCAATATGATTCTTTCCTGTTCCTGGATTGCGACGGCAAGGTGGTGCGGCATGATTTTATCCGGCGTTACATGGATTGCCGGAAGCTGGCGGATGTCGTGTGCGGGGGAATCCTGCATCCCGACAAGTTGCCTTCCCCGAAAGTGTCCTTGCGGTATGCCTACGAGAAGTCGGCCGAGCGGCGGTTTACCGCCCATAAAAGGATGCAACGTCCTTTTGGCATGTTCCGGAGCTTTAATTTCCTGATTTCCCGTAATGCGTTTAATAGCTGCCCGTTCGATGAATCCATCCGGGACTATGGCTACGAGGACGTGCTGATGGGGCTTCAGCTGGAGCGTCAAGGCTTTCAGGTACTGCACATAGACAACCCGTTGATGAACGAAGACATTGAGAGGAACGGGACGTATCTGCGGAAAACAGAGGAGTCCATACGGACCTTGTATGCCCATCGGGACAAACTGGAAGGGAACTCCGGAATCCTGCGCATGCATGAAACCTTGCAGCGGAAAAGCATGTTGTCTTGCGTGTTGTTCCTTTACCGCTTGTTCCGTCCGGTAATCCGCCGGAACTTGTTGGGGCGGCATCCCAGTCTCTTCCTTTTTGGCTTTTACAAGATAGGATACTATGCCCGTTGGGAACAAAAGGAACGGCAAAAAGAAGCGGCCGGCCTTGTGTGATGCCAGGCCGGCCGCATGGTTTCCGTTAGGATTTGCCCGGAGGCAAGCTTGCCCCCTTAGTATGCGAAGAGCGGATAGTCCGCCATCACGTCGTTCACCTGCTTGCGCACTTCCGCGATGACATTCTCGTCTTCGGGTGCGTTCAGGACTTTCTCGATAAGCTCGGCCACCAGGACCATCAGGTCTTCTTTTGCGCCGCGTGTGGTGATGGCCGGAGTGCCCAGGCGGATGCCGGAAGTCTGGAACGCGCTGCGGGTGTCGAACGGCACCATGTTCTTGTTCACGGTGATGTCGGCGGCCACCAAGGCTTTCTCGGCCACCTTTCCGGTGAGGTCGGGATATTTGCTCCGCAGGTCCACCAGCATGGAGTGGTTGTCCGTGCCGCCGCTTACGATGTCGAAGCCGCGCTTCATCAGTTCGTCAGCCAGCACCTTGGCGTTCTTCTGCACCTGCTTGGCCCACTCCTTGAACTCAGGTTGCAATGCTTCGTTGAAAGCCACAGCCTTGGCGGCAATCACATGTTCCAACGGGCCGCCTTGTATGCCGGGGAATACCGCGCTGTTCAGGATCTGGCTCATCTTTTTGACTTCGCCCTTCGGGGTCTTCAACCCCCACGGGTTGTCGAAGTCCTTGCCCATCAGGATGATTCCGCCGCGCGGGCCACGCAAGGTCTTGTGGGTGGTGGAGGTGACGATATGTGCGTATTTCACCGGGTTCTCCAGCAGTCCGGCTGCAATCAGCCCCGCCGGATGGGCCATGTCCACCATGAAGATGGCACCCACCTTGTCAGCGATTTCGCGCATACGGGCATAGTCCCATTCACGGCTGTAAGCGGAGCCGCCGCCGATAATCATCTTCGGACGGTGCTTCAGTGCCAGTTCCTCCATCTCGTCATAGTCCACGCGGCCAGTCTCCTTTTTCAGGTTGTAACCGATGGCGTGGTACAGGATGCCGGACGTGTTGACGGGTGAGCCATGCGAGAGGTGGCCGCCGTGGTCCAGATTCAGTCCCATGAACGTGTCGCCGGCCTTCAGGCAAGCCAGGAACACGGCGGCGTTGGCCTGTGCGCCGGAGTGGGGCTGCACGTTGGCGTATTCTGCACCGAACAGCTTGCACACCCGTTCGATGGCCAGGCTCTCGATTTCGTCCACCACCTGGCAGCCGCCGTAGTAACGTTTGCCGGGATATCCTTCGGCATACTTGTTTGTCAGCCATGACCCCATGGCTCTCATGACTTCGTCGCTCACGAAATTCTCCGATGCGATGAGTTCGATTCCCTTGAGCTGGCGTTGGTGTTCCTTCTCAATCAACTCAAAAACCGTTGTGTCTCTTTTCATCTTATTCCTTATTTATAATTAGGTTCATTCTTTCTTTTTCTCCACGCTCCAACCGAACTTCCCGATTTTCTCCCCCAAGCCGTAGTAGGCACCGTGGAGGTAGACCAGAGGATGGCTGGCATCCAGGCTCCATTTCCCCGATTGCGGATCCAAATAGCGGTCGTCGGCCTTCACGTTCAGCACCTCTGCGATGAACATGTCGTGCGACCCCAGCGACACGATTTCTTTCACCCTGCATTCGATGCTCAAGGGCGACTCTTCCACGATGGGGGCGGCTACCATCCGGGCTTTCCCCGGCGTGAGTCCCATCTCCTCGAACTTATGGTGGTCGCGCCCCGAGCGCACGCCGCACCAGTCCGTGGCATAGGCCATGTCTTCGGTGGTCAGGTTGAGCACGAACTCCATGCTTTTTTTGATGAGTTCATACGAATGACGTTCCGGACGCACGGAGATGTAGCACATGGGTGGGTTGGTGCAGATGGTGCCGGCCCAGGCGACCGTCAGCAGGTTGTACTCCTCCGGCACGCTGCCACAGCTGACCAGCAGTGCGGGAAGGGGATAAATCATCGTGCCGGGCTTCCAGTCTTGCTTCATGTGGGAACGCTTTATACCAATTTGACATGGTCCAGGTCCACCTCTTTGTTGCAATAGTGGCAACGGAGCACGCCATCCTTCCCTTCTACGGTATGGAAATAGGTCTTCATCGGCTCGTTGTTCGTGATGCATTTGGGGTTGGCGCATTTCACGATGCCCTTCAACTCGTTGGGCAGGAACACTTCCTTCTTTTCCACTACCTCGTAGTCCTTGATGATGCACAAGGTGACGTTCGGACTGACTACCGCCAGTTGGTTCAGCTCCTCGTCGGAAAAGAACTTGCCTGCAATCTTGATGATGCTTTTGTGTCCCATTTTCTTGCTCTTCAGATTGTAACCCACCGTGATGGAAGTCTTCATCTGTTCGAGGTGGAGCAGGTTCACCACCTCGAAGAGCTTGTTGGAGGGAATATGGTCAATCACCGTGCCGTTCTCGAGTGCGGCCACCAATAGTTCTTGTCTTTTCATTATCGTAGAATGTTTTAGTCAATGATAGTGTGGTCGTTTGTCACATCGTCCAAGGTAATCCCCAAAGCGTCGCAAATCAAGGCCTGCCGGGCGAAGAGGCCGTTGCGGGCCTGCTCAAAATAGTAGGCGTGCGGGTCGTCGTCGATGGCATATTCAATTTCATTGACGCGCGGCAGCGGATGAAGGATGCGCATATTGTCCTTGGCCCTTTTCAGCATGGGAAGTTTCAGCAGATAAAGGTCCTTCACCCGTTCGTATTCCATAAGATCGGTGAAGCGTTCCTTCTGCACGCGGGTCATGTACAGGATGTCCGCGTCCGCGATGGTGTCGGCCGTGAAGTCCGTATGCTCCACATATTTTATATGGTGGATGTCGCAATATTGCTTGTAGACATCCGGCATCTTCAGCTCTTCCGGGGCGATGAAATGGAACGTGGGGTTGAAGTGGCGCATGGCCATCAGCAGGGAATGCACCGTGCGTCCGTATTTCAGGTCGCCCACCATGTAGATGTTCAGGTCGTCGAGCGTGCCTTGCGTCTTGTAAATGGAATAGATGTCCAGCATGGTCTGTGAAGGATGCTGGTTGGCTCCGTCTCCGGCGTTGATGATGGGCACGGGCGACACTTCGGACGCATAGCGTGCGGCGCCTTCCAGATAATGCCGCATGACAATCAGGTCGGCGTAGTTGCTCACCATCATGATGGTGTCTTTCAGCGTCTCCCCTTTGGTGGAGCTGGTCACTTTCGGGTCGGTGAATCCTATGACACGCGCCCCGAGGCGGTTGGCCGCAGTCTCGAAGCTGAGCCTTGTCCGTGTGGACGGTTCAAAAAATAGTGTTGCCACCACTTTCCCTTCCAGCAATTTGCGGTTGGTATGTTTCTCAAACTCTTCGGCCATCCGGATCAAATACATGATTTTTTCCTTGGAATGGTCTGCAATAGTCACCAAGCTTCTGTTTTCCATTTGGGGATTCCTTTTTATCTAAAAGTTGAATGTATTCAGTGGCCAAAGGTACATAAAAAATGTGGAACGGCGGCAGGCGGAACGCTATTTACTGAACTTTTCTCCAAATAAACGGGCTTTTATCAAGTTTATTTGTAATTTTGCACTTTCTGATGAGGTAAACATAAGAGAAAGATTTTTATGAGGAAGAAGTTTGTCATCACCTTGTGGGTGATTATGTTCCTTTGCATCACAGCCGTGTCACTGGCTTTTTACGCCATTTGGAAAGGATGGATTGGATATATGCCTAACCTGTATCAGTTGGAAAATCCGGTAAACAAGTACGCTTCCCAGGCTATCTCGGCGGACGGGAAACTGTTAGGCACATGGTCGTACAGCCGCGCCAACCGCATTTTTGTGGGTTACGATGATTTGTCGCCTTGGCTGGTCAAGGCACTGGTGGCCACGGAAGACGAACGTTTCTACGACCATTCCGGCATCGACTACCGGGCTTTGGGGCGCGTGGTGGTCAAGCGCATTATCCTGAAACAGAACAATGCAGGCGGCGGAAGCACCATCACACAACAGCTGGCCAAACAACTCTATACCGATGTGGCCCAAAGCACGATGGAACGAGCTTTGCAGAAGCCTATAGAATGGGTCATTGCCGTGAAGCTGGAACGCTATTACACGAAGGATGAAATCATCACCATGTATCTCAATTATTTCGATTTCCTCCATAACGCCGTGGGTATCAAAACAGCGGCACGCACCTATTTCAACAAGGAACCTAAAGCCTTGTCGGTATGTGAGGCCGCCACATTAATTGGCATGTGCAAGAATCCTTCTTATTACAATCCTGTGCGCAAACCCGAACGATGCCTGGAGCGGCGGAATGTGGTGCTGGAGCAGATGGTGAAGGCCGGCTATCTGAGCAAGGCGGATGCCGAACTGCACAAGATGGAGCCGCTCGGTCTGCGTTTCCACCGTGTGGACCACAAGGAGGGGCTGGCCACTTATCTCCGTGAACGTCTCCGCACGATGCTGATGGCCAAAGAGCCGGACCGGAAAAACTATGCTTCGTGGCAGGACCAGAAATATTACGAGGACTCTCTGGCTTGGGAGACGGACCCGCTATATGGATGGTGCAACAAGAACCGCAAGAAGGATGGCACACCTTACAATTTATATACCGATGGGCTGAAGATTTACACGACCATAGACTCACGTATGCAACAGTATGCAGAGGAGAGCGTGGAAGAACACGTGGCCGGCTATTTGCAGCCTATTTTCGACAAAGAGAAGCGGAAGCAGAAGACACGGCCTTTCTCCAACCAGCTTTCCGCAAAGGAGGTGGAACAGATTATGCGCCGTTCCATGGTGCAGAGCGAGCGTTATATCAAGATGAAGCAAGCCGGAGCCAGCGAGGCGGACATCACGAAATCTTTCAATACGCCGCAGGAGATGACGGTGTTCTCTTATCATGGGGAGGTGGATACGGTCATGACGCCAATGGACTCCATCCGTTATTATAAGAGTTTCCTTCGTGCCGGATTCATGTGCATGGACACTCATACGGGATACGTCAAGGCCTATGTGGGCGGACCGGATTACCGCTATTTCCAATATGACATGGCCGGAGTGGGACGCCGTCAGGTGGGTTCAACCATCAAGCCCTTCCTCTATACGTTGGCCATGGAGAACGGGATGTCGCCTTGTGACCTCGCCCCGAACGTGCAGCAGACATACATCGTGGCGGGGAAGCCTTGGACCCCGCGCAACGGCAGCCGTTCGCACTATGGCGAGATGGTGACGCTGAAATGGGGGCTGGCGCAATCCAACAACTGGATCTCAGCCTATCTGATGAGCCGCCTCAGCCCTTCCGCGCTGGTACGGCTGATTCATGAGTTCGGCGTGCTGAACCGCGACATACATCCGTCCATGTCATTGTGCCTCGGGCCTTGTGAGATTTCCGTCTCTGAAATGGTCAGTGCCTATACGGCTTTTGCCAATAAGGGCATCCGTACGGCACCGCTTTTCGTGTCGCGCATTGAAGATAACGAAGGCAATGTGGTGGGGGAATTCTCGCCCCGCATGGCGGAAGTTATCAGTGAGGAGAGCGCCTATAAGATGATTATCATGCTGCAAGGCGTGATGAATGGCGGTACGGGTGGACGCATGCGCTTCCGCTACCATGTGGATGCCGACATGGGGGGGAAGACGGGGACCACGAACCGCAACTCGGACGGCTGGTTCGTATGTTTCACTCCCACGCTGTCGGCCGGTTGCTGGGTAGGCGGTGAAGACCGTGACATCCATTTCAACACCATGACCTATGGACAAGGAGCATCGTCAGCATTGCCCGTGGTGGCCTATTTTTTCCAGAAAGTATTCAAGGACAAGAGTTTGGGTTACTCTCCGGATGACAAGTTCCAGATACCGGAAGGGTTCGACCCCTGCAAGGAGACGGTCCTGACGGAGGAGGCACCGATAGAGGAATACGGCGGAATAGACGAGGTGTTTGAATAAGCATCCGAAAAAGGAAGGCGGATGTCAGGCGTGAAGCTCTTCCAACCCTTCCCTGACATAGGGCCGCGACCAGTCGTCCGGTTTCAGGACACATCCGTCATAGCACAACAAGTCCAGATCCAGCTTTACGATGCCGGAGGCCTTGTCTTCCGTCCGGCGCCCCTGGGCTGTTTCAATCTTTTTCAGAAGGAACCGCACTTCGGACAGAGGGAGCGAAGTCGTGCAAAGGGCCACCTGGTTGTAGAATAGCCGAGGTGAAGGGAATCCTATGGGGAAGGTCTGCTGCAGACGGCTGAAACGAATGTCGGGAAATACGGCAAGCAAAGCGGAGCGGGCGGACAAAATACAGCCCGGAGAGGGTTCGTTGCTTCCCAAACTGATGACACAAGTCTTAATCATTCCTTTTTTGCCTACAAAAATAGGGAGTTTTGCCCGGTCTTACAAAATCTTTTTGTACTTTTGTAAGGCAGTTCTTTAATGGCAAATAAACATGAATTTCATAGGAATTATTCCGGCACGATATGCTTCTACGCGGTTTCCGGGCAAGCCATTGGCCTTGCTGGGCGGGAAACCGGTCATTCAACGGGTTTATGAACAAGTAATCCAGGCATTGGATGATGCGATGGTGGCCACTGATGACGAGCGGATATGCCATGCGGTCGAGAGTTTCGGCGGAAAAGCTGTCATGACCAGTGTGCATCATAAGAGCGGAACAGACCGCTGTTATGAGGCATATGTCCTCCAAGGCAAACCGTATGACGTGATTATTAACATCCAGGGAGACGAGCCGTTCATACAACCCCGGCAACTGGAAGCCCTGAAGGAATGTTTCAATGACAGCCAGACCCAGATTGCCACGTTGGTGAAGCCATTCATTCCCGCTGACGGGTGGGATGCGCTTGAGAACGTGAACTCTCCCAAAGTGGTAGTGGACAGGAACATGAGGGCCTTGTATTTCAGCCGGTCCATTATTCCGTTCCAACGGAACAAGGAACGGGCGGAATGGTTGGCAGGACATACTTATTACAAGCATATCGGACTGTACGCTTATAAGGCGGATGTGCTTGCCGAAGTCACAGCCCTTCCCCAATCGTCTTTGGAAATCGCGGAATCCCTGGAGCAGTTGAGATGGTTAGAAAACGGATATACCATCAAGGTGGGGGTCAGCGAGGTGGAGACCATCGGCATCGATACGCCAGCGGACTTGAAGGCTGCCGAAAACTTCTTGAAAAAGAAAGCGGAATAGAATCAGAACAAAAAGCTAAAAACAGACACGGAAAAAATGAAGTGGAGATACGGACTCTTGGGGATGGCCATGCTGTGGTCTTTCATGCAGGCTTACGCCCAGGAAATCAAGATAGGGAACTATACGTTCAAGGATGGTGCCGAGTACCAAGGTGAGCTTTTCAAGGGAAAACCTTATGGGAAAGGTATCACCTATTTCAAGAACGGAGACGTCTATGAAGGAGAGTATGTGAAAGGCAAACGGCAGGGATACGGTATCTATAGATTCCCCGACGGAGAGAAGTACGAAGGGGAATGGTTTCAGGACCAGCAGCACGGCCGAGGGGTTTATTATTTTATGAACAACAACAAATACGACGGCTTGTGGTATCGAGATTTCCAACAGGGGGAAGGCACTATGTACTATTACAATGGGGACGTGTATAAAGGAAATTGGAACGAGGACAAGCGCGAAGGCTATGGCGAGTATCTTTATGCCAACGGAGCGTCGTATCGGGGAGAATGGAGCGACGACCAAAAAAACGGGAAGGGGATATTCGACTGGAACGACGGTTCCTGGTATGACGGGATGTGGAAGGACAATCTCCGTAACGGGAAAGGGACGTTTAACTATGCGGACGGCGACCGTTACACAGGCGAATGGATGGACGATGTGCAACACGGTAAAGGCGTGTACAAATTCCATAACGGCGACCAATACGAAGGGGATTACGTTCAAGGTGAACGGACGGGTTCCGGTATCTTCACTTTCGCCAACGGCAACAAATATGTGGGCCAATTCAAAAGTGGCGCACAAAACGGGCAAGGCACGTTTACTTGGCATAACGGAGCTTCTTATACAGGTATGTGGAAGGCCAACAAGCGTGACGGGCAGGGCAAATATGTCTGGAGCAACGGTGATTCCTACGAAGGGGGATGGAAGAACGGGCTGATGGACGGCGAAGGCATCCTCCGCATGGCAGACGGCACAAAATTCAAAGGCACGTTCAAGAAGGGGGAGAAAAACGGTTTCGGCATCATGGAAGACGCTGACGGCATTCGTTTTGAAGGCAATTTCAAGGATAATGAGAAGGATGGGCCGTTCGTGATGAAGGATAAAAACGGACATGTCACCCAAAAGGGCGTTTACAGCCACGGCGTGATAGTAAAAGAATGAGTGCAGATGGTGGATTTGTGTTTTCTTACTGAGAATGTCAAGGCTTTGGCCTTGCAGGCGGGGAATTTCCTGAAAAAGGAACGGCTTTCTTTCGACCGCAGCCGCGTGGAGCAGAAAGCAGCACACGATTATGTCTCTTATGTGGATAAGGCTTCGGAAAGGCTTATCGTGGACCGTCTCCGTCAATTGTTGCCCGAAGCGGGATTTATCACCGAAGAAGGTACCGGAAGTCTGGAGGAACAAGAATATTGCTGGGTCGTGGACCCGTTGGACGGGACAAGCAACTACATTCATGGACACACTCCTTATTGCGTGAGCATTGCCTTGCGGGACCGCAGGGAAGTGTTGTTGGGAGTGGTTTATGAATGTGGGCGCGATGAGCTGTTCTGGGCGTGCAAAGGAGGAAAGGCTTACCTGAATGGTACGGAAATACACGTGAGCGACCAAAGGGTGCTCGACCAGTCTTTCATCGAGCTGGGTTTTCCATACGATGCGGAACGTTATAGGGCTTTTGCCGTAAAAGTGGTGGAGGAACTGTACGGCCATGTCGGTGGGCTTCGGCTGATGGGGTCGGCTGCCGCAGAGATTTGCTATGTGGCGGCAGGGCGTTTTGAGGCCCGTGTCGAAGGTTTCATCGGGCCGTGGGATATCGCGGCCGGCTATATCATCCTGAAGCAAGCTGGAGGAATGATGACGGACTTCAGTGGCGACGAGAACTGTTTTGATGCAGCGGAAGTCTTTGCTTCAAACGGGAAAATACATCAAGATTTGTTGCAGGTATTGGAGAAGAACAAAAAATTGCTGGAAAAAGGCTGAAGTATTCTCCGTAATTCCATATATTTGCAGATAAGAAACTTATAAGAGACTGAATATGGTGATAGACGATGTGTCCCGTCTGGGACTTTACGGGCCGCTTGTGCCGGGATTGGAACAAGTGGCGGCATTCCTGGAGAGACCGGATTTGTCTTCGCTCCCGGACGGACGCTATGAGTTGAAGGGCGGGGGATACGTGAACCTGCAGACCGTATGCGGAAAGAGTTTAGGAGAGGCTGTTTTGGAATCTCACCGCAAAATGATTGACGTGCAGGTTCCTCTTTCGGGCGACGAGACCATAGGATATGCCAGTCTTGGGCGGTTGACGGAGGCGATATATGACGCATCGAGCGACATCTCTTTCCATAAAGAGCGTCCGGATAGCCTGTTGAACGTAAGGCGCGGCATGTTTGCCGTCTTTTTCCCGCAGGACTCCCATGCTCCATGTGTAGCCGAAGGGCCGTTGAGAAAAGCCGTGTTCAAGATTCCTGTGGCTGGAAAATGCGAACAAGTGATTTAACACCTTAAATTCTTATATTTTATGGCAAAAGCAACAGCAAAGCAAGCCCCAAAGACATTGGGCATAGTGAAAAACGATCCGTGGTTGAAGGACTACGAGCCGGCCATCGCCGGACGTCACCAACATGCCGTGGATAAAATCAACGAACTTACACAAGGAGGAAAGTGTACCTTGTCTGATTTTGCGACGGGCTATTTGTATTTTGGCCTGCACCGCACCGCCACGGGTTGGGTGTTCCGCGAATGGGCGCCCAACGCCACCGCTATTTATCTGGTAGGCGACTTCAGCAACTGGGAGGAGACACCCAAATACCAGATGAAGAGAATCAAAGGCACGGGAAACTGGGAAATCAAACTGCGGGCCAACGCTCTCAAGCATGGGCAGCTTTACAAACTGAAAGTGTATTGGGACGGAGGATGCGGCGAACGCATCCCGGCGTGGTGCCGCCGAGTGGTGCAAGACGACCAGACCAAGATATTCAGTGCGCAGGTGTGGGAGCCGGAACACCCTTATGTTTGGAAGAAAAAGACTTTCCGCCCTAACACTTCCCCGCTCTTGATTTATGAATGCCACATCGGCATGGCACAGGACGCCGAAAAAGTCGGCACGTATAACGAGTTCCGCGAGAACGTGCTTCCGCGTGTCGCCGCCGACGGGTACAACTGCATCCAAATCATGGCCATCCAGGAACATCCCTATTACGGCAGTTTCGGCTACCATGTGTCCAGTTTCTTCGCCGCTTCCAGCCGTTTCGGCACGCCGGAAGAGCTGAAGCAGCTCATCGACGAGGCACACAAGATGGGAATCGCGGTCATCATGGACATCGTGCATTCCCATGCCGTGAAGAACGAGGTGGAGGGGCTGGGCAACTTTGCCGGCGACCCCTGTCAGTATTTCTATCAAGGCGACCGCCGCGAGCATCCGGCATGGGACAGCTTGTGCTTTGATTACGGCAAGAACGAAGTGCTGCATTTCTTGTTGTCCAACTGCAAGTTCTGGCTGGACGAGTTCCACTTCGACGGCTTCCGCTTCGACGGGGTCACATCCATGCTCTATTACAGCCACGGGCTGGGAGAGGCGTTCTGCAACTACGGGGACTATTTCAACGGCCACGAGGATGACAATGCCATCTGCTACCTGACGCTGGCGAATGTCCTGATCCATGAGGTCCGGCCGAAAGCCATCACGATTGCCGAGGAGGTGAGCGGCATGCCGGGACTGGCGGCCCCCTTCAAGGACGGAGGCTATGGATTTGACTACCGCATGGCCATGAACATCCCCGATTATTGGATCAAGACCATCAAGGAAAAGAAGGATGAGGACTGGAAGCCCAGCAGCATGTTCTGGGAAGTGACGAACCGCCGGGCGGATGAGAAGACCATTTCCTATTGCGAGAGCCACGACCAGGCGTTGGTGGGCGACAAGACCATCATCTTCCGCCTGATTGATGCCGACATGTACTGGCATTTCAAAAAGGGTGATGAGAACTATGCCGTGGAGCGCGGCATCGCCCTGCACAAGATGATTCGCCTGCTCACGGCCTCTACCATCAACGGGGGGTATTTGAATTTCATGGGCAATGAGTTCGGGCATCCGGAATGGATTGACTTCCCGCGCGAAGGCAACGGATGGAGCTACAAATATGCCCGTCGCCAATGGAACCTTGTGGACAACAAGGATTTGTGTTATCACTATCTGGGCGACTTCGACAAAGCCATGATCCATATCATCGGCGGGAAGAAGAACTTCCAGAAATCCCCGGTCGTGGAAATTTGGCATAACGACGGGGACCAGGTGTTGGCCTACAGCCGGGGCGAATTGGTGTTCGTTTTCAACTTCAATTATAACCGTTCGTTCACGGACTACGGGTTCATGGTCCCGCAGGGCGCATATGATGTCATTTTGGACACCGATGCCCCGGAATTCGGCGGCAACGGCTTGAACGATGACAGCATGCGGCATTTCACCAATTACGACCCGCTGTTGGAACGGGATGGCAAAGGATGGCTCAAGCTCTACCTTCCGGCACGTTCGGCAATGGTGCTCCGCAAAGTGAAAGAGGATAAGGAAACAGAAGAATAACGATAAAACCGGAAACGGAGAATGTACAGACCCGTCTATAACAAGAGAACCGCACGCATGGTCACATGGCTGTGCGGTTCTCTTTTCGCGATTTTTTCCATGTCGTACCTGTATTGGATGCAGCCGGATTTGCTGGCAACGGCACAACATTTGCTTTCGAAAGGCAAAACCGTGTATTCTCCCCTTTGGGGGGCGGTCGTCATTACTGTAGTGCTTTTGTTGTTGCAGGGTGCCTGCCGCAGGACGATTCTGTATCCGCTCCGGTTTCACGCCTTATACTTCTTTCCCTCGGCCTTGGTGCTTGGACTGCTCACGTCCATCGTACCGAAGGAAGGGTGGGACGTACGCCTCTCCGTCGACTGGACCGGGGTGGCAGTCTGGGTGGCCGCCTATGTGCTTCTGACGTGCGGGGCACTTCGTTATCCCGACCGCAAGCATGAGAAGCAAACGGTGTTTTCCATCTTGTGGGTGAACTTCTTGTGTTTCTCGATCTTGTGCTGCATGGTCGGAAGCATCGGCAATACGGATGAAGTGTACCACTACCGCCTCAAGGCTGAACGGTATATTGTGGAAGGACAAGACTCGGAGGCCCTGGAAATAGGGGAGAAGTCGCTGCATACGGACCGAAGCCTGACGGCCATGCGGTCCTTTGCGCTCAGCCGGAAAGGTTTGCTGGCCGAGAAACTGTTTGAATATCCCATGTACGACGGGAGTGAAGGGCTTCTGCCGCATCCGTCCGACACGATTTATGTCCACGGATGGCTGTCCCTTCTATACCGGCATTTGGGGGGCAGGCCGGGAGCGAGTGTCCGGAGCAACACCCGGTTTCTGGAACTTCTGGCGGAACAGCCTTCGGCCACGCCTGCCGCACGGGACTATTTATTGTGTGCCTATCTGCTGGACAAGAACCTTGACGGCTTTGTCAAGACTCTGCCCCGTTATTATGCCGTGGACGACAGCCTTCCCTTATATTATAAAGAAGCCCTCGTGCTGTACGGCCGGCAACACACCAGTCCGGAAGTCTTGTACAAAAACAATGCGGTGGAGGCCAACTTGGATGATTTTCTTCAACTCCGTGCTTGTTTAAGTAGTGCGACGGAACGCTCGAACCAATGCCGGCGCATGTACGGGAACACTTATTGGTGGTATTACTATTTTCAGGAATTGCCGTCCGCCCGCTTCTGAACGCTTTTATTCCTTGATGCGGATAAGCGCGTTGGCCAGAATGGCGGTCAGTCCTCCGGTGGTGATGCCGGAAGCAAAGATGTTCTTCAGTGTCTCTGGTAGCTGGGATAAGATTTCCGGCACCAATTCCACACTCAGGCCCAACGAAAAGCTGAGTGCGATGACCAGCGTGGCCTTGCGGTCAATATCCTGTGACGCGATGATGCGGATGCCGGCGGAGGCTACCGTGCCGAACATCAACAGGGTGGCCCCTCCCAAAACGGGTTCGGGCATGAGCGAGAACACCAGTCCCACGGCAGGAAACAGTCCCAACAAGACAAGGAAGCCGGCGATGTAGTACCCTACGTACCGGCTGGCCACTCCCGTGAGCTGTATCATGCCGTTGTTCTGTGCGAAGATGGAGTTGGGGAAGGAACTGAACATGCCAGCCAGCATGGAGTTGAAGCCATCGGCCAATATGCCGCCAGAAGCGCGTTTCACAAATGTCGGGCCTTCCACCGGTTCGCCGGAAATCAGCGAGTTGGCCGTAATGTCCCCGTAGGCTTCGATGGACGTAATCAGATAGACCAGTCCCAAGGCAATGAAAGCGGACCAATCAAAAGAAAGTCCGTATTTGAAAGGTATGGGAATGTTGACCCCTCCATAACCTTGCACAGACGAGAAGTCCACCGCCCCCATCCCCCAAGCCACGGCATAGCCGATGGCCAGACCGATGACGATGGAACTCATGCGGAGGTAGCGGTTGGAGCTCCGGTTGAAAAGGATGATGGAGAACAGAACCAAAGCAGCCAGTCCCACGTGGCGTCCGCTGCCGAAGGTCCCGGCCTGAAGCGCGGCGTTTCCACCGCCACAGGCGGTAATCCCGACTTTGATGAGGCTCATCCCGATAAGGGTCACCACGATGCCGGACACCAAGGGGGTGATGATTTTACGGGTATGTTTCAACACACGGCTGATGAGCATCTCCACCGTGGATGCCGCCATGCAGCTTCCGAAGATGACGGGAAGCCCGCCAAGCATTCCGGCCGAGATGATGGGGCCGATGAAGGAAAAGCTCGTGCCTTGTATGCAGAGCAGGCCCGTACCGATACAGCCGATGCGGCGGCACTGGATGAAAGTGGACACTCCGGACGCGAACAAGGCCATGGACACCAGAAAGCCCGTAGTCTCCACATCCAGTCCAAGCGCACCGGCGATGATGAGCGGCGGGGTGATGATGGCCACGAAGATGGCCAGCAGATGCTGTAGTGCGGCGAACAAAGCCTCTTGCAAAGGCGGACGGTCGTTCAGCCCGTATATCAATCCTGTCCTTGCGTCCCTTGTACTTGTCTCCTCCATTTTTTGTCCTTTCTACTGAATTGAGGTGCAAAGGTACGAAAAACGAGAGAAATAAGTCTCCTTTTACCTCGTCTTTTGCAGGAAGCGGCGGCAGAACAAGCCACCGGCAAGCGTCAACGCCACGGGATAGGCCATCCAAATACCGGCCGGGCCACCGCCAAACGTAAATCCGAACAGATAGCTCAACGGCAGGGAGACGACGATGTAGCAAAGGAAGGCATAGCGCATCAGGGGACGCACATCGGCGATGCCGCGCAAGGCATTCCCGAAATTCACCTGCAGCCCGTCGCCAAGCTGGTATAGCACGAAGGGGATGACCAGACTGACCACGATGCGGCGGATTTCCATGTCATCGGTGAACCAACCGCAAATCTCGTGAATGAAGGTGCTGATGAGGATTGCCAGCGTGATGCCGACAGCCAGGATCATCAGATAACCCGTATAAGCGCTGCGGCGTACGTTCTGGAAGTCGCCCACACCGGAGAAGTGGCTGACGCGGACCGCCACGGCGGCCCCGATGCCATAGTAGACCATAAAGCAGGTGGAGCCGATGTTGGTCATGACCTGATGGGCGGCCAGCGGGGCGGCCCCGATCCAGCCTTGCATGACGGCGCAGAGGGAGAACGTGGCAGTCTCCATTCCCATCTGCAGGCCGAGCGGACGCCCTAATTTGTGGAGCAGGTTCCGGAGAGAGGACTTGTCCTCGCCGGAACCGAACCCCGCCTGGTATCTCTGATACGACGGGCGGGAGACGAATATGCCGTAGATGACGGCCAGCATGAGAATGCGCGAAAGGGTGGTGGAAATACCGGCACCCAACAGGCCGAGTTGCGGAAACGGCCCCACGCCGTAGATGAGCAGCCAGTTGCCCACGATGTTGAACACATTGGCCCCTATCATGATCCACATGGGGGTGCGTGTGTTGCCGATTCCATCGAAGAATTGCTTGAAAGCGTTGAACAAGGACTGGATGGGGATGGAAACCAGCACCACGACATAATAGGGACGGATTTCGGGCAGCAGTTCCTCCGGTTGGCCCATACGGTCGAGAAAGAAGTAGAGCGTGCCCATCAGGAGGAACAGCAGCCCGCCCACTGTGCCGTTGGCCTGTAATCCGGCCCTTAACGCCTTTCCGGCTTCCATGTATTCCCCACGGGCGTGCATCGGGCCGATGACCGGAGTGATGGCGTATGAATATCCCAGTGCGAAAATCAGCACCAGTGTCATGATGTTGTTCACGAATCCGGCGGCGGCCAGGGAATGGGCGCTGTAGTGGCCCACCATGATGGTGTCGGCCAAACCTTGGATGATGGTGCCCAGCTGTCCGATGATGATAGGAATGCCTAAAGCCGTCAAGGCACGGATGTGTTGCCCGTATGGGATAAGTCGGGAAGATACCTGCATAGAATAATGATAAATGTTGTTTTTGAAAGGGCTGAGTCAGAAAGCCTTGCGGCGGAAGATGGCGCGCGGGGCAGCCTGATGGCGCAGCCATGAGCAGGCGTGCCACCACCACATCCGCGCTTCGTTCCATAAGAACGACAGGTAATAGGGATGTTCGCCCATCGCCCGTGCGGAACGGTTGAACCACACGGTCTTGCAAACGCACAGCTGGACGGACAGCAAGGCCACAGC
The DNA here is from genome assembly GCA_944320765.1 of uncultured Paraprevotella sp. Taxonomy (GTDB): domain Bacteria; phylum Bacteroidota; class Bacteroidia; order Bacteroidales; family Bacteroidaceae; genus Paraprevotella. The sequence goes on from CALUIS010000002.1 coordinate 166,241, forward strand.
CGCCGTTCCTATCCATTGGCGGGAGAGGATGCTACAGGCTAATGCGGCAACCATGGCGCAATAGAACAACGGCACGATGGCTTGCTTCACGTTGAACGCACAGCGGTAATGCCACGTGTTTATGAAATGCCGCCGGGTCTCCGCATAGTAGGTACGTTTGAGTTTCCATTGCTTGGCGGAAACGGGAACGGCGCAGACGACCTTGCTTTCGGGCAGCAACGACACGGCGGTATTCCGGCCCGTACTGTGACGGTTGACCAGCAACTCTGTCGCGCCGCTTACCAGGTTCACGTCCTCGGCAAACCCCTTATGCTCCATGAAGAGGCTTTTGCGGTAGGCCAGATTGGCCGGATTGCATCGGTATGCCGGGTGGCGCAAGGCCCACGGCAAATATTGCATTTCATGGAACAGGTTGAAGAATAAAGCTTTCCGGGAAAGGCTGTCTTTCCCCGGAGCATAATTGGCATACCCCAGCACGATTTGGATGCCGGGATGAAAATGCCGGGCCATCGAACGGAGCCAGCCGGACGACACAGGACGGCTGTCCGGCTCGGCCAGCAGCATCCACTCGTATCGTGCGGATTTGATGCCGATGGTGATGGACAGGCGTTTTTGGCTGATGTAGCGTGTGCCGGGCGGGATGGAGGTGTGGCGCAAGTTCGGATAGGCCAGTTCCATCTGCTTCAATACATCTTCCGTCTCATCGGTGGAAGCATTGTCTACCACGATGACTTCAAAGGTGTCATACTCCTGCTCCAGAAAAAGGGGGAGGTTGCGGTGCAGCTCGTCTGCCTGGTTGTGGGCTGTGAGAATCACAGAGACGGGTTCCTTGTTCCGTTCTCCTTCCGTATGGCATGTCTCCTGCTCCCGCCGCACGAGGCGTGCCATACGGCCATAGGAACAGGCACTACGCAAGTGAGCCGCCCACAACAGGACGAATCCTATGTAGGCGGCGTTTTCTGTCAGAAAAGCGAGCCACGTCTGCATCATGCCAGGTCTTCGGTCGTATACCCCACAGGCAGTTCGCGGCAGTTGTAGCGCGAAGCCATGATTTCGCCGTAAGCCCCCGCCGAGCGGATGGCCAGCAAATCGCCGCGGTGGCAGCGGTTCAGGTCGAATGCCTTGACAAACACGTCGCTTGACTCGCAGATGGGCCCCACCACGTCGTAAGTCTCCTTCTGCTCCTCGCTGCTTAGGTTCTCGATGGAATGGAACGCTTGATAGAGGGCCGGGCGGATGAGGTCCGTCATGCCGGCATCCACGATGGCGAATTGCTTGTAGGTGGCGTGCTTCACGTAAAGTACTTTCGTAATCAGGCTTCCGCACTGGCCCACGATGGAACGTCCCAGCTCAAAATGCAGCTGTTGGTCGGGACGCAGGCTCAGATGCTTGCGGTAGGTTTGGAAATAGTCCTTGAAGTTGGGAACGGGTGCCTCGTTAGGATGCTGGTAGTCGATGCCCAGACCGCCCCCCACGTTGATGTGTTCCACCCGGACGTGATGGCGTTCCAGCTGGGCCTGCAGTTCGTTCACGCGGTTGCAGAGTGCCACGAAGTCTCCCATCTCGAGAATCTGGGAGCCGATGTGGAAATGCAGTCCCACGAACTCCACGTGTTTCAAGGTGGCGGCGATGTCTATGACCTTCTCCATGTCCGCCATGGCGATACCGAACTTGTTCTCCGCCAGCCCCGTAGTGATGTTGGCATGAGTGTGCGCCCCTACGTCCGGATTGATGCGGAACGACACACGTGCGGTCTTGTCCTTCCCGGCGGCCAGCTGGTCGATGACTTCCAGCTCGGGGATGCTCTCCACGTTGAAATAGGCGATGTCGGCATCCAGGGCCAGGTTGATTTCCCAATCACTTTTTCCCACGCCTGCAAAAACAATCTTGTTCCCGGGGAAGCCCGCCTCAAGGCTGGCTTTGATTTCCCCTCCGCTCACACAATCTGCCCCGAAGCCGGCCGCGCTGATGATGCGCAGCAGCTTGCGGTTGGCGTTGGCCTTCACGGCATAATGCACGTGGTAGTTGTCGTTCTTGCCGGTTTCGGCCTTGATGGCGTCCAAGGTTCGGCGGAGCAGGGCCGTGTCATAATAGTAGAACGGTGTCCTCACCGTCTGAAACTTGTCAATCGGAAATGTCCCTTTCATATTCGTCCGTTAATCATTGAACAGTGTGTCGCTCAGGGCCTGAAGGGCGCGTTTCTTGTCTTCCTCCTTCACCAGGAAAGAGATGTTGTGGTTGCTGCCCCCGTATGAAATCATTTGTACCGGCACGTCTTTCAGGGCTTGTGCGGCCAGGCTGGCGAAACCGATGTTGGCTTGCGAAAGGTCGCCCACCACGCAGATGATGCACATGTTCTCGTTGACGGTCACGGTGCCGTACTTCATCAGGTCGGCCACGATGTCCTTCAGGTACGACTTGTTGTCGATGGTGACCGACACGCCCACTTCCGACGTGCTTACCATGTCGATGCTCGTCTTGTAGCTCTCGAAAATCTCGAACACCTTGCGCAGGAACCCGTAAGCCAGCAGCATACGGCTGGAGTGGATTTGGATGGACGTGATATTGTCCTTGGCGGCCACGGCCTTGATGCTTCCCCGTTGCAGCTCGTTGTTGATGATGGTGCCGGGTGCTGCCGGGTCCATGGTGTTGAGCAGGCGCACGGGCACTCCGGCGAACTTGGCAGGCTGGATGCACGTGGGGTGCAGGATCTTCGCACCGAAATAGGCCAGTTCAGCCGCCTCCTCGAAGTTCAACTGACGCACGGGCTTGGTTTTTTCCACGATGCGCGGGTCGTTGTTGTGCATTCCGTCGATGTCGGTCCAGATTTGGATTTCCTCGCTGTGGATGGCCGCGCCGATCAGGCAGGCCGTGTAGTCGGAACCGCCGCGCAGGAGGTTGTCCACCTCGCCGTAGGCGTTGCGGCAGATGAATCCCTGCGTGATATAAATCTGATAACCCGGGTTGGCTTCCAGCAGCCCGCTGACTTTCTCCTTGATATAATTGAAGTCCGGTTCGGAATTCTTGTCCGTCCGCATGAAGTCGAGGGCCGAGAAAAGGAAGGTGTCCACGCCGCATTCCTTCAGGTAGTTCGCCACCATGTTGGTGCTGATGATCTCACCTTGGGCCAGCACGACCTTCTCCTCGAAAGAAGTGAAGAGGATTTTGGTGAAGCTTCTCAGGTAGTCGAACTCTTCTTTCAGGAAATCCAGCGTCTTCTGCTTGTACTCCTCTGTGGCATAGAGGCCGTCCACGTGTTGGACATATTTTTGCTCCAACTGGTTGATGACGTTGTTCGCGCCTTCCGGGTTCTTCTTATAAAGATAGTCGGAGATTTCGACCAAGGTATTCGTCGTGCCGGACATGGCGGAAAGGACCACCATGTTCGGCGTCCCGTCCTGGGTAATCAACCGGCATACATCTTTCATTCTTTGTGCGGACCCTACTGATGTCCCGCCGAATTTCATGACTTTCATATTCGATATCAAGTTTTAGTTGTTGTCTGTTATGTTTTCTTCAATGCTCTTCGATTCCATGCCCGATGGGATCCGGATTCCGTAATCGTCCGTATATTCCCGCAGGCAGCCGCTTTCGCAACGGTAGACCACGCCGGGAAACTCGCGGATGAGTTCCTCGTCGTGCGTGCTCAGCACCACCGTGGTGCCGGACTGGCAGATGCCGTACAAGATGGCGGCGGCCCTCCGCCCGCTTTCCTTGTCCAGGTTTCCGGTGGCCTCGTCTGCCAGTATGATGTCCGGACGGTTCAGGATGGCTCTCGCGATGCAGACACACTGCTGTTCCCCGCCCGACAGTTGGTAAGGCATTTGTCCGGCCTTGTCCGCCATCCCCACTTGTGCCAGCACTTCCGTGATGCGTGCCGCCCGCTCTTTCTTTTTCTTCCATCCTGTGGCCTTGAGTACGAAGTCCAGATTGGCGTATACGTTCCGGTCGTTCAACAGTTGGAAATCCTGGAACACGATGCCCAGTCTTTTCCGCAGGGCGGGGACGCGGCGGCGTTTCAGCCTGGCCATGTCCCAGTCCAATACGCGGGCCGTTCCGGTATGCACGTCCAGTTCTCCGTAAAAGGTCTTCAGCAAGGAGCTTTTCCCTGTCCCGACCTTCCCCGTCAGGTAGACGAACTCTCCGGGGCCGGCTTGGAAGCTTACGTCCTTCAGAATCACACGGCCTTCCTGAACGATGTCCACATGTTGGTAGTCGATGCGCATGGCGGTGTCTGTTTGGGGGTTAGTGCTTTTTCCATCCGGGATTGTGCCGGGCTTGCAGTTCGCTGGCCAGCTGTTCGATGCGCAGGCCTTTCGAGGTGAGCAGCACGATGAGGTGGTACAGCATGTCCGAGCCTTCGTAGATGAGCCGCTCGTCCGTGCCGTTCACTGCCTCGATGACGGCTTCCAAGGCCTCTTCGCCTACTTTTTGTGCCATGCGGTTGATGCCGTCCTTGAACAGGCTGGTGGTATACGAGCCTTCGGGCATTTCCTTATGCCGCGTCTCGATGAAGTCCTGCAGTTCGCTGAGAAACGTCAGCGGGTTGGCGGTGTTGGCCTCGCCCCAGCAGGTGTCTGTCCCCTTGTGGCAGACCGGCCCTTCGGGACGCACCCGGACGAGCAGCGTGTCGTTGTCGCAGTCATTCTTGATGGAGACCACGTGCAGGAAGTTCCCGCTGGTCTCGCCCTTGGTCCACAGCCGTTTCTTGCTCCGGCTGTAGAAAGTGACCTTTCCGGTCTCCACGGTCTTGTCGTAGGCTTCCCGGTTCATGAAGCCCAGCATAAGCACGTTCTTTGTATCGTTGTCTTGAATGATGGCCGGCACGAGACCGTCCATTTTGTCGAAATCGATGTCCATATAATATAGGTGTTAATGAATCCGGGTTTATATTCTCACGTTGATTCCTTCGTCTTTAAGCCACTCCTTAAGCCCCGGGATGGGAATCTCTCCAAAGTGGAATACGCTGGCAGCCAGCGCGGCGTCGCTCTTGCCCAGAAGGAAAGCGTCGCGGAAGTGTTCCTTGCGGCCCGCCCCGCCCGAAGCGATGACGGGAATGCTCAGCTCATCGGAAAGCCGTGCCAAAGCCTCGTTGGCGAAGCCTTGCTTCACTCCGTCGTGGTCCATGGACGTGAAGAGGATTTCTCCCGCGCCCCGGTCGCAGGCTTCCCTGGCCCAGTCGAACAGCTTGCGCTCCGTGCGGATGCGTCCGCCGTTCAGGTAGCAGAACCATCCTTCTTCCGTCTCCTTGGCATCGATGGCCACCACACAGACTTGCGAGCCGAAATGCCCCGTGATGTCGTCGATAAGCTGCGGGCGGCGCAAGGCGGCGGAGTTGACGCTTACCTTGTCGGCGCCGGCGTTCAGCAGGCGTTCCACGTCGGCCAGCTCGTTGATGCCGCCGCCCACGGTGAAGGGGATGGAGATTTCCGCCGCCACGCGTTGCACCATGTCGGTGAAGGTCTTGCGCCCTTCGTGGCTGGCAGTGATGTCCAGGTAGACCAGCTCGTCCGCCCCCTGCTCGCTGTAGGCTTTCCCCAGTTCCACCGGGTCGCCTGCCTGCCGCAGGTTGACGAAGTTGGTGCCTTTTACGGTCTGTCCGTTCTTTACGTCCAGACACGGGATGATACGTTTTGCCAGTGCCATGTTTACTTCTTGTTTTCAGCCCAGCCGGCCAGTTCTTTCAATGAAATCCTGCCTTCGTAGATGGCTTTGCCGAAGACCACGGCTGGAATGCCGGCCTCGTCCAGTGCGATGATGTCCTGCATTCCGCTCACCCCTCCGCTCGCTATCAGCCTGCATTCCGGATACCGGGCCATGATTTTCCGGTAGAGTGGGGTGGCGGGTCCTTGCAGCATCCCGTCCTTGCTGATGTCCGTGCACAAGACGTGGCGCGTGCCTTTTTGAATGAAAAGGTCGAGGAAAGGCAGCAGCTCTTGTGTGCTTTCCTCTTTCCAGCCATTGATGGAAATCCGTCCGTCCTTGACATCCGCGCCCAGGATCAGGCGGTCCGCCCCGTATTCCTGCAGCCATCCGATGAACATTTCCGGCTGCGTGGCCGCGATGCTGCCCACTGTGACCAACGACGCGCCGCTGTCGAAAGCGATGCGCAGGTCTTCATCGCTCTTGATGCCCCCGCCGAAGTCTATCACCAGTCCGGACGTGGAGGCGGCGATGCGTTCCAGCACCTTGTGGTTGACCACATGCTTGGAACGCGCCCCGTCGAGGTCCACCACATGCAGCCGTTTGAAGCCATAGCTTTCAAACTCGCGGGCCACGGCCACGGGGTCTTCATTATAGGTTTTCCGTGTGGAGTAGTCACCTTTGGTCAGCCGCACACATTGGCCGTCGATAAGGTCGATGGCCGGTATCAGTTCTATCATAAAGCCAAGTCTAAAAAGTTTTTAAGGATACGTTCGCCCACGCTCCCGCTCTTTTCCGGATGGAACTGCGTGGCGTAGAAGTTGTCTTTGTGCAGGGCCGCGCTGAAAGGCACGATGTATTCCGTGACAGCGGACGTGCATGGATTGACCGGAACGTAATAACTATGGACAAAGTAGACGAACTCGTCCTTTCCGAACCCCTTGAACAAGTCTCCGCGGAGGCCGGACAAGGTGTTCCATCCCATGTGCGGCACTTTGTCCTCATGGCGCATCGGTTGGAACCTTTTGACTTCCACGTCGAATACGCCAAGACATTCCGTGTCGCTTTCTTCCGAATGGCGGCACAGGAGCTGCTGCCCGATGCAGATGCCCAGCACGGGCTGCTTCAATCCGCATATCAGGCGGTCGAGCCCCCGCGATTTCAGGTAGGCCATTGTACTCCCGGCCTCGCCTTGCCCGGGGAAAAGCACGCAGTCCGCCTTCGACAGCCGCTCCGCATCGTCGGTCAGCTCCGGTGTGATGCCCAGCCGTTTCAAGGCGTTGGCCACAGAACGGATGTTCCCCGCGTTGTATTTTACGATGGCTACGTTCATCTTTGTCGTCTTTTGTCTTTTGTCGTCTGCAAATATACTAAATTTTAGCGTACCGCAAGGATAAAGTAACATGAAAAAACGGATTTTGCTTACATTCCGTTGCGGTTTCGCGGGATTTGGCGTACTACTTGTTCTTCTTCAGGAACAAGTGGTCGGTGATGATGTCAGGAAGCTCTTCCGCGTAATGCGTCACCATGACCATCGTCTTGTTCCGCCGTTGGCAGAAGGCCGAGATGATTTCGCGCGTCAGCTGGCGGTTGTGGTCGTCCAATCCGTGCAGCGGCTCGTCCAGGATTAGCAGCTCCGGGTCTTTCACGAAAGCCCGCGCCAGCAGGCAGAGCCGCTGCTCCCCGCTGGACATTTTCAGGAAAGTGCGGTCCTTGAGGTCCGCGATGCCGAAGATGTCCATCCACCATTCGCATACCGCCCGCTGTTCCGGTTTGGGCCGCACATAGAGGCCCACGGAATCGTTGAGCCCGCTGGCCACGATGTCGATGGCCGGCAGGTCCTTCAGATAGGCGCGGTGCATTTCCGGACTGACATATCCGATATGGCGCTTGATTTCCCAGATGCTTTCTCCCGAACCGCGTTTGCGTCCGAACAGCTCGATGTCGCAGGCATAGCTTTGGGGGTTGTCGGCACAGACCAGGCTCAACAATGTGGACTTTCCGGCCCCGTTCTCGCCGCTCAACGCCCATTTCTCATTCAGCCTTACGGTCCAGTCCAGGTCTTTCAGGATGGTACGCTGTCCGTAACGGATGCTGACCCGGTTGAATTTGAGCATACATCCTTCCGGGTCGGTGGTGTTCATGAGGTTTTCCTTTTCAGGAAGGTCCAAGATGCGCCTCCTTTTTTCTTCCGGCAACACGGGGGCAGAGGGGGCGTGGCGGCGGGCCAGGTAGTCTGCCCGTGTGGTCTTGGGCAGGATGTCCAGATCCTCCACCGGTATCACGTGCGTGATGAAATCCGGGATGTCATCGGTCTTCGACAGGACAAGCACCACCTGCAGGTCCGTCTCCCGGATAAGGACACGCAGCAGGTCGGCCAGCTGGTCGCGCGTCTGTGCGTCCAGACCGATGAACGGGTTGTCCATGATGAGCATCCGCGGGCCTGAAAGCAGGGTCTTGGTCAGCTGGAACTTGCGGAGTTCGCCGCTGGAGAGCAGGATGATGTATTTGTCCAGCAGCGTGGACAAGTGGAACATGTCGTAGAGTTTTTCCTTCAGCAGGAGCCGCCTTTCGTGCGACTGCCGTTTCTCTTCCTCGGTCATGCCGTAGCCGCTCCCGTTCTCGGCGGCGGAGAAGGCTTCGTCCAGGATGCGCCCCACGGTGGGCGTGCTTTCGTCGATGTCGTGCTGGTTCCAGCGTTGCTGGTAGTAGTAGCTGCTGTCGCTGTCCCCGTAGGAGTCGCGGAACGTGATGTATTTGATGTTGTCGCTGACCAGTTTCATCGGCGAGGGCGAGAAGTCGTAACGCACCTCGTTCATCAGAAGCGGATACCGGCCCGTGATGATGTCCACCAGCCGGGACTTCCCGCTGCCGTTCCGTCCCACGATGGCCACCTGCTCGCCTGCCGCGATGGCCAGGTTGACGGGATGCTTCATGCGGTAAAGCGGGTGGCGGGTCACGCCATCCTTGATTTCAACAATGTTTTGCATACCTATATTTATATATATTGTCTATCCTTTTACCCTTTCCGGATTCTTCCGGATGAAATCTTTCCAGCCGTGGTACGGTTGCGGGGCGGCGGGACGCCCCATCTGCAGGAAGTGGCAATAGGCGGCGGCCAGCCCGTCGGTGGCGTCCATATAGGGCAGCATGTCCTTCTCTTCGATGTGGAGCATACGGGTCAGCATACCGGCCACCTGCTCCTTGCTGGCCTGCCCGTTGCCGGTGATGGCCATCTTGATTTTCAGCGGGGCGTATTCGGTGATGGGGATGTCGCGGTGGATGGCCGCCGCGATGGCCACGCCTTGCGCCCGTCCCAGCTTCAACATGCTCTGCACGTTCTTCCCGAAGAACGGGGCCTCGATGGCCATTTCGTCCGGCAGGTAGGCCTCGATGATGCCCGTCACCCGCTCGAAGATGCGCCCCAGCTTCAGATAGGGGGTGGCGTATTTGCGCAGGTCGATGACCCCCATGGTGACCATGGCGGCCTTGTGCCCGGTCACGCGCAGCACCCCGTATCCCATGAGGTTCGTGCCGGGGTCGATGCCCAGGATGATTTTCTCGGTCTCCGTCCCGCCCTGCATGTCTCAGTCTCCCTCGATGACCTCCATGATGGTGGAAAATCCGGCCACCTTGTCCTTGAACACCTTCTGCAGCTCTTCGTGCAGGGCGGCTTCCTTTTTCACATACCATTCGTGCAGCCTGGCGGTGTCTTCCACCTCGAACTGCAGGGAGAAGCACTCGGAGTCCTCGTCATGGTGCGACAGGATCCGGCACAGCCTGGGCCGCTTCAAAAGTCCCGACTCCGTGGCGGCGGGAATATAGACTTGGTGAATCCAGATGACGAAGTTTCGCGCATCATCAAGTCCCACGTGGTAGGTCGTATTGTAAACCAGCATCTTCTTGTTCTTTTTTTCCGGAGGGCAAAGTTACGAAAAAAGACGGCTGTTGTGCTAATAAATCCTATTTTTTCGGCGCGAAGTCACAGCCTTTTAAAGAAAGGGGTTAATTTTGCAGCAACTTTAACCACGAGAGAAAAATGAAAAGACTTTTAGCGATGTCTCTGCTTTGCCTGTCCGGATGGGTTTCCATGTCAGCCCAGGACGCGGAAGCGGAGAAAAAGGAAGTGAAAGAGGCCAACATCGTGTTTGAGGAAACGACCATGGATGTGGGGACGTTTCCGGCGGACGACCCGGTGAGGAAAGCCACCTTCACCTTCACCAACGAGGGGAACGCCCCGCTGGTCATCCACCAAGCCATCGCCTCATGCGGCTGTACGGTGCCTTCTTATCCCCGTATGCCGGTGAAGCCGGGCGAGAAAGGGAAAATAGAGGTGACTTATAACGGAAGCGGAAAGAACCCCGGTCGTTTCAAGAAAAGCATCACGGTGCGAACGAACTCCAAGAAACCGATGGCAAGAATCTATATCACCGGGGTGATGGAGCAAGCTCAAAAGAAATAACAGGCATGGGAAAGATCAGGATTGTCTTCTTCGATATCGACGGGACATTGGTATCGTTCAAGACACACCGCATTCCCTCATCCACACTTGATGCCGTGGCCGCGTTACGCCGTCACGGCATCAAAGTGTATATCGCCACCGGGCGTCCCGTGCAGTTCATCGACAATCTGGGCGAGCTGGAATACGACGGGATGATTACCGTCACCGGGGCGCATTGCTTCACGCGTGAGGGGCATGTCATCTATCATCATCCGGTCTCGCGGCAGACCGTGGACCGCGTGGCGGACTATCTGGAAGCCGGGCGCGACGCCTATCCGCTGATTTGCGTGTGCGAGGGCGAGTTGTTCGTCACGGCGGTCAACGACGAGGTGGAAGAGGTGGCCCGCCTGCTGGACATCCGGATGCCGGCGGTCCGTCCGGCCTCTTACGCGAGAGGGAAGAACGTGTTGCAGCTCATTTCTTTCTTCAAGGCAGACCGTGAGAAGGATTTCATGCCGTCGCTCATGCCCGACTGCGTCTCCATGCGCTGGCATCCCTCGTTTACGGATGTCATTGCGGACGGCGTGAGCAAGAGCGTGGGCATCGACCGGGTGCTGGCCTACGAGGGTATTCCCTTGTCGGCCGCCATGGCCATAGGGGACGGGGGAAACGACATCTCCATGGTCGGCCACGTGCCTTACGGCGTGGCGATGGGGAATGCCTGCGATGCCTTGAAGCAGGTGGCGGCATACGTGACGGATTCCGTGGACGAGGACGGCGTGGCCAAGGCATTGCGCCACTTCGGATTGATCGAATAAAATCTTACAGCAAGCCGGTTTCTTCCATCATGATGCGGTAGAAGCCGGCTTTCTTTTCCAGTTTCATGGGATAGGCCCGCGAGCTGGAAGGCATACGGTAGAGGCGCATGGGGCGTCCTCCCGTCTCGAAAGGGCTGGAGCCTCCCATGGCGGGTTGCGGAATCCGGAAGGTTCCGCACAAGGTGTCCGTGGCTTTCTGCCCGGTGGTGACGATGGCCCGGCATTGCGGGACCCGGAGCAGCAAGGCCTGCAGGTCTGTCGGGCGCACCACTTCCAGATACTTGTCCGAGGCGTTGTCCTGCAGGCGGCGCACAGCCGTGGCCGTATCATACAGCGCGATGCCTTTCTCGCTGAGGAAGTCCACGATGTCCTGCTTCTTGAAGCTTTTGCGGCTCTCGTCCACGAAGCGGTTTTTGTCTTGGTAGAAAAGAAAGCCCATGATGCGCCACATGTCGTTGATGAAATTGGGATAATAGAAATCCATGCACCAGCGCTTCCGTTGGGGCGGGAAGCTGCCCAGCATCAGGAGCCGGGCGTTCTCCGGAAGGAACGGCTGCAACGGATGTTCCTCTACGGCAGGTGTTTGGGGAAGAAGGGTAGGAGTTTCCATGCTGTTATCTGTATGCTTTGCGTTTGTGGAAGTTCAGGCCGAGATAAAGGTTCAGCGTCCCGAAGGTGTTGTTGATGGAGAGCCGGTTGTGCCGGTAATTGTAATTATGCAGGATGAGCGACAGCCCGCCGAAATATTTCGTGTTGTTCCACACCAGCCCGATGCGTCCCGTCACGTCGATGTTGAAGTTGTCCAGGTTGAAGAGCGAAGGCCAGAACGGACGGTCTTCCCCCGTCCCTGTCTCCACGGGACTCAGGTTGCTGTGCGTCCTTTTATACCCGATGGCGGGAGCCAGGGAGACGCACAGCAGCCAGTCGCGCTTGAACACCCAGTTGTAGGCGTAGCCGCAGCTGACGCTGTAGTCGTCATACTTCAGGTTGTTGATGCGGAAGTCCTGGCTCAGCTCATGTCCCGGGTTCTGCGTGAGTCCGGCGGGAAGCGCGTCGTAGTCGAAGTCCAACTCGTGTCGGGTGAAGGAAAGCCCCACCTTCCACGAGCCGCAGCTTTTCCTTTGCACGGTGCTTTGCGCGAAGGCGGCGGGATAGGAGAAACGTTTGTGGTTGAAGATGTAGTAGGCGTTGATGCCCGTCACTTTCACGTTGATGCCCTTGCAGGTGGTGCCTTCCATCTCCTCCGCCTCTTCTCCCAATCCTTTCGCCTTGCGCAGGCGGAAGCCGTCTCCCGTGCGGCGGTAAATCAGGTCGCAACCCAGCATCGCGCTGTAAAGGCTCATCTCGAATTCCGTCTTTCTCGACTGGTGGCCTTTCCCCAGCGACGAGACCTCGAACGTATAGCCCAGGAAAATCCACCGCCAGCCCAGATAGGGGCCGATTTTGACGGCAGGCTTGGGGTAGAACGACAGTTTCTGTCCCAGCTCGCGGCTGTTGAGCGCATAGGTCTCGAAGCTGTAGGTGTTCTGCAGCATGAAGGCCCAGTTGTAGCGGTTGGGCGTGATGTAGGTGGTGTCCATGGCGTTGAACGCCCGGAAGAACTGCTTGAAAATGTTTCCCTTCGGCTCTTCCGCCGGCATGGAGGAACAAACAGAAGAACTGCTCCGCCTGTCCTGCGACATCTCCCAAGGTTCGGAAGCGTAGGCAGGCACCGCCAGCCCGGCCAGCCCCGCCGTCCATGCCACTATCAGCCTGCCCGCTCTCATCCCTACAGTTTCCCCAGAATCTTGTCCATCACCCAGTTCACCGGAGTGGCGCTCACGCTGTCGCAGGTGCATACGGCTTGTTTCTGCAAGTGTTCCACCACATTCCGGATCAGCGGGTACTGCACATGGGAAGGATTCGGCACCACGATTTCCTCCCGCCCGCGTTCGGTGTGCAGGGCGATGGGGTCGTAAGTGAACACGGAGAAGCAGATTTGCCCCTTGTCTCCGACAATCTCGATGCGGTCCGTCTTGGCCGACTCGTGGGCCACGAAGCACCAAGAACCCGACCCTGACATGCCGTCGGGGAACTGGAAGCAGGCGTTCACGTTGTCCTCCGTGGCATACAGCCCCTCGCGGTTCGTGCAGAAGCCGTGTACCTTGATGATAGGGCCGAAGAATTCCTGCAGCAGGTCCAGCTGGTGCGGGGCCAGGTCGTAGAAATATCCTCCTCCGGCGATGTCCCGCTGCACGCGCCAGGGCAGTTCCTTGCTGTTGTAGTCCAGGTCACGCGGCGGGACGGCGAAACGGATTTGCACATTGAGCACCTTCCCGATAGTCCCGCTGCCGATCAGTTCCTTGACCTTGTTGAAATAGGGCAGGTAACGCCGGTAGTAGGCCACGAAGCAAGGCACTCCCGTCTCCCGCGATATGCGGTTGATGCGCCCACATTCCTCGTAGCTGGCCGCCAGCGGCTTTTCCACATACACCGGTTTGCCGGCCTTCATGGCCATGATGGCGAAGGTGGCGTGCGAGGAGGGCGGGGTGGCGATGTATACGGCGTTGACATCCGGGTCGTCCACCAGTTCTTGCGCGTCGGTGTACCATTTCGGGATGCCGTGCCTTTCGGCGTACGAACGCGCCTTTTCCTTGTTGCGGCTCATGACCGCCACGATTTCCGACCCGGGGACAAGGCTGAAAGCCGGCCCGCTCTTCTTTTCCGTCACCTCGCCGCAACCGATGAACCCCCATTTGATGGTGATGTCCGTGTCCATGATACTTGGGTTTTGAGATATAATCCGCTTGCAAAAGTACGAAAAAAAAGTCATTCCAGACACTCATGTGGCATATTGGTATGGGGTGCTGCAAACTGGCGGGTGTATAAAAAATGTTATCTCGGCGCGGGAACGGGAAAAATGTGGTATTTTTGTTCCCGTCTATTTTATCGCACGACATTATGGAAGAGAATAAAGAGAAGGGATTGTTCCAAGTGAGAAGTTATCTGGGTTGCCTGGACGAGGGGTTCAAACTGGCCACGCGCCACATCCTGCCGATGCTGAGGTTCACGTGGCCGTCGCTGGCCGCCGTGGCCGTGACAGCGGGCCTGTGGGGGGCGCTCTTCAACCAGTTCACGGTGGCCTTCGCCCAATGGATGGCGGCCACGGAGCCGGTGGTGCTTTCGTTGCCGCTGCTCGCCTTCCTGGTTTTGGGCGTGTTGTCCCTGCTGGCCGAGAGTTTCTACATGGGCAACGTGATGACGGCCCTTTCGCGCTTTGCCGACGGCGGCACCTGGGCGTCGCTGAAGTTCGGGGCGTCGAGGGGGGAGGTGGGCCGCTCGTTCCTGCGAGCGTTGACCTTCATCTTCATCGGCGACCTCGTGCTGTGGCTGTGCCTCACGCCCTGCACCTTGTGGCTGGGGCCGTACAGCGTGTGGAACTCCGTGGTGTTCTGCGTCCTGACGCTGGCGTTCTTCGTGCCTTACACCATGGTGGGGCTGGATTATATGCTGGGCGAAAAGCATGACTACTTCCGGAGCCTGAAGCGGATGAAGGACGGCTACCTGAACTGGGGGCCGCTGGCCATCGTCCTGTTCTGCGGCGGGCTGATCATGCTGGTGCTGGCCTTGGTGAGCTGGCTTCCGGCGGGCGTGCTGGCCTATGCGGGACACGAGTCGATGATGGGCGTGCTGGGCGGCGATGCCACGGACCTTCCCGCGTCCGTGCCTTTCCTCGTGGTGTTCTTCTTCATGCTGGCTTCGGTCGTCACGAGCGTGTTCGGCTGGCTCACCTTGTTCCCCCTGGCTTATCTGTACGGTTCGGTGGAGACGCGCAAGAAGGACCTTGCCGCGTTTGAGGCCGAGGAACGCCGCCTGCAGGAGATGTAGGGCGGGGCGGAGGAACTTGGCGGGATGATACGGGAAATGGCCTTTTTGCTGTCTTCCTGAAAGGTTTATCGCGGTTTCCGTAACGCGAAGGATTTCCAAAAGCCATGAACCAGAGGGCGAACTGTTAAAAAACGGGCGTGAGAAATGCTTCATACGCGCATTTCCACGCCCGAATCCCGATTTCTTTGCTGAAAGAAATTCCCGTCTTTGCTGAAAGAAACAAATTTCTTGCCGCAAAGCGGAAAAAACTTCTTTGTCCAATCTGATTTTTTGTACGGAAAAATGTATTTCCACGGGCTTCAGGCGGCCATTTCCATCCAGATGGGGCGGGAATGCGGCGCAAAACGCGCCGACACCGTGTCGGCATATCCCATGCTTTTCCGACACACGCTCCCGCGTCTGGCGCAAGACGTGCCTCCCGTCCCGCCAGGATGAAAGTAAAGTGGGGTAAAGGCTTTCATTCCGCCCGTTCCGCCCCCCCGGAATACTCGCGCATTTCCCGCCTTCCTTCCCGCCGGGCGGAAATACGCGATTCCCGCGAGCCGGAAATGTCAAAATGACATTTTGACGAAATGACGGTCAGTTGAAGAAGTTCCACGAGAGGCCGAAGTGGATGTTCAGCGGGTTGATGGGGTAGTGGGGGACGAGGAAGGCGTTCTTGTTGAACGAGCCGGCGTTCACGTGGTTCACGTTGACATAGAAGCGGCAGTGCTTCAGGAAGAAGTTGATGTAGGCGTTGCAGATGGGGTAGTTGCCCAGCTTGACGCGCGTCTCGGGCGACTGCACCGTGAACTGCTGGATGATGGGCGCGTAGTCCGGCGCGTAGTATTCCGTGAAGTAGCGCACGTCCGCGCCCAGTTGCACGCGAAGCACCTTGGCGTAGTGGAACACGATGTAGAGGTTGCTGTAGAGCGACAGTTCCGGCAGCGGGAGGACATCCGCGTTGCTGGTCTTCTGGTAGGCCACCTCGTTGTCCCAATGCAGGATGCCCAGCTTGAAGTCCTGGTTGAGCTTGGCGCTGAACACCTGCACGCTGTTGCCGTACTGCTTGACGGAGATGCGGTTGCTGTAGCCCGCGAAGTTGCCGGCCTCGTTGTTGTAGGCCACCTTGTCCGTGGCGAAGTAGGCATAGTTCTTGATGTTCTCCACGCCCACCGACAAGGCCGTCCGGGTGCGTTTCAGCGAGAGCGTCCCCTCGATGCGCGTGCGGAACTCCTTGTCCAGGTCGTTGTCCCACCAGGCGAACTGCGAATGGTAGTGGCGCATGTAGAAGCTCGGGTTCAGGTTCTTGACGAAGGCATGGGCCGCCAGCTGCACCGTGTCCTTGAAGAGGTGGAAGTTCAGGTCGGCCGTCCCGTCCACCTCGAACTGCCCCACGTCCTCTCCCAGGAGGGTCACCTCGCCGGTCACGTCATAGTGCAGCGTCTTCCCCTCCTGCTTCCTCAGCTGCCCGCCCACGGAGATGTTGTTCTCCCCGTAGCTCCGCTCTATCTTGTTGCCGCCGTGCAGGTCCGGCAGTATGAAGTGCCGGTATTCGTGTGAGGCGAAAGCCGTCAGCCCGGCCTTCGCCCATTTGTTGAACCCTTCGCGCAGGGCGATGCCGAAAGTGTTCTGGATGGAATAGCCCCGCGTGCGGTCGCTCATGTTGTCCGGGTCGCCGTAGAATAGGTCGGCATAGTAGTTCTCCGGCGTGTCATGCGAATAGACCGTATGCTTGGCGTTCCGGATGCGGAGGGTGTGGATGAAGCTGCTCACCGGCACGAATTCCTGCGGGGGGGCGTTCTGGGCCAAGAAGCCCGCCCGGAGAGAGTCGAGCACCTTGTGCTGGTAGGCGGTGTCAGCTTTCTGGTAAGCGGTGAGCACGCTGTCGCGCAGCCCTCTCAGAAGCACGGAGTCGGCCGGCATGACGGGCTTCAGGGAGTCGGGCAGCTCGATGTCCTTGTAGAATCCCAGG
Source organism: uncultured Paraprevotella sp. (assembly GCA_944320765.1). GTDB lineage: Bacteria > Bacteroidota > Bacteroidia > Bacteroidales > Bacteroidaceae > Paraprevotella. The sequence goes on from CALUIS010000002.1 coordinate 182,964, forward strand.
TTGTAGCGGTGGGTCAGATAGTAAGTCTGGTCCTCGTTGCGGTTCCAGTTCTGCGACAGGTTGGTCGGGATGTCCCGCGAGTTGAACGAGCGGGTGAAGTCCTCGGGGTGCGTGATGTAGCTGTCGTCCGCGATGCCGCCGTTCTCGCCCAGGCGCATGTGGTTCACGCTGATCCAGGCGTGCATGTTGTAGCGGTCGCCCAGGTAATAGCCGTAGAGCGAGCCGTTGAAGAGCGAGGTGGCCTGGCTGTTGTAGTAGCCGCGCCCGTACAGGTAGTCCAGCTTGAAGCCGATGCCGGCAATCTTGTTGATGTTGCTGGCAAAATAGGCCCGGAAACGGTCCTCTCCGTCCTGCTTGTTGCCGCAGGAATGGTAGGACAGGTTCGTGATGGGACTCAGCGTGTTGGTGAACTGGAACTGGCTGACAGGGGTGTAGAAGTAGTCGAACGGGTCGGCGAAGATGAAGTTGCTGTAGGGCTTGCGGTCCATGAAGAGGCGCGAGAGGCGCGGCGAGCCCAGGTTGCCCAGGAAGTTGTACTGCCCCGTCGGGCCTGCCGTAAGGTTGAAGTTCTGGAAATTGTCGGGCAGGGTGTCCATCGCGGCCGGGGTGATTTGCCCGAAACGCTCGTCGATGTTCCAGGCGTGGGCGCCGATGGGGATGATTTTTTGCTCGCCCCGGGTGGTGTCGCGCCCCCAGGTGTAGCCGTTTTCGTAGTCCGTGATGGGGTTGCCGTAAGCGTCCACCGGATTCCCGTTGGCATCGAACTGCACGGGGTTTCCGTTGGCATCCACGGGATTGCCGTAGGCATCCGTCCCGTAGGGTGAGGTGCCGGTGGGGAATTGCGCCCAGGCCGGGACTGCCGCGCAAAGGCACAGGATATGGAGGAGTAGTCCGAGTTTCGATTTCATAACGGGTGCAAAGATAGCAAGAAAAAGAAAAGAGGGACGCATTTCCAAATGAGAAACACGTCCCTTTTAAGGTTTTTTTCCCGGGGGTACTCCTTTCAACCGGCCGGGGCGATGATTTCCATGCCCTTGCGCAGCGCGGCTTCGTTTTGCGGAATCAAGTCGTGATGCCGCGGCGGGAGGCTCTTGCGGAGCGCATGGACCACATCTTCCACCTCGACCAGCGGGCGCACCTTGATCAGCCCGCCCAATACAATCATGTTGAACACTTTTCCGGCCTTCATCTCCGCCGCCGCGTCCATGGCGTCGATGCGGTAGACGCGGATGTCCTTGCGTGAGGGCGGGGTGCTGATGCCGTAACCGTCGTAGATCAGCGTCCCGCCGGGCTTGACACAGGACTCGAACTTGTCCAGCGAAGGTTGGTTGAGGATGACCGCCGTGTCGTAGGCGCTCAGGATGGGGGACGAAATCCGCTCGTCGCTGACGATGACCGTGACATTGGCCGTCCCGCCGCGTTGTTCCGGACCGTAGGAGGGCATCCAGGTCACTTCCTTGCCTTCCACCAAGGCGGCGTAGGCCAGGATCTTTCCCATGGACAGCACGCCTTGCCCGCCGAATCCGGCTATGATGATTTCTTCTTTCATGATGTTCGTTTTTTAGAGTGAATCTTCCGTTATGGCGGTCGTGTCCTTCAGGTCGCCCAGCGGGTAGAACTTGAACATGTGTTCTTCCATCCATTGGTTGGCCTTCTCGGGCGACAGCTTCCAGCCCGCGTTGCAGGTGGACACGATTTCCACCAGGCTGGCCCCTTTCCCCGCCATGCTGTTCTCGAACGCCTTGCGGATGGCTTTCTTGGCCTTGCGGATGGCCGCCACGTTGTGTACGGACTGGCGGGTGACGTAGCACGTGCCTTCCAGCGTTGCGGCGATTTCGGTGAACTTCAGCGGGTAGCCGTGCAGGTCGGCCACGCGCCCGTAGGGGCAGGTGGAGGTCTTCATCCCCATCAGGGTGGTGGGGGCCATCTGCCCGCCCGTCATGCCGTAGATGGCGTTGTTGATGAAAATAATGGCGATATGCTCGCCCCGGTTCAGGGCATGGATGCTCTCCGCCGTGCCGATGCAGGCCAGGTCGCCGTCGCCTTGGTACGTGAAGACCAGACGGTCGGGCCAGAGGCGCTTGATGGCCGTGGCCACGGCAGGCGCCCTTCCGTGGGCGGCCTCCACCCAGTCCACGTCGATATAGTTGTAGGCGAACACGGCGCACCCCACAGGCGAGATGGCCACGGTCTTTTCCTCCATGCCCATCTCCTCGATAATCTCGGCCACGAGCTTGTGGACCACCCCGTGGCTGCATCCCGGGCAGTAGTGCATCGGGTTGTCGTTGAGCAGCGCGGGTTTCTTATAGACCAGATTCTCCGGTCGCATGATTTCTTCTTCGGTCATAGTCTTACGGATTAAAACAGAAAGCGCAAAAAGAATTCGACAATTTTGAGAAACATGCCGGCCCCGATGACGCAGATGCCCACGAGATGGCGGTCCGGCAGGGCGAAATAAAGCACCAGCCCCACGGCCGCACATGCCAGGAAAAGCACGTTCAGGACTTTGCGCGCGGAGTCTACCGACAGTCCGCCGCGCCGGGCACGTTCCTTGCGTGCCGTTTCTTCAATCAGTTTCTCAATCTCTTCGCGGTCCATGATGTTTCTTTTATGATTGGATGAGTTTTTCTTTCAAAGCCCGCACCACCTCGTCGGGGGCCGGCACCACGCCGCCCATGCGCCCGTAGTGGGCCACGGGCACTTGCCCGTCCGTGGCCAGGCGGATGTCCTCCACCATCTGTCCGGCATTGATCTCGAAGCTGAGGATGCCTTTCACCCGGCGGCCCAGACGGGCAATCTCCCCGGCGGGGAAAGGCCAAAGTGTGACGGGGCGGAGAAGCCCCACTTTGATGCCTTCGGCGCGGCACATCTCGATGACCTTCAGCCCGATGCGCGCGGCAGACCCGAAAGCCACGATGAGATATTCCGCATCCTCGCACAAGACATTCTCGAAGCGCACTTCCTTCTCTCTGATTTCCTCGTACTTGGCCTGCAGGTGCAGGTTCTTCTGTTCCATCTTCCCGCAGTCCAGTTCCAATGAGGTGAGGATGTTGGGCCGGCGTTCCTTCTTCCGGCCCATGGTCGCCCACGGGCACTCTTCCTGAATCTGTTCTTCCGTGCGGCGCGGTTTGAAGGGCGGGAGGACCAGCTTTTCCATCATCTGCCCGATGACCCCGTCGCTCAGGATCATGGCCGGATTGCGGTACTTGAACGAAAGCTCGAAGGCCAGGTCCACGAAGTCGGCCATCTCCTGCACGGAAGCCGGCGCCAGCACGATGACATTGTAGTCGCCGTTGCCGCCGCCACGTGTGGCTTGGAAATAGTCCGACTGGCTGGGCTGGATGGAACCCAGCCCCGGACCGCCGCGCTGCACGTTGACGATAAGTCCCGGAATCTCGGCACCCGCCATATAGGCGATGCCTTCCTGCATCAAGGCCACGCCCGGACTCGACGACGAGGTCATGCAGCGTTTGCCTGCGGCACCGCCGCCATAGACCATGTTGATGGAAGCCAGCTCGCTCTCGGCCTGCACCACCACCATGCCCGTGGTTTCCCACGGCTTCTCCAAGGCCAGGGTCTCCAGCACCTCCGATTGCGGCGTGATGGGGTAGCCGAAGTAGCCATCGCATCCGCAGCGGATGGCGGCATGGGCGACGGCCTCGTTTCCTTTCATCAATACTACTTCTTTTTCTGCCATTGCTTTTTATTCTTCTTTCTTCTTATATACAGTGATACATCCGTCCGGACATACGATGGCACACGAGGCGCAGCCGTTGCACAGGCCCTTGTCCGTCTGTTCGGCATAATGGTAGCCCTTCTTGTTGACGCGCTTTCCCGCCAAGGCCAGGATGTGGAGCGGGCAAGCCACCACGCACAAGTTGCAGCCTTTGCAGCGTTCGCGGTCCACAACAATCAAACCTCTGAATTTCCCCATGATATTTCTCTTATAGTTGGTATTTGCATTACGGGTTATAGTAATCCTTATGATAAAACTCGATGATGTCCGTCAGCATACGGTGGGCCTCGGCAGCCGGACTGTCCGGATTGAGGGCCATGGCCTCCAGGTAGCAATTGAGCGCCTCGGAGAAATTCCCCCGCTTGCGGTAGGCGTTGCCCAGCTGGTAATAGAGCAGGTCGGAAGGGGCGGCGGAAGAACGAATGAGGCCCAGCAACCTTGCAATGAGGTCGTCCGTGCGTTTGTCCGGTGTCACTTTGTCGGTTTCATTCTGTTTTTCCATATACGTTCTCTGTTGCTCGCTCCACAAAGATAAGCCTTATCCGGCAGAAAAACGAAGAAAGTTGCAAATAAAAAGGTTTTTAAACAGTTAAATCGCGCCGTTTTTTATGTACGATTCGCATAACGCACTGTTTGACAATGCAGAACGACTTTTGCTTGGTTGGTTTCATTTGAAACGTTCAAGAACGGTCGGAGAGGCTGTCTTTTGCACGGAAATCCGGCTTTTGTGCCGTTTTCCAGAGTTTTGCACAAAGGGCTTTCCAAGTGTGCAAACAGAACATTTTGCGTGGATTTCCGGTGTTTTCCCTTTCAAAAAGTCAGAATAGGGGATAATGAGGATGCGTCAAAAGCCAGAGAGGGTGTTGCTCCACCTTTCAAGGAGCAACACCCTCTCTCTATCTGGCCTCTCCGCCGCTTTTCTCATTCTTCAATCAGCTGTGTGGCTTTGGCGCGTTCCTCCACGGGCTTTTCAAAAGCGTCGCGGGCCTGGGTGAAGATGCTTTCCACGCGGTCCACGGTCTTGCGGCGGAACTTGGCCGACCCCCAAAGCAGCTTGTCCTGGGCCTTGTTGAGGGCATTGGCGTCGTTGATCCACTCCTCCGCCTTATAGGTACGGCCATTGTATCCTTCCAGGTCTTCCTCGTAGTAATAGCTGATTTGCGTCAGCTCCATGTGGCATTTGCCGTCCGAACACTCAATGGTGAGAAGATAGCGGAAGCGTGTGCGGTCCCATACGAACGGTTTCTTCTTGAACGTCATCCACTCCTCGAAGCGTCCTACCAGGACTCCCTTCGCGGGGTCTTCCATGGCCATCTTGGTGCCGCTCATCTGGATTTCCTCCTTCATCATCTTGCCGAGGAAGTCTTTCATCACGCCGTAGATTTCCTGCTGGTTCTTGTCTTTCACGGCGAAAGTCTGCTGGAACAACACCTGCCCGTTCACTTCCGGCACGGCACCGGCCAGATATTTGCTGTCGTCTCTTTTCTCTTTGGCAAAGGCCATCATCGGCACGCACAGTAGTAGCAATAGGATTTTTCTCATGGTTTCAATCGTTTTTTTAGTTTCACGCAAATTTAATAAAAGAATGGCAATCTCCGGCAGGCGGCAAACCTTTTTAGTCATTTTTGAGCCTTTTACAAGGTGTACCGGTCGATATAGGCCGCGATGTCCGTCTTGTAAGTGTCCGAGATGGGGATACGCGCCTTGCCGAAGATGATTTGCCCCTTGTCCATGGTCCTCACCTTGCCCATCTGGACGATATACGAGCGGTGGACCCGCATGAAGCGCGGGGAGGGCAGCCGCTCCTCCATGGCCTTCATGCTGCCCAAGGTCAGCACGGGCCGCGCCTCGCCTTCGAGGTAAATCTTCAGGTAATCCCTCAGCCCCTCGATATACAGGATGTCGGAGAGGCGGATTTGGACCAACTTGTAGTCGGACTTCACGTAGATGAAGTCCGACTCAGTCCCGGCCTTCGCCTGCGCCTGGCGCTTCAGGGAGAACCATTCCTGCGCCTTGCGGGCAGCGGAAAGGAACTCATTGTAGTTGACGGGCTTGAGCAAATAATCCAGGGCGTTGGCCTTGAAACCTTCAAGGGCATACTGCTCAAAAGCCGTGGTGAACACGACACGGATATCCGGCGGCAAGAGACGCGAGAACTCCAGCCCGTTGAGGTCGGGCATCTGGATGTCCAGGAATATCAGGTCAACGTCATGCAAATCCGTCTTGTCCAAGGCCATGACGGCACTGTTGTACTTGCCGGACAGTTCAAGGAAAGGTGTCTTTTCCACGTAAGACGCCATCAGCTCCAACGCCAACGGCTCATCGTCTATGATGATGCATCTAAGGTTCATGTTCAGTTTGTTTGAAGGGTGAGGGTAGAGGTGTACACAGGCGGGGTGCCATCCACGCCTTTGCTCCATTCGTATTTCCCGGGATAGCTCAGGTCGAGCCGCTTCTGCACTTGTTCCAACCCGATGCCGCTCCCGCTGATGTCGTTCCGCTTCTTGGGGAAACAGGAGTTCTCTATGCGGCAAGTCAGGCGTCCCTTTCCCGGCACATAAATCCGGATGTGGATGAAGCTGGGCTTGACCGTGCTGACCCCATGCTTGAAGGCGTTTTCTACCAGGGAGATGAAGAGCAGCGGGGCGACAAGAATGTTGTTTTCGGCAGGAACTTCCACGGAAAACCGCAGGTCGACATCGCCGGAGAGTCGGATTTTCATCAACGCCACATAGTTGCGGAGGAACTCGATTTCGCGGTTCAGCGGGATGAATTCCTGGTTGTTGTCGTAGAGCAGATGCCGGAGCAGGCGGCTGAGGTCCTGCACGGCCTGTTGCGCCTTCTCGGTGTCGAACGCGATCAGGGCGTAGATGTTGTTCAGCGTGTTGAGCAGGAAATGCGGGTTGATTTGATTGTGCAGGTTCTTCAGTTCCGCCTCGATGCGGCGCAGTTCGGCCTTCTGGCGTCCCAGTTCGGCCTCGTGCCACCTCTGGCTCATGCGGATGACGGCCGCCAACGCGGCAATCAACCCGAACATGATGAAGTCCCGCAGACGGAACATAAGGCCACGCCATACTTCCAGCCCGCCGCCATGCGGGGCGACTGGCGGGTGGGACTGGAAGTAGGCATGGCCAAATTGGAACCACAAATGGATGAAGAACAACATCCCGGCACAAAAGGCCACATTGACGAACACATAGGTCTTGCGCCTTTTGGCCAGCAGCAGACGCGGCACCAGCCAGATGTAGTTCAGGTAGAACACCATGGCCATGGCCAACGGAGGTCCCATCATGCGGAACACCTCCCCGTCTTCCGGACGCTCGTCGGAATGGTTCATCAGCATCGGGGGCAACCCAAAGAGGAACAGCCATGCCAGAAAGTGGATGAGCAGTTCCCGGGACAGCTTGTGGTTGAACTTCCTTCTCATGCCGGTCGTGTCATTCGTAACGGAGGGCCTCTATGGGGTCCATGTTGGCCGCTTTCTTGGCCGGATACCAACCGAAGAAGATGCCGATGAAGGTGCAGACACCGAAACTCATCACGATGCTCCACCACTGGATGAAGATGGGCATGTGGGCCGCCACCTTGACGGCATACGCCGCGCCGATGCCGAGCAGGACCCCGATGACACCGCCGGCGATGCTGAGGATGGCCGCCTCGATGAGGAACTGGCTCAGGATGTCGATGCCGCGCGCCCCGACGGACATGCGCAGGCCGATTTCCTTGGTCCGCTCGCTGACGGACACATACATGATGTTCATGATGCCGATGCCACCCACCACAAGCGAGATGCCGGCCACGCTGCCCAACAGAATGGTGAGCAGGTCCATGGTGGTGTTCATCATCGTGGCGATTTCCTCCTGGCTCCGGATGGTGAAATCATCCACTTCGGCTTCCGTGGTCTCCGTCCCGTCCTTCAGCTTATGGTTGCGGCGGAGCACGGCGGTGATGTCCCCGATGGCCAGGTCCGTGGCATCTTCCGTCACGGCGGAACAGTTGATGCCTTGCAGGTAGGTGACGGCCAGGATGCGCTTCATCACCGTGGTGTAAGGGGCCAGAGCCAGGTCGTCCTGGTCCATGCCCATGGAGTTATACCCCTTGGACTTCAGCACGCCCACCACGCGGAAAGGGATGCTATTGAAACGCACGACCCTCCCCACCGGGTCGCTCCCGTCGGGGAAGAGGTTGTCCACCACCGTTTTTCCCAACACGCATACCTTGGCCGCCGTGCGGATATCCTGCTCGCTGAACATCTCCCCGTTCTCCACCTTGAGCTGGCGGATGGCGAGGTAATCCTCGTTCACGCCGTAGAGCGTGGAAGGCGTGTTGTTGTTGCCGTAGATGAACTGCCCGCTGCTGTTCACGGTGGGGCTGACGGCCGAGAGGTAGCGCGCCTCGTCGCGGATGCCCTCGTAATCCTCGATCTTCAGGGTCTGCATCTCGTCCGGGTCCAGCCTTACCCCGCCACGCATGTCCGCGCCGGGGTGTATCATAATCATGTTGGACCCCATCTCCGAGATTTGCTTGCGGATGCTGCGCTTCGAGCCTTGCCCGATGGCCAGCATGGTGATGACGGAGGCCACGCCGATGATGATGCCTAATGCGGTGAGGAACGAGCGGAGCTTGTTTGCCGATATGGCCTTGAGGGCTATTTTGAAAAGATTGGTCGTATTCATATTATATATATAGGTGTATTAGTCATCTTGCGGAACAGGGATATGCGACAAGGCCTCGGCGGCGGAGAGGATGTTGTCGTTGAGCGTGTCTTCCCGTATCTTCCCGTCGCGGAGCGTGATGTTGCGGCTGCTGTAGCGGGCGATTTCCGGGTTGTGCGTCACGAAGATGATGGTGCGCCCCATGGCGTGGAGCTGCTGGAAGAGTACCAGGATTTCGAACGACGTGCGGGTGTCCAGGTTACCGGTGGCCTCGTCCGCCAGCAACACGGCCGGGTCGTTCACCAAGGCGCGGGCGATGGCCACACGCTGCATCTGCCCGCCGGACATCTGGTTGGACTTATGGTAGAGCCGGTCGCCCAGCCCTACCATCTCAAGTGCCTTGACGGCCCGTTCCTTGCGTTCCTTGGCGGAAACCGAAGAATTATACATCAGCGGGAGTTCCACATTCTCCACCGCCGTGGTCTTGGGGAGCAGGTTGTAATTCTGGAACACGAACCCTATTTTCCGGTTGCGCAGCACGGCCCGCTCGCGGCGCTTCATGGTACGCACGCTCACCCCGTCCAAGATATACTCCCCGGAAGTGGGCGTGTCGAGACAGCCCAACTGGTTCAGCAGGGTAGACTTTCCGGAACCGGAAGTCCCCATGATGGTGACGAACTCGCCTTCGTAAATTTTGAACGAGATGCCGCGGAGCGCATGGACCACCTCGTCGCCCACGATGAAGTTCCGTTTCACGTTTTGCAGTTCGATGACCGCCTTCTTTGAAGTTTTCCCTTCCATTTCGGATGTTTTCTTAAAGGTTACTTCTTTTTCTTGTCATCCTTCTTTCCCGGGTGTGGCATGAACGGGTTGGATTCGGGTTCTTCCGGCCCGGCTTCTTCCACGATTTCGGTCATGGAAAGCACTACTTTCGTGCCGGGCTTGATGCCGCCCAGAATCTCCGTGCGGATGCCATCCGTCGCCCCGATGTTCACTTCGTGCGCCTTCAGGACGTTGCCCGTCAGGGTCCAAAGTTTGTTCCGCCCGTCCACATCCTCAATCTTGTAGGATTTCCCCAGCACTTCTTTGGTGGGGGTGAAACGAAGGGCCTTGGTCTTGACGCTCAGCACGCCGGTGCGTTCCATGGTGTTGATGGTGACGTTGGCCGTCAGTCCGGGTTTGAGCTTCAGGTCATTGTTCGGAGCGGAGATAACCACTTCGTACGTGATGACGTTGTCCGTGTCCGTCGCCTCAAGACGCACCTGGGTCACCTTGCCGTGGAACGTGTCGTTGGGATAAGTGTCCACGGTGAAGGTCACGTTCTGGCCCTCCCTGACGTTGCCGATGTCCGCCTCGTCGATGTCGGCGATGACGCGCATGTCGGTCAGGTCCTTGGCGATGGTGAAAAGCGTCGGGGTCTCGAAGCTGGAAGCCACCGTCTGCCCTTCCTCCACGGCGCGGCTCAGCACGATGCCGTCGATGGGCGAGGTGATGGTGGCGTAGCCCAGATTCGTCTCCGCCTTTTTCACGCTTTCCTGCGCGGTCTTATAGGTTTCCAACGCCTTGCGGTAGGAGAGGTAGGCCGTCTCGTAATCATTCTTGCTGACCAACCCTTTCTCGTTGAGGGCCTTGTAACGCTCGTGGTTGCTCTTCTGGTAGTCCAGTTCGCTTTTGGCACTGGCCAGGTTGGCTTTCGCGCTGCTCAGCTCGCTGTTCAGGTTCGTCTTGTCCAATTCGGCGATGACCTGCCCTTTCTTGACAATGCTGTTGTAGTCCACGTAGATGTTGCTGATGATGCCGGACACCTGTGTGCCGACCTCCACTTCCGTGACCGGTTCGATGGTGCCGGTGGCAGTGACGCTGGTGCGGAGCGTGTCCGGGGCTACCTCTGTGGTTTCAAACTCAACCGGAACGCCTGGCTTGGGCCATGCAATGGCGGCGATAACGGCAGCGAGGACGATGACGGTCCCCGCGATGACGATTTTCTTCTTTTTCATATCGGGATGTTGTTTCTTTTACAAGTTAATGCTTTCTCCTTTGTAGAACTTCAGCAACTGGATGTTCAACAGTGTGCCGTACTGGCTTTGCAGCTTGTTTTGCTGTGCGCTCATCAGCTCGTCGCGCCCGTTCATGAGTTCCACTATGTTCTTCAGCCCGTTCTTGAACTGCTCGTCCAATAGCTCGTAGCTGCTTTGCGCACTCTTCAGTTGGGCAAGCGAGGCGATGTATTGCTGCTGGTTGTTGTAGGCATTGAGCCAATATCCTTCGATGGTGCTGTAGAGCTGTTTCTGCTGGTCAAGCAGCTGCAACTCGCTGTCCATTTTGGCCAGTTTGGCCTTCTTGAGATTCGTCTTGTTGCGCTTGTTGTCGAAGATGGGTACGGAGAGCGTCACTCCGGCCGAAACGTTCAGGTTCTGCCTCATCTGTTCGCCGGCCGACTCGCGGCTGCCGGAATAATGGCTGTCCCCTATGCCGGCCGTCAGCGAGACGGACGGGTAGTATCCGGCCTTGGCGATGTCAATGTCCAAATCAGCCGCATCCACATTGAGCCGGCTGCTCCGGATTTCCGGACGTAAGTTAAGGGCAGCCTGATAGACTTCCGCCACGTCCGGGATGAGGAGTGCGTCCACGCCGTCGGACGACCGGATGTCCTGAATGTCGAATTTCCGATTGTCCGTGATTTCCAGGAGTTCTTTCAGCTGGCGTGTATAATTGGCAATCTGTGTCTGGGTCGCCACCCCGTCATAGCGTGTGCTGGCGGCCTGGGACTCCAGCTGGGCAAGGTCGGCTTTTGAGATGAGTCCTTGCCCGAACATCTCTTTTCCCCGCTCATACTGGCTTTGCGCGGTTTCGGCCATCGCCTTGTTCACATCCAAAGCATCCTTGGAATACAAGATTTGTATGTACAGCTGTGCGATTTGTTCCTGAATGGTGTTGGCTGTGGCCTGGGTGGTCAGGGCGGAAATCTGGTTTTGTAGTCTCTGCGCCTTGACGTTCTTGCGGTTGGCGCCGCCGTCCCACACGGTCCACGAAGCGTTCAGGCCATAATTCCCGTTCTCCGTGAATTTGTTGGTCGAATTGTTGGCGATGCCGTTGGTCACGATATTGGAAGCGGACTCCTGCAACGGACGGTAAGCCACGCTTTGGGTGGTGCTGAACGACAAGCTGGGGAACAATTCCGCCCGTTTCTGCGCCAAATCCGCTTCGCCTTGCTCTTCCGCGACCTTGTTCTGCCGGAGTTGGATATTATGCTCGATGGCATAGTCGATGCATTGCTGCAAGGACCATTGCGTCGTGTCTTGTCCCGCTGCGGCAAGGGGCGGGAGCAGGAATGCCGCGCAAATGAAACAGTCTTTATAACTCATGGGTATAGTCTTTTTAGTCTCGCAAAGGTAGGAATAATAAAGCGGGCGCGGAAATAAAATGTACGGCAACAACCTTTTTTTCGACCGAAATGCCGAATATGTCTATGAAAAAGAGTATATTTGAAACCCGAACGGAGTATTTTATAAATTAATGTGATTATGTTCTCAGGAATAGTTGAAGAATGCGCCCGGGTGGTCGGGGTCGTGAAAGAGCAAGAGAATGTGCATTTCACTTTGGAATGTTCTTTCGTGGACGAATTGAAGATTGATCAGAGTGTGTCCCACAATGGAGTGTGCCTTACTGTGGTGAGAATCCAAAACGGGACTTATACGGTGACGGCGATGAAGGAAACGCTTGACCGCTCCAACCTGGGGCAGCTGAAGATAGGGGACGAAGTGAATGTGGAACGCTCCATGCCGATGAACGGCCGATTGGACGGACATATCGTGCAAGGCCATGTGGACGGCACGGCGGAATGCCTGTCTGTTGAAGACGCGGACGGAAGCCATGTGTTCACTTTCCGTCACGCTTTCGACCCGGAGATGGTGAGGCGCGGGTATTTTTGCGTTGACAAAGGTTCGGTGACGGTGAACGGGGTAAGCCTGACGGTGTGCAACCCGACGAGAGACACCTTCCAAGTGTGTATCATTCCTTATACTTATGACCACACCAATTTTCATTCCATCCAGGCAGGAACCATTGTCAACATCGAGTTTGACATCATCGGGAAATATCTGAGCCGGATGATGGACCTGACGAAAGGATAAGGCAGGAACAACGGAGAGGCCGGACACGCTCCCCGTGTTCTTCAAAGGTCTTTGAGGAGCACGGGGTTCTCCTTATTAATATAGCGGGCACGAAGCGTCCGGATGTCCTCCCACACCTTGTTGTTGTGATGGATGGCCGCAGGCGTGAATTTGTCCCCGTAATTATCTATCCGGTCCAACAACACCCCCACGCTTAAATGATGGATGTCTTCCGCCGGCGTAAAACGCACGGGGCGGTCACTGTCCCTCCCATTCGCCTCCAGCAGGCGCATACGGACCAGTTCGTCTGTCAGATGGCTTACAACCCCGAGCGGAAGGTCGGTCTCGACAGACAACCCATGTACGGTATATGAGGACATGCCCTTTTCAAACCGCTTGCAAATCTTCGACATGATGAGAATCAGAAGCACGTCGTGATAGCTGCGGCTGATTTTATGTATATCCTTGATATAATAATAGCTCCTCAGGTTCTGATTGGCATAAGCCAGCTGCGCCCCGAACAAACAGATAATCCAAGAAAAGTCCACCCAAAGGAAAAACATAGGCAAGGCCGCGAACGAACCGTAGATGGCATTATAACTTGACACCCATATCTGGGAATGAATGTAAAAATACTGCAGCACCTGAAATGCCGCCCCCGCGATAAAGCCGGGGAGTATGGCATGACGGAAATACACCGTGGTATTGGGCATATACATGTAAAGCCCCGTGAAAAGCAGGCCGCTCAAGACATAGGGGGAAAGGGCTATCAGGACCTTGACCGTGGAACTGAGCACCATGAAGTCCGGATAGTCCTGGGCAATCGTGGCAAGGAAGATGGAAAGGCCGCTGGTGATGATCATCAGGATGGGCAGGAGAAGGAACACGCTGATGTAGTCCGTAATCTGCCGGTAGATGGAACGCTGGTTCTTCACGCGCCAGATGCTGTTCAGGGCGGTCTCGATGCTGCCCGTCAGCTGGATGACCGTATAGAGGAGCAAAAGAAGGCCGAAGCCGATGAAGATGCCGCTTTGCGTGTGTTCCAGATAAGAGTTGATGAAGTTCAGCACCATGTCGGCGAACTCCTGGTTGACGCTCAGGTTTTTCTTGATGTCAGCCTCTATGACGGCACCGTATCCTAACCCGCGGCCAATGGCAAAGATGATGGCCAGGATGGGGACCGTGGCCAGAATGGTGGAGTAGGTCAGCGCGGAAGCATGATTCCCCAGATTCTTGTTCACGTAGCATTCAATGGTAATCACCAATTTGCGCAAGGCGTTGAAGGCATACCGCTTGAACGGCGAGAATTTCCCGTCGTCCACGAACCAAATCTTGTGCATGAAAAAGAACTCCAGTTGATGTAAGTTGAACGCCATGGACTTTCAGTTAAAAAGGTAATAAGACAAAAAGGAAAGCAGTGGGCCTGTAAGCCGGGTTCTGTGTCCCGCGTGAAAGCGGGATGCCTGCCATTTATCCAGTCCCTGCGTCGCCGCAAGGCTCTATCGTCCTACCCTCCGGCTCGGGCGGGCAGCCCTCTCTTGTGTCGCCGGTATACGCGGACTTTCAACTTCCAGAATGCACGGCCCGGATGTCACCACCCGGCCGGTGGGCTCTTACCCCGCCTTCTCACCCTTACCTCCCATACGGAAGGCGGTCGTTTTCTTCTGCATGATCTAACCCTCGCGGATTACTTCCCGTTAAGAAGTGGAATGCCCTATGTTGCCCGGACTTTCCTCTCCCGGCCGAAACCGGCAGCGGCAAGCCGTCCCACTGCTTTTGTGGGACAAAAGTACGGCTTTTTTTCGAGCTGACAAAATGCGGGTCAATGAATGTAAAAATGTCAGCCCCCGATTTTAACCGCTGTTAATGGCGCGGAAGCCTCTGTTAAAAGTTAGCAAAAAGGTAGGGAACGGAGTACATCACAAAACTTTTGGTCTTACTTTTGTGCAAGTTTATGACGGAAAAGAACATTTCAGTATTAATCATAAGACAACAGGAACAATGAAAGAAACAACAAGAAGAGTGTTAGGAACAGCCGCCCTATTCGTAGGCAGCTTTTGCACGATGGGGTGTATTGAGTCGCCGGTCAAGGCACAACCGTCAGTCGCAGCCCCATCGGGACTGGTGGACCTGACCCAGGCGGCAGAAACGTCTGTCAATGCAGTGGTCTATATAAAAGTGACTACCAACAGCAAGACCAAAACGATGGAAGTGCAAGATCCCTTTTCTGACTTTTTCGGCGATTTCTTCGGATTTGGCGGTGGCGGCACGCAACGCCGGCAGATTCAGACGCCCAAACGGGAAGGTTCGGGTTCAGGAGTCATCATCTCTTCGGACGGCTATATCGTGACGAACAACCATGTGGTGAGCGAGGCTGACGAGCTGTTGGTAAAGCTGAATGACAACCGGGAATTCAAGGGACGCATCATCGGCACGGACGAGCAGACGGACCTGGCATTGGTCAAGATAGAAGGCAAGGACTTCCCGACGCTTCCCATCGGAAATTCCGATGACCTGAAAGTGGGAGAGTGGGTGCTGGCCGTAGGCAATCCTTTCAACCTGACTTCAACCGTGACGGCAGGTATCGTTAGTGCCAAGGCCCGTTCGATGGGCGCCAATTCCATCGAAAGCTTCATCCAGACGGATGCTGCCATCAACCGGGGCAACTCAGGCGGAGCTTTGGTCAACGCCAAGGGCGAACTGGTGGGCATCAACGCCATGATTTATTCGCAGACCGGTTCATATACAGGATACGGCTTTGCCATCCCGACCACCATCATGAACAAGGTGGTGTCCGACCTGAAAGAATTCGGGGTAGTGCAGCGCGCCCAGCTGGGCGTACAAGGGAGCGACGTGTCCTTGTATATTGACAGCGAGAAGGAAAAGGGCAATGAAGTGGACCTGGGGACACTGAAAGGTGTCTATATCGCCGAAGTACTGGACAACTCCACAGCATCGGAAGCCGGCCTACGCAAGGGCGACGTAGTGGTTGAGTTCGACGGGAAGGATGTGGAAAAGATGGCAGAACTGCAGGAAGCTGTCAGCACCAAACGGCCGGGCGACAAGGTGAAAATCACCTATTTGCGGAACAAAAAGAAAGAAACGACAACTGCCGTGATGCGCAACTCGCAAGGTAACACCAAAGTATTGGAACAATTGAATATGGACCAGTTCGGTGCGGCGCTGAAACCGCTGGACAGCGAGACCAAACGCCAGCTGAACCTGCCGAACGGGCTGGAAGTCATCGCCGTAAAGAAGGGCAAGATGGCTGATGCCGGCGTGCAGAAGGGATGGATTATCCTGCAAGTGAACGACAAGCCGATGAACACGGTGGAAGACTTCGAGGAAGCCGTGAAAGAAGCCAACCGCTCAAGCGACCGCATCCTTTGGATTCGTGCCATCACACAAAGCGGAAAACTGAGAAGCGCAGTCGTGGAGCTGGAAGACTGACCCCATTGACGAAGGCTGAGTCTTCTTCCACTTTAGGCAAGAGAACAAGGAAAATATCCTCCAGGCCCTCACCTGGAGGATATTTTTTGCACAAAAACAGCATTCCGGATGTTTTTTATGCGAATTTTTACAGCTTCATTGAGAAATTTATAGTAATTTTGTACGTTTAATATGGAGTAGGAGAATGAGACAGTTAAAGATTACCAAAAGTATCACCAATCGAGAAAGTGCTTCGCTGGACAAGTATTTGCAGGAAATCGGGCGGGAAGACCTGATTACCGTGGAGGAAGAAGTGGAACTGGCGCAGCGCATCCGCAAGGGTGATCGTGCGGCACTCGAAAAACTGACACGTGCCAATCTGCGTTTTGTCGTTTCTGTGGCCAAGCAATACCAGAACCAAGGCTTGAGCTTGCCGGACTTGATTAACGAAGGCAACCTGGGATTGATCAAGGCGGCGGAAAAGTTCGATGAGACACGAGGTTTCAAATTCATCAGTTATGCCGTATGGTGGATTCGCCAGTCCATTCTTCAGGCATTGGCGGAACAAAGCCGTATCGTGCGCCTGCCTCTGAACCAAGTGGGGTCGCTGAACAAGATCAGCAAAGCTTTCAGCAAATTTGAACAGGAGAACGAACGCCGCCCGAGTCCGGAGGAACTTGCCGATGAACTGGAAATCCCGGTAGACAAAATCTCCGACACCTTGAAAGTGAGCGGACGCCACATTTCCGTGGACGCACCCTTTGTGGAAGGAGAAGACAACAGCTTGTTGGATGTGTTGGTAAACGATGATTCGCCTATGGCCGACAGGACTTTGGTAAACGAATCCTTGTCACGCGAGATAGACCGCGCCTTGTCCACACTGTCCGAACGCGAGAAAGAAATCATCCAGATGTTTTTCGGAATCAACCACCAGGAAATGACATTGGAAGAAATTGGCGACAAGTTCAATCTGACGCGTGAGCGCGTGCGCCAGATTAAAGAAAAGGCTATCCGCCGCTTGCGTCAAAACTCAAAGAGCAAATTATTGAAGTCATATTTGGGTTGACAACAAATAAAAGTTTAAAGATAAATAAGGAAGGCGTATCCGGAGGAGGATACGCCTTTTTTCGGCGGATTCCTTTTCTTATGTCCCATAAATATATAACTTTGTAGCCGATAAAAACAAATGTATGAAGTTAAATCTTAAACATGGGATTCTGACGGCTTTTACACTCTTCTGCATGAGTGCCTCGTCGTTTGCCAAGGTAGAGCGGACCACAGTGTATATGTTCGGCTTTTCCGCATCTTTCACTGATTCTGTGGCTTATGTCACAGACATGCAACAACTGGACAGTGCTTATATTGAAGCGAAACAGAAATTCTTGATAGACCGTGTGGTTTATAGCGACCAACTGCAGACCTATTTGGAAGCCATGAATCTTATGCAGAACTGCACGTGTACCGTGTTCTTCGACACAAAGAAGAGCAAATTGGAAGAAACGTATGAGAAAATCAGGAAGCGATATATAGAGGACAAGGGGATTGTGCTGAAAACATTGGAGCCTGGGGATTTCAAATTCCAATCTCCAGCCTACACGCCACAATCCTTTGCCCAAGAGACAGAACAGCTAAAATCCGGGAAAAAGGGGAAAGGCAGGAAGGCTTCCAAAGAAGAAACCTTTAAAAAATGAGCAGGACAGATGGAATATCAGTATAAAATAGCGGGACACCTTTGCCGAATCGCGTTCTGCGACACTGCGGACGGCCTCTCATTACTACCATCCTTTCCGCCTTTCGCAAACGATGAAGAAGGGGATTCGCTCTTCCGCATTTCCGTGGACAATGCATTCCGGTGGACTTCTATCGGCAAGGAAGTCGGGCAATTCGATTGCGGAGGGAACAAATTCGGTGTCCATCATATGGAAAACGGAAGCTACCAGTTTGAAATCTGTGATGAAAAGGGGAGACTGTGTGCCCTCTTACAATGCAATCCGGATTTCTCGGATTGTGTATGCGCTTTGGTTGCGGAACACGAAGCGGGGAAGCAGTTCGGACTGAACAATGCAGTGATGTTAGTCTACGCTTTCGCATCTGCCCCATACGGAACGTTGCTTATGCATGCTTCTGTCATCCGGAACAACGGAACAGGATATCTGTTCCTGGGAAAAAGCGGTACGGGTAAAAGCACACACACACGATTGTGGTTGAGATATATACCGGGGTCTGACCTGATGAATGACGACAACCCTGTGGTTCGGGTCATGAACGGTCAGGTCTACGTGTTTGGCTCGCCGTGGAGCGGAAAGACACCATGCTACCGCAATGTGGCAGCTCCTGTCGGAGCGTTCGTACAGTTGCAGCAATGTCCGGAAAACACCATCCGGCGCGAGAATGTCCTTGAAAGTTTCGCTTCACTCCTTCCTTCGATATCCACCATGAAATGGGACGAACGGATTTATAAGATGAATTGCGATACGATTTCGGACATTATACGTTTGTCGCCCATCTATCATCTGGGATGTCTGCCAGATGAGGAAGCGGCACGACTGAGTTTCCATACGGTGACAGGCAAATGAGGGGCGGTAAGAAAGGAACAAAGGAGGAGACGGCCCACCGTATGGAAATACCCAACGCCATATTGCTGGGACAAGTAAAAGAAGCCATCCGACGGGGGCATACGGCGACCATTAATGTGAAAGGATATAGTATGCGCCCGTTTCTGGAGCATTGCCGGGACAAGGTGCGGCTGGCTCCGGCAGGTGAGTTGCGGGTAGGGGATGCCGTGTTGGCTGAAATCTCAAAAGACGTTTATGTCCTGCACCGCGTGTTTTCCATCGATGGCGATTGCGTGACCCTAATGGGTGACGGAAACCTGAAAGGTACGGAACGGTGTCGAAAGGAAAATGTGGTGGGCATTGTCGTAAGCTATGTCCGAAACGGCAAAACTCTTCGTGCTGACAATCCGCATTTGCAGCGCGGTGTGCGAATCTGGCGGAAACTGCTGCCAGTGCGCCGCTATCTGCTGTTTATATATAAGGTGAATCTTAAACTATCAAACATACTGAAATGAGAATCAAGAACGGTTTTGAACTCCGCGAAATCTGCGGGGAGAATGTCATACTTTCCCATGGCATGGACAACATAGACTTCAGCAAGATTATCTCCTTGAACGATACGGCAGCTTTCTTGTGGAAAAAGGCCTCCGGAAAAGACTTTGATGAGGATAAACTGGTGGCTGCATTGCTGGAAACATATGACGTGGAGGAGAACACAGCCCGCCAAGACGTGAGGCAAGTCATCGCCAAGTGGAAAGAAATCGGGTTGCTGGAAGCATAAGAATCATTCTTCTATTTCTCTGATTCGTCTTCCCCTTTCAACACGGGGAGATGCCAATGATATTTCACGGCCAACAAACGGGTTGAAATCACGATAATGGCGGAAAGGATGGCGTTGACCTCGGCCGGAAGTCCGCCCGTATACCCGATGATGTAAATGACTCCGCCTGCAATACAAGCCATGGCGTAAATGTCCTTCCGGAATATGAGGGGAATCTCCTTTGTGAGGATATCACGAAGGATTCCTCCTGCCGCTCCGGTCACGCACCCCATGATGACAGCCATCCAAAGCGGATAGCCCATGTTCAATGTCTTTTCCAGTCCGATGATATTGAAAAGGGCCAGTCCGATGGTGTCGAAGATGAACCAGGTGTTTTTTTGACGGATAAGTTTTTTGCCGAAAAGGATGACCCATAACAATGCGAGACCACAGCAAATGACATAAATGGAGTTCGTCATCCAAAACGGGGGGACACCGAGCATGATATCGCGGAGCGTGCCGCCACCGATGGCTGTGGCCATACCCACAATATAAGCCCCGAACCAGTCAAAATGCTTTGCGGATGCCAGCCTGATGCCGGAAATGGCAAAAGCCATGGTGCCGATGAACTCTATGACGACAAATGATGCGGGGATGCGCAAGGTATGTCCCATCACTTGCAGGACATGCAAGAGGTTCTCCATCATAGGTTGACAACGTTTTGTGGTTTTCCTTCCAGGAACGAACGGATGTTTCTCTCACAGATTTCCATCAGGCGCAGCCGGGCTTCCTTTGTGGCCCATGCGATATGTGGAGTGATGAACGCACGCGGGGCGGACAGTAATGGGTTGTCAGCGCTCGGAGGCTCCACGCACGTCACGTCAGCCCCATATGCCCCCAAACGGTTTGCAATAAGTGCTTCGGCCACTGCATTCTCATCCACCAACGGACCACGTCCCGTGTTGATGAGAATGGTGTCGGGACGCATGAGGGATAATGTCTGGCGGTTGACCATAGCATAAGTCTTGGCAGTGAGCGGGCAGTTGAGACTAATAATCCGGCACGTTGAAAACAATTCGTTCAAGGGGAGCTTATGGATTCCTTCCGGCAGATCGGCTTCTTCTTTCGAAGTATAAGCATACACTTCCATTCCGAAGGCCAAGGCAATGCGTGCCGTAGCCATGCCGGTATGACCTAATCCCACCACACCCATTTTTTTCCCGGCCAATTCGGTGAGTGGTGTGTCCCAGTAACAGAAATCCGGATTCCCGCTCCATCTTCCGTTCCGGTTCTCGTCCGTATAATGCTCCACACGGTTTGTAATGGCCAATAGGAGGGCGAACACCATTTGCGCCACAGACTGTGTGCTGTATGCCGGAATATTGCACACCGGGATGCCACGGTGTTTGGCCGCATCCACATCCACCACATTATACCCGGTAGCCAATACGCCGATATATTTCAAGTTCGGCAGGCGTCGGATTTGTTCGCCCGCGATGACAGTCTTGTTGGTCAACAGTATGTCTGCTTCTTGTGCATGGGCATAAAACTCGTCCGATGACGTGCGTGGGAAAACTTTCAGTTCACCCAATCGTGCGATTCCGTCCCACGACAAATCGCCGGGGTTCAATCCATATCCGTCTAAAACCACTATCTTCATTGCATTTTCTCCTCTCATCCGTTGCTTTTGAAATTCATTCGCCGATATCCGACAAGTTTGTCATAACGTCCGCCGTTAGGTCGGTGATATACTAAGATGATATACTCATTCTCCGTCTCATAGAAATTTCCGTCCGTAAGTCCGCCATTTCCCGTAACACCGTTTTCCGGAACGAAAAGATAATTGTAATTGTAATAGCCTTGTTTCAAAAGGGCAGTGGCTTCGTAAGCTTGAGTCTCACGGTTGTAAGCCATACGGTATTCTGGCGTAAAACGGTTATAAGTCCATGCCCCGTTGAGATAGACATCCCCTCCGGGCAGCTGAGGACTCTTGAGCGTGAAGTGCGTGAATACATAATCTGATGTGGTTTCCACTTCGTAATCATCGCTGTTACGTATGATGAAGGCCCCATTCTGGTCTTCATCGTAAAGGTAATTTTGAGCCGTACGGTCAGGGTAGAGGGTCGCATGATAATAAGGGTCAAACCATTCCAGACGGTCAACGTTCAGCGTAGGGACATGCACATCCAGAATCTCAAACTTATGGTATTCGTTTCCAGCCGGAAATATGAGTCTTCGGTTATGAGTGAACTCTATTTTGTTGGCTGACTGGATGTTCGGGCGAGGATTGACGACGCTATTGTCCCATCTTCGGTTCTGCAACACAACGGTATACAGCTCACGATGAGGGTCAATCACACGAATCAATCCATAATTAACAGAAAAATCAAGCTGTTGATGTGATTTATTGAAGTCTATGTCCGTATTCGTGCTCACAGTCGCCCCAATGCCTACGCCAGGTTCTACAAGGCTAAAACATGCGGTCAGCACAGGTACAGGCTCATCTCCGTCATCATTAAATATGGTGACTTTGTAATTGCCCGACAACTTGAGTGAAACATAATCATTGGGAATACGGAGTGAATAGTGGGTGTAAAGAACCGTTGTATTGAAACTCTTTTCGTAATCCTCTATGGTTTCACCGTTAAATCCGTTCAGATAGTCCGATTCAAAAATCTCAGTGGAAGGAGACCAGTCCGCATTGCAATGTTCCACCTTATATATATAGCGGTGATATTCGTGGGAAAACTCGTCAAAACTGATTTCCACATGATTATTTCCTCCCAGATTCATAATGGGAGGAAGCAGCGGGTCTCCATTCACAATGACCTGCAAGGTATGCAGGCTTTTATCCAAGACCTCATGCCGTTGCGCATGGATTGTAGGCGCGCACCACGGAAGAAGCAGCAGAAGCAAGATAATTCTTTTCATGCTGCAAAATTACGGAGATAAATCCGAAGAAAGAAAAGAAAAGGAACACTTCTGCAAGCAGACGGCAGTTTTTCTTTGAGAGATGTGGAGCTATGATTTCAGCCTCCGCCTATTAAACATAATCGCGGTTAGATTCCAAAAACCGGAAATCAGCGAACCGCTTTCCGGAAAGAAATTGCTAACATTCCTTTAATTCTTGCCCGGATTACCTCATAATCCCCGATTTTTATCTAAGTTTGCAACTTCAATCGTGAAAGTATGAAGAATCTGACAGGTAAACAATATGCAGCATCACAGTATGCAGAATACACCGTACGCAAACCCATGCTCTTGCTGGATTTCATTATGGAAGAAAAAAGTGTCAGCCGGAACAAGGCTAAAGACATATTAGCCGGACACGGAGTCACGGTAGACCAGCAAGCGGTTTCCCGATACAATTATGAGCTGAAGCCCGGGATGAAGGTAAGGATAAGCAAGCATAAGCGCAACAACACCCTGCAAAACAAGTATGTCAAGGTCGTTTACGAGGACAAGGACTTGATTGTGATTGAGAAGAACACGGGGATATTATCCATGCCTGCCACCGCACGGCAATACTCTGCCAAGGCGGTATTGGATGAGTATTTCGCTCACCGCCACTTTAAATGCAGGGCTCATTCGGTACACCGTTTGGACCGTGACACTTCCGGACTGATGATGTACGCGAAGAGCATCGAGGTTCAGAAGATACTGGAAGAACATTGGGCTGAGATTGTCACAGACCGCAGATATGTTGCGGTAGTTTGCGGAAAAATGGAAAAAGAAGGCGGGACAATCTCTTCTTGGCTGAAGGACAACAAAGCATATGTCACTTATTCCAGCCCTACGGACAACGGCGGGAAATATGCCGTGACGCATTATCATACGTTGGACGTAAGAGAAAATTATTCGCTGGTGGAGCTGAAGCTCGAGACCGGGCGGAAAAACCAGATTCGGGTCCATATGCAAGATATAGGGCATCCTGTCGCAGGAGATTCCAAATACGGAAATGGATTCAATCCCATAGGACGGTTGGGGCTTCATGCCTATCGGCTGAATTTCTTCCATCCGGTCACGGGCGAACCCATGAACTTTGAAACTCCCTTCCCCACTCTGTTCACCAAACTGTTCCCCAAAAAGGAAGAACAATAATCCTATACGACGAAGGACATGGCTTTTGGTTCAGTCGCCATGTCCTTCGCTCTTTTCATCCGGATGCCTCTAAAGTATCTCCAGCTCTTTAAAGACCTTGGTCAGCTTCTCTATCGCCTCATCCACTTGAGCGTGTGTATGGTTGGCCATCAAGGCGAACCGTACCAAGGTGTCTTGCGGAGCGCACGCGGGCGGGATGACGGGATTGATGAACACCCCTTCGTCAAAGGCCCTTTTGGTCACCTCGAATGTCTTGTCCGTGTCCCGCACATACAGCGGAATGATGGGCGATTCAGTAGCACCGATTTCAAAACCAGCCTCCCGGAAACGCTTCAATGCGTAATGGGTCACGTCCCACAGGGCCTCCAGCCGTTGCGGTTCGCTCTGTATGATATGCAAGGCCTCCAAGGCACACGCCGTGGCCGCCGGGGTGGCGGACGCACTGAATATATAGGTACGCGCGTTATGCTTCAGCCAGTTGATGACACAGTGGTCCGAGGCGATAAAGCCTCCGATGGAGGCCAATGACTTGCTGAACGTGCCCATAATCAGGTCCACCTCGTCCGTAAGGCCGAAATGGTCGCACACTCCGCGGCCTTGCTTGCCGAAAACGCCAATCCCATGCGCTTCGTCCACCATGATGGTAGCGTTGTACTTATGCTTGAGCCTTACGATTTCCGGCAGGTTCGCCAAGTCTCCTTCCATGGAAAAGACCCCGTCCACCACAATCAGCTTGATGGCTTCCGGATGGCACTTCTGCAACTGCTTCTCCAAGTCGGCCATGTCATTGTGCTTGTATTTCAGGTTCTGGGCAAAAGACAGCCTCTTGCCGTCCACGATGGACGCATGGTCGCGGTCGTCACAGATAATGTAGTCTCCCCTCCCCGCCAGGCATGGAATGACACCAGAGTTTACCGTGAAGCCTGTCGCGAAGCACAAGGCCTCGTCTTTCCCAACGAAAGCGGCCAGCTCCTTCTCCAGTTGCACATGCAAGTCCAACGTGCCGTTAAGGAAACGTGAGCCGGCGCATCCCGACCCGTATTTCCGCATGGCGGCCACACCCGCTTCTATCACCCGGTCATCGCCGGTCAGCCCCGTGTAGGCATTGGAGCCGAACATGAGCACTCTATGACCTCCCATAAGAACTTCCGTGCCTTGCTTTCCTTCTATTTCCCGGAAATAAGGATATATGCCGGCAGCCATGTATTTTTGCGGCTCGTCATATTTAGCCAGTTTGTCTTGTAATAACCCCATTTTATATCTGTATCGAATTAAAAAAACGTTGCAAAGTTAATAAAAACATCCTTTTATAATGCCTAATAAGCCTAAAAACTTTGAGAAGAAGCACGCTTGCCCGTCCCTTTGCTTGGCTTCTATTCGATATTATTAGTATCTTTGTCCCTGATTTCAATGCGGCATGACAAAGAAAAATATCCTTTTCATCGTAAATCCCATATCAGGAACCCAAGACAAGGAGACCATCCTTGAACTGATTCCCAAGCATCTGGACTTGGAGCGGTTTGACTACCATATCGCACGCACCCGATACCCGGGCCATGCGGCGGAGCTGGCGCAGGAACACGCGGGGAAGGACAGCGATGCCGTCGTGGCCATCGGTGGCGACGGCACGGTGAACGAGATTGCCCGTGTCCTGGTACATACGCCCGTGGCATTCGGCGTCATCCCTTGCGGATCCGGCAACGGCCTGGCCCGCCACCTGCATATCCCGATGGATCCGGTCGGCGCGATAAAAGTCCTGAACCGTTTTGAAATCAAATGCCTGGATTATGGAAAGATTAACGACGTGCCTTTCTTCTGCACCTGCGGGATGGGGTTCGACGCATTTGTCAGTGCCAAATTCGCGCATTCCGAGAAGAGGGGTATGCTCACTTACCTGGAGAACACGCTCAAGGAAGGGCTGAAATACAAGCCTGACACTTATGAGATTGAGATTGAAGGAGAAACTTCAAAATACAAGGCTTTCCTGATTGCGTGTGCCAATGCGTCCCAATATGGGAACAACGCTTATATCGCGCCCCACGCCTCCATGTCGGACGGTCTCATGGATGTCACGATTATGGAACCCTTCACGGTGCTGGAGGCCCCCCAGATTGCCATACAGCTGTTCAACCGCACGCTGTCGCAGAACAACAAAATCAAGACTTTCCGATGCAAGAACATCCATATACACCGCACACACCCTGGCGTGGTCCATTTTGACGGAGACCCGATGACGGCGGGGACGGACATCGACGTGCAGCTGATACAAAAAGGACTGAACATGATTATCAATACCCAACAGGTGGCAGAGACCGCATTCGGCCGGGTCGTCTCGGAACTTTACGACGAATGGGTCAGCCTGAGCGTCAGCATACGCAACCGCAACCTACAGAAACTGGACAGCTTCAACAAGGAAGTCCTCCGCAGGCTGAAGCGCTAAGCCGCCGGCCTCCGTCAAAGGTGCAGGTAGTACGCCTCCGTCAGCCTCCGGTACTCTTCCGTGTATGCCCCGTCCTGGCCCCGGATGTACAAGCGGGTGGATTCCGGATATGGGGCTTCCCCCTTTTTCAGGCACAACAAGGTCCTTTTGGGAGACGTTCCGGCAACGGTATGCACATAGCACCTTTTACACAGGTTCAGTCCTCTCTCCCACCCCTGCATGACAAACGGGTCTGCCATGCCCGGAGGCAATATGACGCAGAATTCTCCGCCCTCGCGGAGCCACTCCGCGGCGCGCCCGGCCAGGATGTCCAAAGGAAGCGACTGGCTGTGGCGGGCATTGTTTCTCCTTTTTTCGGGACATTGCAAGTCGTTGGCGAAAAATGGAGGGTTGCTGACAATCAGGTCGAAGGGCTTCCGGGGTTCGTAGGACAAAGCGTCCGCCCGCTCGAAATGTAACCTGTTTTTCCACGGGGTCGACAGTCCGTTCTCCGAAGCCTGGCCCACGGCTTCCGCGTCGATGTCGATACCCGTGACATCCGCCTCGCACCTTTGGGCCAACATGATGGCAATCAGCCCGGAGCCGGTGCCGACATCCAGTATCTCACGGACATGCGGGCCGGCATCGGCCCATGCCCCCAACAGCACGCCGTCCGTACCTACCTTCATGGCACATCTGTCATGATAAATCGAGAATTGTTTGAAGTCGAAATGAGTCTTAGCCATAAGAATTGGGAAAGGCTTGCCTGCCTTCCTGATGGGTTCGTACTGCAAAAGTAGCAAATATTTGTTATTTCGGTGTCATATTATACAAGCTGTAGCCGCTTTTTTTGTATCTTTGCCACGTTTTGTGAAAACCGTTTTGCTCACTTACTCATTATAAGGATTTTTAATATGCATACTGACGATAATCAGAATCCATTTTCCTTGGTGGCGGACTTCGAGGGGGACGAATCCAGCGTGTTTGACGTGGAAATGGATTCCACATTGCCGATTTTACCTTTGCGGAATATGGTCTTGTTTCCCGGTGTCGTGCTGCCGGTTGCCATAGGGCGCAAGTCTTCGCTCAGGTTGGCCAAATCCGCCGACAAAAGCAAAATCAACATCGGTGTGGTCTGTCAGGTGAATCCCGAAACGGAGAACCCGGGATTCGACGACCTGTACCATACCGGAACGATGGCGAAGATCATCCGGATTCTCGAACTGCCCGACCATTCCACGACGGTCATCGTGCAGGGCATGAGCCGCTTTGAACTGAAAGGCATCATTTCAGGAAAGCCGTATCTTACGGGAAGCGTGGAAAAACTGGAAGACAAGCTGCCGGCCAAGAACAACAAGGAATTCCAGATTCTGGTGGAGGCTTGCCGCGAACGTACGTTACAGTATATCCAGACGAGCGACCAGATTCCCAAGGAGTCCATGTTCGCCGTAAAGAACGTGAGCAACAACATGTTCCTGGTCAACTTCGTCTGTGCCAACTGCCCTTTCCCCATCGCCCGGAAGATGGAACTGCTGGAAGAAGGAGCGTTGGATTTGCGTACGGTCAAGCTGCTGAAACTGTTGAACCGGGAAATCCAGTATTCCGAACTTCGGGCGGAAATCCAGCGCAAGACCCGTGAAGACCTGGACACGCAACAGCGGGAATATTTCCTGCACCAGCAGATTAAGAACATACAGGACGAACTTGGCGGAACTCCGCAAGACCAAGACCTGCACGACCTGCGCAAGAAGGCCGAAGAGAAGAAATGGCCGGAGGAAGTGGCCCAGACATTCAGCCGCGAAGTGGACAAGCTCGAACGGCTGAACCCCCAAAGCCCGGACTACAACGTGCAGCTCAACTACCTGCAGACCATGCTGAGCCTGCCGTGGCAGTCGTACACGGAGGACAACCTGAACCTGAAGAATGCCGAACGGGTGCTGAACAAGGACCATTACGGGCTGGAGAAGGTGAAGGAACGCATCTTGGAACATCTGGCCGTGCTTCAGCTCCGCGGCGACCTGAAGTCGCCCATCATTTGCCTGTACGGCCCCCCGGGCGTGGGAAAGACCTCGCTGGGCAAGAGCATCGCATCCGCGCTGAAGCGCAAATACATACGCATGTCGCTGGGCGGCCTGCACGACGAAGCGGAAATCCGCGGCCACCGCCGCACGTATATCGGCGCGATGCCGGGACGCATCATCAAGAGCATGATCAAGGCCGGATCTTCCAATCCGGTGTTCATCCTCGACGAAATCGACAAGGTGACCCAAAGCACGGTCAACGGCGACCCCTCGTCCGCCTTGCTGGAAGTACTCGACCCCGAGCAGAACTCCGCCTTCCACGACAATTTCCTGGATGTGGACTATGACCTGTCAAAAGTCATGTTCATCGCCACGGCCAACAACATCGGCACGATTCCCCGCCCCTTGCTGGACCGCATGGAACTCATCGAAGTGAGCGGTTACATCACGGAAGAGAAAGTGGAGATTGCCAAACGCCACCTTGTCCCCAAGGAAAAGGAGAACAACGGCCTGGCAGACCGCCCGGAAATCAAGATCAGCCGTCCGGCACTGGAATGCATCATAGAGAATTATACCCGTGAGTCCGGCGTGCGCGGCCTGGAGAAGCAAATCAACAAGGCGTTCCGCAAGATGGCGTTGGAATACGCGCGCAACGGACAGTTCTCCTGCACGGAAGTGAAGGTGGCCGATGTGGAACGCCTGCTGGGGAAACCCATTTTCACACGCGACAAATATCAGGGCAACGGGTATGCCGGCGTGGTGACGGGCTTGGCATGGACATCCGTCGGCGGCGAGATCCTGTTCATCGAGACCAGCGTCAGCAAGGGGAAAGGCAGCAAGCTGACCCTGACCGGAAACCTGGGCGACGTGATGAAGGAGTCCGCCATCCTGGCATTGGAATACATCAAGGCGCACGCCGACCACCTGCATATCGACCCGCGAATTTTCGAGCAGTGGAACATCCACGTCCATGTGCCGGAAGGCGCGGTCCCCAAGGATGGTCCTTCGGCGGGCATCACCATGGCCACCTCCATCGCCTCCGCGCTGACCCAGCGCAAGGTGCGCCAGAATCTGGCCATGACGGGCGAGATCACCCTGCGGGGCAAGGTGCTCCCCGTAGGCGGCATCAAGGAAAAGATACTGGCGGCCAAGCGTGCGGGCATCAAGGACATCATCATGTGCGAGGAGAACCGCAAGAACATCGAGGAGATTCCCGACATGTACCTGAAGGGGCTGACGTTCCATTACGTGAACGACGTGTCGGAAGTGCTGGACTTCGCCTTGCTGGACGAGAAAGTGAAGAATGCCATAGACATTACTTACGACGAACCCCAAAACGAGGCGAAATGACCTTTGAACTCCAACATACAGACCTGCAGACGTCGGCGCGCGCCGGAAGGCTTACCACGGCCCATGGCGTCATCGAGACTCCGGTGTTCATGCCCGTGGGGACGGTCGGTTCAGTCAAGGCCGTGCATCCCTGGGAGCTAAAGGAGGACATCAAGGCCCAGATTATCCTGGGCAACACCTACCACCTCTACCTGCGACCGGGCATTGAAATACTGGAGAAAGCCGGCGGCCTGCATAAGTTCAACGGCTTCGACGGCCCAATCCTGACCGACAGCGGCGGCTTCCAGGTGTTCTCGCTCACCGGCATCCGCAAGTTGCGCGAGGAAGGATGCGAGTTCCGCTCCCATATCGACGGTTCCAAGCATGTTTTCACGCCGGAACGGGTGATGGACATCGAGCGTTCCATCGGGGCGGACATCATGATGGCCTTTGACGAATGCCCGCCGGGCACGTCGGACTACGAGTATGCCCGGAAAAGCCTGGGGCTGACCCACCGCTGGCTGGACCGCTGCATCCGCCGCTTCAATGAGACGGAACCGAAATACGGCTACGAGCAGTCGCTCTTCCCCATCGTCCAGGGATGCACCTATAGGGACTTGCGCGTCCAGTCGGCCGAGTTCGTCGCTTCGAAGGAGGCGGACGGGAACGCCATCGGGGGACTGGCCGTGGGCGAGCCGGCGGAGGTGATGTACGAGATGATAGAAGTGGTCAACGGCATCCTGCCCAAGGACAAGCCCCGTTACCTGATGGGGGTCGGCACGCCGGTGAACATCCTGGAGGGCATCGAACGCGGCGTGGACATGTTCGATTGCGTGATGCCCACCCGCAACGGGCGGAACGCCATGCTGTTCACCCGCAACGGCATCATGAACCTGCGGAACAAGAAGTGGGAGGACGACTTCTCGCCGTTGGACCCGGGCGGCACTTCGTACGTGGACATGGTCTACAGCAAGGCCTACCTGCACCATCTGTTCAAGGCCAAGGAACTTCTGGCCCTGCAAATCGCCTCCATCCACAACCTGGCCTTTTACCTGTGGCTCACGCGTGAGGCGCGCCGGCACATCCTGGGCGGGGACTTCGCCGCATGGAAAGCCCGGATGGTGAAACAGGTGGCCGAACGGCTGTAACTTAAAGCAAGACTGCACATGAAATGGCATAAGCGTCTCATATCGAAGCTGGACTGGTATCTCATCAAGAAATTCCTGGGTACCTATTTCTTCTCCATCGCGCTGATTATCTCCATCGCCGTGGTGTTCGATTTCAACGAGAACATCGACAAGTTCACGACGAACAACGCGCCGTGGAAAGGCATCATCTTCGAGTATTACGCGAACTTCGTCCCCTATTTCTCCAACCTGTTCAGCCCGCTGTTTGTCTTCATCTCCGTGATATTCTTCACCTCCAAGCTGGCCGAGAACTCCGAAATCATCGCCATGATGGCCGCCGGGATGAGTTTCCGGAGGCTGATGCGCCCCTACATGATTTCGGCGGCCATCATCGCCGTGATGACCTTTCTGCTGGGGGCTTACGTGATTCCCAAGGGAAGCGTCACGCGTCTGAACTTCGAGAACACTTACAAGAAGAAGAAAAAGACGGAGTTCGCGCAGAATGTCCAGCTGCAGGTGGACACGGGGGTCATCGCCTTCATCGAGCATTTCGACGGCCGTACCAAGACCGGCTACCACTTCTCGCTGGACAAGTTCGTCAACAAGAAGCTGGTGTCCCACCTCACGGCCGCCTCGGTGACCTACGACACGCTTTCGGACGAGCGTTACCGCTGGCGGATCAACAACTATACGCTGCGCGAACTGAAGGGGATGCGCGAACACATCTCCCACGGCTCCCGGATCGACTCCATCATCGCCATGGAGCCTTCGGACTTCCTGCTCACGCGGAACCAGCAAGAGACGCTGACGTCGCCGGAACTGAAAGAGTACATCGTGAAGCAGAAAGCCCGCGGCTCCGGCAACGTCAAGCCTTTCGAGGTGGAGTACCAGAAGCGTTTCGCCACGCCCTTCGCCTCGTTCATCCTCACCATCATCGGCCTCTCGCTCTCCGCCCGCAAGCGGAAGGGGGGCATGGGGCTTTATCTGGGCATCGGACTGGCCTTGAGCGCGTCCTACATCCTCTTCCAGACCGTGTCCTCCACCTTTGCCATCAATGCAGACTGGCCGCCGGCGCTGGCGGCCTGGATGCCGAACATATTATTCGCCTTCATCGCGTTCTTCCTTTACAAGAAAGCTCCGCAGTAAGGCCATTAAGAACCTAAACAGAACATACGACAGTGGATTTTTACGATTTGGACCTGAACGACCAAGTGCTGGATGCCTTGGACGATATGAACTTCACAGAGTGTACACCCATACAGGAACATGCCATTCCCGTGATTCTCGAAGGGCGCGACCTGATCGGCGTGGCCCAGACCGGGACGGGAAAGACGGCGGCCTTCCTGCTCCCCATCCTGAGCAAGCTGAGCGACGGCGGCTATCCGGAGGATGCCATCAACTGCGTCATCATGTCCCCCACCCGCGAGCTGGCACAGCAGATAGACCAGGCCATGGAGGGCTTCTCCTATTACATGTCGGTGTCGAGCGTGGCCGTCTACGGCGGGAACGACGGCATCCGCTACGAGCAGGAGAAGAAGGGGCTGGCCAAGGGGGCCGACGTGGTGATCGCCACGCCGGGGCGGCTCATCAGCCACCTGAGCCTGGGCAACGTGGACCTTTCCCGTGTGTCATTTTTCGTGCTGGACGAGGCCGACCGGATGCTCGACATGGGATTCAGCGACGACATCATGCAGATTGTCAAGCACCTGCCCAAGGAGCGGCAGACCATCATGTTCTCGGCCACCATGCCCCGGAAGATACAAGACCTGGCCCGCACCATCCTCCGCGACCCGGTGGAGGTGAAGCTGGCCGTCTCCCGCCCGGCCGACAAGATCGTGCAGTCGGCCTACATTTGCTACGACACGCAGAAGATCGAGCTGGTCAAGAAAATCTTCGCCGCACAGCCCCCGCAGCGCGTCATCATCTTCGCCTCCTCCAAGCAGAAGGTGAAGGACATGGCCATTGTGCTGAAACGCGCGGGATTCAACGTCGGGGCCATGCATTCCGACCTGGACCAGCGCGAGCGCGACGACGTGATGTACCGCTTCAAGGCCCAGCAGGTCAATGTGCTGGTGGCCACCGACATCGTGGCGCGGGGCATCGACATCGACGACATCCAGCTGGTCATCAACTTCGACGTGCCGCACGATGCCGAGGACTACGTGCACCGCATCGGCCGCACGGCACGGGCCAACAACGACGGCGAGGCCATCACCCTGGTGGGCGAGAAGGACCGCCAGAAGTTCGCCGCCATCGAACGCTTCCTGAAGACCGAGATTGAAAAACGGCCTCTCCCCGACGGGTTCAGGGAGGCGCCGGCCTACCGCTCCAAGGAGCAAGGGGAAGGCGGGAAAAAGCACCGCGGCGGACGGGACGGCCACGGACGGCGCGGCAACCGCCCGTCCGGTCCTGCACCGGAGGCGAAGGACTCCAAACACCGGAACCGTCCCCGCAAGCATTTCAACCCGCAGAAGCGTCCGGCCAACCAAGCCCCCAACAAGGGCGACAAAGGCGGGCAGCCGGGCGGAGAGGCGTAAAGGAAAGGGGGCTGTCCGCCCCCTTTCCTTTACGCCTCTCCGCCCTTTTCTTTCAGCAAGTCGCGTATCTCCGTGAGCAACTGGATGTCGGCCGGCGGGGCGGGCGGGGCTTTCGGCTCCTCCTTCTTCTTCCGGTTCAGGGCGTTCACCCCTTTCACCAGCAGGAATACGGCCAAGGCGATGATGAGGAAGTCCAGCGTGACCTGGATGAAGTTCCCGTAGTTGAGGGTCACCGCCGGAGACACCTCCACCCCGCCTTCCACCACCGCCTTCTTGAGGGTCAGTTTCAGGTCGGAGAAGTTCACGCCTCCCACGAGCAGCCCGATGGGCGGCATGACCAGGTCCGCCACGACGGATGACACAATCTTCCCGAACGCGCCGCCGATGATGACACCGACCGCCATGTCCACCACGTTCCCGCGCATGGCAAACTGCTTGAACTCTTGCAACACTTTTTTCATAACATGCGTCCTCTTTTGTTTATCAGGAGGCCAAGTTAAGCAAAAAATCCATTCCGCACAACCTTCTTCCGCATCCGCACGGTGAAAAATCCCTTTCCCGGAACGGAATCCGGCCATTCGGGAAAAGCAAAATGATACGTATGCCAAGAAAAAGCTTTCCTTATGTCACGATTTTCATGGATTCCATAACACGCAAAGCGTGCAAAAGGCGAGAGTTAGAGGCCGGAATGTTAAAAAACGGACGGGAGAAATGCTTCATACGCGCATTTCCCCGCAAAAATCCCGATTTCTTTGCTGAAAGAAATTTCCGTCCTTGCTGAAAGAAACAAATTTCTTGCCGCAAAGCGGTGGGAACTTCTTTGGCGAGCCACGGAATCTGTCAGGAAAGAAGAAAAAAAACAAGCCTCGGGGACACTTTCCCGTCCAGAAGCAGCGGCGGCGGCGACGGAAACGCGATGGCAGATTGCCGGGAAATCCTCCGTCCTGCTGACGCACGACCGAATTTCGGGCGCAGGCCGCCTTCTTCCTTCCGACAGAATGAAAGGGAAAAGCGGAAAGGACTTGCATTCCGTCCGTTCCGCACCCGCGAAATACGCCCGTTTTTCCCATCCCCTTTCCCGCCGGGGCGAAATATGCGATTCTCGCGGGCATCAAATGACATTTTGACAATCTGACAACCCCCTCTTCCCCTCAGAACTCCAGCAACTCCATGCCCGCCCGGCCTTCTTCGTCCACGCAAATCCCCACCATATAGCAGCTTGCGTCGTCGGGAATGCAAACCGTGGCATGGAAATGGAAGCCTTGCCCGTCGGCGTCCTCGAACTCCATGTTCGAGAGTATGGCCTGGCTCAGGAACCCGTCCGGCACAAGCCCCTCGAAGCTTTTCTTGCTGTAGTCGCGGGAGAAAAGGCAGGCGCGCCCCTTGTACACACAAATGTGGATGACATTGTCGTAATAGACGTTCTCCACCGCTATGCCCTCGTCCGTATAGCTGGTCTTGTACACCTTGGATGTCGAGGGGTTGACGTAGACATAACAATGATAACGCTCCCCCTCACGGTAGACCACCGTGTCTTTCTTCGTCACCTCGTTGTAGGTCAGCGTCACCGGCCGCCCATGGGCGAAGAAGAGCGAATCCGCCGGATTCCCGGACCGCACCAGCCGCACGATTTCCCCCGTGGCGGAATGGAAACTGAAGGTATGCTCCCCCTGCCGGTCAACCGGATAGGCCATGGTCATCGCCCCCTTCAGGTAAAGCGTGTCGCGGCGGATAAAGAAACGCACCGGGGCATTGACCGTATCCGGATAGAAAATGCTGTCGCCCTTCACGCGGAAGGCCACCATCTCCGTCTCCTGGTCCACCCAGATGCCCTGCAACGCCTGTTTGGCCTCATGGTCTTCCTCCATGGAACGGCCACGGAAGCCCGCACGGTTGCCGTCCGAACCGCACCCCGTGATAAACAACAGCAAAAGCAAAAGAGTGCCCTGCACACTGTATGGCACGCGGCCTTTGCCTGCAATCGTCGTCTTCGTCATCCTTCATGCAATTAGTGCGGCAAAAATAATGAAAAATAATCCTATCAACAACACGGGATGAAATATTTGATAACTTTTCCCGGGAAAATTAGCACGGACAAGGAGAATTCCGTAAATTTGTAGTGTGAAAGAATTGGTGCGACATATAGAGATATTGCTGCTGGACCACGATTGCGTGGTGGTCCCGCAAATAGGCGGCTTCGTCACGTGCAACGAACCCGCCAGGTATGTGGAGGAAGAAAACCTGTTCCTCCCCCCTATCCGTACGGTCAGGTTCAACGAACGCCTGAAGGCGGACGACGGCTTGCTGGTCCGTTCCTACATGACGGCTTACCGCTGTCCGGAAACGGAAGCCAGGAAAATGCTGGGCGGAGAGATACGCGACCTGCAGCAGGAACTGTGGGAGAACGGGACGTACGACCTGGGGAGCATCGGCGTGTTGACGCTGGACGGGCATGACGACGTGCAGTTCTCCCCGTGCCAGGCCGGCACGGTATGCCCCGGGTTCTACGGGCTGGACGCCTTGTTCTTCAAGCCCTGGCAGGCGGAGGGGGCGGAAAGGCCCGCCTTGGACGCGGCACCGGAAAAGCCGGCGCACGAGGAGAAGGCGGAGGACGGAAAGGACGGGCGGAAAGGCGAAATCACCATCCGCGTGAAAAAGTCCTGGATCCAGGACTTCGCGGCCGTGGCGGCTGTCGTCCTGCTCTTTTTCCTCATCGCTCCCGAAGTGAAGAACATGGAGCCGTCTGCCGCCAACAAGGCCGAGTTCACGCAACTGATGTGGATGCCGGCCATGACGGAAGCCGCTCCGGCATTCGCGCCAAAGGATGCCCGGGACGGAAGCGGCGCGCAAGCCATGCCGTCCGGCAAAAGCGTGAACCCCGAAACGTCGGGGAAAGCCGCGGCGGAAAAGGCCGCCATGCCGGATGCCGTAGAAAGCGGCTATTGCGTGGTGGTGGCCAGTGCCATCTCGGAGAAAAACGCCCGGCACTATGTGGAACGCCTGCACAAGGTCGGGCACAAGGAGGCGCAAGTATATAAGAAAGGAAAAATGGTGCGGGTCGTTTTTCCCGGATACGAGACGGAATCCCAGGCCTACGCCAAGATGCGCGCGCTCGGCGACGAATCGGAAGAATTCGCGTCCGCCTGGGTCTACAAAATCAAATAAACCCATACCCACAGTATTATGAAAAGAGTGCGATGCCCGAAATGTGACAACTACATCACTTTCGACGAGACACAATACGAGGACGGGCAGTCGCTCGTCTTTGAATGCCCCGAGTGCCGCAAGCAGTTTGCCATACGTATCGGGAAATCCAAGCTCAAGGCCCCGCAAAAGGAAGAGCGTCCGGACGAGGCGGAAGGCGCCTACGGCAGCATAGTGGTCGTGGAGAACGTGTTCCACTACAAGCAGGTGCTGCCCCTGCAGCTGGGAGAGAATGTCATCGGACGCTACGTGAAAGGCACTTCCATCTCACTGCCCATCGAGACCAACGACCCGAGCATGGACACCAAGCATTGCATCATCCATGTGAAGCGGGACAAGAACGGGCGGCTGGCCTATATCCTCCGCGACGCGCCGAGCAACACCGGCACATTCTACATGAACGACATCCTCACAGACTACGACCGCGTCCGCCTGGAGGACGGCAGCATCGTCACCATCGGGGCCACCACGCTGATTCTGCGGGCCGCCCCGGAAGAATCCACCCAAGACTCCTGACAGCCCATGCAAACCGAACTGAGCAAAATGGTTGCCGCCTCCCTCGGCATCGCGGAGAGGCAAGTGGCACACACGCTGGACCTGCTGGAAGGCGGGGCCACCATCCCCTTCATCAGCCGCTACCGGAAAGAAGCCACGGGAGGACTCGACGAAGTGCAGATAGAAGAAATCAAGAACACATACGGCAAACTGACGGAAATCGGGAAACGGAAAGAAACGGTCCTGGCCGCCATCGAGGCGCAAGGCAAACTGACCGACGACCTGCGCCGGAGGATCGGGAACTGCTGGGACGCCACCGAACTGGAAGACATCTACCTGCCCTACAAGCCCAAGCGGCGCACACGGGCCGAAATCGCCCGCCAGAAAGGCCTGGAACCTCTGGCCACGCTCATCGCCATGCAGCGCACCCCCCGCATCCGGGAAGCCGCAAGGCGGTACGTGAACGGAGAAGTGAAGGACGTGGACGAAGCCCTGGCCGGCGCGTCGGACATCCTGGCCGAACAGTTCAACGAGAACGAACGTTGCCGGAACTGCGTGCGCCAGCAGTTCCGCCGGGGAGCGGTCATCACCTCCAAGGTGGTGAAAGGAAAGGAAGAGGAAGGTGCCAAATACCGCGACTATTTCGACTTCAGCGAACCGCTGAGACGCTGCTCGTCCCACAGGCTGCTGGCCTTGCGGCGCGGAGAGGCGGAAGGCATACTGAGGGTGGGCATCTCGCCCGACGACGAGGCCTGCATCGAGGGGATGAGCCGCTTCGCCGTCAAAGGGGACAACGAATGCAGCCGATTGGTAGCATCCGCGCTTACAGACAGTTACAAACGGCTGATTAAACCTTCCATCGAGACGGAGTTCGCTGCGGCCTCCAAGCAGAAAGCCGACGAGGAAGCCATCCGGGTGTTCGCGCAGAACCTGCACCAGCTGCTCCTGGCACCCCCGTTGGGACAGAAAAGGACGCTGGGCATCGACCCGGGATTCCGGACGGGATGCAAGGTAGTCTGCCTGGACGCGCAAGGCAACCTGCTGCACAACGAGACGATTTACCCCCATCCGCCCCGCAACGAATACGCCCAGGCGCAACGGAAGCTGCAGAAGCTGGTGGAACAGTACGACATACAGGCCGTCGCCATAGGGAACGGCACGGCCAGCCGCGAGACGGAAAGCTTCGTGCAGTCCGTGCGCTTCGACCGCCCCGTGGAGGCTTTCGTGGTGAGCGAGGACGGGGCGTCGGTTTATTCGGCCTCCAAAACCGCCCGCGAGGAGTTTCCGGACTACGACGTGACGGTGCGCGGGGCCGTGTCCATCGCCCGCAGGCTGATGGACCCGTTGGCCGAACTGGTCAAAATCGACCCCAAGTCGATTGGCGTGGGGCAGTACCAGCACGACGTGGACCAGACACGGCTGAAGGAATCGCTGAACCGCACG
This sequence comes from uncultured Paraprevotella sp., assembly GCA_944320765.1. Classification (GTDB taxonomy): domain Bacteria; phylum Bacteroidota; class Bacteroidia; order Bacteroidales; family Bacteroidaceae; genus Paraprevotella. Next base: position 220,887 of record CALUIS010000002.1, read on the forward strand.
GTGGAATCGTGCGTGAACGCCGTGGGGGTGAACGTGAACACGGCCAGCCGCCAGCTGCTCACCTACGTGTCCGGCCTCGGGCCGCAACTGGCACAGAACATCGTGGACTACCGCAAGGAGAACGGGCCGTTCCGCACGCGCCGCGACCTGATGGACGTACACCGCATGGGGGCCAAGGCTTTCGAGCAATGCGCCGGTTTCCTCCGCATCCCGGACGGCACCGACCCGCTGGACAACACGGCCGTACACCCAGAACGGTACGCCCTCGTGGAGCACATGGCCCGCGACGCGGGCGCCTCCGTGGAGGAACTCATCCGCGACAAGGAGCTGCGCCGCCGCATCCCGCTGGACCGCTATGTAACGGAGGACTGCGGTCTCCCTACCCTGCACGACATCATGGAAGAGCTGGACAAGCCGGGACGGGACCCGCGTGAAAAGATCAAAGCCTTCTCGTTCGACCCGAACATGCATACGATGGACGACCTGAGGGAAGGGATGGTCCTGCCGGGCATCGTCTCCAACATCACGAACTTCGGCTGCTTCGTGGACATCGGGGTACACGAAAAAGGGCTGGTACACATCTCCCAACTGGCCGACCGCTATGTGAAAGACCCGAACGAAGTGGTCTCGCTCCACCAGCAGGTGACCGTCCGGGTGCTTCAGGTGGACAAGGAACGCAATCGCATCTCACTGACGTTGAAAATCTGACAAGGACATGAAATACAAGCTCTTGGTTTTGGACCTGGACGGCACGCTGACCAACCAGAAGAAGGAAATCACACCGCACACCCGCGAGACCCTCATCAGGGCGCAGGAGAAAGGCGTGAGAATCGTATTGGCCTCCGGCCGGCCCACTTACGGCATCGCGCCTTTGGCCGAAGAACTGCGCCTCGGTGACTTCGAGGGCTATATCCTTTCGTACAACGGGGGGCAAATCATAGACTGGACGACCAAGGAACTGATGTACGAGAACGAACTCGACCCCGAAGTCTATCCCTACCTGCACGAATGCGCCCGGAAAAACGGATTCATCATCCTCAGCTACAAGGACGAATACATCGTGTCGGAAGACGCGGGCGACCCCTATGTGCAGCATGAGGCTTTCCTGAACAAGATGCCGAGCATCACCGTGCCGGATTTCCTGGAAGCCATCAACTTCCCCGTGCCCAAATGCCTGATTGTGGGCAAGCCCAAACCTTTGGCCGTACTGGAACGGAAAATGAAGCAGGACTTGGAAGGCAGGATGAACGTGTTCCGCTCCGAGCCTTTCTTCCTGGAACTCGTGCCCAACGGAATCGACAAGGCCCGCAGCTTGTCCGTGCTGCTGGACAAGCTGGGAATGACACGGGAAGAGATGGTGGCCGTGGGAGACGGGTTCAACGACCTGTCCATGATACAGTTCGCGGGGCTGGGAGTGGCCATGGCCAATGCCCAGGAAGTCGTGAAGCAGCACGCGGACTACATCACCCTCTCGAACGAGGAAGACGGTGTGGCCGCCGTGGTGGAACGTTTTTTCAGCTGACCACACCCTCTTTTCTGATACAGCCCTACCCCGCCGTGGCCTCCCTCCTCACCAGCAAGACCACGTTTTCCACATGCTGCGTGTGGGGGAACATGTCCACCGGACGCACTGCCGCCACCTTATACTCCGCATCCAACAAGGCCAAGTCCCTCGCTTGCGTGGCCGGGTTGCAGCTGACATAGACGATGCGCCGGGGGGCGGCGGACAGGATGGTGTCCACCACATCCTTGTGCATGCCGGCCCTCGGCGGGTCTGTGATAATCACATCAGGCTGTCCGTGAGCGGATATGAACTCTTTGTTCAAGATGTCCTTCATGTCTCCGGCAAAGAACGACGTGTTGCCGACACCGTTGATTTGCGAGTTGACCTTAGCGTCTTCAATGGCCTCCGGCACGTATTCGATGCCGATGACTTTCCGCGCCCGGGACGCCACGAAATTGGCTATCGTGCCGGTACCCGTATAAAGGTCGTACACCAGCTCTTCCCCTGTCAGTCCGGCAAACTCCCGCGCCACCTTGTACAATTCATACGCCTGCTCCGTGTTCGTCTGGTAGAAGCTCTTCGGCCCCACCTTGAACTTCAACCCTTCCATCTGCAGGAAGATGTGGTCCTCCCCCTTATAAGTGACCACTTCCAGGTCACCGATGGTGTCGTTGTACTTCTGGTTGTTCACATATAATAAAGAGGTAATCTCCGGAAACGTCTCTCCCAAAGCGTCCATCAGCCCTTCCGCCTGACGCTGCTCCTCTTCATTCGTGATGCAAAACTGCATCAGCAACATCAGTCCGCCCGTATTGGAAGTGCGTACCATCATGTTGCGCAACAGTCCCGCATGTTCGCGCTGGTCGTGGAACGTCAGGTTGTGCGCATAGCCATAATCCCGGATGAAGTTGCGGATTTTGTTGTTGACATCATCCATCAGTCGGCATTGCTCAATGGGCAATATCTTGTCGAACGAACCTGAGGTGTGGAACCCCACCGCCCCTTTCGGCTCATAGCTCTCCCCTGCCGCAATCTCTTCCGGCGTGAGCCACCTCTTGTTCGAGAACCCGAACTCCAGCTTGTTGCGATATTCCTCCGTCTTTTTGGAACCTAAAATAGGCAGGACTCCGTCAAGTTCCACCTTGCCGATCCGCGTCAGGCAGTCCAACACCTGCTTCTGCTTGTGTTTCAGTTGCTCCTCATAAGGCAGGCATTGCCATTTGCACCCTCCGCAGACTCCGAAATGAGGGCAGAATGGCACAGCCCGCTTAGGGGAATAGTGATGAAAATTCACCGCCACCGCCTCGCAATAACTGTGCTTTTTCTTCTGGATTTTCAAGTCCACCACATCTCCAGGCACGACAAAGGGGACAAAGACAACCATGTCATCCACTCTGGCCAAAGCCTTGCCCTCGGCCGCCACGTCCGTAATGGTAACATTCTCTAAAATAGGGTATTCTTTTCTTTTGCGGGTCATATCGCATTTTACATTTTTGAGTCCAACTTCTATTTCCGCGACAAAAGTAGCACTTTTTTTGCATTTTTTTCCGTTTTTCCTTTTGCAGCCCATTTTTTTTGAGTAGTTTTGCACAAGTTCATTTTGTTAACTAACTAAAAAGTAAACTTTGAAAAATGAGTGAAAAAAGAGTTTATACTTTTGGAAACGGGCAGGCCGAAGGCAATGCCCAGATGAGAGAGAAACTGGGTGGAAAAGGTGCGAACCTTGCCGAGATGAACCTTATCGGCATTCCTGTGCCTCCGGGCTTCACTATCGCCACGGACGTGTGCAACGAATACTATGAAGTAGGACAAGAAAAAATCACGGAACTCCTTCAAGATGAGGTCAACGCGGCGGTGGCTCACATTGAGAAGCTGATGAACAGCAAGTTCGGCAACGTGGACAACCCGCTTTTGGTTTCGGTACGTTCCGGCGCACGCGCGTCCATGCCGGGTATGATGGATACCATCCTCAACTTGGGCCTGAACGACGAGGTGGCAGAAGGAATGGTGAAGAAGACCGGGAATCCGCATTTCGTGTACGACTCTTACCGCCGCTTCGTACAGATGTACGGTGATGTCGTGCTGGGCATGAAACCAGTGAACAAGGAAGACATCGACCCGTTCGAGGCCATTATAGAAGAGGTGAAGGCCATCCGGGGCATCAAACTGGACAAGGACTTGTCCGTGGATGAGCTGAAAGACTTGGTGGAACGCTTCAAGAAAGCCATCAAGGAACAGACCGGGAAGGACTTCCCGACCGACCCGATGGAACAGCTCTGGGGCGCCATCTGCGCCGTGTTCCGCAGCTGGATGAACGAACGTGCCATCCTTTACCGCAAGATGGAAGGCATACCCGACGAATGGGGTACGGCCGTTTCCGTCATGGCCATGGTGTTCGGCAACATGGGCGAGACATCCGCCACCGGCGTTTGCTTCAGCCGCGATGCAGCCACAGGCGAGAATATCTTCAACGGTGAATATCTGGTGAACGCACAAGGCGAAGACGTGGTGGCCGGAATCCGCACGCCGCAACAAATTACAAAGGAAGGCTCACGCCGCTGGGCGGCCTTGCAGGGCATTTCAGAAGAGGAACGTGCCAGCAAGTATCCCTCAATGGAGGAAGCCATGCCCGAAATCTACAAGGAACTGGATGCCATCCAGACCAAACTGGAAAACCATTACCACGACATGCAGGATATGGAGTTCACGGTGCAGGAAGGCAAGCTTTGGTTCCTGCAGACCCGTAACGGCAAGCGCACTGGTACGGCTATGGTCAAAATAGCGATGGACCTGGTACGGGAAGGCTTGATTGATGAAAAGACCGCCCTGCTGCGCTGCGAGCCGCAAAAATTGGACGAACTGCTCCACCCCGTGTTCGACAAGGATGCGCTGAAGAAGGCCAAGGTCATCACTCAGGGCCTGCCCGCTTCTCCGGGTGCCGCATGCGGACAGATCGTGTTCCATGCCGATGATGCCCAAAAATGGCATGATGACGGACATCGCGTCGTGATGGTCCGCATCGAGACCTCGCCCGAAGACCTTGCCGGCATGTCTGCCGCCGAAGGTATCCTGACGGCCCGTGGCGGTATGACATCCCATGCGGCCGTAGTGGCCCGCGGTATGGGTAAATGCTGCGTTTCCGGTGCCGGTGCCATCAACGTGAACTATAAGAACAAGACGGTGGAAATCGAAGGCGTGGTATATAAGGAAGGTGACTTCATCTCCCTGAACGGCTCCACCGGACAGGTGTATGCCGGCGAGATTCCGACCAAGGCCGCAGAGCTTTCAGGTGATTTCAAAGCCTTGATGGACTTGTGCGACAAATACACCAAGCTCCAGGTCCGCACAAATGCCGACACCCCGCATGACGCCCAAGTGGCACGTGCTTTCGGTGCGAAAGGTATCGGCCTGACCCGTACGGAGCACATGTTCTTCGAAGACCAGAAGATTGTGGCCATGCGCGAAATGATTCTGGCCAACAGCGTGGAAGGCCGTAAGAAAGCATTGGAGAAACTGCTTCCTTACCAGAAAAGTGACTTCAAGGGCATCTTGGAAGCCATGGACGGCTGTCCGGTGAACATCCGCCTGCTCGATCCCCCACTCCATGAATTTGTACCCCATGATTTGCAAGGACAGAAGAAGATGGCTGAAGAAATGGGTGTCAGCGTGGAGGAAATCCAGCAGCGTGTGTCCTGCCTGGCGGAGAACAACCCGATGCTGGGCCATCGCGGATGCCGTCTGGGCATCACTTTCCCCGAAATCACAGCCATGCAGACCCGTGCGATCTTAGGCGCGGCATGTGAGCTGAAGAAAGAAGGAAAGAATCCGATGCCGGAAATCATGGTCCCCTTGGTGGGCATCTTGTATGAACTCAAACAACAGAAGGAAGTGATTCTGGCCACAGCCAAGGAAGTGTTCGCGGAAGAGGGTATCGAAGTTCCGTTCGAAATCGGCACGATGATTGAGACACCGCGCGCGGCCCTGACTGCCGACAGAATCGCATCGGAAGCCGAATACTTCTCCTTTGGTACGAACGACCTGACCCAGATGACATTCGGCTACTCCCGTGACGACATCGCCAGCTTCCTGCCGGTATACCTGGAAAAGAAAATCCTGAAGGTAGACCCGTTCCAGGTGCTGGACCAGAATGGCGTAGGCCAACTCATCAAGATGGCCGTAGAGAAAGGACGCAGCGTGCGTCCGAACCTCCGCACCGGTATCTGCGGCGAACACGGCGGCGAGCCGACATCTGTCAAATTCTGCGCCAAGATAGGCATGAACTATGCTTCATGCTCGCCTTTCCGCGTGCCCATCGCACGCCTGGCGGCGGCGCAGGCTGCGGTAGAAAACTGATATAGACTTGAATAAAATACGGCGGTAGGCTGCCTTCAACGCAGCCTACCGCTTTATTGTAAACCGACGAATGACCAAAAGGTATCATAAAGACATATTGCGCATAGCCTGGCCATCCATCCTCTCCAATATAACCGTTCCTCTATTGGGGCTGGTGGACTTGTCCATTGCCGGACATCTCGGGGCCGCCTACCATATTGGCGCCATCGCCATAGGAAGCACCATTTTCAACATGGTTTATTGGATTTTCTCATTCTTGAGAATGGGGACAAGCGGAATGACCTCCCAAGCATTCGGCGCAGGAAACGTTCAGGAAATACGTTTGCTGCTCTGCCGTTCCACCGTAACCGCATTGGGCATTTCTTTCATCATCCTTTGCCTGCAGTCTCCCCTGCTCCGACTGGCTCTTGCCATCATGTCGCCAACAGATGCCGTACTCATCCATGCTTCCACTTATTTTCACATCTGCATCTGGGGGGCACCTGCCGTACTTTGCCAATATAGCCTGACTGGCTGGTTCATCGGACTACAGAATGCCCGTTATCCCCTCTATGTGGCCATCGTGCAGAACATCGCTAACATCGCGGGCAGCCTGTTCTTTGTGTTTGCACTACACATGGATGTGGCCGGCATCGCCTTGGGGACATTGGTGGCCCAATATTGCGGACTGTTTCTGTCCGTCATCCTTTGCCTGCGGATGCGCCGTAAGCTCTCGTTTCCACAATCATTCCCACTATCAGGCGTTTTTAACAAAAGAGCCATCCGACGGTTCTTTTCCGTCAACCGCGACATCTTTCTCCGGACCTTGTGCCTTGTGTCCGTCACGCTCTATTTTACGTCTGCCGGCTCGCGTCAAGGGGAAGGCATACTGGCTGCCAATGCCCTTTTGATGCAATACTTCACACTTTATTCCTATTTCATGGATGGCTTCGCGTATGCGGGCGAGGCTTTGTCTGGCAAATGCGCCGGTGCGCGGGATTTAAGCGGACTGAAACGGGTTATCAAAGACTTGTTCCTATGGGGATGCGGCGTAGCCCTACTCTTCACCATGATCTATTATGTCGGCGGCGCAGGCTTCATGAGGTTGCTGACAGACGAACCATCCGTTGTCTCCACGGCCACCGCCTATCTGCCGTGGGCTATCCTCATTCCTTTTGCCGGGCTTTCGGCCTTCATCTGGGACGGCATCCTTATCGGCCTTACCGCCACACGCTATATGCTATGGTCCATGTGCAGTGCCATGGCGGTTTTCTTTGCCATCTATTTTGCCTTTTCACCATGGTACCATAACCATGCGCTTTGGCTGGCGTTCATCCTTTACCTGACCACACGCGGACTCATGCAACATGGCTTATACAAACATAAAGGCATCCCAATATAGGGACAGTTCCCTCCTGAACTTCCCCCAAAAAAGATTACCTTTGCAAGCGAATCACAAATCAAAACAACGATAAGATGAATTACATGGGAATATTGACAGGATTGGCCACATTTCTGATTATAGGCCTGTTCCATCCTTTGGTCATCAAGGGAGAGTACTATTTCGGCACAAAGTGCTGGTGGGGGTTCCTGCTATTAGGCCTCCTCTGCGGCGGCTTGTCGCTCTATACAGAAAACCTCTACGGCAGCATCATTTTCGGCGTCACGTCATTCTCGTCCTTTTGGGGCATACTGGAAGTGTTCGACCAACGGAAACGTGTCCTGAAAGGCTGGTTTCCCAAAAACCCAAAAAGAATGGACGACTACAAATAAGCAAAAGAGGACGTGTCTCCCGACACATCCTCTCTAAACTCTCATATAGGTATTAGTTTTTTTAAGGTAAAAAGATTGTTTTCAGAATAATTGTTGCAAATGTCGGGCTTTTCTGCAAACGGGCCAAATAAAAAAACATGTTTCTCAGCATAAAACGGGAATTTCCGCTTCAAAGGCACAGAAAAAGGCTTGCCGCATCTTATTATTATAACCGCATGAAACCGATATTCAATATAAAGTCGTATCTTTGCAGGAAGGATTCATAAAATATCGAGCAAAAACAGAATGGTTATGACTGAAACAACCCATACGGATTCAACCGAAAAGAAAGGACTCAATTTCGTAGAAGAAATCGTAGTAGAGGATTTGAAAGCCGGCAAGAACGGCGGTCGTCTGCAAACCCGTTTCCCGCCAGAACCTAACGGTTACCTGCATATCGGACATGCAAAAGCCATCTGCATGGATTTCGGCATTGCGGAAAAATACGGCGGGGTATGCAACCTGCGCCTGGACGATACAAACCCCATTAAGGAAGACACGGAATATGTAGAGGCCATAAAAGAAGACATCCAGTGGTTGGGGTTCAAGTGGAATGAAATATATCACGCTTCCGACTATTTCCAGCAATTGTGGGATTTCGCCATCAAACTCATCAAGGAAGGCAAGGCTTACGTTGACGAACAAAGCAGCGAACAGATTGCCGAGCAAAAGGGAACCCCCACACAACCGGGTACGCCAAGCCCTTACCGCGACCGCCCTATTGAAGAAAATCTGGCCCTGTTCCAAAAGATGAACAGCGGAGAGGCCGAGGAAGGCTCGATGGTGCTGCGCGCCAAACTGGACATGTCCAACCCCAACATGCACTTCCGTGACCCGATTATATACCGTATCATCAATAAGGAACATCACCGTACGGGAAACAAATGGAAAGCCTACCCAATGTATGATTTCGCACATGGGCAGAGCGATTATTTCGAGGGGGTCACCCACTCCATCTGTACGCTGGAATTCGTTCCACACCGTCCGCTGTATGACCGCTTCATTGACGAATTGAAGGACGGTAAGGATTTGAACGACAACCGCCCCCGCCAGATTGAGTTCAACCGGCTGAACCTCACCTATACGGTCATGAGCAAGCGGAAGCTACTGGCCCTGGTCAAGGAAGGCCTTGTCAACGGATGGGATGACCCTCGTATGCCGACACTTTGCGGATTCCGCCGCCGGGGATACTCGCCCGAAGCCATCCGCAAGTTCATCGACATGATTGGCTACACCAAATTTGACGCACTGAACGACTATGCCATGCTTGAGGCGGCGGCACGCGAAGACCTGAACGCCAAGGCGACACGTGTCTCTGCCGTATTGAACCCCGTCAAATTGGTCATCACCAACTATCCGGAAGGGCAAGTGGAGGAACTCGAGACCATAAACAACCCCGAAAACGAGAACGACGGGACCCATACCATCGAGTTCAGCCGCGAACTATGGATTGAGCGCGAGGACTTCATGGAAGACGCGCCAAAAAAATACTTCCGCCTGACTCCCGGAAATGAAGTCCGCCTGAAGAGTGCCTATATCGTAAAATGCACGGGATGCAAGAAAGACGAAAACGGAACGGTGACAGAAGTATACTGTGAATACGACCCCATGTCGAAAAGCGGGATGCCGGGTTCGGACCGTAAGGTGAAAGGTACCATCCATTGGCTCAGCTGCCGGCATTGCCTTCCAGCCGAGGTCCGGCTTTACGACCGCCTTTTCAGCGTGGAAAACCCCAGTACCGAGGAACGGGATTTCAGGGAACTGCTGAACCCGGATTCTCTGAAAGTACTGAAGAACTGTTATGTGGAGAAATTCGCAGCAACCAAACGCCCCTTGGATTACCTGCAATTCCAGCGTATCGGCTACTTCACCATGGACAAAGACAGCATGTCGGACCATTTAGTCTTCAACCGCACTGTTGGGCTGAAAGACACATGGAGCAAGAAGAACAAATAACGAAAATGCCAACAGAGGATCTTTCATATTTCCAAGAAGAAGAGTTCAAAAGGAACCTTCGCTCGTACGAACAGATGCTACAAGGAGGTCAGTCGGTTTATCTGGAAGCGGATGAACTGACTGACATTGCTGAATACTACCTTGTACGGAACGAGACCGAAAAAGCCATGGACTGTATCGACTATGCCCTGCATCTCCATCCAGGCAGCATTGACCCTCTGATATTTTTGGCCCGTCAGAAGATGTTCAATGGGGACATCGAGGAAGCCAGAACTATCCGGAACTGCATATCCGACCCTAACGACAGGGAAGTCATCTTTTTCGACGCGGAAATCATGTTACGTGAAGGAAGAGTACAAGAAGCCATTCAGTTCCTGACAGACAAGGCAGAAACTGAAGAGGACGACCTGGCCATGTTCTTTTACGACACGGCCACCTTGTTTCTGGACTATGAGTGTTTGGAACAAGCCGAAAAATGGGGGCGGAAAGCCCTTGACATGGAACCGGACAATGAAAAATTCATAAAGTTCAAGGCGGATTATCTTCTGGCTTCCAACCAGCCTCAGGAAGCTATCAGTATTCTCAACAGCTTGTTGGACAACAATCCTTATAACACGAACGCCTGGCATGCTTTAGGAGAAGCCTATTTCGCCAATGAAGAATATCAGAAAACCCTGGAAGCCGCGGATTTTGCACTTGCCATTGACGAACACGACGCGCAGGCTCTCCTGCTGAAAGCGAACTGCCAGTTCCAATTGCAAAACTTTGAAGAGGCACACCGTATATACAGACGCTACTTCCAGGAATTCCATTCCAATGAAGTCCCTTATCTGTTCGATGGCGTATGCCTTGCAGCCCAAGGACGCAACGAAGAAGCCTTAAAACAATTGCTGAAAGCCGACAACCTGTCAAAAGGCATTTCCGTAGAGCAACAGCACATCTATGCCAACCTTTCCGATGTCTACAGCAAGCTCCACGACACGGCAAGGGCCTTTGAGTATATAGACAAAATCAAGGAACTGAACCCGGATTACGATGCTGACTTGTACAAGGGACATGTCATGATGCAGAACGATGACCAAGAAGCTGCAGCCGAGTACTACCAACGGTCCATCAGCAACCATAAGGACAAGCTTGAGGCCCACCTCCTCGTCGGCATGTCACTGGTGGAAAACAAGGCGTTCAATGACGGGCGCAAGCATTTCCTGTTTATTTTGGAAAAAGACAAAGAAAAAGGTCCGCACAGCCAAAAGGCTTACGCCTACCTGGCTTATTGCGCGATGATGCAGAACCAGCACCAGGAATTCCTGTATTATCTGAAAATCGCGTGCAAGGAAGCTCCGGACATCTTGGAATACACCGTCGGGCGGTACATTCCCGAGGAAGTGGAGCCGGAAGACTTCTACTATTATGTCGTCACACACGGCGACATCTTCTGGAGCTTCGACCCGGAACACCCGATTGCCTGACCATCCCACTACCGTTGAAAAACGGCTGTACAAAAAAAGGGATGCGGCACATAACGGACACATCCCTTTTATTATAATAGGTACGGATATATTATTCCTCTCTCAACGACAGGTTCAGTTCATCCAACTGTTTCTGGTCGATACGCGAAGGCGCGTCAAGCATCACGTCACGCCCGCTATTGTTCTTTGGGAATGCGATGCAGTCACGGATACTGTCCAATCCGGCAAACAAGCTGACCCACCGGTCAAGACCATATGCCAGACCTCCATGAGGCGGCGCACCATACTTGAATGCATTCATCAGGAAACCGAATTGCTCTTGTGCGCGTTCCTCTGTGAAACCAAGAATCTTGAACATCTTGTCCTGCAGTTCCGGGTCGTGGATACGGATAGAACCGCCACCGACTTCCACTCCATTGCACACCATGTCATAGGCGTCGGCACGCACTGCTGCCGGATTGGTGTCCAGCAAGGGGATGTCTTCGTCTTTGGGATGGGTGAAGGGATGGTGCATGGCCATGAGGCGTCCTTCCTCCTCGCTCCACTCGAACATCGGGAAATCCACCACCCATAACAGGGAGAATTTATTCTTGTCACGCAATCCCAGGCGATTGCCCATTTCCAGACGCAACTCACACAGCTGCTTGCGTGTCTTCATCACATCCTCCCCACTCATGACAAGCACCAAATCGCCGGGGGCGGCTTTCATCGTTTCTTTCAATCGCTGAAGCACATCCTGCGTATAGAACTTGTCCACGCTGGATTTCACGCTGCCATCTTCCTGCACACGGGCATATACCAGCCCCTTGGCTCCGATTTGGCTGCGCTTGACAAAATCCGTCAGCTGGTCCAACTGCTTGCGGGTATATGACGCGCATCCCGGCGCACAAATGCCACCGATATAATCGGCTCCGTTGAACACGGAAAATTCACCTGTACCCTTCAGCACGTCCATCAGTTCCACGAACTCCATCCCGAAGCGCGTGTCCGGCTTGTCGCTGCCATACAGCCGCATAGCCTCGCTCCACGGCATGCGCGGGAACGGTTCGGTCAGTTCTATGCCGCGTATCGTGCGGAAAAGATGCTTGGCCATACCTTCGAAAAGCGAAATCACATCTTCCTGCTCCACAAAACTCATCTCACAGTCAATCTGCGTGAACTCCGGTTGGCGGTCGGCCCGTAAATCCTCATCGCGGAAACACTTCACAATCTGGAAATAGCGGTCCATGCCTGCCACCATGAGCAACTGTTTCAATGTCTGCGGGCTTTGCGGCAAAGCATAGAACTGTCCTGGATTCATGCGCGAAGGCACGACGAAATCCCGCGCGCCTTCGGGGGTCGACCCGATGAGCATCGGGGTCTCTATTTCAAGAAAGCCCTGGCCATCCAGGTAACGGCGTACTTCCATGGTCATCCGATGACGGAGTTCCAAGTTCTTGCGCACACAAGAACGGCGCAAATCCAGATAACGGTACTTCATGCGGAGGTCGTCTCCCCCGTCCGTATTGTCCTCAATCGTAAATGGCGGGGTCTTCGACGCGTTAAGCACGGTCAGCTCCGACACGATGATCTCGATTTCGCCCGTAGGCAGATTCTTGTTCTTGCTTTCGCGCTCGTTGACAGAGCCTTTAATCTGAACCACGTCTTCACGTCCCAGCTTGTTGGCCCTTTCGCAAAGTCCGCCATTCACCTCTTCGTTAAACACCAATTGCGTAATGCCGTAGCGGTCGCGCAAGTCAACGAAGGTCATGCCCCCCATCTTGCGTACACGCTGCACCCATCCGGCCAGCGTGACACATTTGCCGGCATCCGCAAGTCGCAGTTCCCCACAAGTATTTGTCCTGAACATATTCTTGTTTGCTTATTATATTTGATTCAACATGCAAAGTTATTCCTTTTTCACGAGGAATTCAACGTTCAATAAAAGTTTTTGGTATTTCTCCATCCTTTTTCCTCAAAAACTTGTATAAAAGAAATAAGTGTAGTATTTTTGAACCAGCAAAACATGAGAAACCAAATCATTAATAACAACTGATTTTTATGATGAACCTAAACAAGACTCTCAGCCACGTGTTCAAGGCGTCGCTGCTCACAGCCGGACTATTCCTTTTCTCTCCGGCGGAAGCCTCTGCAAAGGCCGAGACTTTCGAAGTGGGAAACAAGACATTCCTTCTTAACGGCAAACCCTTCATTATCAAGGCGGCCGAAGTGCATTACCCCCGCATTCCCCGCCCTTATTGGGAGCAGCGCATCAAGATGTGCAAGGCCCTCGGGATGAACACCCTTTGCTTGTATGTGTTTTGGAACATACATGAACAGGAAGAAGGGCAGTTCGACTTCACCGGCAACAACGACGTAGCCGAATTCATCCGGCTTGCCCAGAAAAACGGCCTGTACGTCATCGTACGCCCGGGGCCGTATGTATGCGCGGAATGGGAAATGGGCGGACTGCCTTGGTGGCTGCTCAAGAAGAAAGACATCCGCTTGCGGGAACAGGATCCCTACTTCATGGAGCGTTACCGCATCTTCGCCCAAAAACTGGGCGAACAAATTGGTGGCCTGACCATTGAAAAGGGCGGCCCCATCATCATGGTGCAAGTGGAAAACGAATACGGCTCTTACGGGGAGGACAAGCCCTACGTGGCGGCCATCCGCGACATCATCCGCGAGGCTGGCTTTGACAAAGTGACTCTTTTCCAATGCGACTGGAGTTCCAACTTCACCAAAAACGGGCTGGACGACCTGGTCTGGACCATGAATTTCGGCACGGGGGCCAATATCCAGAACGAGTTCAAGCCGCTGAAGGAAATGCGTCCGGAATCCCCCTTGATGTGTTCCGAGTTCTGGAGCGGCTGGTTCGACAAGTGGGGCGGACGCCATGAGACACGCGGCAGCAAGGAAATGGTCGGCGGCCTGAAGGAGATGCTGGACAACGGCATATCCTTCTCGCTTTATATGACCCACGGAGGCACCAGCTGGGGGCATTGGGCCGGTGCCAACAGCCCGGGATTCTCCCCAGACGTGACATCTTACGATTATGACGCCCCCATCAACGAAGCGGGACAGACTACGCCCAAATACATGGAACTGCGCGAGATGCTGGCTGAATACAGCGACAAGAAACTCCCGTCCATCCCGAAGGCTTTCCCCGTCATCAGTATCCCCAAGGTGAAATTCACCGAGGTGGCACCCTTGTTCGACAACCTTCCAGCCCCCAAGGCCTCAATGGACATCCAGACCATGGAAGCCTTCAATCAGGGATGGGGGGCCATCCTTTACCGAACGGCAGCTCCCGCCGTACCCACACAAAGTATCCTTACGGTGACCGACGGACATGATTATGTGCAGGTCTTCATCAATGGGAAACTGATAGGCTCCATGGACCGCCGTAATCATGAGAAGACGCTGCTGCTTCCTGCCATGAAGGAAGGCGACCGGCTGGACATCCTCGTGGAAGCCATGGGACGCATCAACTTCGGACGGGCCATCAAGGACTTCAAAGGCATCACGGAAAAGGTGGAACTAAGCTATACGACGGAAAACGGAAGCCAAGTAACCATCAATATGAAGAATTGGCAGGTTTATAACCTCAGCGACAGTTATCAGGTACAGAAAGACATGAAATATGTCCCGTTGACAGGCCAGAAAGTACCCGGATGCTATCGCGCCACATTCAACCTGAAGAAAACCGGCGACACATTCATCAACCTTGAGACATGGGGCAAAGGACAGGTGTACGTCAACGGCCATGCCATCGGCCGTTTCTGGAAAATCGGTCCGCAACAGACGCTCTACATGCCCGGATGCTGGCTGAAGAAAGGCGAGAACGAAATCATCGTGCAAGACATAGTGGGTCCGCAGGAAACAGTGGTGGAAGGACTGGAGAAGCCCATCATCGACAAATTGAACGTGGACGCACCGAACACGCACCGCAAAGAAGGGCAGAATCTTGACCTGACCGGCGAGACACCATGCAAGACGGGCGAATTCGCAGCCGGAAACGGATGGCAGGAAGTCAAATTCGACCAACCGGTCAGCGGACGCTATGTCTGCATCGAGGCATTGAATTCCCATAACAACCGCGAATATGCCTGCATCGCCGAATGGTATATGCTTGATGATAAAGGCCAACGCATCAGCCGCGAGCCTTGGACCGTGGCGTACGCCGATGACGAAGACATCACGTCCGGCAACAAGACGGCCGATAAAATCTTCGACCTTCAGGAATCCACTTATTGGAGTACCAACCAAAACGTGAAATTCCCGCACTACATCGTGCTTGATTTAGGTTCCGTGCAAAAGTTGGGCGGCTTCCAATATCTCCCCCGTGTGGAGGAAGGCGCTCCCGAGAGCATCAAGTCTTATAAGATTTATGTGAAAGAAGCCCCGTTCAAGTTCTGACTTCCGCATGTGCCGGCAGGCATCTAAATAAACAAGAAGTGGCATACTTAAACACCAAGTATGCCACTTTTTTATTCCCAAATTTGGAAATACCGTCCAAAAGGCGTACCTTTGCAACGCTTTTTCGGAGATTTCATTTCCGGAATACGGGGTGTAGCGCAGTCCGGTTAGCGCACCTGCTTTGGGAGCAGGGGGTCGAAGGTTCGAATCCTTTCACCCCGACAAAAATAGAGACACTGTAAAACAAGCATGTAGGCAGGTTTGCAGTGTCTTTTTCCGTTAATATCACATTTAGAAGTATCATGAGCATGACACAAGAAGGAGACAGACTGTATTTGTACTCCATCACGACGGTAGCCATTTTGGGCGGCCTGCTGTTCGGATATGACACAGCAGTGATTTCCGGCGCCGAAAAAGGACTTGAAGCCTTTTTCCTCACTGCCACGGATTTTCAGTATGACAAGGTGATGCACGGCATCACGTCTTCCAGCGCGTTGATTGGTTGCGTCCTCGGAGGTGCTGTCTCGGGCTTTTGCGCTTCTCGGCTGGGGCGCCGCGACTCGCTCCGCTTGGCCTCCGTGCTTTTCTTCCTTTCGGCATTAGGTTCCTATTACCCAGAATTTTTGTTCTTCGACTACGGGAAAGCCGATTGGAACCTGTTGGTCGCTTTCAATCTTTACCGCATCCTGGGCGGCGTTGGCGTGGGACTCGCCTCTGCCATCTGCCCGATGTACATTGCCGAAATCGCCCCTTCGCATATCCGCGGGACATTGGTGTCGTGCAACCAGTTCGCCATCATTTTCGGTATGCTGGTCGTCTATTTCGTCAACTACCTGATTATGGGCGACCATCAGAATCCTATCATACTGAAGGACGCTGCCAGCGGGGCAATGTCCGTCAGTCCGGCGTCCGACATGTGGACCGTATACGAAGGGTGGCGCTACATGTTCGGCTCCGAAGCCTTCCCCGCCGCATTGTTCGGGATACTGCTTTTCTGCGTACCAAAGACACCGCGATACCTGGTCATGCGCGGCCAGGACGAGCAAGCCTTCAGCGTTTTGGAGAAGATCAACGGAACTTCCATGGCCCGGAGAATCCTGGATGAAATCAAACAGACCTCAACGGAAAAAAAAGAGAAACTGTTCACTTACGGCGTGGCCGTGATTGTCATAGGCATCCTGTTGTCGGTATTCCAGCAAGCTATCGGAATCAACGCCGTGCTTTACTACGCCCCCCGCATCTTCGAGAATGCCGGAGCGGAAGGCGGCGGGATGATGCAGACCGTCATCATGGGAATCGTCAATATCCTCTTCACGTTAGTGGCGATTTTCACGGTAGACCGCTTCGGGCGCAAGCCCCTGCTCATCATCGGCTCCCTCGGGATGGCCGTAGGCGCATTGGCGGTGGCTTATTGCGACCAGCTGGGCATCAAAGGCATTGTCCCCGTATTGTCCGTCATCGTCTATGCCGCCTTCTTCATGATGTCATGGGGGCCGGTATGCTGGGTGCTTATCGCGGAGATTTTCCCCAACACCATCCGCAGCCAGGCCGTAGCCATTGCCGTGGCTTTCCAATGGGTGTTCAACTATCTGGTCTCCTCCACCTTCCCGGCCTTGTACGACTTCAGCCCGATGTTCGCATACAGCTTGTACGGCATCATCTGCCTCATTGCCGCGCTGTTCGTATGGAAATGGGTCCCCGAAACGAAGGACAAGACTTTGGAAGACATGACGGCCCTTTGGAGAAAACGGGAAAACCGCCCTGTATAGAGTAACGATAAAAACAGAATGGGGGCGTAGCAAAGCCAGCAAGACATGGCTGCCCTCCTTTTCAGGCGGAGGGGGTCATTTTGCTACGCCCCCATTTTAGTTTTCCCCTTCCTGCAATGCCGCCTCCAACGCGTAGGACAAATCCTCCACCGTGGCCAAGGGGTTGTCCGTATAAACCGCCTGCACGACCAGCGAACGGTCCGACACATAAATGCGGGGAATGGCAGAAGAAGCGAACAAATGATAGACCGTGCGGTCCGTCTGCGCGGAGAAAGGCAGTGTCAGCCCGTTCGCCGCCCAATAGCCCCTGACAGAAGCCGCGCCTTCTTCCCGGCTGACCGCCACAAAATTCACACGCCCGTCCGCCCCGTACTGTTCATAAACCCGTTGCACACGCGGCAATTCCTTCTGGCAATCTCCGCACGACGTGTTGAAAAACAGTATGACGGAAGGCTTCCCTTCCAACGCTTCCGTATCCACCAGGCGGCCGTCATCCATACGGACGGAAAACTCGGGCAAAACATCCCCAACTCTTATCTTGTCCGGCCCCCCCCCTTCCGCGTCCTCGCTAATGCAGGACACAGACAAGCCACAACAAATGATTCCTAAACATAACAATGCTCTTGCGCCCATGGACTTCACTTTACGATTGTATCATTTGCGCAAAAATACGGAATTTAGTTGAGATTGTCTTTATGTTGCGGACGTGAAATCTTCCTTGCCCTTTTTGACTATGCCGTCCATACCATCAAGGGATGCCCATGTTGCCGGCAATCGGACAATGACAGATTGTCATAAGAAACAGCGATTCGCCTGTCAAAAGGAAAGAAGTTCCGTCCTGTCCCACATTCCCGCGACAAAACGGATGGACGAAAATAGAGACCGAACTGTTAAAAAACGGTCGGGGAAACTGTCTGTATGGAGCATTTCTCCGCCGCCGCGGGCGTTTTTGTGCGGCAAAAATGGAATTTCTTTGCTGAAAGAAATTTTCTTCTTTCAGCAAAGACGAAAATTTCTTGCCGCAAAGACGTTTTCAGGGGTGTGGAAAAAGGGGGAAAGTAGAGCTTCGGACGGCTTTTCCGCTCTAATTGGAAGCCTTCCGCGTGCAAAAGCCGGCTGTCATTTTGCAGGCCTTTCCCTCCGCCGGGCCGCCCCGTGGGAGAAGCCTGTCCGCACAACGTTCCGCCCCAGATGGCAAAGTGCCGCGGAAACGGGCTTTTTGCTTTCATCCTGCATTTCCGAAACTCTCCGAGATTCGCGTTTTTCCGTCCGCACCCGCCCCTGCGCCCATCCGCGCCGTTCTCGCGAGGCAAGTTTTGGGGCAGTAGAAATTCAGTGGGGACAGCCATACAGCTTAGCGATTCTGAAGAGGAAAAACTTTTTGTCCACGACTC
>CALUIS010000003.1 GCA_944320765.1 uncultured Paraprevotella sp.
ATCCTTTTCCATAAGGCAAAGGTCGGAATTATTAGGGATTTTGGAAAATAAATCCCCACTGAATTTCTACTGCCCCCCCGTATGGCCTGTCCCATCGGGTCACGCCCGCTGTCCAACACTTTCTTCTCCATTTTTCATCGGTTTGAGGTGCAAAGATACGACAAATCCCTCCATCCCCGCGTTTTTATGCTTAACTTTGCAAAAGAGAAAGAAGCCAATGGATACCGACCGTAATCTTTATATCAAGAACATGGTGTGCGACCGCTGCGTCATGGCCGTGAAGCAAGTGTTGGAACGGGCAGGCCTGACACCCGTCTCCGTTGCACTCGGACGGGCCGAACTGCAGGAAGCACCGACCGAAACGCAACGTAAGGAAATAAGGAATGCGCTCGAAGCCTTGGGATTTGAACTGATAGACGACCCGCGCACCCGCATCGTGGAACAAGTCAAGAGCCTCATCATCGAATGGGTACACCGTTCCGACCGCCGACCGCACGTCAATCTCTCACAATACCTGGCCTCCGGGTGCCGCCACGACTACAGCACGCTGAGCAAGCTGTTCTCCGAAACGCAAGGCACCACCATCGAAAAATACTGTATCGCACAAAAAATCGAACGCGCCAAGGAACTGCTGGACTACAACGAGCTTTCCCTTGGCGAGATAGCCGACCGTCTGGACTACTCCAGCACCGCCCACCTCAGCGCACAGTTCAAAGCCCTCACCGGACTTACGCCCCGGCAGTACAAACAACAGAAAAGCCTGCCGCGCATCCCGCTGGACAAAATTTGAAGGACACGCCCGTTGTTCTAATACACAATCATGCGCTTGCCCTTCTCCACCACAATCGTGACCGAGTCAAAGACTACCGTATCCGGCCCTATAATCGTATCCGAAGGCACAGCATCCTTCATTATATCCTCTATCAGTACGGGGGAGGCAGGAGCAGGAGGAAAAGGAGCCGGCCTCCGCTCGCGGCTTGCCACCCCATAAGCCACATTGAGCCTCAGCACCTCCCGGACAAGTTCCGGCGGATAGGAAAGCGACAGCTTCGATACGGCTTCCCGGACACCCTCGCGCACAGCCTGCTCCACGGCCTGCAAATCGGCCTCCGTTGTCCCACCCGCACCGGGCATAAGGCTACCGTCGTCATAAAGAATCCGCACCGTGAACGGCCCGACCATCTCATGCGCCTTCTGCAACTCGTCAAAATTTTCCGTCAACGAATCGCACATGGCGTTCCGCAACATCGTGTCCGGAGACACGAAATCATCATTGAACAAAACATTGCCTGCCGCATTGATGCGCACTTTATACACATTCGGCCCGTCCGCCACGTCCACATACGCCCGCCCGGCCTTCTTGGTGGTATCCACCGGGACACCACGCCGAACGTTCTCAACATAAGGCATCTCCGCCAGCGTACGGGCAAAAAGCCCGGAAATCCCGCCCATCAGCGGCACCATCCACAACAGCCCCCGAAGCCATCCACGTGCATTTCCTCTTTCCTTCATAAGCATTACCTTTTAGAAACTATCAGATTTCGAGACAAAGCTAAAACAAAAAGAGCATACGCCGAAAGTTTTCTACTAATAAATTAACAGCATCGGGCGCATTCTATACGGAACACCCTGCGGCGGCTCATGGATGGCTGGTGAGAAGAAAGATATAAAAACCAACCATAATTCTATAAGAAAATCCGGCGGGGAAAGCGTAACTTTGCAGCGGAAAAAGAAGAAAGGAAAGCAATGGCTACGGAAAAGAAACGGATGGAGAAACGGACTTTCCCCGTATTGGACATGAGTTGCGCCGCCTGCGCCGTGCGGGTGGACAAGACGCTCAACCGACAGCCGGGCGTCTGCTCGGCCACGGTAAACTATGCTGCAGCCACCGCCACCGTGGAATACGACCCGGCGGTGTGCTCGCCCGAGAAGTTGCAGGCCGCATTGCAGGAATCAGGATACGGTTTGGTCATCGAAGGCAACCGCCGACAGATGGAAAACCGCGCGGAACAGGCGCACGACGAGAAATACCATCGTCTGAAGCGTCACTGCATCGGGGCCATCACACTGGCCCTGCCCGTGGCCGTCATCGGGATGGGCTTCATGGACTGGGCCTACGCGGGATGGGTGTCCTGGCTGTTGGCCACGCCGGTGGTGTTCTGGTTCGGCCGAGATTTCCACGCCAACGCCTGGCGGCAACTGCGCCACGGGGCGGCCAACATGGACACACTGGTGTCCAACAGCACGCTCGTGGCCTACCTGTTCAGCGTCTTCAACCTCTTTTTCCCGGAATTCTGGACGCGGCGCGGCGTGGAACCCCATGTCTATTTCGAAGCGGCCAGCGTCATCATCGCCTTCATCCTGCTGGGAAGGCTGCTGGAAGAGCGGGCCAAGGGCCACACCTCGACCGCCATCCGCAAGCTCATGGGCCTGCAGCCACGGACGGCCACCGTCATCACCGGAGAAGACGGCCGGACTGCTGAAATCCCCATAGAAAACATTCGGAAAGGCCAAACCGTGGTGGCCAAGCCCGGCGAACGCATCGCCGTGGACGGCACGGTCGTCTCCGGCAGTTCCTACATTGACGAAAGCATGTTGAGCGGCGAACCCGTCCCCGTGGCCAAACGGGAAGGGGCGCACGTCTTCGCCGGCACCATCAACCAGCGCGGCATCCTGCGTTTCCGAGCCGAAAAGGTGGGGGCGGACACCACCCTGGCCCGCATCATCCGCCTCGTGCAGGACGCGCAAGGCAGCAAAGCCCCCGTGCAACGGCTCGTAGACAAGATAGCGGCCATCTTCGTGCCGGTCATCATGGGCATCGCCCTCGTAGCCTTCGCCTGCTGGTGGGCCTTCGCGCCGGAGAACGGCTTCACCCACGGCCTGCTGGCCCTCGTCACGGTACTCATCATCGCCTGCCCCTGCGCCCTCGGGCTGGCCACGCCTACCGCCATCATGGTGGGCATCGGCAAAGGGGCGGAACTGGGCATTCTCATCAAGGACGCGGAAAGCCTGGAGGCGGCCCGACGGACGGACACCCTCGTGGTGGACAAGACGGGTACGCTGACGGAAGGCCGGCCCGTGGTGACGGAAATGGCATGGGCGGAGGACGCGCCCGCCGAAGCCGCCGACGTGTTCTTCAGCCTGGAAAAGGCGTCCGAGCATCCGCTGGCCGAAGCCGTCGTCCGCCACCTGCAAGGCCGCCCGCTCCCCATCACCGATTTTGAAAGCCTGACAGGAAAGGGGGCGCAATGCCGCTATAATAATAAGGTATATTACGCGGGCAACCGCAAACTGGCGGAAGAACGCCATATCGCCTTAGAACACGGAATGGAAGCCGCCGCCCGGCGGATGGCCGAAGCCGGGCAGACCGTCGTGTTCTTCGCCGACGAAAAACGGGTGCTGGCCGTGGCCGCCATCACCGACCGCGTGAAGGAGACCTCGCGCCAGGCCGTGAAGGAATTGCAGGACATGGGCATCGAGGTGTACATGCTCACGGGCGACAACGCCGCCACCGCCGCGCGCATCGCCGCCGAGACGGGCATCCGCCACTACCGCGCCGAGATGTCGCCAAGTGACAAGGCCGACTTCATCGCATCCTTGCAACGCGAAGGCCGCAAAGTGGCCATGGCCGGCGACGGCATCAACGACAGTGCGGCCCTGGCACGCGCCGACCTCAGCATCGCCATGGGACGGGGCAGCGACATCGCCATGGACGTGGCCCAGATGACCCTCATCTCGTCGGACCTCCGCAAGATTCCGGAAGCCATCCGGCTCTCCGCCCGCACGGTGCGCACCATCCGCCAGAACCTGTTCTGGGCGTTCATCTACAACACCATCGGCGTGCCGGTGGCCGCCGGGGCCCTCTACCCCCTCTGCGGATTCCTGCTCAACCCGATGATCGCGGGGGCGGCAATGGCCCTGAGCAGCGTGAGCGTGGTGACGAACAGCCTGCGCCTGAGAAACGTCCGGATGCAAAAAGAAGAACAACCCATTTCAAAAAACCAAACCGATATGAAAAAGGAATATAAAGTGGAAGGCATGATGTGCAACCATTGCCGCATGCACGTGGAGAAAGCATTGAACGGCATCGAGGGCGTACACGCCACCGTGACGCTCGACCCGCCCGCCGCCGTCATCGAATTCGACGGGGAAGCGAAGCCCGTGGAGGAACTGCAGGCCGTCCTGACCGAGGAAGGCTACAAAATCACGGAAGCATAAAAGGGAAGGAGGCATCAGCATGAAACTGGACCAGCTTTGCGTGGCCTACTATTCGCCCACGCACACTTCCCGCGCCGTGGCCCGCGCCGTGGGCGACGGCTTCGGCATTGCCCGGAGAACGGAAATTGACCTGACCACCGACCGGAGCGACACCCCCCTCGCGGTGAAGGACAGCATCTGCATCGTGGCCGCACCGGTCTACGGCGGTCTCATCGCCCCCGTGGCCGCACGCCGCATCGCCCGCCTGCGGGCGGAGAACAGCGTGGCCGTACCCGTCGTGGTCTACGGCAACCGGGACTACGAGGATGCCCTCGTGCAGCTGCGCGACCTGCTGCACGGCCAGGGCTTCACCGTGCTCTGCGGCGCGGCCTTCGTCGGCGAACACAGCTACAGCCGTCCGGGCATGCCCATCGCCGAAGGCCGTCCGGACGCACAGGACCTGCGCGAGGCCGAAGCCTTCGGACGGCAGGCCTTTGCCAGCCTGTTGCGGCAATTGAACATCGCGGAAACGCCCGACCCGGCAGCCCGCGACTTCGCCCTGGCGTACGACGCGCCTTTGGAACATCTCGTCGCCACGCCGCCGATGAAGGGGAACGTGCCTTACAAGACGCTCGGCCCCGCAACCCCGCAGGCCCCCGTGGTGGGCGACCTGTGCTACGGCTGCGGCGAGTGCGTGGACCTCTGCCCCACCGGCGCCATCAGCCTGCACGACGGCCGTTCCACGACCGACGTCGCGCTCTGCACCAAGTGCTGCGCCTGCGTCAAATTCTGCCCCGTGGGCGCCCGCACGTTCGACACGCCCTACACGGCCATGCTGCACGAGCGGTGCAGCGCGCGCCGCGAGCCGGAAACCTTCCTCTGAAGCCCCTCCGCTATCATTTTGTCAAAATGTCAATCCCGCCTTGCGAGAATCGCGTATTCGCACGCAAGGCGGGATCGCGTTTCCTCCACGCGATTCTCGCGCATCCGCCCTTTGACAAATCGTCACGCCGGCCCGCCGTCCGGCTTCCAAAAGGAAAGCCGCCCCCCGCTCCCATGCGCACGACTGCGGGCGCCGCGTCAGCCCGTCCCCCGGAACGGCTACAATCCGTCACTCCTCCCCCGCCCGCCCGGAGCCTTCAGATAAATCCGGAAAGCCCCTTACAGCCACGCCTTCCACCGCTTTGCGGCAAGAAATTTCCGTCTTTCTAACCAGAAATTTTCGTCTTTGCGGAAAGAAATCCGCGCCATTGCGGCAAAAAACGCACGCCCTGCCGCACGGATTTTCACATTTCGGCGGGAGAAATGCTCCTATATGGCAGAAAACGCCATGCGGCTTTAACATTTCCGTTCCATTTCGTCCCTTCCAAACGGATGCCGGACAACGGAAAAACCGTCTTCCAGCGACACTCTGCTTCATTTCAGCGAAAAACCATATCAATCTGTCAAACCGCCCCACGCCGCAGCCCTCCGTCCCTTCCGCCACCTCGCCCCCTCATTCCTGCCACAAAAGAGCCGCCCGGCACGTTTTTTCTTCCATTCCGTTTGCGTTACCAATGTTTTTGTTTAATTTTGCCCAACCTAATCATTTATGAATTAATACCAGGAAAAAGCGGTATATATGGAAGCAGTATTCGGTTACATCATCGGCCTCGGCGCCGCAGTCATGATGCCCATCATCTTCACCATCTTGGGCGTTTGTATCAAAATCAAGTTCGGGAAAGCCCTTCAGAGCGGCCTCTACGTGGGTGTCGGTTTCGTGGGCTTGTCCGTCATCACGGCTTTGCTGACCACCAGCCTCAGCCCCTCGCTGTCCAAGGTGGTGGAAATCTACGGCCTCAACCTCGAAGTGTTCGACATGGGGTGGCCCGCCGCGGCCGCCGTGGCCTACAACACCTCGGTGGGCGCGTTCATCATCCCCGTCTGTCTGGGCGTAAACATTCTCATGTTGCTCACCAAAACGACCAAGACGGTCAACATCGACCTTTGGAACTACTGGCACTTCGCCTTCATCGGCGCGATGGTCTACTACACGATGGACAGCATCGCCTGGGGCTTCTTCGCCGCCATCATCTGCTACATCCTGACGCTGATAGCTGCCGACTACACGGCTCCCAAGTTCCAGAAGTTCTACGACAAGATGGACGGCATCTCCATCCCGCAGCCGTTCTGCCAGGGCTTCATGCCGTTCGCCATCCTCATCAACAAGGGCCTCGACCTGATTCCGGGCTTCAACAAGCTCTATATTGACGCGGAGGGCATGAAGAAGAAGTTCGGCATCCTGGGCGAGCCGCTCTTCCTCGGCGTGCTGGTAGGCTGCGGCATCGGCGCGTTGGCCTGCAAGAACGGGCAGGAGCTGGTGGACGGCATTCCGGGCATCCTCGGGCTGGGCATCAAGATGGGCGCCGTCATGGAGCTGATCCCGCGCATCACGGGACTGTTCATCGAAGGCTTGCGCCCCATCTCGGAAGCCACGCAGAAGATGATCGCCCGCAAGTTCGGCGAAAACGCCGGCCTGCACATCGGCATGAGCCCGGCCTTGGTCATCGGCCACCCCACGACACTCGTGGTGTCGCTCCTGCTCATCCCCGTCACGTTGTTCCTGGCCGTCATCCTGCCGGGCAACCAGTTCCTGCCGCTGGCCTCGCTGGCGGGCATGTTCTACGTGTTCCCCATCATCCTGCCCATCACGAACGGCAATGTGGTGAAGACGTTCATCATCGGCCTCGTCATGATGACCATCGGATTGTATTTTGTCACCAACCTGGCCCCCTACTTCACCAGTGCGGCGCATGACGTGTACAACCTGACGAAAGACACGGCAGTGGCCATCCCGGCCGGCTTCGAGGGCGGCGCGCTCGACTTCGCCTCCAGCCCGCTGGCATGGGTCATCTTCCACCTGACCTACACGGTGAAATACGCCGGCCCGGCCATTCTGGTGGCCTGCACGCTCGCCTTGGCCATCCTCAACCGCCGCGCCATCATCCGCAAGAAATACTAAGAACAAATTCATCCATAAAAAACAAAAAGACATGAAAAGATTTGCATTGGCCCTTTGCCTCGGCCTTGGTGCCTTCGCGGCAAACGCCCAGATGAACTACAAAGTACAGACGGCCTGCCACCCGCAGGACGTGAAGCATTACGACACGGAACGCCTGCGCAGCGCCTTCATGATGGACAAGGTCATGGCACCGGACGAAATCAACCTCACCTACACGCTCTACGACCGCCTGATCTTCGGCGGCGTGATGCCGGTGAACAAAGTGCTGAAACTGGAGACCTTCCACGAACTCGGCCCGGAAATCACCTACTTTCTGGAACGCCGCGAGCTGGGCGTCATCAACATCGGCGGTGACGGCGTGGTGACCGTGGACGGCAAGGAATATGAGATGAAGTACAAGGAGGCCCTCTACGTGGGCTGCGGCAACAAGGAAGTGACCTTCAAGAGCAACGACCCGGCCAAACCCGCCAAGTTCTACATCAACTCGGCCCCGGCCTACAAGCACTTCGTCACCCAGCTCATCACCACGGACGTGAAGGCGCAGAAGGCCAACCCCAAGAAATACGCCCTGGCCATCTCCGACCACTACGGCAAGATGGAAGAGAGCAATGACCGCGTGGTCAACCAGCTCATCGTGAAGGACATCCTGGAAAGAGTGGAAGGCGGCGGCACGAACCAGCTGCAGATGGGCCTGACCGAACTGGCCCCGGGCAGCGTGTGGAACACCATGCCGGCCCACACGCACACCCGCCGCATGGAAGCCTACTTCTACTTCAACGTGAGCGAAGGCAACGCCATCTGCCACCTGATGGGCGAGCCGCAAGAAGAACGCCTCGTATGGCTGCACAACGAACAGGCCATCGCCTCGCCCGAGTGGAGCATCCACGCCGCCGCCGGCACCACCAACTACAGCTTCATCTGGGGCATGGCCGGCGAAAACCTGAAGTACAGCGACAAAGACGAGATCAAGTATCTGGACATGAAATAACAGCCAACGGAGGCGCGAAAGAACGCGCCTCCGTTTTGTTTTACACACTTTAACACGCAACCCCGCCTTTTTCCCAAATCTTTCCCATTTTAAGAACGAACTTTGCATCAAGAACAACAAACAATGTCTCACTCTTAAAAAAGAAACGATTATGAAAAAGTTATTAGTTGCCCTGTTAAGCGTGTTTACGATGCAAGCGGCCCATGCCGACAACGACAAGCCCGTCACGGTGGCCCAGCTGCCGGCCAAGGCCCAGACGTTCCTCAAGCAAAACTTCCCGAACGAGCAAGTGGCGTTCGCCAAGATGGAGAAGGAGTTCCTCGACACCAGCTATGACGTGACCTTCATCAACGGCGACGAGGTGGAGTTTGACAAGAACGGCGAATGGACCGACGTGAAGTGCAAGCGCAGCGGCGTACCCGCCAAGGCCGTTCCGGCTCAAATCGCAAAATTCGTGAACGAGAACCATGCCGGCACCAAGATTCTCACGCTGGAACGCGACCGCTTCAGCTATGAAGTGAAACTGTCCAACTTCTGGGAAATCAAGTTCGACAAGCAGTTCAACGTCATCGACATGGACTTGGACGACTGAGGTTTGAACAACCGCCCCGCCTTGCAGGGGGGCTGGCCTGAAAGGCCTGAGGGGTATCACACCCGCGAATTCATACGCTGAAAGTATGTTATGCGGACGTGAGACCCCTCAGTCGTTTTTTGACGACTCACTTTTTTGCCCGTTTCCTGACCCCGTCTCCAAATAAATCCGTAATTTTGCAACATAACTCCGGCAGACAACGCGGGAAAAGAATGGTGCAATGGAAATGAAGAAGTATATAACGGTATGGAGCGTGTATTTCGGCGTGGCGTTACTATGCCAACTGCTGCTTCCTGCCTTCCCGACGGCCTTCTTCGCCTTTCCCGTCAACGCGGCGGGAATATTGCTGGCAGTTGTCGGCTTGTGGGTCTTGCGGAAAGAGAAACCCACCTCGCCCGTCACGCGGCTGTTGGCATCTCCCTCCACCACGTCGATACTGTTGGCCTTGCTGGCCGCGTCTTGCCTGTGCCTCGGGCTGACCTCCCGTCCTTCGCCCTCATCCTGGTGGTTTTTCTTCCTGCTCACCGCGCTGTTCCTCCACCTGCTGATGGTGTTCTATGCCGGAGCTTTCCACAAACGCCCCCATCGGCTGCGCTTCATCCTCATCCACGGCGGATTGCTGCTGGCCCTGCTGGGCGGGTTCGCAGGAACACCGGACACCGCCGAATGGCGTCTGCCCGTGGGCAAGGAATGGCCCACCCGGCAGGCCTATACCCCACAATACGGGAAGATACGGCTGCCCCACTCCCTGCAACTGAAAGATTTCGACGTGACCTACTACGCCAACGGTATGCCCCAGAACTTCCAGGCACACTTGCTGCTGGACAGCACAAAGGACATCACACTGTCGGTCAACCACCCTTACGCCCTGTCGCCGAACGACGACCTCTACCTCGTGGACTACGAGCATGTGGCGGAACCCCGCTTCTGCATCGTCCAGCTGGTGCGGCAACCCTGGAAGTACGTGCAAAGCTTCGGCATCTGGCTGCTGCTGGCCGGTTGCGTGCTGCTCTTTGCCCAAGGACTGCCCACGGGTATGGCCCGCAAAGAAAAGAAAATTGAGAAAGGAGGACAGCCATGACGTGGAATGAGTTTCCGTGGTTCGCCGCCACGTCCATCCTGCTTTGGGCTGCCGGTGCCGCCTGCGCCCTGCTCAGCAAGAAAAGCTTCAGTGCCGGGGCGGCATGGCTCACGGCAACGGGCTTATGCGTGTTCGCCGCGTTCATCGCCCTGTTCTGGACGGTCCTGCAACGCCCCCCGTTGCGTACGATGGGCGAGACACGCCTGTGGTATTCGTTCTTCCTGATGCTGGCCGGCCTGCTGACCTACTGCCGCTGGCACTACCGCTGGCTGCTGTCGCTCAGCACCGTGCTGACGCTCGTCTTCACGCTGATGAACATCCTGAAGCCGGAAATCCACGACCAGTCGCTGATGCCGGCCCTGCAAAGCGGCTGGTTCGTGCCGCACG
Source organism: uncultured Paraprevotella sp. (assembly GCA_944320765.1). Classification (GTDB taxonomy): domain Bacteria; phylum Bacteroidota; class Bacteroidia; order Bacteroidales; family Bacteroidaceae; genus Paraprevotella. The sequence continues at coordinate 10,247 of CALUIS010000003.1, forward strand.
TCACGGTATATATCTTCGCCTACTCCGTGATGGGATGCGCCTTCCTGCTGGCCATCGCCGGATGGATGAAGCGCACCGAACGCTACCGCCCCGCCATCGACCGCCTGACCTGCATCGGGATGGCCTTCCTGACCTTGGGGATGATGAGCGGGGCGTTGTGGGCCAAAGAGGCATGGGGGTACTTCTGGGGCTGGGACCCGAAAGAGACCTGGGCCGCAGCCACTTGGAGCCTCTACCTGATTTACCTGCACCTGAGACTCTCGGGGAAGGGACGGACAGCCGTACTCAACGCCCTGCTGGTGGCGGGCTTCCTATGCCTGCAGATGTGCTGGTATGGCGTGAACTACCTGCCGGCAGCGCAGGAAAGCATGCACGTCTATTCCTAAAGGACAGCATAAGAACCCTACAATAACATTAAAACGATGAGATTATGAAAAGAAGTTCAAAGATTCTCTTAGCCCTGGTGGTGGTAATCGTGGCACTGGCCATCACCTACCGGGCAGTGAACAAGGCTCCTTCGGCCGACCTTCCGGCCAACGAGCAACTGACCCAGGTGCTGACGGACGGCGGGTGCATGGACTGCCACTCCGCCACGCCCGAACTCCCATTCTATGCCGACTGGCCCGTGGCCAAAAGCTTGATCGGGAAACATGTGAAAGACGGCTACAACGTGTTCGACGTGCAGCCTTTCATGGAAGCCCTGCAAAATGGAGAGGCCCCCAACGAAGTGGACCTGGCCAAGGTGGAACAGATTCTCTCCAATGAATCGATGCCGATGGCCCAATACTATCTGGCACACTGGGGAGCGTCCATCACCGATGCCAAACGCGACCGGGGCCTGGCCGCCGTCAAGGAAATCCGCGCCAAGTTCCATCCCAACACACTGGCCGCAGCCGAATTCGCCAACGAGGCTGTCCGCCCCGTTCCCGACAGCGTGGCTTATGATGCCGGCAAGGCCAAGCTGGGCAAGGTGCTCTACCACGACACGCGCCTTTCGGCCGACGGCACGGTTTCCTGCGCCACCTGCCACGGGCTGAACACCGGCGGCGTGGACAACAAACGCTACTCCGAAGGCATCGGCAAGCAGCTGGGCGGCGTGAACGCGCCCACGGTGTACAACGCATGCTTCAACTTCGTACAGTTCTGGGACGGACGTGCCGGAACGCTGGCAGAACAGGCCGGTGGCCCTCCCCTGAATCCGGTGGAGATGGGCTGCAAGTCGTTTGACGAGATTGTGGCGCGGCTTTCCGAGGACAAGGCTTTCGTGGACAGTTTCACCGTAGTCTATCCCGAAGGACTGAGCCAGGCCACCATTACCGACGCCATCGCCGAGTTCGAGAAGACGCTGGTCACCCCGAACTCCGCTTTCGACCGCTACCTGAAAGGCGACAAACAGGCTCTGACGGCTGAGCAAGTCGAAGGCTACGACCTGTTCAAGAAGTACGACTGCGCCACCTGCCACGCTGGGGTTAACATGGGCGGACTGACGTATGAGCTGATGGGACAGCGCGATAACTACTTCGAGGACCGCGAGCTGACCCTGAAGTCCGGCCTGACCGACGGCGACAACGGACGCTACGCGCAGACCAAGGTGGAGCGCGACCGCTACCGCTTCAAGACCCCGACGTTGCGCAACGTGGCGTTGACCTGGCCTTACTACCACGACGGCAGCGTCCAGACGCTGAACGAAGCCATCACGAAGATGGCCAAGTTCCAGGTGGGCCGCGAGATGAAGCCGGAAGAGGCACAGAAAGTGGAAAGCTTCCTCCAGGCGTTGACGGGAGAATATCAAGGAAAGCTCCTGACCAACGACAACATGAAGAAGTAAAAGTCATCTGACAAGAAAATCACGCATAAAGTAAAGGCTGCACCGCCTGCGGAATCCATCCGTGCGGTGCAGCCTTTACTTTATAAACGGTGACGGATAAACACCAGCTCGTTGAAGTCCGGATGGCCGCCGGGATTCAACTTAGGCTTGCAAGGCATGTCCTTGTCCCCCGCCATCAGACCGAAATCGTCATCGTTGGCCACGACAAGGATGGAATCGCCGATCAAAGCCAGTCCCTCCGCCTTGTCGTGGGCATAGCCGGGGAGAGCCTGCAACAAATCCACCTCCAACGTCTTGGCCAACCGAAGCGGACGACCGGGAACCGTCCCGGGCAACGTCACCCGGTAAATCCGCTTAAAACCTTTTCCATTTATGGGAAACGCACCGTCACGTTCCAACACCAGCAACGTACTGTCGTCCACACAGGCCAGCGCACTCACGCCTTCGGCCATCGTGTCCAGAGGATAAAGGTATTCCCGGATGTCACCCGTCGCCAGCGAAATGACGCACAAGGGCAGTTCGTCCGCCGCCGCATAGCCCGCACTTTCGGGCATCGGAGACTGAAGCATACCGTAAAGCAGCGTACCGGCCCGGTTGGCACACAATCCCTCCATTCCCCGGTTAGGACGGCGATGGGCGTATGCGCCCGGCAATCCGCCGTTGAAAGGAGAGCGTACCTGCAGACACCGCCCATCGGCCGAAAAATGCAGGAGAAACGGACCGTACTCGTCACTCACCCAGAAGCTGCCGTCGGGCATCAGGGCCAGCCCTTCCGGATCCAAACCACGCCGCCCGCCGGCATGCAGGACCGTCCCCTGCAGACTGAGTGCCACCTCGCCCGTCTGTCCGTCGCCGGTTTCATTGGGCAACCCGCAAAAATCCAGCCCGTCTCCGTCGCGCAACGGTATCTCGCGCAGCAGCCGCAAAGCACCGCCTTCGTAGCGGAACACGCCGATGTGGGGCATATACTCCGGCAGGGGGAACACCTTGCTGCCGGGTTGCGCTCCATCTACATTCGGACCGCGGTCGGTCAGCAACCAGAAAGTGGAATCCTTGGCCGAGAAAGCCAAATCGGAGCCATAGCCACCCAAACGGACTACCGCCTGCATCCCCTTGACCTCCACCGTATCAAAAGGTACGGATGCCGCCGATGGCCAATTGTCCGTTTCCTGCCCGTTGCGAGAAGCACATGAGAGGACGAAAGTCAAAAGAGCGGCTCCCGAAAGAGCCGCCCGAACCAAGTGTGTAACAGTCATAGCTTGATTATATCCCATCATGCGTTTACTTTTCCGCCTTACCGTTGTTGCTTGCATTCTTGGAAACTTCCGTGAAGACCACGATTTCCGCACCTCCGTCAGTCTTGCGTCCCGTGCTGTAAATCTCGTCATCCTCAAAATCGCCCGTCTCCATCATGTCGACCAACTTGCCGTCCGCATCGTAGAGGTATATGGCATCGCCGCCTTTGCCCAATCCCATGGCCGGACCGTCCGCGTTGTCCTTATAGACATCGAACGTAAGGAATGAACGGGCCTTGATAACCGTATTTGCAGGGAACGTGTATTTGCTGTCCTCCTCGCGCTTGTCATCGTAAATGGTGAAGCCCGCCATGTCAATGTCCTCGTCCGTGGCATTGTAGAACTCCACGAAATCTTTCGTGTCGTCCCAGCCTGCCGTCTGGCTGTCCTGGTCGTTGGTGAAAATCTCGTTGATGTAAACGCCTGACGTATTCACCACTTCCTCCCTTTCGGGCGTGCCATCGTTCGTCCCGCCCGGAGTGAGCCGCGAAAAAATCACCCATTCAGCGGCACCGTCCGTCTTGCGGCCATAAGCCTCGTTCTCTGAAAGGTTCGGAGTAGCCACTTCGTCAATGACGTTCTGCCGCGCATCGGCCAGCACAATCTGCTCGTCGTTCTTGCTCAGCCCCCACGACGGATAGTTCACGGGGTCATCGTGCAATCCCTCCTTGTCGCACTCTATCACCAGATAGCCATGCGCGGGAATGGTCTTTCCGGCAGGAATGGTCCAAGCCTCTTCCGGACCGCCGCCTTCCCATAGGAGCAAACCGCCCAAGTCGACAGCAGCGTCGGACGTGTTGTACAGCTCGATATAATCCAAATCGTCGATGTCCTTCTGGTCGCTGAAAGTGTACACCTCGTTGATGACCACCACGCCACGCAACGATGGCGTCGAAGCCGCCCCATTGCTCTTTCCAGCAGTCGGCGTAGTCGTGACGGCCCATTCCGAAGCCCCGTCGGAAGTACGAGCGTATGAGGTACCGTCCTCCATGGCGGGCAGTTCCACCTCGTCAATCAGGTCGCCATGATGGTCCAGGAACACCACCTTGTCGCCTTTCGAGCCGAGGCCGAAGTTGAAAGAACCATCCGGATTCTCTTTCTGGTTTTGGGTGAACAGCACCACGCCGTTCGGGGCAATGGCCGTTCCTTCCGGTATCACATACTGTTCGCTGGCACCTTTCTCATCCTGCAGGATGAAGCCGCTCATATCCACCTCCGTCATGCCGGGATTGTAGATTTCGATAAAGTCGAACTCACCGTCCAACGGAGCGCTCATCACCTCGTTGATGACCAGGTTCACCGCACTTTTCCCCGGTTCTTCGCCCTCGTCCGGAGCGGAAGTGTTATCCTTCCCTTTGGTACCGCCGTCCACTACATCCCAAGACTCGTTTCCATCGCTGATACGGGCATAAGTCTGCCCGTCCTCCAAAGCCGGCACTATGATGTCATCCACCAACCGGTAAGACGCGTCAAGCAGCTTGACCTCATCGCCGTCACCGGAAATGCCGAACTCAAAATCCGCACCGTTCTCCAACACCAGATAACCATGGGCGGCAATGGCCGCGCCGTCCGGGAAAATATATTCCTCATCCGTCCCTTTGTTGTCCTGCAAACGGAAACCGGCCAAGGAGACCTCCTCGTCCGAAGGGTTATACAGCTCCACCCAGTCCGTACCGCTGGAACATACCTCATTAATGAACACGGACACATCCGACGGCCCTACATTCTTCAAATCGTCCTCAGAATCGTCCTTACATCCGGTCACGCATACCGTGGCAGCCATCAGCAACGCTGCCGTGCAAAAGAAATTTCTATTCATACCGTTTATAAAAAAAGTTTTTCGATTTAGTCCCTCATCAGAAAGACAGCATCAGCCGCAACTGAAGGATATGGAAGTCCAAACCTCCGGGCAGCGCCTCGCTCAAAGCCTTGCCGTCCTTGGTAATATGCCCCTTGTCATCGGCATACTTGTCGTTGTCCATGAACGTATAGTTCAGTCCGAACATGATGTTGGGGACGGGATACCAGTTCAGGTTGGCACTGTAGGCATACGCGGACCCGCCGGTCACGGGCGACGATATCTCGTGGAAATCGTTCAGATTCGTACGGCTCACCCGCGCCGCCAGTTCCAGGCAACCGCCCTTGCGACGCTGATAGACCGGGGCGAACTCGGCATCGTCCGGCATGTATCGGCGTTGCTGCCCCAATATCATGTAGGACGCGGCGGCATACCAGCCGTTGAACTCCGCGTTCTTCAAATCTATCTTCCGGTCACCCTCCTTGCGGTAGCGCGAAAGACTCGTGAACATATATTCTCCATAAGCCAGCAATTTGTCCCAACGCACGGCCGCCTCCACGCCATACGTGGCGTAGTGGTTCACATCCGGAATCTCTGCCCGCACGAAACGCCGACGGTCCGTACGGCTCTCCGGGAAGCTGCGGAATTCCACCAGACGGTCCTCCGTACCCCCGCCGTCCGGCGTACGGTAGGTGGCATACCCTCCCAAGTGTACCGTCCACGTGTCGTTGTTCACGGGCGAGAGGCCAAGACGACCGGTAAATCCGTAACCGTCGCTGCCGCGGTTCTTCTCTTTCTGTATGATGTCCAGCTGCTGGCCGAACACCCCGCCGGAGAACCACCAATGGTTGCCCCAAGCCGTGACAGCCGCACCCAGACGGCGGCCGCCGGCGAACATCTCCACAGGCATGGGCCGCTCGTTGAACGACAAGTAACGCGAACTGGTCAACCGCTCCATGCTCATCGGCTCCTTGAAATGGCCGGCCTGCACGGAGACATGGTCGTTGAAACGGTATCCCAAGTACATGTCCTTAATCTCCACCTCATTGTAGGCAAAGTCCAAGTCAAACTCCGCGAACCATTTCTCGTAGAGCGTGGCCTTCAAGGCCAGCCGGGCGCGGCGGACGCTCACACCGTTGTTGAAGCGGAACTTGCCGTCATCCTCCTCCAAATCATCGTTCGGTTTCGATGACAACCCATCAATGGAAGTTGTCGGATGATAATAGGAGAAATCGGTATAAATCCGGTTATCCAATTTCAGCCGGAAGTTATTGTTCTTCGTGGCGAAGTTCAACTTACCCTCCTCGAAATAAATGTCCGCACGTTCTCTCATAGCCTCTCCCTTCTCATTGGTTTGAGCCGCCACGCTCACAGCCCATCCGCTGAAAAGCGCCAAAGGAATCCATCTCAAATTCTTCATGTCTGTCATTTTGCCGCAAAGGTACTGCCTCCGGATTTCCTTCGCGTTACATTCCCGTAAACATTCGGCTACAATGGTTCAAGTACCGGATTAAAAGGAAAAAAGCTGTTCCCTCCTCTTTCTTTAAAGAGAAAAGCTTATCTTTGCAAGCATAAAAAACGCCATCGACATGACAGACTTGCGGCATCTTGCCTTATTCCTGCTCCTCCTCGGCTTCTGCCTCCCCACACAGGCGCAAGAACGCGCCAAGCCGCGCAACGGGGAAGGGGTATCCACCTTCCTGCAACGTTTCGGCTACACCTCGCGTGCGGCCCAAGAGGAATTCATGGAAATCAATGAAGGAAAGTTCACCCGGGACGGCGGCCTCATTCTGGGACGAAGCTACCGCCTGCCGTCCGGAGCGAAAGGCAAAAGGACGAAAAAAAACCGGAACACCGTCACGGAACCTCTGTTTGGGCCACGGCTCAAGACGGTCAAGGTGCAATCGGACGAACTGGACGGTGCCTGCCTGTATCTGGTCAGCGGGCACGGCGGACCCGACCCCGGAGCCATCGGCAAGGTGGGCGGACGCGAACTCCATGAAGACGAATACGCCTACGATATCATCCTGCGGCTGGCCCGTTCCCTGATGGAAAAAGGTGCCAAGGTACACATCATCATACAAGACGCGAAAGACGGCATCCGCGACGACCGCTACCTCTCGAACAGCGAACGGGAGACCTGCATGGGCGAGCCTATCCCCCTCGACCAGGTGGCCCGCCTGCAACAACGGTGCGACGCCATCAACCGGCTGGCCCGCAAAGACAAGGAAAAATATAAAAGAAGCATCTTCATCCACGTGGACAGCCGTGGCAAACGGGACCAGGTGGACGTGTTCTTCTATCATTCACCCGGAAGCAAATACGGAAAGAGGCTGGCCGAGAACATCCACCGGACATTTGACCGGAAATACGACAAGCACCAGCCCAACCGGGGTTTCAGAGGGACGGTCAGCGAACGCCGGCTTTACGTGCTGCTGAAGTCCAATCCCCCAGCCGCCTTCCTCGAACTGGGGAACATACAGAACGAGCGCGACCGGAAACGCCTGGTGCTGCCGTCCAACCGCGAGGCTCTGGCCAACTGGATTTGCGAAGGCATCGTAAGGGATTACCGGCAACGCTGACCGGTTACCCGCGGGAGGCCCGGATGCGCGTGGTGGACACGATGCTGCCGCAAAGCGTGAGACCGCCGGCCAGCAGCATGGCCACATGAGGGGCCGTGTCACCATAAAGATAGAACAACAACGCCACCAAAGCCGCTCCAAGGGTCTGGCCCATCAACCGGGCCGTGGACTGCATACCGCTGGCCCCTCCACTGCGGTAGGACGGTGCCGAACTTAACAGCAAATGATTGTTGGGCGACTGGAACAGGCCGAAACCGAAGCCACACAACATCAGCCGCGCCACCAAGCCACCATACCCTTCCGAGGCATCCACATCCGACAACAGGAAACAGCCCATGCTCATCATCAACAGTCCCACCCCCCCCAGCAGGCCGGGATGAATCCGGCCCACCAACGAACCGGCCAACGGACCGGCCACAATGATGACCAAAGGCCAGGACATCATCAGCATTCCCGTCTCACCGGCATTCATTCCGAAAGTCAGATGGAACATGAACGGCAAGGCCACCATGGCCAGCATCTGTGACGAGAACGAAAGGACACTGGTGAGCACGGACAAGGAGAACACAGGAATACGCAACAAGTCGAACGGCAGAATCGGGTAAGCCTGCCTCAGCTGACGGCGTACGAACACCACGCCCACCACCGACAACAAGGCCAACCCGCCCACAATCCAATGCCACGGCACTTCATGGGAGAACGCCTCGAAGCACCCGAAGAACAGCCCGAACGTCAGCGCGTTCAATACCGCCGAAGGCATGTCGTAACGACGCCCTTCCACCCGTGTCGGATTGCCCGGCAAGAACTTGTACCCCAAGCTGAAAGCCAACACACCCAATGGAATATTGACGGCAAACAGCCAAGGCCACGATGCCACGGAAAGAATAAGCCCCGACAAGGCCGGACCCGCCACCGAAGCCAATGCCACCACCGTGGCGTTCAGCCCCACGCCCTTGCCCAAGTGACGCCGGGGATAAATCAGGCGGACCAAGGAACCGTTCACGCTCATCACCAAGGCCGCGCCCACGCCCTGAAGCATACGCGACAAGACCAAGGCGGAAAATGTCCCCGACAAGGCGCAACACAACGACCCGACCGTGAACAGCACCATCCCCAAAAGGTATATGCGCCTGAAGCCGAACAGCTCGCCGGCCGTGGAGGACGGCAACAATGCCATGATGATGACCAGCTGAAAGGCATTGACAATCCAGATGGAATCGGAGGAGGAAACCTCCAGTTGCCTGGCGATAGTCGGCAAGGCCACATTGCAAATCGTCCCGTCGATGACCGTCAGGAACAGCCCCGACAGGATGGCGGCCATGGCATAATAAATGCGCGGACGGTGCAGGCCGTCCCATTCCAGATTGCCGGTCACATGGCCGCGAGGTTCATTTTTCCCATCCATTTTCCATCCTTAATTCTACATGGAAGCCGGCTTTGTGAGCCGGCTTCCCTATTCATTCTACTTTTATTTCTTCACCTCGACAATGTGCGTCGGCTCCTGTTCCGCGTTACGCCGGTCGGTCTCCTCCACCACGCGGCGGGCAAAGTCCATGAAGGCCTGCCCCGTCAAGCTGTCCCCGTCCAACGCCTCGGGCGTACCCTTGTCGCCGTTCTCGCAAATGCTCTGCACGATGGGAATCTGCCCCAACAGAGGCACATGCATCTCTTCGGCCAGCCGCTTCACGCCCTCTTTCCCGAACAGGTAATACTTGTTCTGCGGCAGTTCGGCCGGCGTGAACCAGGCCATATTCTCCACCAGTCCCAGGATAGGCACGTTCACCTTCTCGTTCTGGTACATGTTGATGCCCTTCCGCGCGTCGGCCAAGGCCACATTCTGCGGCGTGCTGACAATGATGGCGCCCGTAATAGGCAAAGTCTGCACCAACGTCAGATGGATGTCGCTCGTACCCGGCGGCGTGTCGAGGATGAAATAGTCCAAATCGCCCCAGTTGGCATCGCCGATAAGCTGCTTCAACGCATTGCAGGCCATCGCCCCCCGCCACAGCATCGCCTGGTCGGGATCGGCGAAGAAACCGATGGACAGCATCTTGACCCCGTAGCTCTCCACCGGCACGATCAGGTCGCGCCCGTCCACCGGCTCGGCATACGGACGTGCGTCCTCCACATGGAACATCTTCGGCATACTCGGCCCGAAGATGTCGGCATCCAGCAAGCCGACCTTGTAACCCAGCTTGGCCAGGGCCACGGCCAGGTTGGCCGCAACCGTGGACTTGCCCACGCCGCCCTTGCCGGACGACACGGCGATGATGTTCTTCACGCCCGGCAACAGCTGTCCCACCTCCGGACGCGGCGCCTGCAACGTCTTGGCCTTGACCTCCACCTCCACTTCCTTGCCCACGTAGGCGTGGATGGCCGCCTCGGCCGCCTTCATGATGGATTTCAGGAACGGGTTGGTCGGCTTGTCGAATATCAGGGAGAAGCTGACGTGCAGCCCGCTGATGCGCATGTCGTCCTCCACCATGCCGGCTTCCACGATATTCTTTCCCGTCCCCGGATAACGCACCGTAGCCAGCGCGTCCAGAATCAATTTAGGATATAAGTCCATAAGTCCTCCATTTTTAGTCTTGTTTATTTCGATGTGGTTGAACCGCTCCGCTTGCTGCGGTTATAGCTCCGGTACTCGTCCATCTCTATCTCCACTTCAGGCTCTTCCAGCCGTCCCTCGCGGGGCAGGAGGAAACGCATGTAGCGGATGTTCAGCCCGCGGTCCAGCCACTGCTGTTCGTAATAGGTCTGTATGCCCAGGATGAGGGCCTCCTCCGTGTCCGGATGCTCGGCCAGCACGCTGTGGTACAAGTCCGTGGTGGAAAACTCCAGCGGCAGCCGGTTCTTCTCCACCATATAAGAAGTATAAGTGAAAAGGAAGTTGGAATCCGTCTTCAGGTGGATGCGCCCGTTGTCGCTAAGGAAACGGCGGTAGCGCTCCATGAAATAAGTGGAGGTCAGCCGCTTCTTCACCTTCTTCATCTGCGGGTCGCTGAACGTCAGCCAAATCTCGGACACCTCGTCCGGCGCGAAGAAGCGGTCAATCAATTCGATGTTCGTGCGCAGGAACGCCACGTTGGACAAGCCTTCGCGCAAGGCCTCCGTGGCCCCCGTCCACATGCGCGCGCCCTTGATGTCCACCCCGATGAAGTTCTTCTCCGGATACAGCCGGGCCAGCCCCGTGGTATATTCCCCGCGCCCGCACCCTAACTCCAGCACGATGGGGCGGTCGTTACGGAAGAAACGCGCCCCCCATTGCCCTTTCATCTCGAACGGCACATTGTCCACCATCGAATAAGGATATTCAAACACATGCGGATAAGCCGCCATGTCGGCAAACTTCGCCAATTTTCCTTTTCCCATACGTATTTTTGCTCTATTCGGTGCAAATGTACGGGCTTTTGCGCGATACTCCAAAAGAATCCGCCACGAAATCCACATTCTCTCCCCGAACCTGCGGCCTGGAATCTCACCCATGCCACAGATTACGCCCCAGCCACCACATGCAAACCACCGCAAAGTAAATCCAAATGTAGGCCACGCGATGGACTTTGGCATAAAACGCCGGTTTCCTCCTCCGTACCGCCTCTGCATACAGCAGCACGGCCAACACCGGCAGGGAGACCACCAACAGCAGGTTGTAGCGCATGGCGGACAACAAATCCAAATGCAACAGGCTATGGATGGCCCGCTGCGAGCCGCACCCCGGGCATTGCCAGCCCGTGAGCATCAAAAAAGGGCATTTGGGAAACCAAGCGTTGGCGGAAGGGTCGAATCCGAAATAGACCACGACCGCCAATAGCAGCAACACCCCCCAAATGCCCTTTTTCATATTTCTTCAGCCCGACTCACACCGAAGGCATCATGGCCACATAGAAGATGGCGTACAGCACAATAACCACCAGACCTACGATGAACCCCCATTTGGTCCACTTCCCGGCCGACTTGCTGGCCTCTTCCGCCGCCGCCACATTGCCGGCGGCAAAAAGCGAGCTGACTTTCGCCGCATTCACGATACCTACTATGCCAAACGGCAGACAGCAGAAAATCGTCACCAGGATGGATTCCGCCATCCACGTCTTCGGGCAAACACCCGTACTGTTTGTTTCCATAAGCCTCACATTTAAAGATTAAACATTACTTCATAAGCTTTCCGCCAACAGACAGAGAAGCAGGACAATCACATAAAGCACCACAAGCCCTGCACTCACGCCGACGCCCCATAGCGTCCAGACCTTCGCGCTGCGGGAATACCTGGCGGCCTGCGCGTAATCCTTGGCCCAATAGGCCGTCTCCACCTTTGAGGCATACACCAGCCCCACCAGCCCGAACGGCAGGCAGCACAGCACCATCACAAGGATGGACTCCACCAACCAAGTTTTAGGCATCGGCGGTCGCGGAGCGGCCTCCTCGGCCGGCGGGACGGGAGGGATGGAGGACGGGAACAACCCGGCCAATGCCGGCATCTCTCCGGCTTTCCGCCAACCGGTCTCGCCTTCTGTCCACACCAGCGTGTCCGGCGAAAGTTTGCCTTGCCGGAGTTCCTCTATGGTGTAAGGGCCTTTCCGCTCCCCTTTTTCCAGAACATAGAATCCTATACCCTTCTCCTCTTCCATCTTCCTCAAGCCTCAACTTGTCGCGTCCTTGCCTCGTAATCCGCCTTCAGGTCCTCGTAGAAGTGGGCTTGGGCCGCATCCATGTAAGGCACCAGCCACAACAGCCCGATGCCTGCCGTCAGGATGCAGAGCAAGGCCCAGCCGATGAAAGTCAGTTGCAGGTAGAACAAGTCGAACTTATGCCCCTTCATCATGTCCATGCTCCGGTTGATGGCACCGTTGAACTGGAGTTCCGGATGGTCGCGCAACACATAATAGGTCATGGCGTACGAGTAGCTTTTAATGATGCCCGGCACGACGAGCAACAGCGTCCACAGGAACGTATAGACGCCCACCAGCACCCCCGTGCCCAGGACACGCCCGTATTCGCTGAATCCCCGGAACAGCTGGCCCACCTGGTACGCCCCGCCGCTGCGGATGTTGTCAAGGAATGCCACCAGCATGCCGTACGCCATCGGCATGAGCAGCAGCTGTAGCAGGTTGCCCCAATTGCCGTCTTCAGGGTACACGTTCAACACACCGGGTACAAAGCCCATCAGCAACAGATAGACCAAGGCCATCAGCACCGCCCCGGCCCACTTCCCGGACAAGGAAGCCCGGGCGGCCGCTCTCAATTCTTTCGCTGTCCGTACCATAATGTGAATTTAAGCGTGAATCATTCGATGACCACCGTGGTCCATCCGTGCGTGTCCGGCTCGATGCCGTACTGGATGTTGCGCAGGTGGTTGTAGAGCTTGGTGCAGACCGGGCCGGGCTTGCCGTCCTTGCTGATGACGTAGCTCTTCTTGTTCTCCAGGTCGTCGATGCGCTCGATGGGGCTGATGACGGCCGCCGTGCCGCAGGCGCCGGCCTCCTCGAACGTGGCCAGCTCCTCTTCCGGGATCTGACGGCGTTCCACCTTCATGCCCATGTCCTCGGCCAGCTGCATCAGGCTCTTGTTGGTGATGGACGGCAGGATGGACGTGGACTTCGGCGTCACGTAAGTGTTGTCCTTGATGCCGAAGAAGTTGGCCGCGCCGCACTCGTCGATGTACTTCTTCTCCTTCGCGTCCAGGTAGAACTCGCAGGAATAGCCCAGCTCATGCGCGATGCTGTTGGCCTTCAGGCTGGCCGCATAGTTGCCGCCCACCTTGTAAATGCCCGTGCCAAGCGGGGCGGAACGGTCGTACTCCCGGATAATCACGTAGGGATTGGCCGCGAAGCCGCCCTTGAAGTACGGCCCTACCGGCGTGACGAAAATCATGAACAGGTATTCCGTGGCGGGATGCACGCCGACCTGCGCGCTCGTCCCGATCAGCAACGGGCGGATGTACAGCGTGGCCCCGCTCTCGTAAGGCGGGATGAACCGCTCGTTGAGGCGCACCACCTTCTTCACCATCTCCTCGAAACGCTCCGTGGGCAGTTCCGGCATCAGGATGCCGCGGCACGTGCTTTGCAGGCGGGCGGCGTTCTCGTCCATGCGGAACACGCGCACCTTGCCGTCCGGGCAGCGGTAAGCCTTCAGCCCCTCGAACGCCTCCTGCCCGTAGTGCAGGCAGGTGGCCGCCATGTGCAGGTTGACGGTCTCTTCCGAACATACTTCAATCTCTCCCCACTTGCCGTCGCGATAGTAGCAACGCACGTTGTAATCCGTCTTCATGTATCCGAACGACAGATTCGCCCAATCGATTTCTTTCATATCTTCTTGTTTCTTTGATTTCATTCTGTCAGGCAAATTTAAGGAAAAAAGCGACAACTTCTTCCCAAACCCCGCCATTTATTTCAAATTATCACTCTTTTTTGTCCGTTTCCCATATTTTCTTTATCTCTTCGTCCGTGGCGTAAAGCTTTTCCTTGCAGAAGGCCATCAGCCGCCGCGCCTCTTTCAGTTCCGCCGCCAGCTGGTCGATGCCCGTCTCGTTGTTCTCCATCCGCCGTGCCAGCTCTTCCAGCCGCGCCATGGCTTCCTCGTAAGTCAGACTCTCCTTTTTCATATTCTTCCTTATTATTGTACGACCGAACGGACTTCTCCCTCCGCCAGCCGCGTCGTAATCTCTTCTCCCTTTTCCAGCTCGGACGCTTTCCGCACCAGCCGGCCCTGGCTGAAGGTCATGCTGTAGCCGCGCTTCAGCAGGAGGTCCGGGTCGGCCGCCTCGCAACGTTGGCGCAACAGTTGCAGGCGGAAACGCTCGCGTTCCAGCCGGGAAGCCACCCCTTGGCCGATGCGGGCGGCACAGCGTTCCAGCCCGTGCCTCTCGTCCGCCAGCCTTTGCTGCCAGGCATGGGCCAACCGCAGGGACAGCTGTTCCAGCCGATGCTCCCCACGGACACGCACCTGCGAGAACACGGCGGACAGCGCGGCGGACAACCGCTCCAGACGCACACGTTCACGCTCCAGCCGCGCCATGACCTCTTGCCCGATGTCGCGGGACAACGCCTCCAGACGGGTGGCGGCCTCCAGCTGGTGGCGGACAAGGAATGCCGCTGCCGCCGTGGGAGTCTTCACCCGCGTATGGGCCACGAGGTCGAGCACCGTGTCATCCCGCTCGTGGCCGATGCCCGTGATCACCGGCAACGGGAACTGGGCGCATGCAGCCGCCAGCAGGTAGGTGTCGAAACCGGACAAGTCGCTGGTGGCCCCTCCGCCCCGGATGATGACCACCGCGTCCCACTCGTCCCGCTCCGCCATGATGGCGTCCAGCGCGGCCAGCACGGATTCCTCCACCCGCTCGCCCTGCATCACCGCGGGGAACAACCGCAGCGTAAAGCGCAGGCGGTAGTCGTTCCGCAACAGCTGGTTGCGGAAATCGCCGTAGCCCGCCGCCGTGGCCGACGAGATGACCGCGATGCGGTTCGCCAGCACCGGCAACGGCAGTTCCTTGTTATCGTTCAGGATGCCGTCCGCCTCCAGGCAGGCCAGTATCTCCCGCCGCAGCCGGGCCAGGTCGCCCAAGGTGTAGGCGGGGTCAATGTCCGTCACGGACAGCGAATAGCCGTACAGCTCGTGAAACGTGACGGCCACCCGCACCAGCACCTTCATTCCGGCCGACAAGGGCCGTCCGGTCTCCCGCTCGAACAAGGGCTTCAGCAGCCGGTAAGTGCCGGCCCACACCACGCCACGCGCCTTGGCCACCAGGTCGCGCCCGTTATTGCCTTTCTGCACGAACTCCAGGTAGCAGTGGCCGTTGTAGGCCTCGCGCACCTCGCTCAGCTCGGCCTGCACCCAATACTCGTCCGGCAAAGCCCGCTCCAGCGAGCCGCGCACCAGGTTGTTCAGTTCATATAATGTCAACGCCTCCATCCTACGGTTCCAATAAATAAGCCTGCAGCCCGCGCTGGGAGCAGATGGTGGCCCCGCCCACCAGCCGGTCGCCCACGTAAAAGACGGCAGACTGCCCGGGCGTCACGGCCGAAGCCTTCTCCTTGAAATGCACCAGCCACAAGTCGTCGCCTGCCACCTCGTCGGGAAAAAGGTTCCTCACCCTGCGCACGCTGCACGGCAGCGGCTGGCTGCGGTAACGGATGCGCACGGCCAGGTTGCCGTCAGACAAGGCGGCCTCGTCCGCCATCCGCCCGCCGGACACCAGCATGTGCCAAGCGTCCAGGTCCTCCGCCCGCCCCAGCATCACGGTGTTCTTCCGGGCGTTCAGGCGCAGCACATAGGCCGGCTGCCCCAAGGCGATGCCCAGCCCCTTGCGCTGCCCGACGGTGAAATACGGGAATCCCCGGTGCGTGCCGAGCGTGCGGCCCTGCACGTCCACGAACTTGCCCTCGCCCACCCGGCTGTCCAGGTCCGGCACCTGCTCGCGGAGGAAGTCGCGGTAGTCCTTGTCGATGAAGCACACCTCCATCGACTCCCCGCCGCGCGCCTTCATCTCAAAGCCCGCCCGCTCCAGATAGCCCCGCACCTCTTCCTTGCGCAGCCCGCCCAAGGGGAACAGGCAGCGGGACAGGATGTCCTGCCCCACCCGCCAAAGGAAATAAGACTGGTCCTTCTTCGCGTCCACCCCGCAATGCAGCACATATCGGCCGCCTTCCTCCCTCACCCGCACGTAATGCCCGGTGGCGATATGATTACATCCCAGCCGGTCCGCCCATTCCGCCAGGACGCGGAACTTGAACATCGGGTTGCATATCACGCAGGGGTTCGGCGTCCGCCCGTCCAGGTATTCCTCGATGAAATTCCGCACCACCATGTCTTTAAAATCCACGCGCTCGTCGGCCACGTAATGGGGGATGCCCAGGCGGGCGGCCAAGTCCTTCGCCTCCAAGACGAAATCAGGCTGTTCCTGCTCCGGCGAAGAGAACTGCCGCGGCAAGTCCCACACGCGCATGGTCAGCCCCACCACTTCGTAGCCTTCCGCAAGCAGCATCAGGCACACGGCGGAGCTGTCAATGCCCCCCGACATGCCGACCAAGACTTTCTTTTGTGTTTGCTCCATATCCTTCATGCGTGAATCTTTTCGCACAAAATTACAAAAAAAAAGGAAAAAGCACTCTATACCGCCCCGATAAGTCGAAAAATCTTTTGGCACATCCGAACGGGCGGCCCGTTTCAACCCCACGCTTCTTGCCATTTTGTCAAAACGTCAAAACCGGCACCGCGAGAATCGCGCGGACGGGGGCGGGGACGGGGGCGGGCGGAAATACGGGATTCTCGCGGGCCTGCGGGAAGGCAGGATGAAAGCCGGAAGCCGGGTTTCCGCGACACTTTGCCGCCCGCCACGGGACGCCGTGCGGACGGGCGCCGCCCCCGCGTCAGCCGGACGGGGAGGAAGGCTCGCAAAAAGTCAACCGGATTTTGCACGCTGACGGCCTCCAACCAGGAGGAAAAAGCCGCCCGAAGCCCCGTTTTTCCCCGCTTTCCACGCTCCCGCGGATTTCTTTGCGGCAAGAAATTCGCGTCTTTGCGGCAAGAAAGAAATTTCTTTCAGCAAAGAAATCCCGTTTTTGCCGCACGAAAATGCCCGCCGGGGCGGAGAAATGCGCCATACGGACATTCCGCCCGCCCGTTTTTTAACATTCCGCAGCCTATTTGCGCCCTTTCGTCCCGCCACACGGACGCGGGAATTGGCGAAAAGCCTTCCTTTTTGACAGGGAATCCCGGATTCCGGCGACATTCCGGCATCAGCGCGGCAGAAGATTCCTACCCACGGAAATCCTACCGCACCAACATTTCCCTTGCCATTTCTTACGCGACAAAAAAATAGCCGCCACCGGGAAACGGCAGCGGCTACACCTTATTATATTATAGAGACAACTTAGCTCAGGAAGCCCAGCAGCACACCGGCGGCCACGGCCGAACCGATGACGCCGGCCACGTTCGGCCCCATGGCGTGCATCAGCAGGTAGTTCTTGGAATCGTATTCCAGGCCCAGGTTCTGCGAGATGCGGGCCGCCATCGGCACGGCGGACACGCCGGCGTTTCCGATAAGCGGATTGATTTTCTTGCTCTTCGGCAAGAAGAGGTTAAAGAACTTGACGAACAGCACGCCCGAAGCCGTGGCGATGATGAAGGCCAAGGCGCCGAGCATGAAAATCTTGATGGTGTCCCACGTGAGGAACTCGCTCGCCTGCGTGGAGCAACCCACCGTCAGGCCGAGCAACATCACGATGGTGTCGTTCAGCGCGCTGCCGGCCGTCTTGGCCAGACGGGTCGTCTTCGTGCTTTCTTTCAACAGGTTACCGAAGAACAGCATACCCAGCAACGGAAGACCGGACGGCACGATGAACGTCGTCATGAGCAAGCCCACGATGGGGAAAATAATTTTCTCCGTCTGCGACACCTCGCGCGCCGGCTTCATCCGGATGAGCCGCTCCTTCTTCGTGGTGAGCAGGCGCATCAAAGGCGGCTGGATGACCGGCACCAAAGCCATATAAGAGTAAGCACACACCGCGATGGCCCCCATCAGGTTCGGCGAAAGTTTGGACGAGAGGAAGATGGCCGTAGGACCGTCCGCCCCGCCGATGATGGCGATGCCGGCGGCCTGGTTCGGCTCGAACCCCATGGCCAGGGCAATCATATACGCGCCGAAGATGCCGAACTGCGCGGCCGCGCCCACCAGCAACAGCTTCGGGTTGGCAATCAGCGCGGAAAAATCCGTCATGGCCCCGATGCCCAGAAACACGAGCGGCGGATACCAGCCGTTCTTCACGCCCGAATAGAAGAAGTTCAGCACGGAGTTGTCCTCATACAGTCCGATTTCCAAGCCCACGGCCTTGAACGGGATGTTTCCCAAGATGATACCCAGTCCGATGGGAATCAAGAGCAAAGGCTCGAAATCCTTCTTGATGGCCAGCCACAAGAAGAACGCGCCGACCAGAATCATGACCCAGTTCCCCACCTCGGCATTGGCAAATCCGGTATAGGTAAGGAAGTCGGCCAGTTTTGTTCCGATAAAATCAAATATCTCCATATCCCTAAGCTATTGTTACCAGTATTGCACCTTCGCGAACCGAATCGCCCTTGTTCACATGCACGGCGGACACCGTCCCGTCACATTCGGCGTTGATGTTGTTCTCCATCTTCATGGCTTCGAGCACCACCACCGTCTGCCCCTTTGTCACCTTCTGGCCCACGTTCACCGCCACGGCGTTGATGGTGCCGGGCAGC
Source organism: uncultured Paraprevotella sp. (assembly GCA_944320765.1). Classification (GTDB taxonomy): domain Bacteria; phylum Bacteroidota; class Bacteroidia; order Bacteroidales; family Bacteroidaceae; genus Paraprevotella. Next base: position 28,967 of record CALUIS010000003.1, read on the forward strand.
GGGGCACGCACGGCCACGCCCTTGCCCCGGGGAGCCTCGGGCTGCACGGGCTGCACGGCCGGAGTGACCGGACCGTGATGCACGTGCGCCACAGGGCGGATGACCGGCTTGTGGGTCAGGTGCATCGGACGCTCCATCTCCACCTCAAAGGGTATCCCGTTCACCTCCACCTTCGCCATGTTGCCTTCCACCTCGTTGATCTTCACCGAATATTCGGCACCCTTAATCTTATACTTATACTCTTTCATGATGTTTCTGCTTTAATTGGATTTTTGATATAAATAGTCTTATTCCGGCCACTCGCGCATGGTGTAGCCTTTCGCGTTCCATTCGGAATGCTCGTCCGTATGGTAAGTCAGCACGTTGCTCTCCACGTCGTGCACATCCTCCTCGTAATCGTGGAGCGCCATGCCGATGACGGCCATGTAAACCTTCATGTCCACGCCCTTGGTGTCCATGCCCTGCTTGGCCATGACAGCCGCCTTGCTGGCCTGGTCATGAATGGCACGGATAGCCCGCACACGCGTCATCTTAGACAGCACGACAACCACATAACCGAACAGGCGGAAGAAGACGTACAGGGCAATCAAGGCCACGAACACCACGCCCATGGCGATGACGGACATGGCGATGCCGTACGGGTCTTTCTCTTTCCATTCCGCCACCTTGTCCTCCACTTTTCCTTGCCCCATGTTGGGTGCGCCGGGGGTCACCTCTTCGGCGTTGAGCGCCCGCCACACATACTCTTCCGTCTCCGCGTCATACAGGCGGGCATACGACTGGTTCTCGGCCAAAGGCGGCACTGTCACAGAGTCGAGCAATGTCTTTCCGTTACCGTCAAACAAGGCGATGAAGTTCTCCTCGCCTTCCTTCAGCGTGAAATTCGTATGCAACGTCCCCAAATTGGTTTGTCCGTCAGCAAAGAACACGATGCGCTGCTGGGCCGGCAAGTTCGTCCGCGGATCCCCTTTGGGTATCAGCGACATCATTTTTACACGTTCCGGCACGGAAAGGCCCTTGTCCAAGGCCCTGCGATCCGTAGTCAGGTAGCAACTGCGGATGTTGTTGGTTCCCCATGAAGTGTTGGCAACCTCAATCCATCCCGAACGCTCCCCGTACTCATCGACGAGGCCGTTCGTGTTGGACACCACCACTTCATTGATCTTAAAGCTGAAAGCCCCTTGCCCGAAGGCTGTGGCCACAGCGACCAAACCAACCAGGATTCCTAAAAATCTTTTGTGTAACATCATCTTGGTTTTATCTGTTTACAATGGAATATTCCCATGCTTCTTCACCGGATTCGACAGTTTCTTGGTCTGCAGCTGCGCCAGGGCGCGGATGACGCGGAAGCGCGTGTTGCGCGGCTCGATGACATCGTCGATGTAGCCATACTTGGCCGCCTGGTAGGGGTTGGTGAAAAGCTTGTTGTACTCGTCCTCCTTCTCTTTCAGGAAGGCCTGCGGGTCTTCCGCCGCTTTGGCTTCCTTGGCATACAGCACGGCCACGGCCCCCTCGGCACCCATCACGGCGATTTCGGCCGACGGCCAGGCGTAGTTGATGTCGCCGCGCAGCTGCTTGCAGCTCATCACGATGTGCGATCCGCCGTAGCTCTTGCGCAGGGTGACGGTAACCTTGGGTACGGTAGCCTCTCCGTAGGCGTAGAGCAGTTTGGCCCCGTGCAGGATGACGGCGTTATATTCCTGTCCCGTGCCCGGCAGGAAGCCCGGCACGTCTACCAGCGTCACCAACGGGATGTTGAACGCATCGCAGAAACGCACGAAACGCGCCCCCTTGCGGCTGGCGTTGCAGTCGAGCACGCCGGCGTAACATTTGGGCTGGTTGGCCACGATGCCCACGCTCTGCCCGTTGAAGCGGGCGAAGCCCACGATGATATTCTTGGCATAATCGGGCTGCACCTCGAAGAACTCGCCGTTGTCCACAATCGCACCGATGACCTCGTACATGTCGTAAGCCTGGTTGGGATTGTCCGGTATAATCTCGTTGAGGAAATCCTCCAGACGGTTGACGGGGTCCGTGCATTCCACCCGCGGAGCCTCCTCCATGTTGTTCTGCGGGATATAACTGATGAGCGTGCGGATCATCTGCATGGCTTCCTCCTCGGTCTCGGCCGTGAAGTGCGTCACGCCGGACTTGGTGGCATGTACGCTCGCGCCGCCCAGATCCTCCTGCGACACGTCCTCGCCCGTCACCGTCTTCACTACTTTCGGGCCGGTGAGGAACATATAGGACGTACCTTCCATCATCAGGATGAAGTCCGTCAAAGCCGGAGAATACACCGCACCGCCGGCACACGGGCCGAAGATGCCCGAAATCTGCGGAATCACCCCCGAAGCCTCGATATTACGCTGGAAGATGCTGGCATAGCCGCCCAAGGCGTTGATACCCTCCTGGATGCGTGCGCCGCCGGAGTCGTTCAGGCCGATGCAGGGCGCGCCCATCTTCAGCGCCTGGTCCATCACCTTGCAGATTTTCTCCGCCATGGTCTCGGACAAGGAACCTCCGTTGACGGTGAAGTCCTGCGCAAAGACATAGACCAACCGCCCGTCGATGGTGCCGCTGCCGGTCACCACGCCGTCGCCCAAGAACTGCTTTTTCTCCATGCCGAAGTTCGTGCAACGGTGCAGCTTGAACATGTCCATCTCCTCGAAACTGCCCTCGTCCAGCAACATGTCGATGCGCTCACGGGCCGTATACTTGCCCCTTGCATGTTGCTTCTCTATGGCCTTCTCGCCACCGCCCATGCGTGCCTTGGCACGAAGTTCCACCAATTCCCTGATTCTCTCTAACTGATTGCTCATGATAATTATGATTTAAGAAACAATGCCGGCTTCCGGCCGCCGTCCCTTGGGGCCTTTTCCGCCATACGGCAACAAAGGTAATAAAAAAGAATGTTCGCCACGACTTTTAAGCGGAAAAAATGCAAGCAAAAAGCACTCCCGTTCCACACTTTTTTGCTAACTTTGCGTTACTCTAAAGTAAAATACAAACATGTCGAACCCATCGTCACCACTTGACTTAGGCATTCTTCCCGTAAACAAGCTACTCGGACAATACGCCGTACCCGCCATCATTGCCATGACAGCGTCTTCGCTCTACAACATGGTGGACAGCATCTTTATCGGACACGGCGTCGGTGCCATGGCCATCTCCGGACTGGCCCTGACCTTCCCGTTCATGAACCTGTCTGCAGCGTTCGGGGCGATGGTCGGCGTAGGCGCCTCCACGCTGATTTCCGTGAAACTGGGGCAGAAGGACTACAAGTCCGCCCAGCACATTTTCGGCAACGTCATCACGCTGACCCTCCTGCTGGGCCTCCTGTTCAGCGCGGTGTCCCTGATATTCCTCGACCCCATCCTTTATTTCTTCGGGGCCAGCGCGGAGACCCTCCCCTACGCACGGGAATACATGGAAGTCATCCTATTAGGGAACGTCATCACCCACGGCTATCTGACACTGAACTCCGTGCTGCGTTCCATCGGCTATCCACGCCTGTCCATGAACGCCACCATCCTGGCCGTCATCATCAACACGATTCTCAACCCGCTGTTCATCTACGGGCTGGACTGGGGCATCCGCGGCTCGGCCATCGCCACCGTACTGGCCCAGACCATCTCGCTGCTCTGGCAGATGAAGGTGTTCAACAACCCCAAGGAACTCGTCCATTTCAAACGGGGCATCTACAAGCTGAAAGGCAGCATCGTAAGAGACACGTTAGGCATCGGCATGTCTCCTTTCCTCATGAACAGCTGCGCTTGCCTCATCGTCATCCTCATCAACCGGGGACTGGGACATTACGGCGGCGACCTGGCCATCGGGGCCTACGGCATCGTCAACCGCGTGGTGTTCCTCTTCATCATGATTGTCATCGGGCTGAACCAAGGGATGCAACCCATCGCGGGCTACAACTATGGGGCGCAGAAATACGACCGCGTATTGAAAGTACTAAAGGTCACCATGCTGTGGGGCACGTTGGTGACCACCTTGGGTTTCCTCGTGGGCGAGCTGATGCCGGAATGGTGCGCGCGCGCCTTCACCACGGACAAGGAACTGATTGACATCTCGGCCAAAGGCATGCGCATCATCGTCATGTTCTACCCGCTCATCGGAATGCAGATGGTGACGACCAACTTCTTCCAAAGCATCGGCCAGGCCGGCAAAAGCATCTTCCTGTCGCTCACCCGCCAGCTGCTGTTCCTGGTCCCGCTCCTGTTGGTACTCCCCCAGTTCATGGGAGTGAAGGGCGTATGGCTGGCCATGCCGATGGCCGACGCCATCTCCTGCATCGTCACGGGCACCATGCTCGTCATCCAATATAGAAAGTTCAAACAATTAGCCGTAAAGACGTCATGAAAAAGCATATCATCATCAATGTGGGACGCCAGCTGGGCAGCGGCGGACGCATCATCGGAAACCGTATCGCACAGGATTTCAACATCAAGTTCTACGACAAGGAACTGCTTGACCTGGCCGCCCAGGAAAGCGGGTTCGACAAACGTTTCTTCGAGCGCAACGACGAGCATAAGGGTTTCCTGAAAGTCCTGTTCAGCCCGTTCGCGCCCATCTTCGGCAGCAGCAACCCTTATGCCAACCAACTGAGCGACGAGTCGCTTTTCAAATTCCAAAGCGATGCCATCCGCAAGGCGGCCGAGAAGGACTCCTGCGTGTTCGTGGGACGATGTGCCGACTATATCCTGCGCGACTTCCCGAACAAGGTGGACATCTTCATCACGGCGGACATGGCGGACCGCGTGAAGCGTGTCAGCGAGACGCTGGACATCTCAGAGAAGGAAGCGGAGAAGAAATGCATCGAAGGGGACGAGAACCGTGCCAAATACTATAATTACTATAGCGCCAAGACGTGGGGGCGGGCCGAGTCTTACGACCTCTGCATCAACTCCTCCGTCCTGGGCATAGACTCCACCATAGAGCTTGTCGAGGACTTCATCTCACAGAAGCTGCATTTATGAAACGCATCGGGGTGTTGTCGGACACGCACGGCTATTGGGACAAGAAATACATAGAGTACTTTGCCGAATGCGACGAGATATGGCACGCCGGGGATATCGGCTCCATGGAGGTCGCACAAAAGCTGGCGGAGTTCCGCCCCCTGCGGGCCGTATGCGGCAACTGCGACGGCGGCGACCTTCGGATGCTGTACGGAGAGAAGCTCCGATGGAAATGCGAGGAGGCCGATGTGCTGATGACGCACATCGGAGGCTATCCCGGCCACTATGCCCCCGCCATCCGCCGGCAACTCTACGAACGCCCGCCCGGGCTTTTCATCTGCGGGCATTCCCACATCCTGAAAGTGCAGTTCGACCCGCGCCTGAATCTCCTTCACATCAACCCGGGGGCGGCCGGACTGACAGGATGGCACAAGGTACGCACGCTCGTGCGCTTCACGGTGGAAGGCCGTGAATTCAAGGATTTGGAAGTCATAGAGATACCTATTCATTTCACCTCCCACTCGTAAATGCCGGACGAGTTGTCCGCCGGAAGCTCCACCTCCAGTTTCAGGGCCGTGGTCTGCACGGGAGTAAACTCCACCGTGTTCGGCACGCCCTTTTCGCACCCGTACCCGCCTTGGGCTTCCACCGGCTTCCACCGGCCCTGCCCGTCCTTATAATACAGCTTCCAGCTTTTGGGCACACGGCATCCGCCCCACGGCTCGTCATCGAACCAATATACCGTGGAAGAAGAAACAGACTGGGACTGGGGAAACTCATAAGCCAGCCATTCCGTACCGCCTTTCTTCGGCCACCAGTGATAATATGCCATCGAACGGTCGTTCTCGTCCACCGGCACCAGACGGTCGTTGACCGCCGGCAAGGCCGTGGTCTTGTGCGAGGCGTCCAGCTTGCTTTCCGAAGCCAGCGTGGCCGGAAGGGAAGGACTCGTAGCTCCCACTTCCTGCGGCAACCACACCTTCATGTTGCCCGGCCCACGATGCGCCCAAGCATAATAAGGAATCAAGGTCAGCTTCACGTCCGACACCGTCAGTCTTCCGATGGGGTCGTAACCCAGCACCTGCGCGTCTGTCCGGATTTCCGTCAGTCCGTAAAGTAGGTCCGGACGCTCCACGGTCTCGAATGCCGGTGTCCGGTTCACGAGCATGTTCGTCAAATCAAAATCGTTGTCGGGCCATTCCGCGCAATACACCAGCGGCCCGCGTTCCACGGCCACCAAGCCCCGGTCGGCCTCCACCTTGTGGTGGGCTTTCACCACACGCGGCTCCATGTCGAAATGCACTTCCACGCGGTCGCCTTTCTTCCATTTGCGCTCGATGGTGAAATAGCCGGATTGCAATTCGGCCTCCACCGGCTCGCCGTTCACCTTCACGGCATAGCCCAGACGCTTTCCATCCGCGTAACGGTACAAGTCGCTCGGCACCACCTCGCCGCGCACCCAGCCGGGGATACGGATTTTCAAGGCAAACGTGCCGGCCTTGTTCTTCTTCACCGAGACGGTCACGTCACCCGTCCACGGATAGCGGGTCTGCTGCTCCAGCACCACGTCCTTCTTCCCCACCTTCAGGTCCGCCTCGTTGGACATGAACAGATTGACATACACGTCTTTGTCCTTCACCGCATACACATAGCCCGGCAACGAGGGGATGAAACGGCAGATGTTCGACGGGCAGCAGGCGCAACCGAACCACGGCTGCCGCTGGTGCTGCCCCCGGCTCTCCAAAGGATTGGGATAGAAGAAGCCGCCGCCGTCCAGCGAGACGCCGGAAATCAGGCCGTTATATAAGGTACGCTCCAACACGTCGTAATACTTGGCCTCGCCGTGCAACAGAAAAAGGCGGTAGTTCACATACACGTTGCCGATGGCCGCGCACGTCTCGCAATAGGCCGACATGTTGGGCAGCTCATAATTCTTCCCGAAAGCCTCGCCGTTGGCCGTGGCCCCGATGCCGCCGGTGATATAAAGCTTCTTGCCCACGATGTTGTCCCATATCCGGCCGATGGCATGGACATAGGCCGTGTCCCCCGTCAGGGCCGCCACGTCCGCCATGCCGGCATACATATACGTGGCCCGCACGGCGTGTCCCACGGCTTCGTCCTGCTCCACCACGGGTTTGTGCGCCTGGCTGTACTCGTCGCGGCGGGAAGTGTGTCCGCGTTGGTCGAGGAAGAACTTGGCCTCATCCAGGTATTTCCGGTCGCCCGTCACGAGATAGAGCCGTGCCAAGGCCATCTCCGCAATCTGATGGCCGGGTACCCGCACCAGCTGCCCCTCGCCCGGCCCGATCTCGCGGCACACGCAGTCGGCATACCGGATGGCGATGTCCAGGAAGTTGCGCTTGCCCGTGGCCTGGTAGTGGGCGACGGCCCCCTCCACCATGTGTCCCAGGTTGTAGAACTCATGGCTCAGTTCCTCCACCTTCTCCCACCGCTTGCTCCCGGCCCACTCGTGCGGGTGCTTGGGATTCATCGTGCGGGCAGTATAGAGGTAACCGTCCGGCTCTTGGGCCGTGGCCACAATCTCCAGCACGCTGTCGATATAGGCTTCCAGCTTCTCGTCGGGATAGGTCTGCAGCAGGTAGCTCGCCCCCTCGATGGTCTTGTACACATCTGTGTCATCGAATGAAAAGCCTCCCACCTTGTAGCTCTCGCTCGGATGGGCCGCCTTGACGAAGTTCTCATACCGTCCCGTCTCCTCGCACTTGCTGAACGCCAAAGGTATCGTCACCTCACGGCTGGCCTTCAGCCGCTGTCCCCAGAAACTGTCGGTCACCCTCACGGAAGTGAACGGGACGGGAGAGAAAGGATAGCCGTGGGCCAGGTCCTGAGCCTGCACATTCCACATCGCGGAAAAGAGGCAAACCGCTGTCAATAGTCTTTTCTTCATGGTACTCCAAAAACAAATAATGGTTTATGGGAGCAAAGTTAATGAAACTCGCTATATTTGCAGTGCCTGAACTTAAGAAATGTATATCATGAAGAACAAAAACCTGTTTCTGAAGCTTGCCGCCGGCCTCATCACGGCTTATGCCGGCCTCACCGGCCTCTCCGCCCAGGAAGCCGCCCGGATTACCGAAGTCCCGTTCACCCAAGTACGGTTCCAGGACTCCTTCTGGCTGCCCCGCATGGAGACCAACCGCACCGTGTCCATCCCCTCCGCCTTCAAGGAGTGCGAGAAGAACGGACGCTTCGACAACTTCGCCATCGCCGGCGGACTGAAGGAAGGGGAACACCGGGGAGACTTCTCGTTCGACGACACCGACCCTTACAAAATCATCGAAGGGGCGTCCTATTCCCTCGCCGTGAAATACGACGCCCGGCTGGATGCCTATCTGGACAGCGTCATCACCCTCATCCCGCCGCCCAAGAACCGGACGGCTACCTGACCACCTGCGTGACCAACAAATGCACGCGGCTCTCCGGATGGTGGGGCACGCACCGGTGGGAAAAAATCAACAGTCATGAGCTTTACAACTCCGGCCACCTCTACGAGGCCGCCGTGGCACACTACCGCGCCACAGGCAAACGCTCGCTGCTGGACGTGGCCATCCGGAACGCCGACCTGGTGTGCCAAGTGTTCGGGCCGGCGGAAGGACAGAAGCACGTGCCTTCCGGCCACCCTATCGTGGAAATGGCACTGGCCAAACTCTACAAGGTCACCGGGAACGAACAGTACCTCCGCACGGCCCGTTACTTCGTGGAAGAGACCGGACGCTGCACCGACGGGCACGCCCCCAGTGAATACAGCCAGGACCACAAGCCCATCCTGCAGCAGGACGAGATTGTGGGACACGCCGTGCGGGCCGGCTATCTCTATTCCGGCGTGGCCGACGTGGCCGCCCTGACGGGCGACACCGCCTACTACCATGCCCTCTCCCGCATCTGGGAGAACATGGCCGGGCGCAAGCTTTACATCACCGGCGGCATCGGCTCCCGCGCCCAAGGCGAAGGCTTCGGGCCGGACTACGAGCTGCACAACCACACGGCCTATTGCGAGACCTGCGCGGCCATCGCCAACGTCTACTGGAACCACCGCATGTTCCTCGCCACCGGCAACTCCAAATACTACGACGTGGTGGAACGCGCCCTCTACAACGGCGTACTCTCCGGCGTGTCGCTGAGCGGCGACCGCTTCTTCTACGACAACCCGCTGGAAAGCATGGGGCAGCACGAACGGCAGGCGTGGTTCGGATGCGCCTGCTGCCCGGGCAACATCACCCGCTTCATGGCTTCCGTCCCCCATTACACCTACGCCACCCAAGGGAATGACGTGTTCGTCAACCTGTTTGTGGAAAGCCAAGCCGGAATACCGACCACGGGCAACCGGCTTGAACTCCACCAGGCCACGGACTACCCCTGGGACGGGACAGTCAGCTTGACGGTCAATCCCAGGAAGAAACAAGACTTCGCCCTGCGAATCCGCATCCCGGGATGGGCGAAAGGCCGCCCCGTCCCCACAGACCTATACCATTATATAAAAACGGAAGACATCACATTCTCCTTGACCGTCAACGGAAAAGCCGCCGATTACCGGATGGAGGACGGCTATGCCGTCATCCGGCGGGAATGGAAAAAGGGCGACCACGTCCGGCTGGTACTGCCGATGGAAGTGCGGCGCGTGCAGGCCTGTCCGCAAGTGGAGGACGACCGGGGAAAGACCGCCTTCGAGCGCGGCCCCGTCGTGTTCTGCCTCGAAGGGACAGACCAGCCGGACGGGAAGGTCTTCAACAAGTTCATCCCCGAAGACGCGGCAGTCCACGCCTTCTACGAACCGGACCTGCTCCAAGGCGTGGTCTGCCTCCACGGCACCGCCAAAGCCATCGGCCGGGACGGGCGCATCGGGGACGTGCCGTTCAAAGCCGTCCCCTACTCCGTGTGGAACAACCGCGGCGCGGGACTCATGGCCGTATGGATTCCCACCTCGGCGGACGCCGCCCGTCCCGAACCCGAACCGACCATCGCCAGCAAGGCCCGCACGCTGATGATACAGGCACCCATCCAAAAGGACGCACCCGAGTCCGCCGCCACGGAAACCTGGGCCTGGGGCGTGAACGACCAGTGGGAACCAAAACGCTCATCGGACACCTCCAAGCCCTACCACTACTGGTGGCTCAAGCGCGGCACGGAGGAGACACTGGCCTACGAGTTCGACCAACCCTATGACGTGTCTGCCGTGGAAGTCTACTGGCTGGACTTCGACCATTATGACGGGAACTTCCGCGTGCCGGCCTCCTGGAAGCTCTATTACAAGAAAGGCACGGCATGGGAAGAAGTGGAGGCCGCCACGCCCTACACCGTGGACAAGGACCGTTACAACCGGGTGGACTTCAAGCCCGTGCGCACCACCGGACTGAAAATCGCGGCCCGCCTGCAGGACGGGAAGTCGGGCGGCATACTGGAGTGGAAAGTCCTTCCGGCCCGGTAATGCCTGCCGGCAACTTGCCCATTCCGCGAAAAAGGACTATCTTTGACTTTCAAACCAACTACACTGACATACACAATGAAATTCATCTCATGGAACGTCAACGGGCTGAGGGCCTGTTGCGAAAAGGGATTCACGGAGGCTTTCAAAGCCTTGGACGCGGACTTTTTCTGCCTGCAGGAAACGAAGATGCAGGCCGGACAGCTGGACTTGGAATTCGAGGGCTACCGCTCGTACTGGAACTACGCGGAGAAAAAAGGCTACTCCGGCACGGCCATCTTCAGCCGCCACGAGCCGCTCGGCGTGACCTACGGCATGGGGCTGGAGGAACACGACAAGGAGGGGCGCGTCATCACGCTGGAGATGCCGGACTTCTACCTTGTCACCGTCTACACGCCCAACTCGCAGGACGGACTCCGGCGATTAGACTACCGGATGACGTGGGAGGACGACTTCCGCGCCTACCTGCTCCGCCTCGACGCGCAAAAGCCGGTCATCGTCTGCGGCGACCTGAACGTGGCGCACCGGGAGATAGACCTGAAGAACCCGAAATCGAACCGCAAGAACGCGGGCTTCACGGACGAGGAACGCGCCAAGTTCGGCACGTTGCTGGAAAGCGGCTTCACCGACACGTTCCGCTTCTTCTACCCCGACCAGGAAGGCATCTACTCCTGGTGGTCCTACCGCTTCCGCGCCCGCGAGAAGAACGCGGGGTGGCGCATCGACTATTTCCTCGTCTCCCGCCGGTTGGAAAGCCAGCTCAAAGGGGCTTCCATCCACACGGAAATCTTCGGCTCCGACCACTGCCCGGTGGAAGTGGACCTCTTCTGACCCGTCACATCTCCCCATATTGAAAAGAAGCCACCACGCACGCCGTCCGGCGCGTGGCGGCTTCTTTTTCCACCCGAACTCCAAAAGCGAGAAATCCAAGCCTTGGAAACCATAGTACCAAGCCCTGGTATTCCGCTACCAAGCCCTGGTACTCCGTTACCAAGCCTTGGGAATCGGACAGCAGAAAGTTTGCGCAGGAAAGAAAGGAGGATGTAAAAACGAGTAGAAAAGAAAAACTGCTCCGCCTGAAAGGGGAGCTGGCGCGAAGCGACTGAGGGGTTTAACATCCACGAAAGCCGACTTTATGCGTGTGCGTGAGTGTGTATGTGGGTGTAAGACCCCTCAGGCCCGTTGGGCCAGCTCCCCTTTCAGGCGGAGCAGCCTTATTCTTCGGAACATTGGGTTGACTGCGGATATTCACAATCCATCTTGACACACCTTTTTCCCGTCAAAACGTCAATAGTGGAATTACCAAGCCCTGAGAATCGAACGCCTTCAGGGAGATTTATCCCAGCACGCGGCAAGCCCCCACGTAACGGCGGTCGTAATACCCGTCGGAAGAGGAATTGATGCAGATGCCGCCGCGCCCGGCATGGATGAACTCGAACTCGCCTGTGTCCGCGTCCACCTCCGTCACGATGCCCACGTGGCCGATGGTCTTCTTAGAGCGAGTCCCGGTGAAGAACACCAGGTCGCCCGCCTGCAGTTCGCGCCGGTCGCGGATCCGCACGCCGTCCTTGATTTGCGTGCGCGAGGAACGCGTCAAGTCAATATCCAAGGCTTTGAACACGTAGGACGTGAACCCCGAGCAGTCGAACCCCCTCTTGGGGTTCATGCTCCCGTAGCGGTAAGGCACACCGAGGAACTCCTTGGCCTTCTCCACGATGTCGTGTCCCGTCACCGAATCTTCCACCGCCACGCTGTCCGCCAAGGACTGGGCCGACACAGAAACACTCCCGCAAAAGACACACCAGAAAAGAAAAAGCCAAAGACGTCGCATCCGTATTTTGAGTTTGCAAATTAAGGGTTCTACATGAATTTGCCGCTAAAGTTACGGCCTTTCACGTAGAGCCCCAACTAATTATACAACTTTTAAGAGGGTTTAAGGTTCAGGCTTTTCAGTGGACGGTCACCATCGTGGCCCCGAAGCCGTACTCGCGGAAGGAAGCGTCCTGATAGGTACACTGCTTGTAGGCGTGCTTCAGTTCCTTGATGATTTCGTTGCGCAGCACGCCCTCGCCCTTGCCGTGGATGAACACGATTTTCTGCCCCTTGTTCTTCAGGTTCTCGTCCATCACGCGGCGGAACTCCTTCATCTGGCAGTCCAGCATGTCCTTGTGGCTCAGCCCGGCGGTGTTGTCCAGCAGTTCGCTGATGTGCAGGTCGATTTCCAGGATGCCGTCCCCCTTGGCCTCCGGCTTGCGGGCGGGCTGGCGGGCCGGACGCTCGTCCGAAGCCTTCTTCTGCATGGCATCTTTCAGTTGCTCGGCGTTCACAAACACGGTACGCGCCGGCACGTCGTCCTTCACGATGTCATAAATAAGGGCGTTCTCCTCAAAGAAGTCCGAGGGCTGGAACGTGTGCAGCTTGTAGAACTTCACCGTGTCAACGCGCAGCTCCACCTGCACGGCCGGCTTCAGGAGGAAGGTCTTGTCCTGTTTGTAAGCCAGGCACTGCACGCACACGCGCCCCATCTCGTTCAGGTCCTCGCGGCCGAATTCCTCCATGAACAGTTTGGTGTTCGGTTCCACCGTGCCTTGGAAACGGACGCGCCAGTTCGTCCCCTCCACGCTCATGTAGAGGAAATCCAGATAGTAGTTGCTGTCGTTCACCAAGTAAGCCTCGAAGGCCGTGGTCATCATCTCCTTGGGGTTCACCGGCACATAGGCCAGGAAGATGTTCAGCTTCTCCCCGCCCCGCCGCTCCTGGGGCTTCGCCACGAAGGTCACCGGGCGGTCGTCCTCCTCTTCTTCCTCCTCGTTCCGCCGCAACGCCGCGCCCGCCGGCCGCTCCAAAGCCTTCTTGTCGTGCGTCCCGGTATTCACCTTGGCGATGTTGTAGTCGTCCGTGTCAATCACCACACACTCGCGCACGGGCATCGGGATGTCGAACCCGTCCTCGTCGCGCACCAACGCCGTGTCCTTGTCCTGGAAGCCGGAGACGATGCCGCCTCCCACCTCGCTCAGGAATCTCACTTTATCTCCAATCTTCATATCATTTCTTTTTTTACCCTGCAAATATACGGCAAATATGCCTAACTTTGCACATCCGAAAACAAAAGATGAGATGGAAGATACCAAGCATATACAAATCAAAGACTTCAACTACGAACTGCCGGACGGGCGCATCGCCAAGTTCCCCCTGACGGAACGCGACCGTTCCAAGCTGCTGGTCTACCGCCACGGCGAGGTGAGCGAGGACATTTTCACCTCCCTCCCGGACTATCTGCCCCAAGGGGCGTTGATGGTGTTCAACAACACGAAGGTCATCCAGGCCCGCCTGCACTTCCGCAAAGAGACGGGGGCGCTCATCGAAGTGTTCTGCCTGGAACCGCTCCTGCCGCACGACTACGCCCTGATGTTCCAGCAGACGGGCCGCTGTAGCTGGCTCTGCCTCGTGGGCAACCTGAAGAAATGGAAGAGCGGCACGCTGAGCCGGCAGGTGGACATCGGCGGGCGCACCGTCACCCTGACGGCCACACGGGGCGAGAACCGGGGGACGAGCCACCGCATAGACTTTGAATGGGACGCTGCGGACGTGACGTGGGCGGACATGCTGGAGGCCGTGGGCGAACTGCCCATCCCGCCCTACCTGAACCGGGAGACGCAGGAAAGCGACAAGACCACCTACCAGACGGTGTACTCCAAAATCAAGGGCAGCGTGGCCGCGCCCACCGCCGGACTGCACTTCACCGAACGGGTGCTGGCCGACCTGGACGCGCACGGCATCGACCGCGAGGAGGTGACCCTGCACGTGGGAGCCGGCACGTTCAAGCCCGTGAAGAGCGAGGAAATCGCCGGACACGAGATGCACACGGAATATATCTGCGTGCATCGCAGCACCATCGAGAAGCTGCTGGCCCACGACGGCGGATGCATCGCCGTAGGCACCACCTCCGTGCGCACCTTGGAAAGCCTATATTATATAGGTGTGACGCTCGGACGGAACCCGGACGCCTCGGAAGAGGAACTGCACGTGCCGCAATGGATGCCCTACGACTATGCCGCGCAGACCCGACCCGCCGGAAGCGCGGACGACGGCAGGCCGGAAGCCCTCACCGTGCGGCAGGCACTGGAGAACATCCTCGCCTATCTGGACCGCCACGGCCTGCCCGCCCTGCACACCAGCACGCAGATCATCATCGCCCCGGGATACGAATACCACATCGTGCGGATGATGGTCACCAACTTCCACCAACCGCAAAGCACCCTGCTGCTGCTCGTGTCGGCCTTCGTGCACGGCGACTGGCGCACCATCTACGACTACGCCCTCGCCCACGGATTCCGCTTCCTCAGCTACGGCGACAGCTCGCTGCTCATCCCCTAACCCACCGTACAGACATGATAGCCACACAAAAGGACAACGAAGAAGAGATGTTCCCCCTCGTGGACGAGGACGGGAACATCATCGGGGCCGCCACGCGCGGCGAATGCCACGACGGGAGCAAGAAGCTGCACCCGGTGGTACACCTCCACGTGTTCAACAGCCGGGGAGACCTCTACCTGCAAAAGCGTCCGGCATGGAAGGACATCCAGCCGGACAAATGGGATACCGCCGTGGGCGGCCACGTGGACTTGGGGGAGAACGTGGAGACGGCCCTCCGCCGCGAAGCCGCCGAAGAACTGGGACTGGCGGACCTCACGACCGAACGCCTGCCGCACTACGTGTTCGAGTCCGCCCGCGAACGGGAACTCGTCTTCCCCCACCGCTGCACCTACGACGGGGAAGTCCGCCCCAGCGCGGAGACCGCCGGCGGCCGTTTCTGGACGATGGACGAAATCCGCAGGAACATGGGGAAAGGCGTTTTCACCCCCAACTTTGAAAGCGAGTTCCACCGGCTGTTCGGGCAGGCGGAAGAGACCGGAACCGCCGCTTCGGCAAAGCCATAAGTCCGCCACCGGGCAACGACTCCGCAATGACGCGCGCGTTTGTGCGCAAAGAATCGGGCGTTTTCGCGGGAAAACAGTTAACGCCGGCAAACAAACGTAAAAGTTTGTATAGGATGATTTCCTATTTGGAGCGGGAAACGGGAAGTGCCCGTCAGCACAAACGGCGAATTTCGCACTTTTTGTCATGGGAAACCGCGAAATGCTTTCTTTTTACTTTTCCGGCACTTGCCTGCGGAAGGTCCGGCTGCGAAAGGACAAACGCGCCCCAAAACGAACTGCTCCGCCTCGCAGGGGAGCTGTCGCGAAGCGACTGAGGGGTTTCGCGTTCACGAAACAAATATCACGCCCACGAAACAAGCATCGCATCCACGAATCACATGGACGTATGCTTCCGTGGGCGTGAAACCCCTCAGGCCCTCCGGGCCAGCTCCCCTACGAGGCGGAGCAATTGCTGCCGGAACGTGCCGGCACACCTCGTCCCCTTCAGGAGGCTTCCACCTTGCGGGGCGGAGCGGTTGCGCACCGCATTGGCGCAACCGCCCGCCTGCGCAGGAGTATTACCACAGTTCCCAGCCGCCGTTGCGGTTCGCGTCCGCACCGGACACGCCCTGACCTGCGGCACTGCCGCCGAACAGCGTGTCGTCCAGGTTGGACGTGATGCCGTCCGGGGACGAAGCCAGCATATTCATCGCGCCCATCTGCACCTCGGCCGTCTCGGGACGCACGTACATTCGTTTCTGTCTCATTTGCTTATTCGTTTTTCTTCGTTACACATCGTTTTACTTCATCACCTTGCGGGCATGGCCTTGGCCGCCCACCACGTACACGCCTCTGGGCAGCCCGTCCAAGGCCTGGGCCTCGCGCACGCCTTCCTTCAGCTTCACGCCGCCGATGGTGTAGACGTCCACTAGGGATTCGCCGTCAGCGTCCACGCCGCCCACCGAAGTCTCGGTGTCGCCCTTG
This sequence comes from uncultured Paraprevotella sp., assembly GCA_944320765.1. GTDB lineage: Bacteria > Bacteroidota > Bacteroidia > Bacteroidales > Bacteroidaceae > Paraprevotella. Next base: position 45,280 of record CALUIS010000003.1, read on the forward strand.
ATCACGATCCGGTTCACCTGCGCCTCGCCGGCTCCCAGCGCGATGTAAGCGCGGTAGCCCTTCACTTCTATGTCGCGGTCGGCCTGGTAGAACACGTTGTCGGAGATGAAATACTTGTCGCTGCCCGAGAGCGTCATGGGGGCATAAACGCCTTGCAGCGTCACGCCGTCGATGGTCTGTCCCTCAGGCTCTCCGGCCACGAGGTCCACTCCCTGCACGGCAATCGAGTAGACGGCCTGCGCCGGGCGCACCATGTAGGGCTTGCCGGCCTCTATCGTCGTGGCATCCTCGAACAGCAGCTCGTAGGCGTCCGTGCCTTTCTCCACGGCGCGGAAGGCTTTCACCTCGCCCAACCCGGCTGCCGCCGTCTGTTCGGCCGTGAGGCTGAATGGCACGCAGAACGTATTCCATTTGCCGGCCTTGAGCGTGCGGGAGAGGGTCACGTCGGCACCGTATGCGTCCGCGCCGATTTCCACCTCGCTGTTCTCGTCCAGCACGGCCACGGTGAGGGTCGAGAAGGCCGAGGCGTTCCACGAGTAGGCCACCGACTGCACGCCCACCTCATACACGCCCGGCTCCACGTTCTCGAAGAAGCAGGTTTCCGAAGGCAGGTAGGCGGCAAACGGCGTGCAGGCCGTCTGGCTGCCGGTCTCCTTCACGGCGGGGCAGCGCATGAACGTCTTGCCGTCGCGCACGATGTAAACGTTGTAGACGGCCTTGCTGCCCGACGCGGTCGCCATCTTGTCCCACGTCAGCGTGAGCCGCTTCGTGGCAGGGTCATACGCGGACTTCAGCCCGGTGGGCGCACCCGGCACTTGCGGGCTTCCGCCCGTGGCCAGCAGCGAGGTGTTGCGGTAGAAGTAAGGAGCGCCGTTGTCGCCGTTGCAGGCCGACATGAAGTCGAGCATGCCGTCGCCGTCCACGTCGGCATAGTTCATGAGGCCTTCCTCCACGCCACCGTCCATCACGTTCCAGACGGTCTCGAACGTGCCTTTTCCCGTGCTGTAACTGCAATAGCTCGACACCCAGTCATAACCAGTATTGTCGGCGTTGGGACCGCCCCATCCGCAAGCCATGTAGTCGGGGAACCCGTCTCCGTTGAAGTCGGCCAGAGCGGACATCCGCGTGGGATTGGCCGAGGTGGGCCAAATGCCGGCTTTCATCGTCTCGAAGGCGAACTTGCCGTCCTCCGACACGTTGCGCAGCACCACGGCCGCCTTCCCGTTGGCCTCTGCATAGTCCCCCGAACAGCCGAAGCTGCCGATGATGAGAATGTCCTGCTTGCCGTCCTGGTCGTAGTCGATGACGTACATCACACATTCGTCGCCGCTGTGGCCGTATTGCGCAGAAGTCCAGTTCACGTCCTCGTTCAAGTCCGTGTTGGCCCATGCGAGATGTCCCTTCCCGTCGTTCTTGTAGAAGTCCAGGCGGTTGCCTTCGGTATAGTCCACGCCGCCCAGCGTTCCAGCATTGGCATAGCCGGACACCACGGCATCGGGCCATCCATCGTTGTTGAAGTCCCCGAAAAGCACGCTGCCGCTATTCGCCGGAACCAATTGGCTTCCCGTATCTTCCGCAAAACTGTTGCCGCCTTGGTTCAGGAAGAGTTTCGTGACACGCGCCCACGGGTCGCCCTTTTCCGTCTGGAACAGCACGTCGGGATAGCCGTCCATGTTCACGTCCGCCACGGAAATGCTGTGCAACGGGTTGCCGGCGTTCCCGCGTCCGCTGTTCTCGCTCAATTGCGTCCAGCCGGAAAGGCCGCCCATCTGCGCGGTCACGTCCACCAGACCGTCCTGCCCGCCGTTGTTGTGAACCACCCGCAAGGCCGAGCGTCCCACATTGGGATGCACGGACGTCCATCCCGCGTTGGTGGCATCGAGGAGCAGGAGGTCCGGCATGCCGTCCTGGTCATAGTCCAGCACGCGGCTGCCCAGCCCGCCGTAGAACACGGGGAGGTCGTCGTCGGTAGAGGAAACGGAAGTGTGGGACAAGGCGTTCCAGGCCGGAGTGGAGCCTGCGCCGTTGTTGTAGCCGAGATAGCCGCCGTCGGCCCATGTCCAGTCACCGGCCCCGTCTTTCAAGCTCGCATCCCACAAATAGCCTTCACCGCCGAAATACACGTCCGTCAGTCCGTTGCCGTCGAAATCGGCCAGCAAGGGCACGCCGTTCTTGCCCTCCACGCCCATCTTCTTCGTGTAGTCGCGCTCGTCGTCCCGCTTGAACGACACCGCCGCAGACGTTTCCGCAGCGTTGTCGCCCGGGCCGTAGATGTACTTGAAGTTATGCTCAATCAACGCGTCCACCAGCTCGTCGCCCCGTGTGGCATAGCCGTTGCTCTCGGCCACGCCGGCGTAGTCCATCAGCACGATGCCGGCGGGACCCGCCACGTTGCTTTCGTCCTTCAGGTAGTCGATGATGGCGGCGTTGGTATGCGTCGCGTTGTCGCGGTAGCCGTCGCTCAATGAGGCATCGAAAGCTCCCACTTTTGAATACGCCGACGCGAAGTTGTACACCCACACCAGTTGGCGCGGTTCGTTCACGATGTGCGTCGTGCTGAAGTCAAGCATCTTCCGGATGGCGTTCACTTTCGCGTCCACCATTCCGTCCTCGTGCGTGTCGGCCTGGTCCTGCATGTAGAGGGCGGCCTTGGCCTCCGGTCCGCTGCCCGCGCCGGTGATCACGCCGTTCGTCTGCGCGTTCCAGTCAATCCAGCCGCACCAGTTGGTCATCATGCCGCCCACGGGATTCTTCTCGTAAGCATCGCGGTAGAGCAACAGCATCTTGCCGCGCATGTCCTCCACCGTCAGGTCGCGGCGGAAGTCCACCACGTAGTCCTTCATCCCGTCGCTCTCCAACAGCTCGTGCAGGAGGTTCTGGGCTGTAGTGTTGCCGGCGTCCACCTGCAGGATATGGATGATGAAGAACTCCGTGGGATGCGCCACGAGAAAGTCGCGCAGCGTCTCGAACGCCTTTTGGAACGTGATGTTGGTCTCGGATATGCCATGCGCGCAGTTCAGATACCCGTTGTACTCGGACGGGCGGAAGTCGAATGCCCGGATGCCGTCCTCCAACTGGTCGGCAAGACTGAGGTCCTGTGCACGGGAATAAGTCTCATACATGCTCACAATAAACCCTTCCCCCGTGGCCGTGTCGTGCGTCCCGGGGATGGAGAGCCGGGCCACGTAGGCATTGTCCGGGAGGTTGCCCATCCAATCTTTGCCTTTCCAGTCTTCGGCATACCCCCCTTGGCTGCACAGCAGCAAGGCGGCGACGGCCCATGAATTCAGTAAAGTTCTCTTCATTTTTTCTTGTTTTTTAGAAATGAAACAAATTTTAAGTCGCCCAAAATTAGGTATTCCACTACCAGTCCACCGCCACTAATGCGTCACATTTTTGCTGATTCGCGTCAGAATGGACTATTTGGCGCATCTATCGGCAAGCCGTGACGCATGGCAGCGTGTCAAAATAACACCAGCACCGGACAAAAAACAAGCCACAAAGAGAGATAAGAAACGACTTGCGGGAAGCCGGCCTTGGCACACCGTCTTCCCGCAAGCCTTAATACACCTTATATATAAGGGACGTCAGAACGCCACCCACAGCGTGGCCATCCCGTAAGGAAGGAGCTTCACTCCTTCGCTTCCGACCTCCGCTCCGGGAATCTCTTCCGACTCGCACCGCCGCACGCTGGCGGGACGGCGGGACGGGAAGTCCAGCCGGACGGTCTCTTCCTCTGCCGACAGGGAACGAAGGCGGAGAATCAGTTCATCGTCCCGGTCCGTCGACTTCAGCACCGTGACGTAAACCGCATCGTTGTCCACGGCTACCAACGGCTTCACCGCCGGATTCTTGTCCGTCATGACATGCACCAAAGGTTGCGCCTGCTCCAGGCCAAAGCGGTTGGCCGCCACGATGCCGGCGCCTTCGTGGGGGAACAGGCGGTAGCGGAACGCGACCGGCCCGTCCTGCGTCAGCGGGAAGTTCGTGTGCCAGTGGTTGTTCATCACCCATGAATAGACCGTGGAAGAAGGCGGCAGCTCCGTCAGCCACGGCCCCTGTCCGCCCCATCCCAACGAAATGTTGGCATGGCGGCCGCCGTATTCCATCAAAGGAGCGTCCAGCGAACACCACGTCACCCCGTGCGTGGCGTTGGACACATCGAGCCACCGCTGCATCGCCATCCAGTTGCGGTTGGCCTGCGGCCATTGGTCCTTCTCCACTTCCATCACGCCCCAAGGGATGTCCACCAGCGTCTTCGCCTGCGGCACGTTGAACCCGAAGCCGAAGTGTATGCCGTCCTTGTCCAGCAGGGGCAGCTTGTCCACCACATTGGTGATTTCCACCCAAGGCTGCCCTGCAATCAGGCGCACCGACCGTGTCACGCTACGGCATCCCTTCATCCGGGACGTCACCCGCAATTCCACCAGCAGCCCGCCTTGCTCCGCCACTTCTATCTTTTCCACCTCGTCGAACACGGGGCGGTCCTCGTTCGCCGGCAGCCAGCAGCAGGAATTGGCGCCGCCGTCCACCGCCGCATCTATGTAATTATAGGTGTCCCCGGCACGGCGCACCTCCGTGATGTTCCCGCTCTCCGCGTCAAGGCGCACCGCAAGGACCCCGTTGTCCAGTGTGCAGCCCTCAATCCGACACGGGCCTGCCGCCCGAGTTTCGCCCTCCACCACGCGGAAATGGCGGGAAGACAACGCCGGCACGTCCGCAGCCCAGAACACCAGTTCGCCCGTAGACAGGCGTTGCGAGGGGACGTCATTTCCCGTTTCGTCCACCACCCTGTCGCCCTTCTGGCTTTCCGCCGCCGAGAGCGTGACCAGCCCTCCATGCTTCCAGCTCTGGGTGTTCAGGACGGCCACGCCGCCGTTCGCCGGCCCTTCCTTCGGCCCCAACGCCCCGTTGGACTTGTCGGCAATCTGTCCCAAGGCCTCGTCCAGCAACGCCACGGAACGCGCCTCCGCCTCGTGGAAATAAGACTGCTTCACCCGCCAGATGGCGTCCTGGAAATAAGGCTCCCAAGGATTCTCGAAGTCCCACGTGTGCTCCGACCCCAACAGGATGTAGCGCCAGCCTTCATCAAAGTCGGCACGGGGAGCCGCCGCGCCGCCGCCCAGCATCGTCCACACGGTCTCGGCCTGCGTGATGCGTTCCTTGTTGCGGCGGTTGACGGCGGTCAGGCGCGCCGCCGTCCCCAGTCCGTCGGTCCAATATTCCGTATAGTCGCCGCGCACCACGGGCAAGCGGTCGCCATATTTCTCCTCCAGCATCCGCATGATGTCGTGCCCTCCGCTGATGACAATCTTGGGGTAAGCGTATTTCTTGTGCCATTCGTTGACGGCGTAGGGCACGTCGGCATCCACAGGGTTGTTGTCCCAAAGCGACCACGAAAGGACGATGAAGTCGAAAGGATAATCCTGCTCTTCCAACTCCGAGAGGCGGGCCGTGAAATCCACGTTGGCACTCCCCATCTGTATCCGCGCCGGCACTTTCCGCGGGTCGCGCTGTCCGAACCACGGCCGGCCGGTCGTATTGCCCTTGTCCATGCTGCCGCTGTTGGCGTACTTGCCCGGCTGCAGGAACAGCACCCGCGAATGCCCGTCCGGACCGACCCACCAGAACGGCATCCCGTCGATGCCGAAAGCATGGGCGTTCCCGCCACGGTCGGTGTTCGGCCATGAGATGATATAACGGACGCCCTGCTGGGCCATGACCGGAATCGTCCCCCAGGATATGCCGGGAATGTCGAACTGCTGGAACACGTCGATGGGCACGCCGGACAGCCTTTGCAGCTCACGCGAGAACCGGAACACATGGAACAGCTCCTCGTCCGAACAGATGCTCGTGTTCAGGTTCACATAAGAGGCATCCACCGCCAGCCCACCGTCCTTGATGGCGGCGATAATCTCGTCACGACGTTCCGGCTCGGCGTTCCACAAGCGTTCTATCGGCCAGGTCACTTCCGGATTCCACACGAAACGGGCACCGTCCACATGCCCGGCAGTCTCCCGCGCCAGCTTCATGCCTTCCTTGACATTCGTGCGGTGCAGGAGTTCCACGTTCTTGTGCGTGTTGGTATAACCTATGTCCACATGGGAGTGGTTGTAAAGATAGACCGTCCAGTGGCGCATCGGCTCCACCGCGACCTTTTCCTTCACCTCCCTTTCCGTTCCGCGCACCGTCAGCACGACCTCGGAGCGTTTGTCCGTCGGCAAGACGGACGGAAGCATCACCTCCACCTCCGCCTCCCCGGAAGCGTCCAGCCGGAAAACGGAAGTCTCCTTCACCCGCTTGTAAGCCACGTCCACCTTCAGGTCGCCCCGCAAGTCCGCACCACCCACACGGATCTTGACGATACGTCCCGGCGAACGGTCCGCCCGATAGCCATACATCGGCATCACCTCGCAACTCACTTTCTCCGGCAGCACATCCGCCGCCACGTATCCGGCGGACAAGACCGCCCACAATCCACAAAAAAGGAACTTTCTCATAGCATCGCATGTTTCACTTCCGCAAAGATAGAAGAGAAGAACCGCCGGAAAAGAAAAAGATGAATCAGAAAATGCGGCAAATTCTCCAAAATCCCCCGACAAAATCGGCGCAAAGCTTCCACGGGCGGTTTATTCTAAGTATCTTTACCTCTTGGAAACATCAACCTTAAAAACGAATCTCATCATGACACTGAAGAAATGGATGACTGCGGGGGCTGCTGCCCTATTTCTCGGGACGGCCTGTCCCGCTCCGGCACAAGCCGAAACCGCTCCGGCCGACAGCTGCTACCTCTTTGCCTTTTTCTCCAACAACTCGCCCTACGGCGAGCAAATCCGCTACGCCCTGAGCGACGACGGATTCAACTACACCTCGCTCAACGAAGGACGGCCCGTGGTGGCATCCGACACGATAGCCCTGAAAAAAAGCATCCGCGACCCGTACATCACCCGGGGACGGGACGGCAAGACCTTCTACATGGTCATGACGGACATGCGCTCGGACGAAGGGTGGCAGAGCAACGACGGCCTCATCCTGATGAAGAGCAACGACCTCATCCACTGGCAGCATACGGCCATCGACTTCCCCACCCGTTTTCCCGACCTGCCGGGATTCGACCGGGAGAACCTGCACGCCGTGTGGGCGCCCCAAATCATCTGGGACGACGAAGCGGGGAAATACATGATTTACTACTCCATCGGCCGCCACGACTGGGAATATCCCACGGAAGACCCGAACTTCAAGCAACCGTACTTCAAGCTGTTCTATTCCTATATCAATGACGACTTCACCGACATCACCACCCCGAAGCTGCTCTTCGACTTCGGCACGGCGGCCATCGACGGAGACATCGTGCGCAACCCGAAGACCGGGGAGTACGTGCTGTTCTTCAAGGACGAGGGCCGCTCGGTCATGAACAAGGGATTCCGCACACGGCAGGGCGTGATGCGCGCCACCAGCCAACGGCTCACCGGACCGTACAGCATCGAATGGCGGCACCTGCAAAAGGAGGGGCAGTATCCGGTGGAAGGTTCCAGCGTGTTCCCCCTCATCGGTTCGGACGAATATGTGCTGATGTACGACTGCTACGCGCAGGGCTTCTACCAGTTCTGCAAGAGCAACGACCTGCAACACTTCACTTTCGTGCAGAACACCAAGACGCACGGCGACTTCACTCCCCGCCACGGCTCGGTGATGCACATCTCGGCAGCCGAGCGCGAGCGGCTCGAAGCATGGTCGGCCCTCAGCATCGCCGTGAACAGGCTGCGCACCCGTCCGGTCCCGACCCTCACGCTGAAACAACTAAAGCAACGCCCCGCCTTATTGGAAGAAGCCCAGAAGGTACTCGACACGACCACCGACATCAAGGCTCTGCAGGATATGACAAAGAAAATCAAGAATTTCAAATAATAGAACGGGAGGGTGTAGCAGAACCAGCGAGACATGACTGCTCCGCCTTCTCCTTTATTCTTCCCCGCCAAACTCTTCTTGCGGCGACCAGCTGTCCATCCACCGGATGACGGGTGTCCCGTTCGTCTTGAAACGGATGGGCAGCCAGATGTGACGGGAATTCTTCAGACTGCGTGGATTCCAGCGGTCGGCCATGAACACGTAACCGTCGTCCGTTCCTTCCACCTTAAATATATAGGTGCCTTGACTGTGGAAAGACTTTTCCGCGTCTTTTCCCTCGAAAGGAGACGGCAACTGCTCCCACGGTCCCCATAAGGATTCCGCCTTGAACATCCGCGCCTCGTTCGGTTCCCAACCCGTGCAGCCGCTCGTGATGAGCCAATATGTGCCGTTGCGCTTGAAGATGGTGGGGGCTTCGTTCTGTCCGCCCGGCGCGATGCGGACGTACTTCCCGGTGTAATCCAGGTAATCTTCCGTCAACTCGGCCAGATTCAGCGTCAGGTTCTCTTCCGCCGAATAGATATGGTAGGCCTTCCCGTCATCATCCACGAACACCGTCATGTCCCGGCTCATCTGCCCGCCCGGCACGTCGCGGGCCAGCAGCAAACCTTTCGTCACGGCCTTGCGCCACGCCGGTGTCCACCACTCCTTGTAGTCTTCTTCCTTCAAAGCCTTGGCCTCGCGTATGTCCCTGCGCGAAAAGTCAGCAGGCCATTTCCCCGCATTAGGCCGCAACGAGCGGATGAAGCGGAACGGCCCGGTGGGGGAATCGCTCTCGGCAAAGCCCACCCGTGCGGCGGCATAGCCCTGCCCTTTCAATTCCAAATGGAAAAGCATGACATACTTTCCGGTCTTCGGGTTGCGCACCACCTTGGGACGCTCCATGATGCATCCGCGCTCAATCGGGCTTCCGGCCTTTTCTGACACCGCCAAGGCCACCCCTTCGTCCGTCCAGTTCACCAAATCTGTGGACGAATAGACCTCCACGCCCACTTCCGTGGTGAATCCCCGTGCGGGGCGGTTCTCGCCATACCAATAATATTTTCCGCCGTCGAACAGCAATCCGCCGCCATGCGCGTTGATATGCTCTCCCTTGTTGTCCGGCCACTCCTGACCCGGCCAGATACGCTCCGCCGCCTGCGCGTAAACGCCTGACAGCAGGCCACACAACCATAAGCACAGTCCTAAAACACACCTCTTCATTATCTTTCCTCCTTGAAACCTGTCACTTCATTCCTCTCGCCTTGTATATCCGTTCCTTGGCATTGTTGATTTGCTGGAACTTCTCTTCCGCCGCCCGGCGCACATCCTCGCCCAACGTGGCCACCCGGTCGGGATGATGCTTCAACGCCAGTTTGCGGTAGGCCGCCTTCACCTCGTCATCCGTGGCCGAGGGGTCGATTTCCAACACCTTGTAGGCATCGGCAAGAGAGTCTCCTCTCAGGTTCAGCATGGAGTCCACCTCGCGGGCGTCAAGACGCATCGCTTGCGCCACCTCCTTCAGCGCACGGACTTCCTCCGCGCACACCGACCCGTCGCTCTGGGCTATCCGGATCAGGAAGTTCAGCAACTGCAGGCGTTCCCCCTGGTTCAGGTTGGCGGCAATCTGCCCGCCACAATCGAAAATCATGTCGCGGTAAGCCGTAGGCGAAGCCTGGTCCAGCCTTTTGGCTTCATCAAAGAGTTTGAGCAGGATTTCCTCTCCTTGCGCCACAGCCTCTTCCCCGAAATTCGTCCGAAGGAAACGGCGCACGAACTCCATCTCGCTGTGCATCACCCTGCGGTCGGCCCGTATCACATAAGAAGCCATGACGAGCATCGAGAACAGGAAACTGTTCCGCTGCCCTTGGGCGTAACGCCGCTCATCCCCTGACGTCCCTTCCTCATACTGCATCTCACCGGTCTTCTTGTCAAACCACGAGCCGATGAAGTATCCGGCCAAAGCCCCCAAAGGTCCCATGGTCATGAATCCCATGAAACCGCCTATCCATTTTCCATATCCCATAATTGCTTTCCTGTTTTTTGCAAGCCCAAAGTTACCAAGTTTTTCAACGGTAAAGCCATCCGGCTTCCTCTTTATGGAATTTTAACGGGGCATAAGGGAGGAGAATCTCACGAGTTTGTACCTTTGTTACTAAAGCATGCCTTAGTGCTGAGAGACCTTGTATCATCAACTCTAAACATATACAACCATGATGAAAAGGAACTTTCTCGTGATGGCCTTCATCACTGCAGCGGCCTGCATGTCGCAAGCCGCAGTGCCGGTGGAAAACTTCAGTAGCCATCAGTTTGGCGACCCCATGTCCGACAAGGTGTTCAATGCCCGGCGCGGGGCCGTCATTCTGAACAACAACATCTTCGCAAAGAGCGAAGTGGGAATCGACCCAAAGTCAGTGGAGCGGGTAATAAAAGAAATCAAGCTGCCCCTCGTCATCCGCGACATCAACGACCGGCATGACTCCCTCGTGGTCACCCAATATCCGTTCACCATCAACGGCGTGGAATACGATTACGCGGTGCAAATCGAACTCAAAAACTTCAAGGATATCCATTGGGCCTCACTGGAAGATTTGAAGGAAAAGCGTTTTCCTGACCTGAAAGGCCCGTACATCTTTATGATTGACCGGAACTTCATCACGCACGATGTCGCGTCCTACAAAATAGACGAGAATTTCGTCTACGACATGCAGGTGGTGTCTTCCGCCGACTTTGAATCGCCGCAAGGCCTTCCGGCGTTCTCCGTCATTCGGATTTTCACCCGAACGCCTGCCAACATCCCGCCGGTGCGGTTACGGTAAGGACAATAAAAAAGCTGGAAGGAAAGGCTTTGGAAAGCCTCCTTCCAGCTTTGATCTTACTTATTCTCGTTTGCCCACAGGCTTACATCATGCCGCCCATGCCGCCCATGCCGGGGTTGCCCATCGGCATATCGGCCTTCTCTTCCTTCTTGTCGCAGATGACACATTCCGTCGTCAGGAACATGCCCGCGATGGAAGCGGCGTTCTCCAAGGCCACACGGGTCACCTTGGCCGGGTCGATGATGCCGCTGGCCTTCAGGTTCTCGTACTTGTCCTCGCGGGCATTGTAACCGAAGTCGCCCTCGCCCTGACGGACTTTCTCCACGACAACCGAACCTTCAAGGCCGGCGTTCTCCACAATCTGGCGGAGCGGCTCCTCGATGGCGCGTTTCACGATGTTTATACCGGTGGTTTCATCGGCGTTGTCTCCCTTGAGGTCGTCCAGCACCTTCGTGGCACGGATGTAAGCCACGCCACCACCGGCGATGATGCCTTCCTCGATGGCCGCACGCGTAGCGCACAAGGCATCGTCCACGCGGTCCTTCTTCTCCTTCATCTCCACCTCGCTCGGCGCACCGACATACAGCACGGCCACGCCGCCGCTCAACTTGGCCAGACGCTCCTGGAGCTTCTCCTTGTCGTAGTCGCTCTTGGTGTTGGCAATCTCATTCTTGATTTGGTTGACACGGTCTTTGATGAGTTCGCTCTGTCCATGTCCGTTCACGATGGTCGTGTTGTCCTTCGTGATCGTCACCTTATCGCACGAACCCAACATCTCGATGGTAGCCTGATCCAGTTTCAAGCCTTTCTCCTCGCTGATGACCACGCCACCGGTCAATACGGCGATGTCTTCCAGCATGGCTTTGCGGCGGTCGCCGAAGCCCGGAGCCTTCACGGCGCAAATCTTCAACTGGCTGCGCAAGCGGTTGACCACCAACGTAGTCAAGGCCTCGCTGTCCACATCCTCGGCGATGACCAGCAACGGGCGACCCGTCTGTACGGCCGGCTCCAGGATGGGCAGGAAATCCTTCAGGTTGGAAATCTTCTTGTCGTAAATCAGGATGTACGGGTTCTCCATCACGCACTCCATCTTCTCCGTGTCGGTCACAAAGTAAGCGGAGAGGTAGCCACGGTCGAACTGCATGCCTTCCACCACGCCGATGGTCGTGTCGCGGCCCTTGGCTTCCTCAATCGTGATGACACCGTCCTTGCTGACCTTCTGCATGGCATCAGCCAGCAGCTTGCCGATTTCCGGATCGTTGTTGGCGCTCACGGTGGCCACCTGCTCGATCTTGCTGTAGTCGTCGCCCACCTGCTCGGCCTGCGACTTGATGTGTTCCACCACCTTAGCCACAGCCTTGTCGATACCGCGCTTCAAGTCCATCGGGTTGGCACCGGCAGCCACGTTCTTCAGGCCCACGCTCACGATGCTCTGTGCCAACACCGTAGCGGTTGTCGTTCCGTCGCCCGCATCGTCGCCGGTCTTGCTGGCCACGCTCTTCACGAGCTGTGCGCCCGCATTCTCAAAAGCATCGGCCAATTCGATTTCCTTGGCCACGGTCACACCGTCCTTCGTGATTTGCGGCGCACCGAACTTCTTCTCGATAATGACATTGCGGCCTTTAGGACCGAGCGTCACCTTTACGGCGTTGGCCAGCTGGTCCACACCCTTCTTCATCGCCTCGCGGGCTTCCACGTTGAATCTGATATCTTTTGCCATGATTCTGTTTCCTTTCTTTACCTATTATTATTAATGTATCACCTGAGAGCCTATGCCAGAACGGCCAGCACGTCGCTCTGACGCATAATCAAATACTTCTTGCCTTCGTATTCCAGTTCCGTACCGGCGTACTTGCCGTACAGCACGGTATCACCTTCCTTCAATACCATCTCCTCGTCTTTCGTACCCTTTCCTACCGCGACGATAGTTCCCTGCAAGGGCTTCTCCTTCGCCGTATCGGGAATGATGATACCGCCAACTGTCTTTGTCTCTGCCGGTGCCGGCTCAATGAGCACGCGGTCTGCCAATGGTTTAATGTTCATAATGGATAAGTTTTATAGTTCTACATTTTTACATTTCTATCCCGACTGCTACGAATAACATGCCAAAAAGGAAAAACTGACAGGTTGTCACGCCACCCGTCCAACCTCTGCCATTTTTTCCTGAAATACCGGTTAAATGAAAATAATTCCGTACTTTTGCAAAAACACAGCACCATGAGGCTCTACCTGACCTACACCGCCATCTTCGCGGCCATGCTTTCCGCCTTGGCCCTGCTGCCCAAGCCGGGCGGCTATATCTGGCAACCGGAAGTCATCAATCCGTTGTCGGCCGCACTGTTCACGCTGTTGGTTTATCTCACGGGGCGCATCGCCCGCTCTGCCGGGACCGTAACGGGCATCCTCTGCACCGCCTTGTTCATCCTGCTGTTCTATCCCGACTCCCGGCAGTTCTTCAACCGCGACGAGACGGGCGTCCTGGAATTGTCGTCCACCTGCATCGTCCCGTTCTTCATCTCGCAATACACGCGGATTTCCGACAAGAACTTCAAGTACGGCTATTTCCTGATGCTGCTGATGGGCATCTTCTGCAGCTACACGCACGACAGCATCTCCATCCCGCTCTGTGCCGCCTTCCTCACGCTGTCTTACCTGCAGCGCGACCGGCTGTTCCGCCTGGCCTGCTGGCCCATGGTCATCGGCTTCGCTATCGGCACCACGTTCTGCCTCCTGCAATCGGTCTACTGGAAGCCGGCCGAATGGGGCGACCTGCTCACCTTGTCCTCCCAGACGGCCAGCGGATTCGCCCAGCTGTGGGAGACCAAAGTGTTCATCTTCTCCACCTTGCTCACCATTTACTTCCTGTCGTCACGGAAAAGGCGGAAAAGGCTTTGGCGCATTTCGCGGGAGCATAAGCTGCTGACCTACTGTCTTCTCTATTCATTCTGCGCCATCCCGTTCGCCCCCTTGGGACTGGAAAAGGCCATCTCGGGCGTATGTTTCTTCTGCATGTTCTGGTGCCTTTTCCTGTTCCAGCAACTGCTGGCCATCATCCGCGAGCAGCGGGAACGGAACCGTCAGCGTTCCGGCATCGGCCACTCGTCCAGGTCGTAGGCCTTCTCCACCACCTCCTCGATGCTGTCGGGCAGATTGGGGAAGAAATCCATCCCCGTGATGCGCTCCACCTCGTCCACCGAATTGACATACGCATCCAGCGGATGGTTGCCGGACGTGTTCTTGTAGATAAAGCCGATGGCCTTGAGCGGGTCGGGACAGAGAATCACCTTGAAGAACGCTTCCGGCACCACGACGCGGCTGTCGCCGATGCGCTGGTGCCTTTTATTATATAGTATAGGGCCGGCCACCACATGCAGTTTCCCGCATTCCATCGTCCAGTCGCGGCAGGCATCCTCCAGTTCTTTCCAGTCTCCCCGGTTCAGGTTATGGTGCTGCGGACACACGTTGGTCATGTAGAAACTCTCGCGCATGGCTTCCTTGTCCCATTTGTTGTCGGCTGCGGGACACATGTGGCCCCGGTCGTACCCCGAATTCCGGTAATCGTCCGTCGTCACGGGGTCGGCCACCTCCGGGTCCGGCAGGAACTTGTCCGTCCGGCTCACCACGTCCTCGAAACGTTCCGGCGTCAGGGTCCACGCCACATAGTTCGGAATCTTCGTCTCCGCGTTATAGGACGTGGTGTATCCGATATGACGGATAATCTGGCTGCGCCTTTCTTTCGTGAACTCCGGCAGGCCGATGTCCGGGACTTCCTGCGCACCGGACGGGCTTCCGCCCCACACGCGGCCCTCCGCCGCCTCGGGCAGGAAACTCCCGCCCGTCCACTGTTCCACATAACTGCGGATACGGTCATATCCTCCGGCCAGCACCACTACGGCTGCCGCCAGACCGCCAATGATTGTCTTGATATTCATTTCCGTCTTCTATTTTTCATGTTTTCCATTCAACCTTTACCGATTCCCGCACGCCGGAGCGTCCGGACATAGGCCTTGTCCTCCCCCGCCACGCGGAAAGAGTCCACAATCTTCTGTATGGCCCGGTTCTGCGTCCCGTCATCCAGCCATCCCCCGGACAGCAAGGGACGCGTGCGGGCGGGATATTTGGCGAAGCAGACCGAGACGGCCCAAGCCTTGCCCATCATGGCATAAAAGCCCGACGGGCGCACCGACCTGCAGGCCTCCAGCACGCGGTCCACGAAATCATCCGTCACGAAATGGGCCAGCGACATCACCCAGCCGAAACGCTGGTCAAACTCGCCCCCGGCCCGCAGATAAGGTTGCAGCAACCTCCAGGCCTCCTCGCGGTGCTTGCGGACGAACCTGAAGCCCGTCGCCGGAGAGTCGCAGAGCGACCAGTTGTCCACCTTGCGGACGTAAGCCGCCATGCGTTCCATCTGCTCCTCGAAAGGCATACGGGCCAGCCCCGTCACGAATCCCTGCAGCATGATTTCCTCGAACGTGTCGTCCGCGGCCTCCGACAGATAAGCCCGCCAGTCTCCACGGGCTATCCCGCGGGCCAGTTCCCGCAACACCGGCAGGCGCACGCCCCGCATCCGCCGCTCGCCCGGCACCAACGAGGCCGAGAAGGCGGCATACCGCGGTTCCGCATGGGCATCCAGGAAAGCCTTGATTTCCTCGTTCGTCATGCTTCCTCCCGGCCCGGCCCGTCCAACTTCCGCTTCACCACGGCCGGACAGCCTGCCGCCAGCGAGTCGTCCGGGATGTCGCGCGTCACCACGCTCCCGGCGGCAATGATGCAGCGGTTTCCGATGGTCACGCCGGGACAGACGATGACCCCTCCGCCCAGCCAGCAGTCCTCGCCCACCGTGATGGGGTAAGCCGTCTCCTTCGGCTCGCGCCGCTCCACGTGGTCCATCGGGTGCTGGGGGGTGTAGAACTGGCAGTTCGGCCCCACCTTCGTATGCGCCCCGATGCGGACCAGGCCGGCGTCGAGCATCGTGCAGTTGCAGTTGACAAAGACATGCTCGCCCAGCACCACCCCGTGCCCGTGGTCGCAATGGAAAGGCGGGCAGACGGCGGACGTGGGCGGAATGCCGGGAATCAGTTCCTCGATGACGGCACGGTAGTCCGCGTCCGCCATCGTCATCCCCCTCAGCCTCCGGCACAGGTCGTTGGCGTGGCCCAGGCTCGCCATGATTTCCGGGTCGGAGAAGCAATACAGCTCCCTCCCCCGCATCTTCTCGAATTCCGTTTTCATAAGAATCTTCTGTTTACAGGCTCATATAGCCGCAAAGATACGAAAATGTCAACGGCTGACAAAATGTTAATTTCCCCGTGCGAGATTCCCGTATTTCCGCCCCAATCCCGGACCGACGGTTTTTACGCGATTCTCGCGAAGCCGGATTCTGGCAAAAAGAAAGCCCGGGCCGTCTTTCCGGAACACGAGGAATGCCCGACTCCCACTCTTGCCGCACCGCCCCGGAACTTTTGAAAGCCAAACACGGGAAAGGGCGACATCCTGCTCCGGATTTTTGTACGGGAAAAAGCGTCAACCAGAGTGGAATTTAGCGTTTTCCGCCCGTTCCCGGACGGAAAAGAGGAGGGATTTCCGCGTTCTCCCGCACTCCGCGCCTCCGCTGTGCGGCAAGAAAGAAATTTCTTTCAGCAAAGACGAAAATTTCCTTGCTGGAAGAAATTGTTAAATCTCGTGAAGTTTGCATCATACGGACAGAACGAGGCGCAAAATGTTAAAATCGGGAAGCCCCGACCTCACGCTTGACGCTATTCCGCCCGCTGTTTCAACACACTGTTTTGACATTCTGGCAGCAAAAGCCCGTCATTCCACGTCCCAGTCGCCGGAATACGTGACACTCTGCGCGTTGCTCGGAATCATCATGACATCCGCTTTCCCGTTGTCGTAGGCCGTCACGGTAAACTTGTAATACACCGGCGTACGGCGGACACGGAACTCGACCCTCGTACCCGAATCGCCCACGGGACGGACCTTGGCCTCCCGCACCGGAAGGGCGAAATGCAGGCCGTCGTCGTTCACCACCGGCTGGTAGACCCGCCCCATGTAGGGCAGATGCACGAAGGCAGAATCATGCCGCACCGCCACGGAATAGCCGTAGGACAGCATCTTCCCCGGATAGGACACCGGCATCATGTACGTCACCTCCACCTTGAAGCTGTCCGCGTCGAATCCCTTGGTTTCCTGCGCAAAAGCCCGGGCAAGAGCCAGCCATCCGCACACGCATAGCGCCACAAACCTCGCATCCATAAGCGTTCCCTTTTTTCCAAAGGCCACAAAAAAACGGCCTTTAGCTGTTTCTCCCCTAAAGGTAACAACAAAGGCCGCAAGTTCCTATCCTTGAGACTATTTTTTAAGCATATTTATCATCTCGTCCGGTGTCAGGAGCGACTGCTCGCCCGTGGCCATGTTCTTCAGCGTCACCTTCCCGGCCTGCATCTCGCTCTCGCCCACGATGGCCACGAACGGCACGGCCTTGGCGTTGGCGTAGCTCATCTGCTTCTTCATCTTCGCGCTGTCGGGGTAAATCTCGCAACGCACGCCGGCCTGGCGGGCCTTTGCCATCACCGGCAGGCACCAGGCGGCCTCCGCCGCGCCGAAGTTCACGAAAAGCAGCTCCGTGCCCGTCACCGTCTCCTTCGGATAAAGGTCCAGCTGGTTCAGCACGTCGAAGATGCGGTCGGCCCCGAACGAGATGCCCACGCCGCTCACGCCCGGCATACCGAAGATGCCGGTCAGGTTGTCGTACCGCCCGCCGCCGGTGATGCTGCCGATTTCCACATCGAGCGCCTTCACCTCGAAGATGCAGCCCGTGTAGTAGTTCAACCCGCGCGCCAGGGTCAGGTCCAGCTCCATCTCGTTGTGCAGGCCCAGCCCCTCCAGCGTGTCCAGCACGAACTCGCACTCCCCGATGCCTTTCATGCCGGTCTCGCTGCCGGCCAGCACCTCCTTCATCACGGCCAGCTTCTCCCGGTTCGTGCCGCTCAGCCGGATGATGGGTTGCAGCCGGGCCACCGCCTCCTCACTGAGGCCGTGGGCCGCCAGCTCGGCGTTCACATTGTCCAACCCGATTTTGTCCAGCTTGTCGATGGCCACGGTGATGTCCACAATCTTGTCGGCCGCCCCGATCATCTCGGCGATGCCCGTCAGGATCTTGCGGTTGTTCAGCTTGATGCACACGCGGATGCCGAACTTCGTGAACACCGTGTCCACGATCTGCATCAGCTCCACCTCGTTCAGCAGCGAATCGCTGCCCACCACGTCCGCGTCACACTGGTAGAACTCGCGGTAACGCCCCTTCTGCGGACGGTCGGCCCGCCACACCGGCTGGATTTGGTAGCGCTTGAAGGGCATGGCCAGCTCGTCGCGGTGCTGCACCACATAGCGGGCGAAAGGCACGGTCAGGTCGTAACGCAAGCCTTTCTCGCACAGGCGGGCCGCCAGACGGTTGGCGTTCGCCCCATGAAGCTCCTCCGGAGCCACCCCCGACAGGAAATCGCCGGAGTTCAATATCTTGAAGAGCAGCTTGTCGCCCTCTTCCCCGTACTTGCCCATCAGCGTGGAGAGGTTCTCCATGGCCGGAGTCTCTATCTGCTGGAAGCCATACAAGGCATACACGCCCCGGATGGTGTCGAATATATAATTGCGCTTCGCCATCTCCACGGGCGAAAAATCGCGCGTCCCCTTGGGAATTCCCGGTTTCGTTGCCATATATCACGTCTTTTTAAGATGATTCAGGCGCAAAATTACACTTTTTTTTCATACCTCCCGGCATACACGGCTGAGATAATCTGCCGGAAGATGGCAGGAAACGTTTTTTTATTCCTAACTTTGCAACTGATTAAAAAGACATTCAGACGTATGAAGTTTTTTCGCAAATCCAAACCGGACGGGACGGAACCGGACGGACGCACGGCACGACCGGACGCAGAACCCCAACAACCCGCCCGCACCCCAGGGGCCGCCGGCGAAGAAGAGGCCCGGAAATGGTTCTCCGAACGCTTCGGCACGGACATGCCCGACGAGGTGGCCCGCATGTTCCGCCAAATCGCCGCAGCCCCGGCCAAACAAGCGAAGGCCGACGGACAAGTGTTGGATGACAACGAACTGAGACGCATTCAGGACAGCATGAGGCTCCACAAGACCAAGCTGGCCAATATCCGGCAGACCCTGGACGGCCTGCAGGCCCAAAAAGAATGGCTGCACAAGTTCACGGAACTGAAAGCCACGCTGGAAAAACAACGGCAAGCCTTCTTCGAAAGCAACAAGAACTACAACGCCCGGATGAAAGCCATCAAGGAGCTGGAACGCTTCGAAGCCTTCGAAGAAGTGCAGGGCGACTACCAGCACATCAAGGCCAAAGAAGCCGTGCTGCAACTCGTGCGCAAGGAAAGCTCCCCGCAGGCCTTGCGGCTCGCAGAGGCGCAAACCCAAGAGAAAGCCGAACAGAAACAGGCCGAGACCGACCGCAAGAAATACCAGGAGGCCCTGCAACAGCTGCAGCAGGCCCAAAAAGCACTGAAAGAAGGCTACAGCCTGCTGACCGCCCTGCAAATCCACGAAGACGAACTGGAGGAACTGCAGGCCTACCGGGACAAGGTGGAGAAAATGCTGGAAGCGGCACAGAAGCAAAGCACCGAGACGGACAGCGAACTGGCCCGGAACCAGGCCCAGGCCGCACAGGAACAGCAGACCCGGCAAAACCTGGAGGCGCAGCAGAAAATGCTGGAGAAAGGGGAGGTCATCCAAGTGCGCCTCTCTTTCCTGCAATCGCTCGGAAAAAGGAAGGAACAGCTGCAGAACGTGCTGGAAAGGATGCAGAAAAGCCAGCACGAACAAGACGAGAAACTCAACAAGCTGTTCCTCTCCTCTCAGGAGACCGACGCGCAAATCAAGACCCTGCAGAGCGAGCTGCAAGTACACCGGAAAAGCGTGGTGGGCATGAACAGCTACAACCTGCAGCAACGCGCCATGGACCTGAAAAGCCGAAAGGAAAGGCTCACCAACGCCACGGAACTCTGGAAACAAATCGCGGAAGGATACATCCGCATCGACGAGAAAAGCCAGGAAATCATGCGCATGAGGCTCCACAACGAGACCCTGAAGGCGCAAATCGCCCAACTGGAACCCGAAATGGCAGGACTGCAAAGGCAATGCGAGGAACTGAAGTATGCCTACACGCTCAGCAAAAGCCAGGATGTCATGCAACTGAGGGAAGACCTGCAGGAGGGCGTAAGCTGCAGCGTGTGCGGGGCCACCCACCATCCCTACCACTCCGACACGCTGCTGGAACAAAGCAAGCTCATCGGGGAAATCAAGAGGAACTTCGAGCAGACCGCCGCCGAACTGAAGAACAAGCAGAGCCTGCTGGAAGACCTGAAACGGCAGCAGGCACTGGAAGAAGGACACCTGGAACTGGGACACAAGGCACTGGAGACCTACAAGAAAATCCTGCAGGACCAGGTGAACCACTGGAACGCCTTCACCGACCTGGACCGGACCTTCAAGGACTGCTCCGCCAGCACCAACTTCGACGCACGGCGCATCATGCTCCAACAGCTGGTGGAAAAAACCGGCCTCGATGCCGAAGAAGCCCAGAAGGAGCTGGACACATTCAACTACCACCAGTCCTGCATCAACGCGCTCAACGAGAAAATCGCCCAAAAGGAACTGGAAAAAAGCGAGACCGCCGTACGGGTCAACGAGGTGAACACGGGATGCCAGGTCATCGCCTACCGGGTGGAGCAGCTGCAGCAGTCGCTCTCACGGGCCAACAGCCAGTACAGCGAGCTGTTCGAGGAAATCGACCGGATGATGGCACTCTCCAACTGGTACAAGGTATGGAAGGAAAACCCGGAAAACCTGCGCATCTATATCCAGCAGCAGATGGAACGGTGGTTCGGCCTGAAAGAAGACATGGCACGGACCCGCAACGAAACCATCCGGCTGAAAACCATGCAAGAAATGCTGCGGGAAGGGATACTGACCCTCCGCAAACAAAGGGACTTCATCTACGGGAAGATAGAACAGATTACGGAACGGAGGGACCAAATGCGCGAGCAGCTCCACAAGATATTCCCGGACGGCGACGTGGCAACCTACCACCAGTCCGTCCTCGAGGCACTCGGCCAAGCCGAGGAGCAAAAGGAAGAGTCCGCACGGAAAGCCGTCGAGGCACGGGCCGAGGCAGAACGCCAGAAAGGGTACAACCAACGGATGGCCGACACGGCACAAGAACTGGAAGCGCAAATCGCACGGGAACGCTCGGCACTGGACGTATGGATCAGGAAATACAACGCGACGCACTCCCCCGTGCAGTTCTCCGAACTGGAACAGACCTTCAACAGCCCGACGGACTGGAACGCCATACGGGAGGAAATCCGGCAGCTCACCCTCCGCAACATGCTGGCCGAGGCACGGGCCGACGAGGCAAGGCTGGCCCTGGCCGCCCACCAGGTGAACGCCCTCTCGCAAGGGCAGGACACGGAAGACCGGACCGCCGCGCTGAACACCGAAATCGCACGGCTGGAAAGCGAACAGGAACATCTCCTCGTGCAACTGGCGGGATGCCAGGCACGGCTGGACGCCCACGAACTCGGACTACAGAAGCAGGCCGCCGAAGAGGCGCGCCTCTCCGCATCATAAGGAAAATCCCATGCGAAAGAACCTCATCCTCATACTGTTGCCACTGCTGTGCGCCACCTTGTGGCTCACCACAAGCTGCCGCTCGTCCCGCGCCCTGCGGAACGACCCTTTCGTGCTCGTGGTGGATGCCGGACACGGCGGCAACGACCAGGGAGCCGCCGGACGCCGCTCGCTGGAAAAGGACATCAACCTGAAAGTGGCCCGCCGCGTCTGCAAGCGCATCCGGAAGAAATGCAAGGATGTGGAAGTCATACAGACCCGCCCCGACGACCATTTCGTCACCCTCGACGACCGGGCCGGCATGGCCAACTTCTTCCAGGCAGACCTCTTCATCTCCATCCACTCCAACTCGGCGCGGGGGTGGGCCGAGGGGACGGAAACCTTCATCCACCCGTCGGCTCGCGGCGGACGGAGCGAACAGATGGCCCGCCTCATCGAACAGGAATACGTGAGGCGCGGAAGGAAAAGCCGCGGCGTGAAGACCGCCAACTTCGCCGTGCTGCGCGGCACGCGGATGCCGGCCGTGCTGACGGAACTGGGGTTCATCTCCAACCGCGGCGAGGAACGCTTCATGAAGTCGCGGAAGGGGCAGAAACGGCTGGCCCGCTGCATCAGCGACGCCTTCATCCGCTACCGACGGGACCTGCGGTAGGCATACATTATTAATATAATAAGGTAAAAAGATTCACTGATATGAAGAAAAGTCTGATCGCCCTGGCCTTCGGCACGTTCGCCCTGGGCATGGCCGAATTCGCCATGATGAGCATCCTGCCCTACGTGGCCCGCTCCCTGCACTGCACCATCCCCGAAGCGGGACACCTCATCTCGGCCTACGCCCTGGGGGTATGCGTGGGCGCCCCGTCGGTGGTGCTGGTCGCCCGCAAGCGGCCGCTCCACCAAATCCTGCTGGCCCTCATCGTCATCTACCTGACGGGCAACGCCTTGATGGCCTCCTGCTCCGACCTGCACCTGGGCGTGCTGTTCCGCTTCGTCTCCGGCCTGCCGCACGGGGCCTACTTCGGGGTCGGCTCCATCGTGGCTGACCGGCTCGCCCCCCGGGGAAAAAGCTCGCTGGCCATCGCCATCATGAGCTCGGGCATGACGGTGGCCAACCTGCTGGGCATCCCCGTCGGCACGTGGCTCTGCGACCTCGTCTCGTGGCGGGCCATCTTCCTGTTCAACGCCGCCTGGGGCGTGCTGACCTTCGCCCTGCTCTACCGCCTGATTCCCCACATGGAACCGCTGCCGAACACGGGGTTGAAAGGGCAGTTCCGGTTCCTGAAAAGCGCGGCCCCGTGGCTCATCATCGCCACCACGATGTTCGGCAACGGCGGCATCTTCTGCTGGTACAGCTACATCAGCCCGCTGATGAACCGGGTGGCGGGCTTCAGCCCATCGGAAATCACGCTGCTCATGGTGCTGGCCGGAGGCAGCATGTGCGTGGGCAACCTCTTGGGCGGGCGGCTCTCCGACCGCTACACGCCGGGGCGCACCATCCAAGGCGTGCAGGCCTGCATGATTGCCGGGCTGCTAGCCACCTTCTTCTTCGCCTCCTCGCCGGTGGTTGCCGTGCTGACGTTGTGCCTGTGCACCGCCTGCCTTTTCGGCGTGTCGGCCCCGCAACAGCTTCTGCTGCTCCGCTTCTCCAAGGGAGGCGAGATGATGGGGGCCGCGCTGGTGCAGGTGGCCTTCAACCTGGGCAACGCCCTCGGGGCCTATTGCGGCGGACTGCCCATCACCTACGGGCTGACGTACAACTACCCCGCCCTGGTCGGCGTGGGCTTCGTCCTGGTCGGCCTCACCTCCACCACCCTCTTCTGCCGCATGTACCGGAAGGAGAACGCGGCGGTGTAGGAAGCCAGGCACAAAAACTTGCGGACAAATATAGTAATACGGACTTATTTCACTATATTTGTGGCGACATAACAAGGACGAAAGGCGTTTCTGTTCCGACTTACTGAAAAGACATTGGGCTTTTGGCTCTTGTTCTCTCATCTGAAAACCGCCAATTTGAAGTGTATGAGAATGAGCGTCTGGAAGTTCACGTCCGTATGGGCGAGTTTTACTGTGTTTATGGCTTGTGCCATGATAAATCTCAGTGTATTCGCCGCCATTCCGTTGGAACGAGGAAAGGGGCTGTCTGTAAGAATCACTTCCAACATCGACAGCAAAAATCTACAGGACAATACAGTCTCTGCCATGGTTGCCAATGACATCAAAGCATCCGACGGCACCATCCTGATCAAAACCGGAACGCCCGTCCGCCTCCAAGTCAACGGCACAAGAGCCAAAGGTGTAGGGAAGGCCGGCCATATTGAAGTGACCTGCTCATCCACGACTGCAACCGACGGACAAGAAATCCTGCTGGACGGCGGAATCTCCGCCCATGGAAAAGAACGCCGGGGACTGGCCTTAGGATTGGGACTCAGCTTCGGACTGACATTCATCATGCCCGGCATCGGACTGGCACTGTTGGCCATAAAAGGAAAGAATGCCACCATCCCAGCCAACACCATCATCACCAATGCGTATGTTGCCAGCGACTATATGATAGAGAAATAGAGAGAAAAGTTTTCCGGCTGCCCGCCAGCACTTTCCCGTCTGGCAGAGCAAAGCTCCAAAACCGGAAAGCCGCAAGGATGCTCCAAAAAGGGAACTTATAGAAAATGAATATCCGCAATTTGCCCATACTGCTCCCCCCTTTCTACACAAACCGCTTGATGACCTCCACGAAGTCCTTCCCGTACTTCTGCTTCTTGAAGTCGCCGATGCCGCTCACCGTGCCGAACTCTTCCACCGTCGTGGGGCAGGCCTCGCACAGGTTCTGCAACACCTTGTCGGACATGACGATGTAGGGCGGGAAGCCCTGCGCGTCGGCCAGCTGCTTGCGCAAGGCGCGCAACGCCTCGAAAAGCTCCTGACGGCGCGGCGCGGATGCCGCCGGCCGCGCGTCCTGCCGCCCGGAGAACAGCGTGGAGGCCACCACCGGCCCCGCCGCCTTACGCCCCCGCCGCGGCGGCTGCTTCTCCTCGCGGCGGATGACCGCAAGCCGGACTTCCTTGCCTTTATATAATACCTGCCGCCCGGCATCCGTCAGCTTCAGATGGTTGCCCTCGTCGTACGCAATCTCGAACAGCCCGTTCTGCAACATCTGCATCAGATAGTCCTGCCAGTCGCGGGCCGGCACGTCGCGCCCCACGCCGAACGTCTTCAACGCCTCGTAATGCCCCTTTAGCACCTCCGGACTGAAATTCCCGCGCAGGATGTCCGTCACCACCCGTGCACTGGCCTGCCCGTCAGTCCGCACGATGGCACTCAACGCCTTCTGCGCCAGCACCGTCCCGTCGAAACGCTGCGGCGGGTTCTTGCACACGTCGCAGTTCCCGCAGTCCTTGTCCGTATGTTCCCCGAAATAGTTCAACAAGATGCGGCGGCGGCACACGTCCGACTCCGCGTACTCCTGCATCCGGCGGAGCTTCTCCATGTTAATCTCCCGCTGTCCGCTCTCCTGGGCAAATCTAGACAGTTGCACCAAATCGCCCAAGGAATAGAACAAGACCGTCTCGGAAGGCAGGCCGTCGCGCCCGGCACGCCCGATTTCCTGATAAAAGCCCTCGATGCTTTTGGGCAGGTTGTAATGGATGACAAACCGCACGTTGGACTTGTCGATACCCATCCCGAAGGCCACCGTGGCACAGACCACCTGCAAGCGGTCGTGGATAAAGTCGTCCTGCACCCTCTCGCGCACCTCCGGCGGCAGGCCGGCATGGTAAGCCGCCGCCATAATCCCATGCCCGCAAAGCATGTCGGCCACGCTCTCCGTCGTCTTTTTGCTCATGCAATAGATAATGCCGCAATCGTCCCCGTGACGGGCTATCAGGCTGAGGATGGCACGGTCCTTGTCCTTCTTCTGATACCCGCGCCGCACGTCCAAGCTCAGGTTCGGACGGTCGAAGGAAGAGACGAACACTTCGGGGTCGGACAGGCGCAGCTGCTTCTGGATGTCCTCCCGCGTCAGCCGGTCGGCCGTCGCGGTCAGAGCCACAATCGGCACACCGGGAAAAGTCTGCCGCAACAGCCCCAACTGCGCGTATTCCGGACGGAAGTCATGCCCCCACTGGGAAATGCAGTGCGCCTCGTCGATGGCGAACAAAGAAACCCGCATGTCCCGTATCAGATAGGGAATCTCCAGCATCAGCCGCTCCGGAGAAATGTACAACAATTTCACGTCCCCCCTCAAACAAGCCGTACGGACCCGCACGTTCTCGGCCTCGTCGTTCATGCTGTTCAACGCGGCCGCCGGTATGCCGTTGGCCTGCAACCCTTCCACCTGGTCCTTCATCAAGGAAATCAAGGGAGACACCACCACCGCCGTCCCCTCACGCATCAAGGCCGGCACCTGATAGCACAAACTCTTCCCGCCTCCCGTGGGCATCAGCACCACCACATCGCGTCCGGCCAAGACACTCCGGATGATTTCCTCCTGCAAAGGACGGAACGAAGCGTAACCAAAATACCTTTTTAAAACGTTCTGCATAATTATCCACTGCCGTTTTGCACAAATTCTCCACAAAGATACGTCTTTTTTGCATCTTTTAATTGAATCAACTTGTACAAGAAATAAAAAAGCACGATTTTTGCATACAGATTTACCAATTGGAGGAATAATCATATCCGACAAAGGGGCAAAAGACGGGGGTGATTATTTTTTAATAAAAATCAAAGTATGGGAAAGTATAATTTAACTGAGAAAAAAGAAAAGAATGCCGCCTACCGCTCGTTAGTCCGAGCGGAACTGGTCGACGAGTTGTATGAAAAAATCCTAAAGGTGTTCGTAGTGGACAAGAAGTACCGCGACCCGAACTATTCCGCCAAGAAGCTGGCGGAAGAGCTAAGTACCAACACACGCTACATCAGCGCCGTGGTCAACATCCGCTTCCATCAGAACTATTCCAGCCTGGTGAACGAATACCGCATCAAGGATGCCCAGTACCTCCTGACAGACAAGAGGTATATGGACAAGACCATGGAAGAAATCTCGGCCATGGTGGGCTTCGCCAACCGCCAGTCGTTCTACGCGGCTTTCTATAAGATATTGGGCGTGACACCGCGCAGCTACCGCATGGCCCATCTGGCCAAAGAAAAAGAACTGGCAAAAGCATAACCGGACATCCATGCACTACAAAGGGATACATCCATGCGATGAATCCCTTTTTTTTCATATCAAGAAATGCAAACAGAAACCTTCTCTTACAACGACGAGCAGTTCGCGGACCTGCAGATGCTGCGCTACCGGGTGGACGGGTTCGAGCGACTGGCACTCCGGCAAAAAGAACTTATATACTATCTGTCGGAAGCCGCCCTGAGCGGACGGGACATCCTATGGGACCAGAACGGGAAATACAATCTCCGGATCCGGAAAACCCTTGAGACCATCTACACGGATTACCCCGGAGACCGGGACAGCAAGGACTTCCGGGCCTTCACGGTCTACCTGAAACGGGTATGGTTCTCCAACGGCATCCACCACCATTACGGATGCGACAAGTTCCAACCGGAATTCAGCGAAACGTTCTTCCGCGAGGCTGTCCAGCAAGTGCCGGCAGAAAAACTGCCGCTCGAGAAAGGGCAAACGCCACAGACGCTCTGCGACCTTCTCGTCCCTATCTTGTTCGACCCGGACGTCATGCCCAAAAGGGTGAACCAGGCCGACGGGGCCGACCTGATACAGACCTCTGCCTGCAACTATTACGGCACGGACGTGACACAAGCCGAAGCGGAAGCATTCTATAGCAAGATGAAAGAAGCGGGCGACCCGCACCATCCTGTCATGTACGGCATGAACAGCCGGCTCGTGAAAACCGGAGGCCGGCTGGAAGAAAAAACATGGAAGTCAGGCGGCCTGTATGGAGCGGCCATCGACCGCATCGTCTACTGGCTGGAAAAGGCAACCGAAGTGGCAGAAAACGAGAAACAAGCCGCCGTGATCCGCAAGCTCGTCGAGTTCTACCGCACGGGAGACCTCAAGACGTTCGACGAATATAC
The DNA here is from genome assembly GCA_944320765.1 of uncultured Paraprevotella sp. Taxonomy (GTDB): domain Bacteria; phylum Bacteroidota; class Bacteroidia; order Bacteroidales; family Bacteroidaceae; genus Paraprevotella. The sequence goes on from CALUIS010000003.1 coordinate 72,684, forward strand.
CATCCTGTGGGTGCAGGAGACGGAGGCCCAAACGGACTTCACCAACGGGTTCACGGAAACCTACGGCGACCCGCTCGGCCTGAAAGCCAGCTGGGAAGGATATGCCAACTTCAAAGACCTGGAGGCCACGGCGCGCACGGAAAAACTGAGCGCCAACGCACAGTGGTTCGAGGACCATTCCCCCGTAGACCCCCGCTTCAAGAAAGCCGACTGCAAAGGCGTGTCGGCCAAAGTCATCAAGGCGGCCATCCTGGGCGGCGACCTCTATCCGGCCTCGGCCATCGGCATCAACCTGCCCAACTCCAACTGGGTGCGCGCGGCATACGGCAGCAAGAGCGTCACCATCGGCAACCTGACCGACGCCTACAACAAGGCCGCACACGGCAACGGATTCCAAAAAGAGTTTGTCATCGACACGGAAACCCAACAGCTCCTGGACCGTTACCAAGACTTGTGCGACGACCTGCACACCGACCTGCACGAATGCCTCGGCCACGGCAGCGGGCGGCTGCTGCCCGGCGTGGACCCGGATGCCCTGAAAGCATACGGTGCCACCGTCGAGGAAGCCCGTGCCGACCTGTTCGGGCTCTATTACCTGGCCGACCCGAAGTTGGTGGAGCTGGGACTCACACCCGACGCGGAAGCCTACAAGGCACAATATTACGGCTACATGATGAACGGCCTGCTGACCCAGACGGTACGCATCGAACCGGGCAAGGACATCGAGGAAGCCCACATGCGCAACCGCGCCCTCATCGCCCGGTGGACCTACGAGCACGGGGCGGCGGAGCAGGTGGTGGAACTCGTCCGGAAAGACGGAAAGACCTATGTCCGCATCAACCGCTACGACCGTCTGCGCGAACTCTTCGGCGAACTGTTGCGCGAGATCCAGCGCATCAAAAGCGAAGGCGACTATGCCGCCGCACGGGAACTGGTGGAACGCTACGGCGTGAAAGTCGACCCGGCACTGCACCGGGAAATCCTGACCCGCTACCGGGCCTTGCACCTTTCCCCCTACAAGGGCTTCATCAATCCGGCCTACACCCCTGTGTACGACAAAGACAAAAAAATCACCGACGTGCGGGTGGAATACGGCGAGGCTTACGACGCGCAAATGCTGCGCTACAGCCGCGACTACGCCACCCTGCCTTATACCAACGAATGATGGACCTGCAAGAAACCCTCAGAAAGATAAAGACGGAACTCCGCCTCTCCATGAACGGCGTGGCCTCGGCATACATGCGCGAGAACGGCGTGGAATACAAGCTGAACTTCGGGGTGGAACTCCCGCGGCTGCGGGAAATAGCCGCCGGATTCCCCATGGACCACGGCCTCGCGCAAGCCTTGTGGAAGGAGGACATCAGGGAATGCAAAATCCTGGCGGCCATGTTGCAGCCCACGGAAACGTTCTACCCCGGAATCGCAGACATCTGGGTGGAGGCCATGCCGAACGCGGAAATCGCGCAGCACACCGTGATGAACCTCTTCTGCCGCCTCCCGTACGCCTCGCAGAAGGCATTCGAATGGATGGCGGCCGACGACGAGACACGCCAGCTGTGCGGCTACCTGCTCATCGCCCGGCTCTTCATGAAAGGCATGGCCCCCAACAGACGCTCGGCCGACGAGTTCCTCGACCAAGCCCGCACGGCCCTGCACGCCTCTCCGGCGGTGAGAAGGGCCGCCGTCTCCGCCCTGCGGAAGTACCAGGAGCTGGACGAGGAGGCATTCCAAGAAGGGGAAAAGCTTCTGATGGAAGCCGGATTATGAGACTTGACAAAAATTAGCCCCGCGATATTCAGTTTTTAAAGAAAAAAAGCTTAACTTTGTGCGGTTTGAAAGCACATTAGTATTAATAGGATATGAGAAAAGGAAAAGTTGACGCCCTGCTGGGAATCGTTTTCGGAGACGAAGGCAAAGGAAAAGTAGTTGACGTATTCACTCCGAAATATGACGTGGTGGCCCGCTTTGCCGGTGGGCCGAACGCCGGACACACCATCATCTTCGAAGGAAAGAAGTTCGTGCTCCGCTCCATTCCCTCGGGCATCTTCGACCCAGACAAAGTGAACATCATCGGCAACGGCTGCGTCATCGCGCCGGACTTGTTCATGGCCGAGGCCAAGGAACTCGAAGCCGCAGGATACAATCTGAAGGAACGCCTGCACATCAGCAAGCGGGCGCACCTGATTCTGCCGACGCACCGGGTGTTGGACCGTGCCTACGAGGCGGCCAAAGGCAAAGCCAAGGTGGGAACCACCGGAAAGGGCATCGGCCCGACCTACAGCGACAAGGCCGCCCGCATCGGCCTGCGCGTGGGGGACATCCTTGACCGCTTCGAGGAAAAATACACGGCGTTGAAAGCCCGCCACGAACAAATCCTGAAAGACCTGCACTACACGGACTACGACATCACGGAAGAGGAGAAGCTGTGGCTGGAAGGCGTGGAATACATGCGCGGCTTCCACCTGACCGACACGGAAATCGAAATCAACCGCTACCTGAAGGAAGGCAAGAACGTGCTGGCCGAAGGGGCGCAAGGCACCATGCTCGACATCGACCACGGCACCTACCCGTTCGTCAGCTCGTCCAGCACCACCAGCGGCGGCGTATGCACGGGACTGGGCGTAGGGCCGACCGACATCGGCGAGGTGTTCGGCATCTTCAAGGCCTACAGCACCCGCGTAGGCTCGGGTCCCTTCCCCGTGGAGCTGTTCGACGAGACGGGCGACAAGCTCCGCGAGATCGGACACGAATATGGCGCCGTCACCGGACGCAACCGCCGTTGCGGCTGGGTGGACCTCGTGGCCCTGAAATATGCCATCATGATCAACGGCGTGACGCAGCTCATCATGATGAAGAGCGACGTGCTGGACGGGTTCGACACCATCAAGGCGTGCGTGGCCTACAAGAAAGACGGCGTGGTGCTGGAGGACATGCCTTTTGAGACGGAAGGATGCGAGGCCGTATACAAGGAACTGCCGGGATGGAAAGAAGACTTGTCGCAAATGACGGACGAATCGCAGTTCCCGCAGGCGTTCAAGGACTACATCCGGTTCCTGGAGACGGAACTGGACACGCCCATCACCATCCTGTCCGTAGGTCCTGACCGCGCACAGACGATTATCAGGCAAAAATAAGATTCCGGACAAGAAGAAACGTCTAAGTTAGCCCCTTAACTTAGACCCAGCTCCGTTCCTTCGGCCTTTCCCGCCAAAAGGACGGAGCGTTTTTTTCAGCGGAGTTCATGCCGCATGGAAGCCACCTCGTCCGGATTGGCCCCCAGCTCCAAGGCACGGTCCAGGTCGGCACGGGCTTCCTTCTTGCGCTTCGTCTCGATATAGAAAGCCGCCCGGTTGAGCAGGTAGTCCATGTTCTCCGGGTCCAGCTCGATGGCCTTCGTGAAATCTTCCTCGGCCGCCTCGTACAGCTTGCGGGTCTGCTCCAGCCCGGCACGGATGGCATAGAGGATGGCATGGTCCGGCGCGGCGGCTATCATGGCGTTGATCTGGTCCATGGCCTCGCGCGGGCGGTTGTCCTTCTCGTTGAGCAGCACCAGCCCGATGCGGGCCTCCTCGTGCGCGGGGTTCAGCTTGAGCAACGCCTCGTAATCGGCCCGCGCCTTCTTGTACAGCCGCTGTTCCGTATAGATATAGGCCCGCATGAACAGTGCCTCCTGCTCGTCCGTCTTCCAGTCCAGCACGTCGCTGTAGTCCACCAGCGCCTTCTCCTTGTTGCCCAACTGCAGATAGAGGTTCGCCCTCGCCATGCGGAGCGGCAACACGTGCGGAGCCACGTTCAGCCCCATCGTATAGCTCTCCAGAGCCTTGTCCGGCTTGCCCCGATGCTCCTGCATACGTCCTATCTGGTAATAAATCATCGCGTTGGAACGCTGGGCCGGTTCGGCTTTCATCGCCTCACGGAACAGCCGCTCCGCCTCCATCGTGCTGTCGGCGGACATGGCGTCCAACGCCCTCCGCACATATTCCTTATAAGTAGCCTGCGACTGCCCCCATGCCACCGTCACTCCCAGGCACAAACACCACACGCACATCAGCTTTTTCATTGGTCACTCCTTTCTTTTCTGTTTTCCGGAGAACACCCCTTCCGGAAGCCGGTTTCTCCATCGGCAAATATAAGCAAATAAACGGACTTCACCATACCTCCCTCCTGAAAAAGTCCCCTCATCCTCCATCCGGCAACGCATCCGCCGCCCGGCGGATACAAAAAGCCCGGAGAACGGGCCGTTACGGCTCTCTCCGGGCTTCCATAAGGATATATAAGCGGGTGGTTATTTCACTACCGTCTTCTTGCCATTCACGATGTAGATGCCTTTCTTCAAGGTCTTCAGGCTCTCACGGTCGGCATTGTCCAGCACCTTCACGCCGTTCAAGGTGTAGACCGTCACCTTGCCTTCGTCCACGCTGACAGAAGAGACACCGTCACCCTCGCCTACCGTGAACTCATACGTCAGTTCCGCATTGGCGCTTCCCGTACCGAACATGGGATCCCACTGGTCGTCCGCGAAAAGTTCGGGCGCGATAGTCAGCACATAGGTGCCTTCCGCCGTAATCGGCTCGGAGAAGCGGATGACCACTTGGTTCATGTTCGTCCAGTTCTCATAATCCAGGTCGTCCACCGTGGCCGTGACATCCACTTCTTCGCCAGTCGCCTTGTTGGTCACGGTGATGAACGGATCGGCATCCTCGCCGATGGCCAGCAAGGTCACCACGTCACAATCCACCGTCAGCGTCACTGTACTCAACTCTTCTACAGTGGACTTGTCTGCCGGCTCAACAGTTGTCGGAACCAACGGCATGGACACGCCTTCCGCAGCGTACGTAACGTTGGTTGCTTTGTTCAGCACCGCATTATATTGCGTGCCCAACCAGAAATAGCCCTCAGGGATATGCAAGGTATAGCGTCCGGCATCCGTGATTTCCTTGTCCAAGGTAATCTTGGCCTCTACCGGGTCGTACATGCCTGCATCATAGTCGGCCTGCTTGTCCTCCGGAATGACCAGCTCTACCGTACCCGTGGCCACAGTCTCCTGGAACATGTTCCATACCACCAGCTCTTCCGTAGCCGAATAAGCCAGGCCTATCGGCAGGCCGCCATCCACCGTGACGGTGAATTCCTTCAGCGTCTGCTGGGTTTCCTCGTTGCTGGGCGCCACAATCAAGTCGGGCGAGTTGAACGGAGTGGCAAAGCTCCATTCGAAATAGCTATTTTCCTCAACACCCGTGTTGCCTTCAACCAACAAACCATCTGCATCCTTGGCCGAAACGGAAAGCATCACGGCGTTGCCCGTCGTCATGGCATACTCGGGAATGACGAAGGTCCACACAGTCTTGTCTTCGTTCCACCCGATGGAGTCCAACGGCAAAGTCGTTCCGAAGCCCATGTTGACGAATGCCGTCTCCGCCGTGATTTCCACCGGTGCGCTGAACGTAGCGGTCACCAACGTATCTTCCGCCGAAGCAAAGCCTTCGGACGGGTCCGGGGTCACGCTGACCAGCGTCACCGGACTGAACTGGAAGGCTTTCGTCGCACCCTTCACCGTAACCTTGGCCGTACCCATGGCGTTAATCTGCTGCATGGCATCCATCTCTGTAGGATAAGCCGTGAAAGTGAGTGCATAGTCATGACCTTCCACCATCTCAATCGGGAAGAACGCCGACCAGTTGAATCCGCTTCCGTCCTCGTTCTTGGTCATATTCTCGTCCGGCCACAGACAAGCCATGTCCGGACTTGCGGGGTTCAGGTCGTACACGCCGACCGTCATGCAACCGATGGAAGCGTCCTGGTCGGTATGCACCATGACGTTCTCCAACGTCTCCAGCACATCACCTTCTTTCGGCGTGCTGCTGACGATTTTCAAAGAAGTCGTGGATGCCTTATAATTGAACGAAGCGCTCAGCTTCTCCACATAGTCCGCACCGTCGGCAGCTTCCAGATTATTCAAGGAAATCTTCACTTGCGTACCCTCGTCGGCCGACAGGTTCGGCACAGTGAGAGTCAATATAGACGCACTCATCTCCACAGGATCGGACGTTTTGGTGATTTTGTCCATCGCCACATTCGTGACCTGGGTGCCACCATTATGAACGTAAGAGAACTGCACGCCATCGTAACGGAGGTCCACATCATTGAGAATCCATATCTCCAGCTCGCTGCCACCGACCAGTTCGGAGCCTGCAGCCGGCGTGCAGCCAATAAAGGGTTCCACATTGTCCGCTTCCTTGTAGTCATAAGTGAAAGAAAGCTTTCCGAAAGAAGAGAAATTGCCGGTATAGGCATACTGCCCGTCCGCGCCGCAAATGCCGCCTACCTCCAAGGCAATGTCTGCTGCCGGAGCCTTGGAAGAGGCGTTCGGCAACATGTCCGTATGCAAACGGCGCTTGCCTCCCAAGTCAAGGGTCAGCTTGTTCCCTTCCACGTTTACGGGAACCTGCTCTTCATAATAACTGTTCTCATACTCCGGATTGCCGTAAGCCAAGCGTGCGGTCGGCTCCGATCCCACCTTGCCGCTGAAGGTCAAGGTGACAATGCCGTCCTCACGGAAGATATAGGAAGAGAACACGTCCATGCCGTTGCCCGGCGTGTTTTCTTCGCTGACCAAGGTAATGGGAGCGGCAGCGGCCTTATATTTAAGAGTCAATGTTTCGTCTTTCACTTTCTGGGAAGAATTTTCGGCTTGGATACCGTTCAGCGTCAAAGTCAGCTCATCACCCTCCTTCAGCTTCTCCGCCTCATACCATTCCATCATCTGGGCACCGACATTCAGGCTGACAACCGTACCCATCGCATCCGGAGTCAGCGTGACGCTCTCCTTATTGGCACTCAAAGTCACCTCTTTTACAGACACGCCACGGTTGAAACTGATATTGACCAAACCGCCCGTAGCAGACAAAGGCTCGCTCTCGTTCGGGGTCACATCGGTCACCTCCACCACAGTCTCCCCTGTGCTGAAGCTAACCTGCCATGCGCTGTTATCCATTGCCATGCTACTGATATAATAGGTAGTTCCAGCTGTCACCTTCAACTCATAGACTTTGGGAGAATACGAACCATTCCATGTCGGCTGTGTCTCTGCCAGCGTTTCATAAGTAGCGTCTGTGTATACATTGGGCTGCGGCGCACCGTTTATAGCGGTAATAATCAACGTACCGTCCGCCGATGCCGTGAAAGTGGCATACACGTCTTTAAACGCCGTTAACGAATACTCTTCCCCGTTCTCCAATACAAACGGGTCGTCTTTAGCCAACCCCGTTTGCGCCATGGCCGAACTTATGCCCAGCCCCAGCACGGAAAGCGTCAACATGGCCTTCAACAGCCATTCTTTTGCTTTTACGTAAACTTTTTCCATAATGTTTATCAGTTAATAATACGAAATAATACCTAATTCGGGCCGCTAAATTAGGCAGAATTTGCGGAATACGGAAATCTACGGGCGTAAAATCGCAAAAAAACAGTTGTTCTGAATAAATATACGGGGTAACAGCCTGCTTTTATTCAAAAAAAGAGGAGAGACCCCCTCTTTCCGTAACAGAATGACACCCACAAGCCTCTAAAAAAAAGAGAACGTAAAACGGTGCTTCCCTCAAGGGAGGCACCATTCCACGCTCTCTCCAAAAAGTCATCCTTCCCCCAGGCTGTCCCGCCTATCCGGCTTGTTGCGCTTTCGCCTTGCGCCGGAGCCAGACTCCGCGCCCCAAGATGAAAAGCAACGCCAGCAACAGCACCATCATGGCCCCGTTGCCCACCGCTTCCGTCACATGCAGGCTTTGCGGGTCGAACTTGAAGCTGACCACATGCTTGCCCGGCTCCATCCTGACGGCCCGCAGGATATAGTCGGCACGGGCTATCTCCACCGGCTTGCCGTCCACCCAAGCCTGCCAGCCCGGATAGTAAATCTCGGAAAAGACCACCACCCCGCCCTTGGGAGAGGACACCTCGTATTCCAACGCGTTGGCGTCATATTTCGTCAGCTTCACGCTGCAGGCGGAGTCCACCGGCAGCGTGCCTTGCGCCCCGCCCAGAGCCGCCTTGAACTTCTCCATCACCAAAGCCGTACGCTTCGGATTCACTTCATGCAGGCCCAGGATCTCATGGTCGGCGTCCGGCACATAACGGACCTCTTCCACAAACCAGCCGTTGCCGTTGGCATGAGGATTAGGCACGGGGACCGTCTGTCCGCCCTGCTGCCCCATGATGGCATATTTCACGTTCAGCATGTCCAGCACCGGGAAGATGGTGTCGCCGTCCACTTTCGACAAGTCGCCCGTCGTCATCGCCGCCGCCCGTGCGAAGCGTCCCATCTCCGGAGCGATATGCTCCTCTATCATCTCCTGGTAACGGCGGAGCTTGGCCGCATGGTAGCCGCCGATGCTCTTATGATAATAGGACGTGTTGTTCTCGTTGAACGGGCTTCCCGCCAGGTTCATCACACGGTAATACAAGTCCTTGTCCTGCAGGATAATCTCGTCCGTCTGGGTCTTGGCCACCTGGTTCACATCGGCCGGCAGCGGCTCGCTGAACATGCCGTCGTTCAGGTAACGCTTGTCCACCTGCCACAAGTCGAACAGGCAAAGCACGAAGACGGCGCCGACCAGCACGCCGCCCTTGATCTTACGGGCGTTGTAGGCCAGCAGCAACAGCAAGCCTATCGCGATGATGACGAAACTGCGCCAGGAGTCGGCCACCACCACAGCCTTGCGCATCTCGTGCAGGTTGTCCAGTATGCCGCCGAACATGTCCTGCGGGATATAGCCCTTGCCCACGGCATCCTGCAGCATGGCCATCTCGGACGAGGAGACATAATTGCCGAAGAACACATCCGGCATCAAGGCGAACAGCAAGGCGAAGCCGCCCGTCAGCCCGAAGCTGGCATATACATACTTCATCTTGGACTTCAACATCTCAGGCTGTTCCAGCACGGCCTTCAGGCCCAGCATGGCCAGCAAGGGGATGGTGAACTCCGCCACCACCAGGATAGAAGCCACGGCCCGGAACTTGGAATACATCGGCACGTAATCCAGGAACAGGTCGGTCAGCCACATGAAGTTCCGCCCCCAAGACAACATGACGGACAGCACCGTCAGCACCAGCAGGCACCACTTCATCGGCCCCTTCACGACGAACAAGGCCAGCACGAAAAGCATCAGCACGAACGCTCCCACGTAGACCGGCCCGCTCGTGCCCGGCTGTTCGCCCCAGTATTGCGTCAGGGCCTGATAGACCGGGGTATATTGCGGATTGGCCTTCTCCATGGCCGTCTTGCTGTCGGTCAGCGGCACGGAGGCCCCGCCTTTCACGTCCGGCACCAGCAGCGACCACGTCTCCCCGATGCCATAGCTCCATTGCGTGATATAGTCACGCTCCAGGCCGTCCTTGGTCTGGTTTTCGGGATTTTGCTTGTTCTTATACGTCAGCTCGCTCTTGCCCCGCATACTTTCCTTGCTGTACTGGTAAGTGTGGTACAGGTTGGAGGCATTGACAGCCACTCCCAGCAGGCCGGCCACGACCATCACGCCGGTGGCCTTCCACCAGCGTGCCGTTTGCTTCTCCCTGATGGCCTGAACCAGATAGGCCACCGCCATCAGCAGCATCACCGGCAGGAAGTAATAGGTCATCTGTATGTGGTTGGACAGGATCTGCAATGCGAAGAAGAACGCCGTCACCAGCCCGCCCCACAGGTATTTGCCGCGATAGCACCACACCAAGCCCGCGATGGTCGGCGGGATATAGGCCAAAGCGAACAATTTCCAAATGTGCCCGGCCCCGATGATGATGAAGAAATAGGAAGAGAAGGCCCACAAGACCGCTCCCAACGCCGCCATCCAGACCTTGAAATCGAACGCCCGCAACAGGATGTAGAATCCCAGCAGCATGATGAACACATACATGACGTAGGACGGAAGCCCCAGCTGGTAAACCCGCTGCAGGCTTTTCAGCGTGTCCGTGGATTTGTAACTGGGGGCCATCTGGTAGGTGGGCATCCCGGAGAACAAGGCGTTCGTCCAGCGCGTCCGCTCGCCCGTGCGCTCATAATACTCCTGCATCTCTATGCCGGCCCCTCCACCCGCGCTATGGTCGTGCCCGGTCAGGACCAGCCCCTCCGTCATCGGATGGAAGAAATACAGGAAGCCAATCATGATGAACAAGACTACAGCCAGCACGTCCGGCAAATAACTCTTAAACTTATCCATGTCTATTATTAATAATGTAAGATGAAAACTCTCGTCCGCGTGCAAAAGTAGTAAAAAAAAACCGCCTTCCTATAGGAAAGCGGTTAAATCTTCAGCGCGGGCCGCAAATTACTTACGCAAGCCCAGAGCCTTGACAATCGCGCGGTATCTTTCAATATCGCGGTTCTTCAGATAGTTCAGCAAAGCACGACGCTTGCCGACCATCATGGTCAAAGCCCTTTCAGTACTATAATCTTTACGGTGCTGCTTCATGTGCTCCGTCAAGTGGGAAATACGGTATGAAAACAATGCTATCTGGCTCTCGGGAGAACCAGTATCAGTGTTAGACTTCCCGTACTGTCCAAAGATTTCCTTCTTTTTAGCTGGGTCTAAATACATAAACTTTGATTTTTTAAAGCTATTAATACTCTTAGCGGGTGCAAAGGTACTACATTTTCGGCACGCGCCAAACGTTTTGCGCTTTTTTTTTATTCCTATCCCGCACTTTTCCAATTATTTGTAGTAACTTTGCCCCGTTATTTTAGGTAAAAAGTATGCAGAACATTAGAAACATTGCCATTATCGCCCACGTAGACCACGGAAAAACTACGCTGGTGGACAAGATGCTGTTGGCGGGACACTTGTTCCGCGACAACCAGCAAACCGGTGAATTGATGCTGGATAACAACGAGTTGGAACGCGAGCGGGGAATCACCATCCTTTCCAAGAATGTTTCCATCAACTATAAAGGCACGAAAATCAACATCATCGACACGCCGGGACACTCCGACTTCGGCGGGGAGGTGGAGCGCGTGCTGAACATGGCCGACGGCTGTATCCTGTTGGTGGACGCGTTTGAAGGGCCGATGCCCCAGACACGCTTCGTGCTGCAGAAAGCCTTGCAGATAGGACTGAAGCCCATCGTGGTCATCAACAAGGTGGACAAGCCGAACTGCCGCCCGGAAGAAGTCTACGAGATGGTGTTCGACCTCATGTGCGACCTGGACGCCACCGAAGACCAGCTGGACTTCCCCGTCATCTACGGCTCGGCCAAGAACAACTGGATGGGGCCGGACTGGAAGACCCCGACGGACAACATCACCTACCTGCTCGACCAGATCATCGAACACATCCCCGCCCCCGAACAGCTGGAAGGAACGCCCCAGATGCTCATCACCTCCCTGGACTACTCCAACTACACGGGCCGCATCGCCGTGGGCCGCGTGCACCGCGGCACGCTGAAGGAAGGCACGAACATCACCATCTGCCACCGCGACGGCAGCCAGGAAAAGACCAGAATCAAGGAACTGCATACTTTCACCGGCATGGGACGGCAAAAGACCGCCGAAGTCTCTTCGGGCGACATCTGCGCCATCGTCGGCCTGGAGAACTTTGAAATCGGCGACACCATCTGCGACTTCGAGAACCCGGAAGCCCTGCCGCCCATCACCATCGACGAGCCGACCATGAGCATGCTCTTCACCATCAACGACTCGCCGTTCTTCGGAAAGGAAGGCAAGTACTGCACCAGCCGGCACATCAACGAACGCCTGGAAAAGGAGCTGGAGAAGAACCTCGCCCTGCGCGTCACCATGCCCGAGGGCTACACCGACCGCTGGATCGTGGCCGGGCGCGGCGTGCTCCACCTCTCCGTGCTCATCGAGACGATGCGCCGCGAGGGCTACGAGCTGCAGGTGGGCCAGCCGCAGGTCATCTACAAGGAAATCGACGGCCAGAAGTGCGAGCCCATCGAGGAACTGACCATCAACGTGCCGGAAGAGTTCGCCAGCAAGATGATCGACATGGTGACCCGCCGCAAGGGCGAGATGACCTCCATGGAGACACGGGGCGAGCGGGTGGACATCGAGTTCAACATCCCCTCCCGCGGCATCATCGGCCTGCGCACCAACATCCTGACCGCCAGCCAGGGCGAGGCCATCATGGCCCACCGCTTCAAGGAATACCAGCCCTACAAGGGCGACATCAGCCGCCGCAGCAACGGCGTGATGATCGCACTGGAGGGCGGAACGGCCTTCGCCTACGCCATCAACAACCTGCAGGACCGCGGGAAGTTCTTCATCGACCCGCAGGAGCAGGTCTACGCCGGACAAATCGTGGGAGAACACATCCACGAGAACGACCTCGTGGTGAACGTCACCAAGAGCAAGCAGCTCACCAACATGCGCGCCTCCGGCTCGGACGAGAAGGCCCGCATCGTGCCGTCCGTCAAGCTCTCGCTGGAAGAGGCCCTGGAGTACATCCGCGAGGACGAGTACGTGGAAGTGACGCCCAAGAGCATGCGAATGCGCAAAATCATCCTCGACCACACGGAACGCAAACGCGCCAACCGCGACTGAACCGAACCGCCAAGAAGCGACAAGACAAAAAACGGCTCCGCCTGAAAGGAGAACTGGCACCAGCTCTCCTTTCAGGCGGAGCCGTTTATGCCGCTACACCCACTCCGTTCCGGAACGCCCTCCCCGATGACGGAATGTCGCGAAATCCCGGGAAATCCCGTCAAAAAGCAAGGTTTCCCGTCTCATTCCGCGTCCGTTCGGCGGGACGGCAGGGCGGAAATAGCCCCCGAATTGTTAAAAATCAGGCGCGGGAACTGCCCGTATGGAGCATTTCTCCGCCTCGGTGTCCGTTTTCGTGCGGCAAAAACGGGATTTCTTTGCTGAAAGAAATTTCTTTCTTGCCGCAAAGACGGAATTTTCTTGCCGCAAAGAAATTCCCGGGAGTGTGGAAAGCGGGGAAAAACGGGGCTTCGGACGGCTTTTTCTTTCTATTTGGAGAATTTCCGCGTACAAAATCCGACTGCCTTTTTGCAAGCCTTTCCCCCGCTTGGCTGACGCGGGGGCGGCATCCGTCCGCACGGCATCCCGTGGCGGGCGGCAAAGTGTCGCGGGAAACGGGCTTCCGGCTTTCATCTTGCACTCCCGCAAGTCCGCGAGGTTCGCGTATTTCCGCCCGTCCCCGCCCTTGCTCCCGCCCGTGCGATTCTCGCGGAGCCGTTTTTGACGTTTTGACACAATGGCATTTGGGACTGCCGCCGCCCGCCGACGCTCGAAAAAACCCATCTCCCGCCCTGCCTTGTCCCCGTTTTTCGTCCCCGCCACGGCCGACCTGAGCCAGAAAGTGCTGAAAGACCAAGACGGCAACATCGTCCCCTACGAACAAGGACCGGACAGCCGCACCATCCGTTTCATCGCGGACATCGGGAAATGCTCCACCATGGGTTACACCCTGTCCGACGGCACTCCCGCCACACCCCGCAAGCTGACGTTCGCCGCCCGGACAAGCCGCGACCTGCAAGCTCGTGGTAAGATGAGATGAGATGAAATGAAAATGAAAAGGGAGGGTTGCATCACAAGGCAATCCTCCCTCCTTATATTCCCCGGCAAAAAGAAATAAGGCATATTTTTCCATCCCATACGCGGAGAACCGGAGGATTTACGCTAACTTTGCAGGACAGACAGCACGTCTTGGCACACTTCCCTTTAAAATACAACATCATGAAAAGAATCCTATCTTCCTGGCTGTTCCTGTGCGCCATCCTGAAAGCCGCCGCGCAGATTCCCGACGGATACTATGCCCCGGCCGGCGGCAGCAAAGGCGCCGGCCTGAAAACCGCCCTCTGCCAAATCATCTCCGACCACACGCAGGAAAGCTACAAGGAGCTGTGGGAGGACTTCTTGGAAACCGACGCGCGGGAGGACGGGCGCGTGTGGGACATGTATTCCTCCGCCACCGACTTCACGTTCATCGACGAACAGTGCGGGAACTACAAGCGGGAAGGGGACTGCTACAACCGCGAGCATTCCTTCCCAAAAAGCTGGTTCAACGACGCCTACCCCATGTACACCGACCTGTTCCACCTTTACCCCACGGACGGCTATGTGAACAACCGCCGGGGGAACTACCCCTTCGGCGAGACCGACCGCCCCACCTACACCTCCTCCGGCGGATTCAGCCGCCTCGGCCCCTCCTCCGTCAGCGGATACAGCGGCACGGTGTTCGAGCCGGCCGACGAATACAAGGGCGACTTCGCGCGTACCTATTTCTATATGGCGACCTGCTACGAGAACCGCCTCCCCGGATGGGACAGCGACATGCTGGACGGGAAAAGCTACCCGGGGTTCGCACGCTGGGCGCTCGACATGCTGCTCCGCTGGGCCGAGGAAGACCCCGTCAGCGAAAAGGAGACCCGGCGGAACGACGCCGTCTACCGCATACAAGGCAACCGCAACCCCTACATAGACTTCCCCGGGCTGGAACAGTACGTTTGGGGCGACAAGACCGGAACGGCATTCAATCCGGAGCACTACGAAGGAAACGGGGAGACTGGCATCACCGGCACTCCCTCCGGCACGCATGCCCCCCATACACCGGTCAACGTATATACGCAAGACGGGCGGCTCATACGCCGCAACGTACCCGCCGGCCAAGCACTGGACCGGCTGGGAAAAGGCCTGTACATCATCAACAACCGCAAAATCGCGAAACCATAAAAAAACGAAGGGCGGCAGGCTCCATGCCTACGGCCGACACTGGCAAACGAAAAAACATGTTTTTATTTGGAACACAAATAAAAACATCGTACTTTTGCACATGTCGGAAGCGGTCGAAAGCCGCCAGGACGACACTTAATGGTACGACGGACGTTTTCAGACGTCACACTTCCGGCTTTTGAATCTCGCAAATCCAAAACTCTCGGGAAGGTGCGGCAACAAAGACATCCGCGTAGTATGACTATCTATTCTTGAACGGAGGGTACACCTTGAAACGGTGTACCCCTCCGTTGGGTGATACGCGGCCGCCTACCGGAAGACACTGGCCGAGAACCCGGACAACCGCGAAGTGAACTGCTCCATCGGGGTCTGCTACCTCAAGCTGAAGATGTACGACAAAGCCTTGGCGGCTTTCGAGAAAGCCATCGAGGACAATTTTGAGGACGCCGAGCCTTACTACATGGCCGCCATCGCGTTGCTGCAAGGCAAGAAAGCCTTCGTCGCCCCCCGCGCAGCCATAGACAAGGCTCTGGAATATCTGAACGCAGCGTGCGAAATCCAGCCCAAGGCCGTCTATTACTATTTCCAGGCTTATATCAAACAAGACTATTTCGACCGCAAATACTTGAACACGACACCCAACTATAAAGAACTGTTACAGCAATCGGCCGACCTCGGAATGACTGAAGAAGCCGCCGATTCGTTCTTCTCCATCCTGGGAGTGCCGCGGCCGGAATGCCTGTGAAACAGTTCCCAAACAAAAAGACATCCCGCCATTCCTACTTCAGAGAATGGCGGGATGTCTTTTTTCATTTTGCCCTATCGGCTTACTTCACCAGCACCAGCTTGCCGTTCACCACGTACTGGCCGCGCGGCAACGCCCGGGTCTGCTCGCCGGGCTGGAGCGTCCACTGGGTGTAGATCATACCGTTCACCGTGTAGACCGGCATACGGCAGGCGGAAGAGGCGGTCAGGCGCACGCCGCCTTCCACGGCCTGCACGGCCACGCCGTCCAAGACGTTCTGCACGGAACTGATGGCATCCGGGTCGGTGCCCCAGTAATACAGGCGGAAGTCATCGGCCTGGAACCAGCCGGCCCGCGTGCCCGTACCGGAGGAACGCACGCCCAAGCGGAGGGACCCCCCTTCGGACAACTTGATGCCGGACACGGTGAAGTCATACCACGTGTTGTTGTTCTCGCCGCTGACTTCGGCCAAGGGTTCCGAGTCAAAAGTGCCGCCGGATGTCTGGGCATACACGTGCTGGTCGGTCAGATAGTCCGCCCCGTCGGTGTTCCGCAACGCGCCCTGCACGCTGTACACGCCGGCAGGCAGGCCGGAAACGGTTTGGTAAAGGTCGAGCGACGTGATGCCCTCATAGGCCACGCTGACGCAATACGACCCCTCATGGGCCGGACGGTCGTTCCACGTGCCGAACGACTCCCAGCCGGTGGTCTGCTTGTCCAGAGACCAGCCCGTGGTGCCGGACTCGAAGCTGGGGTTGGCCAGGAACTCCGTCATGTCGAAGCTTTGTCCCGCCACGGGCTGGGCGGTCTTCTTCGTCTCGGAGAGTGCCTCCTTCAGTTTCTGGCAGGCGGCGTCAAGGTCGTCCGTCGTGCTGGCCTCGGCCGCATACACGCCCTTCCCGTCCTCGATGGCGGCCAACAGCGCGTTCTTGGCCGACGACTCGCTGATGGCGTCCAGAAACTCCGTGGCGTCATCCACGGCCGCCTGCAGGGCCGTCATGGAGGTCATGGACAAACGGGCCGCGTCCATGGCCGCCTGCAAGGTGGAGATGGCCTCTTCCAGTTCCGCCTTGGTCTTCCCCTCCACGGGAGAGGCGGCTTCCAGCGCACTGGCCAGCGGCTCGCGTGTGGCGCCGGCAATCTTTTCGGTTTCTATCGTCTTCGCGTCGTCTATCAGGCCTTGCAGGCGCTGCTCCAGCTGCGTCAGGTCCTCGGCGGCCCCGGTCACGGTCACCTTGCATACGTCCGATTCGGCAGCCGCCACGGCCGTCGTGCCGCTATACTTGGCCTGTAGCTCGTATTCCCCGCCATAGAACGTGGCGGTATAGACAGCCGTCCCGTCGGCCTCCACCGGCAACGTCCCGATGATTTTCCCATCGCACAACAGCTGCACGTACGCGTCCTCGGACGGACCGCCGGAAACGGTCACCGTCACGTCAAAGGGTTCGCCAGACACCTTCTCTCCCGCAGGAACATCCACGCTGACAGAAGCACCGGACGTGCGTTCCACCGCCGACACGCGGTAAAGCCCGCTGGCGTGCTGACGGAGCATCGGGGCGAATTCCGCGTTCTTGAACGTGCCCATGTCCTCGCCTTTCCACATTTCCGTGATGCGGCAGGGCTGGTCGGCGGCAAAGCCCAGCTGCGTCAGGTCAAGGGGCACGGAAGCGGCCTGGTCCGGTTCCGGGTTCTCCGTGAAGACGCGGAACTCCATCGTCACGCCCTTGTCGGCGCCCTTCACGTCGTCGTCGTAGCCCACGGTGGCCTTGAATGCCACGTAGTCATGTCCTTCCGGCAGGGTGAAGGCCAGCATGGAGGGCGCGTTCACGCCGAATCCCTTGTCATAGGCCTGTCCGCCCATGGTCATCGTGTTGCCGTCGTTGTTCTTGTTCAGCTGCGGGGCGTTCCAGCCGTTCACGGGATTGGCGTCCCATGCGATTTCCGTCAGGGAGTGTTCCTGCCCGGCCTTGTCCACCAGCACGGGGTTGGCCCAGTCCGCGTGGTCATAGTCCAGGCCGTCGCCGCCATGGGTCACCACCAGATACAGTTTCTCCGCCCCCGTGATGTCGGCCTCGATGTCCCGCGTCTGCGACGTGGCCCGGCTGATGAAGCCGCTGCAGGCGGCCTGCTTGCCGGGGTCGATGTTGATGGTCACGTTGCCGCCGTTCCACTGGTCGGTGGTCTCCGTACGCACCGTGGGGTCGTAGTTGAACACCATGAATTCCACAGACGACTTGCTGCCTTGGTCGGTGCCGGTGTTGTCGATGCCGGCGAAGGCCGTGAACGTCTCGGCACCTTCCGGAAGGTCGAACAGCAGGATGGAATTGGCATGTACGGCATAGCCGTTGTCATACGTCGTGCCGTCGATGGACAACGTGCCACCGTTGAGGTTCTGGTTCTTGTGGATGTTGCCCCAGCCCACGGTGCCGCGGAGGTACTGCACGTCGGTCAGCTTGACGGTAGAACCGTCGGAAAGGGACACGACCGGATTAATCCAGTCGGCGTGGTCGCAGTCGTAGCCGTCACCGCCGTCGGTCACCACCAGGGCCAGCTGGCGGCTGCCTTCGGGGATGTCCACCTCCACGTCCGTGGCATAGCCCGTGGTCAGGTAGGAAATGGTACCGCTGCGGTAGAGCGCGTCCTTCGTGTTGACAAACTCCGTGCCGCCGGTGTTGAAGAGGGCCACGAACTTGTCGCCGTTAGCCGGGTCGTCGGCAGCCCATACGATGCGGTTGTCCACCCGGCTCACCTGGCGGTTGCCCGCCGAATAATGGTGCATGTAAAGCACGTCGCGGTTGGTCAGCAGCGAATCGGTGGCGGCGTCATTCTCGGGAAGGTTGCCGCCGAACATCAGGGGCGACTTGAATATCGTCCACAGGTTCATCATCGTGTACTGCTCGTCGCGGGTGAAATTGGTCCAGCGTTCCTCCCCGCGCTCGCCGCGGATGCTGATCTTGCCCAGCGGGAGCATGTCGGCGTCGGGCCATGTGCCCGGGGCGATATAGGGCGCCCACTTGGCGCAAATCTGGAACTGGTAGTTCAACTGGCTCCAGTTGTCCCAGAAGTCGTCCACCGTGCGCCACATGTTGGCGTGCGTCTTCACGTGGTCCACCTTCTCCACCGGTGTCTCGCCCGGGGAGATGCTCAGCACGATGGGACGCCCGCAATGGTCGATGGCCTTGCGGATCATCTCGATTTCAGCCGTGTGGTACGGGCGGGAGAGGTCGTCTATCTTCACGAAGTCCACCCCCCACTCGGCATACAGCTCGAAGCAGGAGTTATAGTATTCCTGGGCCCCCGGCTTGCGGTAGTCCACCTTGTAGTTGTCGCGGAGCCACGTGCAGGCCGAGTCGTTGCTGGCAATCATGTCGCAGGTGATGCCGTTTGTGCCTTTCACCGGGAGCTTCTTCTCTGCCGCCACTTTGGGCAGGCCGCGCATCAGATGGATGCCGAACTTCAGCCCCTTGCCGTGCACGTAGTCGGCCAGGGCACGGAAGCCCACGCCGTTGGCGGCGGAGGGGAAGCGGTTGAGCGCGGGGGTATAGCGGCCGTACTCGTCATACACGTAGATGGGATCGGTCTGGTTGTAGCCGCCGGCCTTGTCGTTCTCCACGAACCAGCGGATGTCCACCACCACGTACTCCCAGCCGTAGGCGGCCAGATGCTCCGCCATGTAGTCCGCATTGGCCTTCACTTCGCTCTCCACCACGGTCGGCCCGTAGCAGTCCCACGAGTTCCAACCCATCGGAGGGGTCAGCGCCCATTTCTGGAACGGGAGTTCACGGCCGGTCTGCGCGCCGGCACCCACGGCCATCATGCCGGCCATGGCCCATAGGACAAGTCTTTTCTTCATAAGTAAAGATGTTAGGTAAGTTAGTACATATTGAATGTTTATCACACATCCGCAAAGTTACTAAAAAAGGAAGAGAACGCGGAATGCTTTGGGGGTAAAAAAGGGGAATCCGCCACCTTGCGCGACAGATTCCCCTGATTTTTTTCATTTAGCCTTATCTTTCCTTGTAGTTCTTCAAGCCGGTCTGCAGGAAATCCACATATTTCGGAATATCCTCGTCATACGAATAAGACTTGTTCAGCGGACGGCCCTCATTGTCTAACAACACATAGAATGGCTGGGCGTTGGCCCCGAACTTGCTCCGCTGCAGGTAGCTCCATTTGTCGCCCACCGTGCGCAAGGTGCGCTCCTGACCGTTCTCGGTCACCTTCACCGGTTCGGGCAACTTGGTCTTGTCGTCCACGTACAGCGAAATCAACACATAGCCGTCCTGCATGATGTCGGCCACCTTCTGGTCCGACCACACGGCCAGCTCCATCTTGCGGCAGTTCACACACCCGTATCCGGTGAAATCCACCATGACCGGCTTCCCGTGCTGCCGGGCGTACTCCATTCCCGCGTCATAGTCCAGGAACTGCGCCTCCACTTCGTTGTCATACAGGTTGAAGTCCTGGGTGTTCATCGGAGGGGAGAAGGCACTGATGGCCTTCAGCGGCGCACCCCACAAGCCGGGAACCATATAAACGGCGAACGCGAAGGACATCAAAGCCATGAAGAACCGGGTCACCGACGTGCGATGGTTCACCACCACATTGCCCGCCTCGTCGTATTCGTCCTCATCGTGCGGGAAACGCAACCAACCAATCAGGTAAGCCCCCAACAAGGCGAAAATGACAATCCACAAGCTGAGGAACGCTTCACGGTCGAGGATGTGCCAACCGTAAGCCAGGTCGGCCACGGAAAGGAATTTCAAGGCAAAGGCCAGTTCCAGAAAGCCCAGCGTCACCTTCACGCAGTTCATCCAGTTGCCGGACTTCGGCATGGTCTTCAGCCAGGCCGGGAACATGGCAAACAAGGTGAACGGCAAGGCCAGCGCGATGGCAAAGCCCAACATGCCGATGGTGGGCGCCAGGATGCTGCCGGACGTGGAGACTTCCACCAGAAGGAAACCGATGATAGGACCGGTGCAGGAAAAAGACACCAAAGCCAGCGTGAAGGCCATCAGGAAAATGCTCAACAGCCCCGTGGTGGCTTCCGCCTTGCTGTCCACCGCATTGCTCCACGACGAAGGCAAGGTGATTTCAAACGCCCCGAAAAAGCTGGCGGCAAACACCAGCAGCAACAGGCAGAAGAAGATGTTGAAAATGGCATTGGTGGAAAGCGCGTTCAAGGCACTGGCACCGAAAATGGCCGTGATGACCAAACCTAACAGCACATAAATGATGACGATGCTCACGCCGTATGTCATGGCATCACGAACTCCCTTGCGCCTGTCGCCCGACCGCTTCAGGAAGAAGCTGACCGTCATGGGAATAATCGGCCACACGCAAGGGGTCAGCAACGCCACCAGCCCCCCCAGGAACCCCAAGAGAAAAATCTTCCACCACGCTTGCTGGGCCGCATTGGAAGCAGCCTCGCCAAAAGCGGCCAGCTCGTCCACCACCGGTGTCCAGTAATCGGTCGCGCCCACAGCCGCCTGAGCCTGGGCCTCCGTTACAGAATCCGACACAAGAATGCCCGTGGCAGCATCCGCACCGCCAATGACGGTACTTTCTTCGTCTTTTGCCTGAGAAGCCTCCACCGCATCAACGGACTTGCCCGTTCCGGCCGTTGCGGCCTCCTGCTCCTTTACCGCATCCGCCTTGGCCGCTCCCGCCGGTTTTCCGGTACCGGAGTAGGAGAACTCCACATTGGTGGGAGGCATACAGTTCTCATCGTTGCAGGCACCATAGTTCAGATAACCTTTCACGGAATAGGATGCCGCCGTGACACGCATCTTCTGCACGAAGACCGCCCGGGTCTCCATATAGCTCACCTCCATGCCGAAAAGCTCGTCAAAAGCCTTATGGACATTCCCTGTGGCCGTCAGCCCGCCCACAGGCTCCACTCCTGTCCGCTCATCGAAATTGATGGTGGCAGGAGTTGGTCCTCCGTCCGGAATGTCTGTGGAATAGACGTGCCATCCCGGGTCCACCGTACCCGTAAATACGATTTCAAACTCGGAATCGGAAAGCTTGTTCTGGGATACGGAAAACTTCACCGGTTCCTGGAACTGGGCCAACAACGGCAAGGCCATGACCCAAAGCAATAGTAAGGATGTGATTTTCTTCATCTTCATGAGTTGTTTCAGCGTGCAAAGATAGCCATAATCCCCGAATCCAAGAAATCCACATACAAAAAAAGACCCGTCCGAAACTCGGACAGGTCTTCTGTTTATGTAAAAAACATGAATTACAAGCTCGGACCGGCAGCAACCAAAGCCTTGCCAGCCTCGTTGCCCGTGAACTTCGTGAAGTTCTTGATGAAACGTCCAGCCAAATCCTCAGCCTTCTTGTTCCACTCTGCAGCGTCTGCATAAGTGTCACGCGGATCGAGAATCTTCGGATCCACACCCGGCAATTCCGTAGGAACAACGAAGTTGAAGTAAGGAATCGTCTTGGTCGGGGCCTTGTCGATGGAACCGTCCAGAATGGCGTCGATGATGCCACGGGTGTCGCGGATAGAGATACGCTTGCCCGTACCGTTCCAACCGGTGTTCACCAAATAAGCCTTCGCGCCGGAAGCATTCATCTTCTTCACCAGTTCCTCAGCATACTTCGTGGGATGCAGGCTCAAGAAAGCTGCGCCGAAACAAGCGGAGAATGTCGGGGTCGGCTCGGTGATGCCACGCTCCGTACCAGCCAACTTGGCGGTGAAGCCGGACAAGAAGTAGTACTGAGCCTGCTGGTCATCCAAGATAGATACGGGAGGCAATACACCGAAAGCATCGGCAGACAAGAAGATTACCTGCTTGGCAGTCGGGCCCTTGGACACGGGCTTCACGATGTTCTCAATGTGGTAGATAGGATAAGACACACGGGTGTTCTCCGTCACGCTCTTGTCGGCGAAGTCAATCTTGCCGTTGGCGTCTACCGTCACGTTCTCCAACAAAGCGTCGCGCTTGATGGCGTTGTAGATGTCAGGTTCAGACTCCTTGTCCAAGTTGATGACCTTGGCATAGCAACCACCTTCGTAGTTGAACACGCCCTCATCGTCCCATCCGTGCTCGTCATCGCCAATCAGCTTGCGCTTCGGATCGGTAGACAAAGTGGTCTTACCCGTACCGGACAGGCCGAAGAAGATGGCTGTGCTGGTGCCGTCCATATTGGTGTTGGCGGAGCAGTGCATGGAAGCGATGCCACGCAACGGGTTCAGGTAGTTCATGATAGAGAAGATACCCTTCTTCATCTCACCACCGTACCAAGTGTTCAGGATGACCTGCTCGTTGGTCTTCAGGTTGAACACGGTAGCCGTCTCGGAATTCAAGCCCAGCTCCTTGTAGTTGTCCACCTTGGCCTTGGCTGCGTTGAACGAAACGAAATCAGGCTCGCCGTAATTGGCCAGTTCTTCTTCCGTCGGACGGATGAACATGTTCTTCACGAAATGAGCCTGCCATGCCACTTCCATGATGAAACGCACCTTCAGACGCGTAGCCGGGTTGGCACCGCAGAAAGTATCCATCACGAACAAGCGCTTGCCGCTCAGCTGCTTCACGGCCTTGGCCTTCAGGTCAGCCCAAGCTTCCTCTGAGCAAGGCTTGTTGTCATTCTTATATTCATCGGAAGTCCACCATACGGTGTCTTTGCTGGCTTCATTATATACGAAGAACTTGTCTTTCGGGGAACGACCCGTATAGATACCGGTCATGACGTTCACAGCACCCAGCTCTGTCACCTGACCTTTCTCATAGCCTTCGAGACTGTCTTTGGTTTCTTCGGCGAACAATACGTCATAAGACGGGTTGTGGAGGATTTCCTTCACATCGGTAATACCGTACTTACTCAAATCTAAATTTGCCATTTCTTTAATTATTTAGTTAGAAACTGATTGAATCTTCTCGCTCCTTTTTGCGCTGACAAAATTACAAAGATTTGCGGGGACGCGAAACTTTCCCCGTCTTATTTTTCTTAATTCAAAAACAAATCTCCGTTAAATTTCCCAAAAGCGAGACAAAGCTCCGACATTTGCCAAACGGAGTTTACATTTCTGCAAAGTTTTTGTTACTTTTGCCTTACATTTCACTTTAACTCACAAAGATATGAAGATTATCAACTTTGCAGACCAGCCTACCGTGGTCAACAAATACATGGCCGAACTCCGCGAGGTGCAATACCAAAAGAACCGGGCGTTGTTCCGCCGCAACCTGGAACGAATCGGAGAGGTCATGGCCTACGAAATCAGCCGCACGCTGGATTATACGGTCAAAGACATCCAGACACCATTGGGCGTCGCCCCTACCAGCCTCTACACCGACCGCATCGTGCTGGGGACCATCTTCCGCGCCGGACTGCCTTTCCATCAAGGCTTCCTCAACGTGTTCGACGAAGCGGACAATGCCTTCGTGTCGGCCTACCGCTTCTACAAAGACAAAGAATGCCACGAGGTGGGCATCCATATCGATTACCTGACGACCCCCGACCTGACCGGGCGGACCTTGGTCATCGCCGACCCCATGCTGGCAACCGGAGGCAGCATGGAACTGGGACTGAAGGCATTTGAGACCAAAGGGATTCCGGCCAAAGTGCATTTATGCTGCGCCATCGCCAGCCAACAAGGCGTGGACTATCTCTCCGCCGCCTTCAAGGACACGGACTACACCTTATGGTGCGGAGCCATCGACCCCAGCCTGAACGAACACATGTACATCGTTCCCGGACTGGGAGACGCGGGCGACCTGGCTTATGGAGAAAAGCTGTGAGAGGCACGATACCGCCCCAAAACGGGGAAAAAGATGTATAAAAATGAAAAAACGACCGCTCCGCACTTCACACAAGGCGGAGCGGTCCATTCACAGGAGGAAAGACTCATTTCGCCCCCCCCGTTTAAAAACCGCTTCCATACGGTTCTTTATTCCTTCACCTCCCAAATATCATTGGTGTAAAGCAACTCCTTAAAGTTGTGGTAAGGCTTCTTGGCCTTGATTTCCTCAATCTGCTGACTGACAGCGGCCTCGTAGGTCGGCGCGTCCACATCGCGGATGACACCCAAAGCCACGGGGAAATCCGGACCTTCCATCAGGGCCAGCTTCAGATGCAGGGTGTTGTCCACGCAATGTGCGTCATGTACAAGAATGTCTTTCTCCGTCACGCCGTTCTCGCCCAGCTTCACCACTTTCAGGCCGAAACCTTCCTGCATCAGGCCGTACTCCTTGTGTTCTCCGAAAAGCATAGGCTTGCCGTGCTCCAGATAGATGGTGTTCTTGGCACGCCCTTCCTTCGTATAGACAGACTCATACGCCCCGTCGTTGAAAATCACGCAGTTCTGCAGGATTTCACAAACAGAGGCCCCCTTGTGCGCGTAAGCGGCCTTCAGGACCTCCACCGTACCGGCGGCATCGGTCGCCACGGCACGGGCGAAGAAATGCCCGCGCGCACCGAAACAAAGCTCGGCCGGACGGAACGGGTCCTCCACCGTACCGTAAGGCGATGATTTGCTGACAAACCCGCGCGGCGAAGTCGGGGAATACTGTCCTTTCGTCAGTCCGTAAATGCGGTTGTTCAGCAGGACCATGTTGATGTCCACGTTCCGGCGAATGGCATGGATGAAATGGTTGCCACCGATGGCCAACCCATCGCCGTCGCCGGAGATCTGCCATACGGAGATGTCCGGATTGGCCACCTTGAAGCCTGTGGCGATGGCCGCCGCACGACCGTGAATGGTCTGCATGGCATAAGTATTCATATAATAAGGTAAGCGGCTGGAACAACCGATACCGGAAATGACGGCAGTCTGATAAGGCGGCACGCCGATTTCGGCCATAGCCTTGTGCAGGGAGGACAAGAAGAAATGGTCACCGCAGCCCGGACACCAGCGGGGCTGCCCCTTTTTATAATCTTTTGCTGTATATTCGCTCATTTTTCTTCAATCTTTGGAAATTCCACTATCGGTTATAAATCTCATTAAAGGCGGCCACCAGCTCGCTCACCACGAACGGTTGTCCCTTGACCTGGTTGAACTGGTAAGGCACGAAACCGTCCACCTTCATTCGCAAGTAAGCGGCGAACTGTCCCAGATTCTGCTCTGCCACCACCACTTTCGGATATTTCTTCAACACTTCAGCCGTATTGGCAGGCAACGGGTTCAAGTAAGAGAAATGAGCCAGAGCCACCTTCTTGCCGGCCGCGTTCATCTCGTCCATGGCGGAATGCAGATGCCCGTAAGTACCGCCAAAGCCTACGACCAACAGCTCGGCATCGTCCACGCACCCCTGCACTTCCACGTCGGGTACGGGAATCTTGGCTACCTTCTCCGCACGCAGGCGGCACATCAGGTCATGGTTCTCCGGATCCGTGCTGATGGCACCCGTACGCCCGTCTTTCTCCAGACCGCCAAGGATATGCATGAAACCTTCCTGGCCCGGAATAGCCCAATAGCGCACCTGGGTCTCCGGGTTGCGCATGTACGGCGTGTAATGTCCGGCCATGTCCGGAGTCACGTAAGGCGGCTTGATGTCGGGGTATTCATCCAAGTCCGGCAACTTGAACGCTCCGGAACCGTTGGCCACGAAAGCGTCCGTCAACAATACCACCGGCGTCATGTGCTCCAACGCCATCTTGCAGGCATAGTAAGCGGCATCGAAACAGTTCGTGGGCGAGGTGGCGGCCATCACCGGCATGGGCGACTCGCCGTTACGCCCGAACAAGGCTTGCAGCAGGTCGGTCTGCTCGCTCTTGGTCGGCATACCCGTGGAAGGTCCGCCACGCTGCACGTCCAGCACCACCAACGGAAGCTCCGTGATGACAGCCAGGTTCATGGCTTCGGATTTCAGGCACACGCCCGGTCCGGAAGTGGAAGTCACGGCCAACGCGCCGGCAAACGCGGCTCCCACGGAAGAGGCGCAGCCCGCAATCTCATCCTCACACTGCACGGTCATGACTCCCAGGCTCTTGTGCTTGGAAAGCTCATGCAGCACGTCAGTGGCCGGCGTGATGGGATAAGAACCCAGATAAAGCGTCTTGCCCGCTTTCTCGGCCGCGGCGATAAAGCCGTAGGCCGTGGCTTTGTTGCCCATGATGTCCATGTACTTGCCCGGCTTTTTCTCCTTGGAATCCACACGGTAAGTATGAGCCACGGAAGCATGGGTGTTCGCCCCGTAATCGTAACCGGCCTGCACCACCTTGATGTTGGCCTCGGCAATGGCCGGTTTCTTGGCGAACTTCTCGCGAAGCATATTGAAAGCCACTTCCAAGTCGCGGTTGAACAGCCAGCACACCAAACCTACGGCAAACATGTTGCGGCACTTCAGCACCGACTTGTTGTCCATGCCCGAATCCGCCAGGCAGTCCTTCACCATCTGGGTGATGGGAGCGGCAATCACATCGTTCTTGATACCCATTTCCTCGATGGGGTTGTCCGTCGTAAAGGCAGCCTTCTCCAAGTCCTTGGCCTGAAAACAATCCGTATCGATAATGATGCAAGCCGTCGGCTTGGCATATTTGTATTGCGTCTTCAGCGCGGCGGCATTCATGGCCACCAGCACATCACACTTGTCCCCCGGAGTATAGACCCGCCCGGCACCGATATGGACCTGGAAAGCCGACACGCCCGTCAACGCGCCCTGCGGGGCGCGGATGTCCGCCGGATAGTCGGGAAAGGTACAAATGTCATTTCCCACCGTTGCGGAGACCGTGGAGAAAATGTTACCGGCCAACTGCATACCGTCGCCGGAATCACCCGAAAAACGGACCACTACCTGGTCCAGTTCTTTCACTTCTAAAGATTCAGCCATCTTCTTGTGGTTTTATATGGATTATGTATATTCTTCCTACCTTAACCGTGCAAATATCGCAAAGAAATGGCTAAAAACAAAATTTTTCGCGATGAAAAGCCACGCGGGAACGGATTTAAAGTGTAAAATCGTTAGGAAAAGCACCGTTCCCCTTGCATTTCTTCTCAAAAACACGGCACACGGACTACAGATTGCCGGAAAGGAGCGGGAGATATGAATAAGTATGCAAGCCGGACGATACACGGCAGGACACGCCCGACAAGTCCAGCCAACCATTTTTCCGCCCAGACAATAGGAAAAAGAAAATTATTTTCTTAACTTCGCCTCCGAACAAAGCAGACATCAACCTTACAAAGAACGCCATGAAAAAAAACGATTTTGTTTTCATCCTGATTATCATCGCCATTTTCACCCCTTTCGTTTGTTCCGAAACGCTCTACAGAGGATACCAGTCATTCAATGCCGGACATGGAATGGTGATGAGTTTCCTGAAATTTGCAGTCCTCTCCACTGCGGGCGAGCTTCTGGGCTTGCGCCTCAGCACCGGACAATATTGGAAAAAAGGATTTGGCATATGGCCCAGGGCAGTCGTCTGGGGAGTATTGGGCATGGGTATCAACTTAGCCATGATTGTCTTTTCCCACGGAGTCCCCGTTGCCTTGGAATACTGTGGGATGCATGATGCCGTAGCCGCAATGGCCGAGCCGACCAGTTGGAGGAAAGTGGTGGTGGCATTCTGTATCTCCGTTGGCATGAACGGCATTTTCGCTCCGGTGTTCATGACCTTCCATAAAATCACGGACACCCATATTCTGGCTTGCGGAGGCTCGATACGGGCGTTGGCGACCCCCATTCCGATGACCCGCATCATGACCACCCTGAATTGGGACACCCAATGGAACTTCGTTTTCAAGAAGACCATTCCGTTCTTTTGGGTGCCGGCCCACACCATCACATTCTTGCTGCCGGGTGAGACACGGGTACTCTTCGCCGCCTTGCTGGGCGTGGCACTCGGCGTGTTGCTGGCCGTGGCCGCACGGATGAGGAACAAGGCGTAAATCCGGCACGGTCATTGTCCGGACACCCCTCAACAACCTCGAAACTTCCCAAAAAAGAAGATTCGGCCAAAACTTTTCCGCCAACTGCTCGCCTTTTTCGGCAGAAACCATTAACTTTGCACATCCTTAACGGAGATGCCCTTGTAGTTCAATGGATAGAACTACGGTTTCCTAAACCGTCAATCCGGGTTCGATTCCCGGCGGGGGTACAAGAAATCGTGAAAGATCCGCAAATGCGACCTTTCACGATTTCTTTTTCCATTCCGCCACAGAAAAGGGGACGCGCCCCGTTCAAGGCACATCCCCTCATCGCTGGTGAGAAAGTCACGCGTTCTTCTCCTGGCTTATTTGACCACTTTCTGTCCTCCCACGACATATACGCCCGAAGGCAGCCCCTGCAAGGCACGGTTTCTCCCGACGGCCTTCCGCATCAGCCGGCCGTCCATCGTGTAGACGTCCACCACGGAAGCCTCGCCGTCGACCGTCACTTTCCCGATGGCCGTCAGGTCTCCGTCCACATAAAGGTTCACTTGCGCCGGAGCAGCCCCGTCCAATTGGAGATAGGCCCGGAAACCGTTGACTTCCGTACCGCTCTCTGCAGGAGTGAAGGTGTTCATATTATAGGTATAGAGATTGTCGCCCTCCAAGGCCGTCACTTGGGATGTGCCGATCCAGCGGACCGTCACCGAGCCGCTCTCAATCTCGACCACCCCGTCGGCAATGGCTTGGGCATCCACGGCCACATTGGCATACGACCACAAAGAACCGCCCTGTTCCACCTGCACCAGATAAGGCACGCCGGCCTTCATCTCGCGCACGTCCTCGAAACGCAGGTTGCAACCGTTCTCGTCCAAATCCACAGATACCAGTTCCTTCACGTCATCGAACACTTTTCTCACTTGTGAAGAAGACAAATCGAACGGCAGGCAGACCACGTTCCACCAGCCTTGCTGCAACTCCTGCTCCATCGACACTGTCCCGAAACTGCCGTTCTCCACCGTGAACTCGCGGTCTGTCTCAGCCATCTCCATCTCCGTGGAACCATAGTACATCAGCTTCACGTCAGCCAGCCCCACCCAGTTCGCGGTGTTCCCTTCACCGGCCACCAGACCGATTTCGGCCGTGCGTGCCGTCACGGTCCCGCGTACCGTCACATAGTCCAGCACCGTAGTCTCCACCTGCGCCTGCTGTCCGTTCAGATACAGGCTGATGTCCGTAGCCGACGCGTCCGCATCGCTCAGCTGCACCTTACGGAAAGCCGCTGCCGTCAGCTCGTAACTTCCGTTCGGCAGCGAGGTGATTTCCTGATAAATCGGGCGTTGCCCTTCGGTCCACTCTTTTCCCGGGTCGGTCCAGTTCTCATAGAACCGTCCGGCATACCCGCCGTTCTGTTCCGCATTCTCCAGCGTGCGGAAGTTCACCGTCCCGTCGTTCAGCCACGAGCCGTCCGCCGTACATTCCGGATTCGCCACCTTGAAAGTCAAGTCAAAACCGATGCCGTTCAACGGCTCGGCATCCACCACATAAGTCTGGCGTGCCGCCTCCAGCTCGTCATAAAGGGCCTGCACCTCGGCCACCGTCCTCACCGTCTTGGCCTTCTCGCGCACCCCGTTGATGCTGTTGTTGAAGATGGTAAGCAAAGCGCTCATCGACGGCTCGGAATTGGCCGCGATTTCCTCCGCCGCATCGGCCAGCCTCAGATAATCCTTATACGGCGGCATCACGCCCTGTGCGTCCTCAATGGTCGCCATCAAGGTTTCCAGGGCCGCCGTCAAGGCTTCCGTCCCCATGCTTTCCGCATCCACATCCACAGCCTCGTCCAACGCCGCGCCGACGGTCTGCGGCAGGGAATCGCGGTCGAGTGCCCGGGCCACGGCCACCTGGGAATTCCAATAAGCCAGAAGGTTGCTGTCATCCATTCCTTGATATTCCAACGTGAATCCGTTGATGACGCACCACATGTCCGCACGGCTACAGCTTGCGCCCACCTTCAGGCGACCGTCTCCGACGAACACCGACACTCCCACACGGTCGATCGTGGCATCCGCGTTCAGATCCTCCGCATTCTGCCCCAGATGGAGCGTCGCGTCCGAACCGTCCGCACGGGTGGCGGAAGCCGGATAGACCGACATCGGATTGCCGCCGGTGGTCTGGGCATAGAGATAGAAGCCGCCGTTGCGCGCGCCGGCATCGCTGCGGGCCTGCATGTACAGGCGGTAGTTACCCGCCGGAAGCCCTGTCACGGTCTGGTTCAGGTCGAAAGTCGTATGCCAAAGTTCCATGACCCCTTGGTTGAACTTCGGATAGTTCTGGTCGGTCCGCACGAGCGACCAGCCGTTCGCGTTGTTCCCGTTGAAGTCCGCATTGCGGATATACCCCGTCATGTCCACCGGATGCTCGGCGGAAGCGTTGTCCAGCTTATATTGCCCGATGGCTTCCTCCAACGCATGGAACGCTGCCATGCGCTCTTCCGCCGTACCGGATGCCTCGGCGTTCCGCGCCGCCGTCATGGCCGTCTGCAAGGCTCCCCCCTCGTCCGTACCGTAGGTCAGGCTTTCCGCCTCTTCCAGGGCTTCCTCCAGCAACATGACGGGGCTGTAATAAGCCAGGGAGACATCCGCCAGGGAAGTCCAGCGGCAGCCGTTGCCTTCTCCGGCCTGCAGGCCGACCCTCAGGACACCGTCAGACACCTCCGTCGCCACTTCCGTCATCGTCAGCACATGCACGCCCCCCACGGGAGCAGTGTCGTCGTTGGCGAACAAATTGATGACACCGCTTTCATTGTCCTTTTGCGCCGCCGCCCGGAACACGTAACGCCCCAAAGGCACACCGGACGTGGCCTGCCATACCAAGCGCACGCCAGCCGCGAAGTTCCCCTCGCACCAACGCTCAATCATGTTCGCCCCTTGGGCGTCCCCGCGCTGCGTGTCGGAGCCGTCGATGGCAAAGATACGGAAGTTCCCGCCCGTGGCATCAGTCCGCCAATAGCAACTTTCGTCATACATCACCCCGCTGTCCGAAGCCTCCAGCCCGGCATTGTGCAGCAAGGTTGTCACGTCCATCTGCATCTCCGTGTCCGGAAGATAAGCCATCCAGGCATCCTGCAAGGCCGCGAAGGCCGCATAGAGTTCTTCGGCGGTCTCCGCCTGGCCGAAAGCGTCCAGAGCAGCGGTCAGATCCGCATGGTCCACATGGTTCGCCTCCACGAAATTCTTGTAGCCGGTGTAAGCCGCATGGTATTCCGCATAGTGCGCCTGCGCCAGCCGGGCCTCGCCCAAAGCCTGCTGCAAGGCCACCGCCGCGTCCGCGTCGCTGTCCGTGCCGTCCTTCAGTCCGGCAAGCGTCTGGTAGATGGCATCCGTCACCGTACCTTCCGCCACGTCC
Organism: uncultured Paraprevotella sp.; assembly: GCA_944320765.1. Lineage (GTDB taxonomy): Bacteria > Bacteroidota > Bacteroidia > Bacteroidales > Bacteroidaceae > Paraprevotella. Next base: position 104,346 of record CALUIS010000003.1, read on the forward strand.
GCCGCCTGCCTGCGCAAATCTTCCAAGTCCTCGGCCAAGTCTTCCGTACCCAGATATTCCAAGGTGAAGTTGTCCATGGCGAACCAGTTCGCGCCGCCGGCCGAATAGCCCCGGTTCTGGTCCACCATGTTCCGTGCGCCGAAGGTCACCGTCCCATCCTCGCCCACGTAGAAATCCAGCGTGTAGCGTTCGGACGTGCCGTCCTGCGTGGCCACGGCTACGTTCGTCCCGCCGGCGTACAGATACAGGTCCTTCACGAAATTCTTGCCGGCCGTCCCCGCCAGGCTCTGCTGCGTGGCCAGGACGGAGGCCTTCATCCGGTACTTGCCCGGCTTCAGCCCGGAAAGGGTCTGCGAGATGTCGAAGCGCGCCAGTCCCCAGCAGTCCATGCCGTTCTCGCTGGCCGCACGCTGGTAACCGATATAAGTCCCCGTCAGCCCGGTCACGCCCGTGTTCTGGTTCTGGAATCCCTCCGCGTCCGTGTTCCATTTCGTCACGTCGGCGCATTCGGGATCCGGCAAGGTACTCGTCAGTTCGTTCTCATTGAAAGAAATGTTGAACACCTTCTCCACCACCACGCCGGACTGGTTGGTCAGCCGGAACACCAGCTCGTGGCTTTGTTGGTCGTTCAACCTGTAATTATAGGTGCCGCCCGTAGCCACTTCCTCGCCGTCCAGATACCATTTCTCGCTCTCGATGTAGTTCCAATTGGCAAATGCCGTAGTAATGCTCAGCGTACGTCCCACGGCCATTTTAATCTCCGTCGTGTCGCCACAGGCAAAGCTCTCGCTGTTGTAAGTCGCCGTGGCCGAAAGCGTGCCGTGCATACCCTCGCCGCGCACCGCGACGGAAAACATCTGCGTGCTTTCCACGCCCTTGGCGTTCGTGTACGTCACGCGGTAGATGCCCGAATGGTCGGCAGTGACCTGGCGCTGGCTGCCCGTCGCGCCGTCTTCCCACTCCCAGTTGCCGGTATCCGTCTCGCCGTCGGGCAACTTTGCGGCCAACGTCAGCACCGTACCAGGCTCCACCTGGCTGATTTCCGCATAGTTCCGCGTTTCCGTCGGGCTGGCAATCTGCGGGAACAGGATGGTCGGCACCTCGTCCGCCGTCACCTTGCGCCCGTCGTTGTGCATCAGCGTGCCGAAACCCGTATGGTCGTAGCCGCCGCTGTTGCCGCCGTACGAACCGCCGCCCAGCTCCATGCCGATGGCGTCCTCCATCTCGTGGCAGTATTTCATCGGGATGCCCATGCGGTTCTCGTAGTGGTTGATGAACAGCTGCCAGATGGGGCGGAACTGCCCGCGCCCCGTGCCGTTCAAGCCGCCCATCCACCAGTTCGTCTTGTAGGGCAGGTCGTCATGCCCGGCATTGTAGGCCGCCACGTATTCCGCCGCGCCGGCCACCATGGCCGAACCGGCCTCGCCCGGGATCAGGCCGTTGTTCAGGTTGCAGAACGCGTTGTCGCCCTGGTTGTAGGCATACTGGAACGCATACGACAGCAAGCCCAGCGCGGCCATCGAGTGGCCCTGGTCGCGCCCGCTCTCCTGCATCTGGTTCAGGTAGCCCAACGGGCCGCGGCTGTCCTTGTGGAACCAGGGAATCAACCCCCAGCCGTAACCGCACATGCCGCTCGCGTACTGGTCGGGATGCTCCCCCGTGACGCACAGCGACTCGTTGCCCGGGCCTTCCTTGATCCACCACATACCATAATTATAAATGTCCGGCGAGTCGCACAGGATACCCATGGCCACGCAGAACATGGCGTTGCCCAGTCCCCAGTTGCTGTGGTAGTGGTACCAGTTGCCCTCACGGGTCACCGTGTCGTGCCGACGCTCCAGGAAGTCCTGTGCCGTAGTGAACCACACGTCTATCAGGTATTGCTTGAACAGGTTGAACTCCTCCTCGCCCCAAGCGTCGCTCCGGTAGTCGCGCATCAGCTCCGCCGCGTTGGCGAACTGGTAGCCCGTGAAGCCCGGAATCAGGGACACGTTGGTGTTGCCCCCCAGATACTTGTTCCAAGTGCGCCAAGCGTTCAGGGTCTCCACCGCCCGGTCGGCATACGACGTGTCGCCCGTGATTTTCCACATCAGCGCACACTGGTAGGCGTAGGCCGCCCCGCGATAAGCGTTCATGTAGTTCTGGCCGCTGATGCCCCGGACGATGGTCTCCGTCACGCCCATGTTTCCCGGGTTGACGATACCCCGCGAGTTGCGCAGGCCGTCCAACGCCGCCACCATGTCCGCATCCCCGGCCGCCACACGGTCGCGGATGGACTGGAAGTCAGCCTCCGAATGGAGCAGGCCCGGATGGCGGAATCCGCCTTGGGCCATGGCACCGGTGGACAGTGCCACGCTGAACAACCATACTAAAACTTTTCTCTTCTTCATATTCTATACTTTATATTAATGGTTTCCTCTATTCACGTTCATTTCAGGACTTTCTCACGTCCCACCACGTAGATTCCTTCCGGAAGGCCGTCCACGGCTACGGATTTCCGTACCTCGTGCCTCAACCTCACCCCGTCCATGGAATACACGTCCACCAGCGGGTCGGCCTCCTCTTCCGCCACACCGCCGATGCCCGTGGCATCGCTGTCCATGTCAATCAGCAGCCGGTTCACCTCCGCCGGGGTGTCCAGCGCGACGTAGGCCCGGAAGCCCTTCAAGGACACCGCCCCTTCCACATCGGCACGGTAGAACATGTTGCCGCTGATGAAATAAGCGTCCTTCGGCACGGTCGTGGCCGCATAATTCCCGGTCATCGTCACGCCGTCCGATTTGATTGCCCGTTCCTCCGGAAAGGCGGCCTCCACCGTCACGTCCTCCGCTTCCAGCACCTCCACCGGTTCGGACACCTGCACCAAGTAAGGCACACCGGCCTCCACCGCGACGGCATCCTCGAACTCCAGCGACACCGTGTTGCCCGTCGTCCCGGCTCCGGCCAGCCGCTTCACATCCGTGATGTGGTTGTCCGCCAGCTGCTCCGCCGTCATGTCGAACGGCACGCAGAATGTGTTCCACGCCCCGCCGTCCTTCAAGCTCCGGTTCAAGGTCACTTTCCTCACTCCGGTGTCTTCCGCCACGGCGTATGCCTCGTCCGTCTCGTCCAGCACCATCGTGCCATCTCCCTGATATTCCAAAGTGAACCCGCCAATCACGCACCACAGGCCGTTGCTGGCCGTTGCAGCCCCCAAAGTCAACTGGCCGTCGCCCACGAAAACAGGCCCGATGAAAGTAAACGAACCTTCCGGCTCTTCCTCAAAGGCATTGGCCTGCTGGGCCAGGCCGGCCCCGTTGTTTGAATCGCCCACCACCGAAGCCGCGAAGTCCACCGCCGCCTCCGTGCGTCCGCCATCCGAAGTCTCCACATAAAGGTTGAACGGCATGCCGTTGCTGTCCACATTGTAACGGGCCTGCACGCCTATCCGGTAATATCCTTCCGGCAAGTCCTCCAGCGTCTGCCGGATGTCGAACGGCGTATGCCAGAACTCCGCCGCTCCTTGCCGGATGGAACCCGGCTGCACGGAACAGGTCCAGCCGTCCGCCGTGTTCCCGTCAAAGCCCGCGTTCGCGATACTCTCCGTCACATCGTACGGATGCTCCGCCGAAGCGTTGTCGCGCCGATAAGCCTCCATCGCCTCCAGCAAGGCTTTGTAGGCCTCCATGCATTCCGCCGTGGTGGCTCCGGCATCCATTCGGGTTTCCTTCGCCGTCTCCACAGCCGCCGCCAAGGCGCCACCGGCATCCCGGCCGTAATCCAGGGCCTCGGCCTGCTCCACCGTCTCGTCCAGCAACACCAGCGGGCTGCAATACGTCAGCCGGATGTCCGTCATGGCCGTCCAGCCGCAATTGTTCAGTAGGCCTTGCTTCAGCCCCGCGGCCAGTTGCCCGTCCTCCACGAGCACGGACACGCTGAACGGCTGCATCCCGCCCACGGCATACACCGCCTGCTCGCTCCCGTTGGCGAAAAGGCGGATGTCCCCGTTGGGCACATTCTTGAAAGCCGAGGCCTGGAAGATGTAACGCCCGGTGGGCAGCCCCTCCAGCGACTGGTAGGCCAGCCGCACATGATCCGCAGATGTCCAGCCGAAACGCTCCACCATATTCGCGTCCTGCGCCGCGCCCCGGTTCTCGTCCGGAACGGCACACACGCGGAAATTGCCGTTGGCCGCGTCCGTCTTCCATCCCGTTCCTTCATCCCACATGCCGGAAGAAGCCTGTCCCAGTCCGGCATTCTCCAACAAGGAGGTCACGTCCAGCACGCTCTCCGCCCGGTCCAGTCCGGCCATGCCGTGTTCCACCACATAGGCGTTCCAGGCATCCTCCAGAGTCTCCCAAGCGGCATAGAACTCTTCCGACGTGCCCGCCGCGCCAAAGTCGTCCAGGGCCTGGTCCAAAGCCTCGTCATACGTCTCGGCCAAAGCGGTCCGGTACAGTTTGCACTGCTCCTGACACTCCCGGTAATGCGCGCTTACCAGTTCGGCCTCGCCCAGCCACCGCCGGCCTTCCACCGCCCCGTTGAAGTCCGAGGCTCCGACCGACAGCCACGCCTGCAGCCCCGCGTAAATCTGCGGGGTCACCTCGTCTTCCGCCACGGCTTCCGCTTGTTGGCGCATCGCCGCCAGGTCGGCCGCCAGTTCCCCTGTCCCCTTGTAGGCCAGGCTGTAATTGTCCATCGCGAACCAGTTCATGCCGTTGGCCGAGCGGGCGTAATCCTGGTCCGTCAGGTTCCTCACGCCGAAAGTCAGCCTTCCGTCCTCGCCCACGTAGGCCTCCACCGAGAAATACTCAGGCTGGTTGTTCTGCGATGACACCGCCACCGGATACCCGCCGGCGTAAAGGTAAACGTCCTTCACATAGTTCTTGGATTCCATCCCCGACAAGCTCTGCTGTGTGGCTACGATGAACGCCCCCAGTTCATATTTGCCCGGTTCCAGGCCTTCCACCGTCTGCGAGATGTTGAAACGTCCCAATCCCCAGCAAGGCAGTCCGTCCTGGTTCGGGTCGCGGTGCCGCTCGATGAACAGCGGGTCGAATCCCGTATACGAGGCAATGCCCTCCTGCGTCTGGAAACCCTCCACATCCGTGGTCCACAAATCCAGATGGTCGCACGTGGGGTCGGGCAACAGGGACGTCCTGCCCGCCTGGTCGTATTCCATCCGGAAGGTCTTCTCCACCACCACGCCGGACTGGTTCGTCAGCCGGAACACCACGGTATGTCCCGCCTCGTCTTCCTGCGTGTAAGTATATGTTCCTCCCGTCCCGACCTCCCGGCCGTCCACATACCATTTCTCGCTTTCTATATAGTTCCAGTTCGTATAGGCTGTCGTGAAAAAGGCCTTGTCCTTCAAGCCCACCGCAACGGGTTCGCTCCCGTCGGTGATCTGCCCGTTCTGGTTGACGGTGGCCGTCAGCGTCCCATGTATGCCCTTGCCGTCGCGCACCGCGATGGAGAACATCTGCGTGCTTTCCACGCCCTTGGCGTTCGTGTACGTCACACGGTAGATGCCCGGATGGTCGGCCGTGACCTGGCGCTGGCTGCCCGTCGCGCCGTCTTCCCACTGCCACTTGCCCGTGTCCGTCTCGCCGTCCGGCAGCTTCACGGCCAGCGTCAGCACCGTACCCGGCTCCACCTGGCTGATTTCCGCATAATTCCGCGTCTCCCCTTTCGCGCTGGCTATCTGCGGGAACAGGATGGTCGGCACCTCGTCCGCCGTCACCTTGCGCCCGTCGTTGTGCATCAGCGTGCCGAAACCCGTATGGTCGTAGCCGCCGCTGTTGCCGCCGTACGAACCGCCGCCCAGCTCCATGCCGATGGCGTCCTCCATCTCGTGGCAGTATTTCATCGGGATGCCCATGCGGTTCTCGTAGTGGTTGATGAACAGCTGCCAGATGGGGCGGGCCTGTCCGCGTCCCGTGCCGTTCAGCCCCGCCATCCACCAGTTTTGCGTATAAGGCAGGTCGTCGATGCCCGAGTTGTAGGCCGCCACGTATTCCGCCGCGCCCGCCACCATGGCCGATCCGGCCTCGCCCGGAATCAAAGAGTTGTTCAGGTTGCAGAACGCATTGTCGCCCTGGTTGTAGGCCGACTGCAGGGCATACGACAACAAGCCCAATGCGGCCATCGAGTGCCCTTGGTCGCGCCCGCTCTCCTGCATCTGGTTCAGGTAGCCCAGCGGGCCGCGGCTGTCCTCGTGGAACCAGGGAATCAGTCCCCAGCCGTAGCCGCACATGTCGCCCGCGTACGGGTCGGAATGCTCCCCCGTGACGCACAGCGACTCGTTGCCCGGCCCTTCCTTGATCCACCACATGCCATAATTATAAATGTCCGGCGCATCGCACAACACTCCGAGCGACACACAGAACAGGGCGTTGCCCAGCCCCCAGTTGCTGTGGTAGTGATACCAGTTCTTATCTTTCGTCACCGTGTCGTGCCGCCGCTCCAGAAAGTCCTGCGCCAACGTGAACCACACGTCTATCATATATTGCTTGAACAGCTCGAAGCTCTCCTCCGGCCAACCCTCGTAACCGCGCATGATTTCCGCCGCATTCACGAACTGGTAGCCGATGAAGCCCGGAATGAGCGACATGTTCGTGTTGCCCCCCAGCCCCTTGTTGATGGTACGGTAAGCGTCCAGCACCTTTACCGCCCGGTCGGCATACGAGGTCTCGCCCGTGATTTTCCACATCAGGGCACACTGGTAGGCCAGCGCGGCGTTGCGGTAGGCGTTCATGTAGTTCTCCTGCCCGGCGATGCCGCGCGAGATATATTCGTTCACCGCCGTATTGCCCGGACTGACGATGCCCCGTGAGTTGCGCAGCCCGTCCAGGGCCGCCACCATGTCCGCGTCCCCGTCCGCCACGCGGTCGCGGATGGACTGGAAGTCGGCCTCCGAATGGAGCAGGCCCGGATGGCGGAAACCGCCCTGCGCCCCCGCCATGCCGCTCCACAGCACCATTCCCGAAAAGAATATCCGTCGTAAGGTCTTCTTCATCTGTTCTTTTCCTAAAAAAGGAGGAACACCGGATTCCAGTACCGGAAACGGCATCCCTCCCGCTTTCTTACCTTAAACTATTTATAAAACTACCTTTTTCCCGTCCACGATATAGATGCCGTGCCGCAGCCCGTCCAGGGCCTCGCTCTTCTTCACGCCGGCCTTCACCTTCACGCCGCCCAACGTGTACACATCCACCGGGCGGTCCGCGCCGGCCGCCTCACCGGCCAGCACCTCGCCGATTTCCGTCACCACGCCGTCGATATTGACCAGCAAGCGTCCGATGCCGGCGGCCGGCGACCAGTCGTCCACCGTGATATAAGCCCGGTAACCGTCCTGCTCCACGTCGCTCTCTCCCTCAACGGCACCCGCCGTCGCGGCCTTGTAGAACCCGCCGACGTGGGTGTAATAAGCGTCCAGCGGCACATTCAGCGTCGAATAGTGGCCCTGCATCGAGATGCCCGGCGTGGCGAAGACCGCGGATGGCGCCGCCGCCACTACCGGCACGTCCTCCGCCGTGATGACGCCCGTGTAGCCGTCGTCCACGCGCACCAGGTAAGGCACGCCGGCCTCCACGGCATCCTGCTTGCCCGAGAACTGCAGCGTCACCTCGTTGCCGGCAACCACCGCCTGGGCTTCCATCCGGCGCACGTCCGTGATGTGGTTCGCCTCCAGCTGTGCGGCGGTCAGGCTGAAGGGCACGCAGAACACGTTCCACCCGTCGCCGGCCTCCATCGTCCGTTTCAGCGTCACGTCGGCATACATGTCGGCGGCCACCGCGAACGGCACCGTCTCGTCCAGCGTCAGGGCCTGGGCTTCCGGTGCCACCTTGTACAGCTTCATGTCGTTGCAAGCCACCCAGTTGGCGCCGTTGCCTTCATCCGCCTTCACGCCCAACTGTATCTCCCCGTCGGCGGCCACCACGAAGCCCACCTTATATTCCGTATCCAGCGAATTGCCGTCGGCCACGGCCTCGCCCTTCGCCTCCCCGGCATAGACCGAAGCCGCCAAAGGACCGGAACCCGCGCCGTTTGCGCTCATGCCGAAGGCCCGGAGCGTCATCTCATAGCTTCCGGCAGGCAGGGCCACCGTCTGCGAAAGCACCCACGTGCCGGCCTCGAAAGCCCCGTTCTGATAGCTCTCGAAGAACTCGCTCGGGCCGTCTCCGTTCGCGAAATTGTTGCTCCAGGAATCCGTGCAGGACACCCACCCGAAGCTGGACACCGCCGCCTTGGGCAGTCCGGCCACGTCCGGCGTGTGCAACAGGAGCGTCAGGTCGAGCCGATGGCCGTCCAAAGGAGCAGCCGCCTTGACATAAGCCACATAAGCCTCCCTCAAAGCCTCGCGCACGGCCTCCACATCGGCCACGCCCGTAACGGCGGCCAGGGCGTTTTCTGCATCCGTCAGGGAGTTCCGCAAAGCTTCCACAGCTTCTTCCGGAGCGGTGGAACCCTCCAGCGCGGCATCGCGCTTGGCCTCATAATCAGCCATCACGCCATCGATGCCGAACTGCGCCAACGCGTTCTCCAGCTCCACGCATCCCAGCATCACGGCGTTCAGCGAGTCGGCGTTCTGCCCCGCATAGGAGCCGCCGCCCGCCGGGCGGTGGGCAGCCACGGCCTCTTCCACCTTCGCCCGGTAAGCGTCGTTCACCCCCGCCGCATCGGCCACGGCCCGCTTGGCCAAAGCCTCATACAGGCCTTGCGCGTCCATGCCCTTGTAAGTCAGTTTCACATTGTCCAGGCAGGCCCAGCGGGAAGCGTCCGTCCCGGCGCCCTTCACGCCCACCTTCAGCACATGGTCCGCCACCCACACGTTCAGCGTGTCGGCGTACCGTCCGGCCTCGAAGTTCGCGGCGGCAGACTGCCGCCCGCCAGGATAGTCGCCGTCCTCAGCCCCGGCCTCGCCGGCGATGAAGCCCGTCGTCCCCGTCTCCTCGTAGAGGCACATCAGCGGCAGCTCGTAGGCGTTGCCGTAAATGCGCCATCCATTCGTGTAAGCCTTGGCCTCGTAGGACGCGCCCTGGTCGGCGGCCCCGTTGCGGTAGAAGCCGTTCAGGGTAACCTGGTACCAGCCCTCGGGCAGGCTCGTGAACTCGCGGCTGAAATCGAAGTCCGTGTTGAAGAACTCCATCACGCCGTCGGCCACCGTTCCCGCGCCGTTCCAACCCTCGGCAGAGGCGGCATCCGCGAAGTCCGTCTCCGCCACCACGTAAGTGATTTCCATCCCTTCCGTCACCGTCTGGAAGGTCGTGTTCAGCGTCCCGCTGATCTGCGCCACTTCCTCGGCGGTCTCCGCCGTGGCCAGAGCCGCGAGTGCCTCGTCCAACGCCTCGGTGAGGGCCGCCTTCACCTCGCCGTCCTCCAGAGTGGCGGCAAAGGAGGAACACATGGCGGACACCTGCTTGAAGTCCTCCACAGCCGTGGAGTTCAGCACCGCCACCTCGGCCGCCAGCCACTCGTATTTTTCTTGGAAATTGTCCGCCGTCACGGTCGTCCCGGCCTTGGCGGCCGCCGCCCGTTCCTGCAAGGGTTCGGGATAGTCCGCCACCTCGCCTACCTGTGCCTGCAAGTCTTCGTACAACGCCTGCATCCGCTCCAACCCGTCGTTCACGTACAGCAGCTTGAAGTTGTCGAAATACAAAGCCAGGTTCTGATGGGCCGTATGCAGGCGCACGCCGATGCGCAGCTTCCCGTCCGTCACCAGCACCTCGCCGGTGGAGACGCGGCTGACCGTCTCGTCCGCCCAGGCCGCCAGGTCGCCGTTGTTCCAGTTCATCGTCACGGCAGACCGCTCCATGGAACTCTGGATGTAAAGCTCCGTCCGGTCGCCGATGGTCGCGTGTTCCTGCACCGAAAGCGAGTACACGCCGCTGGGCAGCTCCATCTCCTGATAGAAGTCGAACGTGGGCTTGTTCCACGCGTTGCTCAGGGATTCCAAATGGCCGTCCACCCAAGCCGGCGCGGCACCGTCACAGCTCCAGCCGTCCGCGTTCTCGTCGAACGACGGGTTGACAATCCAGCCTGTCACGTCCGTGCTGTCCGTCTCCGGACGCACCTTGTCCGCCTCCGGAGCGTCCGGTGCCGCCTCCGTCGTCTCGGTTGTCCCTTCCTCCGGCAACTGCCAGAACATACTGCCGTTCCCTGTCCGGACGGCTTGTGTCACCGTCACCGCCTCGGCCATCAGGGCCGCCGTAAAAAGTAATTTTCCTTTCATATCTTGTTTCTTTTCGATGTTGATTCTACAAGGCGTTCCTATCCTTTATATTATAAGTACGAACAAGCCCCCCGAAATGCACAAAAAAAGAACGGCTTTTTTCCTTAAAAAAAGCTAAAGCCTTAAGGGATGTATGCCCGTCATACCGAAAAAAGCGGCCACCCCTTCCGGGGCAGCCGCTCACGATTCCCATCCGGCATCCTACATTACCAGATGTCCCAGCCGCCGTTCTTGTTGCCGTCGGCCTCGATGAACTCCTTGACGGAAGCGTCGCCGCCAAAGTCGATGCCGAGGCTGTTGGAAACCACGGACTGCGCCATCATGTCGCAGGCTTCCACCTGCACCGCCTCCACCACGGGAGACACATATACTTTCTTTTCCATATTTTTCTTACCTTTTTAAAGTTGATTACTTGATGATTTTCTTGCCGTTCACGATGTAGACGCCGCGCTGCAGGCCGTCCAAGGCCTCGGAAGCCTTCACGCCGCCCTTCACCTTCACGCCGCTGAGCGTGTACACGTCAACCAGCTGGTCGGCCGTTTCGCCGGACACGCCCTCGATGCCCGTCGTGCCGTCGCCAGCCGTGTTGCCGTCGATGCTGATGGTGCGAACGTTGGCCTGAGCCGGTTCGCCGCTATCGTCCGTCAGGGTGATATAGGCGCGGAAGCCCTTCAGGGGCACCGTGGCCTCAGCGTCGGCCACGTAGAACGTGTTGTTGCTGATGAAGTAGGCATTCGTCGGAACGTTCTGTGCGGAATAGTTACCCGTGATGGCCACGGTGTAGTCGCCGGCCGTGCCGATGGTCTGTGCGGCGGGGGCGGCAGCGGTGACATACACGCCTTCAGCTGTGATTTCCGTAACGTCCTCGCTTACCTGTACCAGATAAGGAACGCCGGCCTTCACGCCGTCCGTCACATCCGTGGAAGTCAGGTTGATTCCGTTGTCTGCCGTTGTCTCTGCTGCTGTCAGCTGAACCACCTTGGTAATCTTGTTGGCTGTCAGCTGATCAGCCGTCATGTCGAACGGCACGCAGAACGTGTTCCACTTGCCGGCACCCAGCTTGCGGGCCATCGTCACGTTGGCGTAAGTGTTCGGTTCAACGGAATAAGAATCGGAAGCCTCATCCAACGACAGTTCGACCGCCTGGGGAGCGACCTTGTAGAGCTTCATATCGTTGATGCCGAACCAGTCGGCCTTGTTGCCCTCCTTGATGTTGATGCCCAGCTTCACCGGATTCTCCGCCGTTGCGGCCTCGCCCAGGTAGAAGTACGGGATGGTCATCAGTTTCAGCTGGTTCTTGTTCTCGGCAGCCGGGACCTCGCCAGTGTATTTTCCATGTTCCTGCCAGTCAAAAGCTTCGCCGTCCACTTTCACCGTGCTGCCGAAGCCCATGCTCAAGTTGGCCACGGCCTCTCCGGTCACCGGATTATCGCCGGTCGTAGTCGCATTAAACGGCATGTCCGTAAACGCCAACGCTGTCAACTTGTATGCGCCGGCTGGCAAAAGGGCTTGCTGGTAGAGCAACCAGCCGTTGCCGTCCTCTCCCGGTGACATAATATTGGTAGACCACTTCTCTATGAAGCCTGCCACATCCGCATCTCCCCTGTAGGAAGCACTTGAGGACCATCCGACATTTGTGTTCTCCCGACCGGCATCACCGCCCATGACGTTGCAATACCAACCCGTAGTTGCTCCCGTCGATTTCGGGTTCGTCAGCAACCAGGTCATGTCGAACTGGTAGTCTCCGACCGGAGTGGCGGCAGACTGGTAAGCGTGGTGTTCCCCTACCAACTGCTCGTAAGCCTGCTGCAGGCCTGCTGCCGTGACGGTCGTCCAATCAATGCCCTCTATTGCAGAAATGGCACTATTCAAGGCAGCTGCATCACCTGTGGAACCAGCAATATCGGCCTCGCAGGCAGCGATGTAATCCGTCAAGCCCGTGCAGTTCGCGAGATAATAGTTGCAGACATCGTATGCGGCCTGCAAAGCGAAGCAAGCCTCAGTATAGGCATCCACGGTAAAATCCGTCGGTTCGTCGGCCAAGGCCGCATCCAGACGGGCCTTCAAGTCCGACTGCAGCTTCGCCCCGTCCAAAGCCTCCGCGTCAGCCTTCAGATTGTTATAGGCGGACATCATGTCGTTCAGACTGGCCTTTTCCAAGCGGAAGTTGTCGAAGCAGACAAAACCTTTCCGCGCGCTTTTGCTGACACCGATACGCAATGTGCCGTCCGTGACCATCACGCTGGAAACCGTCAGACGGTTAAGTTCCTTGTCACCCGCCCAGTCCTGAATGGCCCTAGTTGCCATTTCATCGTCCCACGTCGAGCCGTTCTGGGGAATAATGGTGTACTTGTCGTTCGCATACAGACGCAACGCATTGTAATTTTTCTTTGTATCCACATGGGTCAGGCATTGGGCAGACACCGTATAAATGCCGTTCGGAACGTTCAGCACCTGATAGAAATCGAAATTGGCGGTTCCCGGATTCTCGTTCATGAAAGGCATTCCCTGTTCGGTGGATATCGTCGCGTCGCACGGCATCCCCTCGTTCGTCCACCCCTTGTACATGTCCTCCGCATCGCTGAAGTCGGCGTTGACGATATATTGGGCCGTCACATCCTCCTTGGCATTCAAGTCAACCGGGTTGGCATAGGCGTCCTTCTGGCTGTCGTACAAAGCCTTCACCTCGTCCGCCGTCAGAGCCTTGTCGTAGAAGCCCAGCTTGTCGGCCTTGCCGGGGAAAGTACCCCACCACCAATAGCCTTTACCCAAATAAAACTCGGTAGCTGTAGTCATGTGTCCCAGCAGAGTTGAAGCCGCATTTTTATAAGCCGCCTGATAAGAATCCAACCCCGCAACGTTTCCACCACTAAAGCCAGAGAATGCTTTTGCCTCACCATTGACATAGTAACCAATCTCCTCTGTTCCAAAAGTAAGAGTCACCATCGCCAATTCCTCTACTGGAATATCAGTATACGAACCCGTATTAGGATGATTAAAGTCAAACCACGCACCATGCTGGTTATTATACCCCAAATAACCGTTTCCATTGAATTGCATCATCTGGTCTCCGTTAAAACTCCAAATATACTCATAGGCATTGGAGTCGTCACGATATACCCACAATGATATAGTCGCTCCTGCCGTCGCGACATTTGCATTATTCAACAACGGATTGGCTATTTGAGCATAGCCTTCATTTCCAAGCAAGCCAAAAGTAAATTGAAGACCCGTTTCTTTTTCCGAAAGGGGAATACTATAGGGCAATGTTCCCGTCCCTGCCGTTTTCAGCTGTACCCGGTCATCGTCTTCCTCGAAGTCATAAAACGCCAACGGCGTGGGAAGAGCGTCTTCCGTGGCATCAGACCCTGCGTCCGGGTCATCCGTTGTTTCTTCTTCAGCAAGCGGATTTACCCCCCCCAATTGCTGATTTTCAAGTAGTTGCAGATTCCAACTACTGTTTGCGAGCCGGACGGCCTGCGTCCCGGCCACGCCGGCGGCCACGAGAGCCGCCGCGAAAAGTAATTTTCTTTTCATTTGTTTTTTGTTTTTAGGTTACTAATTTTTCCCCCTTTCTATGTACTATTACGAACAAGCCCCCCGAAATGCACAAAGAAATCCCGACTTTTTTCCTTAAAAAAGCTTAAAGCCGCCCGGCGGGCGGATGCAACCGGCCAGGCGGGCGGGTAAAAGACAACCGGTGAGGAGGAAGCATCATTATCCCTGCGCCCACGTTTTTAGCGACCATCCGACACACTGCCGAAAATACATTTCTCCATTTTATCAAACTCTGCAACTGCATCCTTCCTATTCAACCCCACCTTTACCGCCACGGCAAAAACATCTTCCTTCATTGGTTCTATCTTGTCATTGATTGAAGTGGTGCGGAAACCATTAATGCCATCACCGGGCAACAAGTCGTATGCCGGGGCAAAATGCCAATCACCGTCACGATAGATGAAGGCGAAGTTCTTGGCATGGTCATCCTTATTTCCTATCAAATAGTTGAACACCATCAGACGGTATACCTTCCACAATTCGGCCATGCTATGGGTCAACATGGCACAAACCTGAAAGATGTGCATATAATCTATGCTGGGCAAACGATAATCGGCCCCCACAAGACCCGCCATGCTTACAACGTGCAATTTGCCTTTGGATGTCCGGTCAAAGCGTTTCACGCCAAAGTATTTGTCCTCGAAAAGCCGCGTTTCTGGCATTTCAATCCCGCACTTCTTGGCAAGAACCGAATAATTGTATTCGTCTATGCCGATACGCTTCGGGTCATTCTTCGCACGAAACTTCACCAACCATTCCTCGCCTTCGTAACGGGTGAAAATCTTTGGACGGGCCCCGCCGGGAGAACCGCCCCTGTATTGAAATTCCTCTATGCCTTCACCCGCGTAACCATCACTGTGCAAAATCCGATCGGCTTCCAATGCCAACTTCTCGAAATCGACATAATCTTGTTTGGCAACAACGCTCTTATCCGGGCAAAACTCCAATGCACCTCGCCCTGCCGAACCGACCAACGCGAGACGGTCAAGCAAGGTAAGTGCCCGCGGATTGATACCTTTCTGTTGCAGGTACCGGTCTAAGACCAGCAGTCCCCATCCGTCGGGCAGGCAATCATCGAACACGCCGAAGCCTCCTTCAAACGGACGCGGCTTGGCAATAAAGACACCACCTTGCAAAGGCAACTCAAACGGAGAAACGGAAAATCCAGACCGAATCCAACCGGATGAATACTCAAATGCGCACAACCCGTCTTTGGTAAGAGCCAAACGCCCGACCAGCCGCCCGTCACAAATGACCTCTATCTGCTTGATGCTATTCATTTTTCTTTCCTCTTTTACGGGTAACACCCTGCTCATTCAACACATCGTCCAACGATTGGTACTGCTTCTGCGCAAAAAGAGTGTCAAACTCATGAAGCGCGTTCAAGGCAAAACCTATCTGAAGCAACCCTTTCAATGAGATCTCTCCGGTCTGCTCGAACCTGCGGTAGGTTGCAAACTTAAGTCCGGCTCTCGCAGCCATGCCCTCTTGGGTCAAATCCAACTCCAATCGCCGTGTCTTGACCCGTGCCGCAACTTGTTTGGCCACTCCGGTCGGACTTGCGACATTAAACGCCAATATATTATTCATATGCAAAACTTTTCATTACCAACAAACAACATCTTGCCCATTGCAAAGATAATGGATTAAAAGCAAATTCCCATATCGCAAGCACATTATTTTTATCGCGCCATTGAACAATCACTTTGTCGCCGGAAAAGCCGAAACACGAGCAAAAAGCAAGCAGAAAGGCCGCGCAAGCCGCCAGGAGAGCCGCCGGGAAGAGGCCGGAAAAACGGGAAATGTTAAAAACGGAGGCGGAGAAATGCATCATACGAGCATTTCCCCCGTTTCCGCGCCGCTTCTTTCCGCACAAAACGGAATTTCTTTGCTGAAAGAAATTTCCTTCTTGCCGCAAAGACGCGAATTTCTTGCCGCAAAGAAATCCCGGACAGGACGGGAAGCGGGGAAAAACGGGGCTTCGGACACCCCTTTCACGCCTATCCGGACGCGACGCGCCGACAAAACCGGACTGACATTCCGAAAGCCTTTCCGCGCCGGGGAGCGGCATCCGCGCACCGCCCGTGCGCCGCCACCGGCGGGAGGGCCGCCAAAAAGAAAGCGATTCCCCCCGAAGCGTGACATCCTGCATTCCCCAAACCGCAAAATACGCGCCTTTTCCCGCACGCCGCCGCCCGAAGCCCGGAATACGCGATTCTCGCGCCGCCGCGCCTGACGTTTTGACACTTCTGACACTTTGACAAGGAATAAATCGCGGAACCATTTGGAGATTTGGCGGAAAATCCGTATTTTGCGGGGACTTTCGGAACCGGAAGGCCGCAAGAAGGCCCGAAGGCCGGCTAAACGGAAGCGACATGGCACTGAAGAACTACCTCTTGGGCGGCATCCTGCTGGTGGCGGGCACCGGCCACCTGGCGGCGCAAAAGCAAGTCACGGGAAGGGCCAGCTACTATTCCGACAAACTGCACGGAAGGACAATGAGCAACGGCGACCCTTACCACCGCGACAGCATGACGTGCGCCCACATGCACTACCCCTTCGGGACGCTGCTGAAGGTGAGGAACCCCATCAACGGCAAGGAGGTCGTCGTGAAGGTGACCGACCGCGGGCCGTTCTCGAAACGGTACATCATCGACCTCTCCAGGGCCGCCGCCCGCGAGCTGGGATTCATCCGCCAGGGGTTCTGCCAGGTGGAAATCACGCGGCTGCGCCCCAACCTCGTCCCCTACCGCCCGGAGGACGCGGAGGAAATCCCGGAACTGCACCTGGAGTACCAGGACATCGCGCTCTACCCCGTGCCGGCGTGGCAGCAGGACACGCTGATGCAGAAGAAGCCGGCCCCCCTGAAAATAAAGAAAGTCAAGACACACACGACAAAGGAATAACCGCAAACTAACGTAAACACAACAGAAAATGGAAAAGAAAATGAGAAGGGAATCCATCTGCGTGCAAGGCGGATGGACCCCGAAGAACGGCGAGCCGCGCGTGCTCCCCATCTACCAAAGCACCACCTTCAAATACGACGACAGCGACCAGATGGCCCGGCTCTTCGACCTGAAAGACACGGGCTATTTCTATACCCGCCTGCAGAACCCCACCAGCGACGCCGTGGCCGACAAAATCGCACGGCTGGAAGGGGGCGTGGGGGCCATCCTGACCTCCTCGGGGCAGGCGGCCAACTTCTACGCCGTGTTCAACATCTGCGAGGCGGGCGACCACCTCGTCGCCTGCAACACCATCTACGGCGGCACGTTCAACCTCTTCGGCGTGACGATGAAGAAGCTGGGCATCGAATGCACCTTCGTGGACCCGGAATGGGAGGACGAGCGCATCGAGGCCGCCTTCCGGCCGAACACGAAGTGCTTCTTCGGCGAGACCCTCTCGAACCCGGGCGGACACGTGTTCGACATCGAACGCTTCGCCCGGATGGCCCACCGCCACGGCGTGCCGCTCATCGTGGACAACACCTTCGCCACGCCCATCAACTGCCGCCCCTTCGAGTGGGGGGCCGACATCGTGACCCACTCCACCACGAAATACATGGACGGGCACGCCACATCGGTGGGCGGCGCCATCGTGGACAGCGGCAACTTCGACTGGACGGCCCATGCCGACAAGTTCCCGGGACTGTGCCAGCCGGACGAGAGCTACCACGGGCTGACCTACGCGAAGGCCTTCGGCCGGATGGCCTACATCACCAAGGCCACGGCACAGCTGATGCGCGACCTGGGGTCGGTGCCCAGCCCCTTCAACAGCTTCCTGCTCAACCTGGGCCTGGAGACGCTGCACCTGCGCGTGAAACGCCACTGCGAGAACGCGCAGGCCGTGGCCGAATTCCTGGAGAAGGACGAACGGGTGGCCTGGGTGAACTACTGCGGGCTGAAGAGCAGCCCCTACTATGAGCTGGGACGGAAGTACCTGCCGGACGGCGCGTGCGGCGTCATCGCCTTCGGCCTGAAAGGGACGAAGGAGGATGCCGTCCGCTTCATGGACAGCCTGAAGATGGTGGCCATCGTCACCCACGTGGCGGACGCCCGCACCTGCGTACTCCACCCCGCCAGCCACACCCACCGCCAGCTCTCCGACGAACAGCTGCGCGAGGCAGGCGTGGCCCCGGACCTCATCCGCCTCTCCGTCGGCATAGAGAACGTGGAGGACATCATCGAGGACATCCGGCAGGCCCTGGACGTCTTGGAATAAACGCCACCCGGGCATTGCAGGATGAACCGGAAGAAACACTGCTCCGCCTGAAAGGGGAGCTGGCCCAAGGGGCCTGAGGGGTCTCACGCCCACGTGATCCAATAGCATGAAAAATGCCTCGTGCGCGTCAAACCCCTCAGCCGCCCTGCGGCAGCCCCCCTTTCAGGCGGAGCAATTTCTGCTTGGTCTCACATCCACAAAGGTATTTTTCCAATTCACCTTACCACCACCTTTTCCGCCAGCAGGCTGCGACCGCCGGCATCAAGCGCCTGCACGACATAGAAACCGGGCCGGAGGGCGACACTGACAGCCGAACGGCCGGCCGGAAGCTCCTCCACACAAATGCCGGAGACCGTCAGCACCCGCACGGCAGCAACTATAGGCGAAGCACCCACCTGCAGCGTGCGGCCGGAAACCGTGACGGGGGGCAGCGCATCCCCGAAGGAGACCGCGCCGATGGCCGTCTCGTCGGGCAGGTTGGAGCTGCCGTAACGGTTCGTGTTGCCGAACTTCACCTGGTAGGGCCACTGCTCGTCGTTCGCGTCATTGTCGTCCCACACCTGCCGCCAATACCGCTTCGGGCCGCCGCTCACCACGAAATAAAGACGCTGGCAACGGGCCGGACATTCGAAGCGGACGGTGTCCACGGGGTCGTCGTAAGTGGACTTGCCCATGTCGCCGTACAGGCGGCTGCCGTCCTGGAGCTGAGCCACAAAGCCGTAGCGCCACTCGGCATAAGCGGGATTCTTCACCCGATAGCCGTCCTCACGGTTCAAGCCCTCAAAGCAGGCCGTGACGGTGGTGGCACGCCGGGGCGCATTCAGCTTGATGATGTTGTGCCCCGTGTTCTCCGGCGCGACGGAAGGGGCGATGCGCCAGTAATTATTGTCCAGGCGCGTCATGGCCGGCTGCGGGCGGGCGTCTATCTTGGCGGAGCCATAATCTTCCAGCGCGGGAATGTCCCACGTGGCGAAGCGGGCGGCGCAGTCGTACATCTCGTCGTTGAACTCGCTGTCGGTGATGCCCGTCAGGCGCATGTAAGCCTCCACCGCGTCCTCCGGGTTGCGGCTCTCGTTCCAAAGCCGCCCCATGAAGCCCATGCCGTGCAGGTAGCTCCAGTAATCCTGTATGAAATAGTTGTTGTAGCGCGGCGACTCGTGCAGGATATGCTTGTGCACGTTCTGCAGGTAGCCGTCGAACCATTCGTTGTTGAACTGGTCGGCCGGCATGATCTTGTAGGCCTGCCACTGTGCGCACTGCTCCCAGAACGCGCATCCCGAACCGCCGCCCGGCGCGTACATCCAACCGTTCTGGTCGCCGTTGTCGCAATGCACCTGATACTGGAAGCAGTGGCCGATCTCATGATACAGCGTCTGCCAGTTGCGCGAGGGAGCGGCCCAAGGCGTAAGGGTAAGCAGGCCGATGAGGTCGTCCACCCCCGAGCCGCTGGCTTCCCATTCGGTAGGCTCGTAGCGCAGGCGGATGACCATCTTGTAAGTGTCGGTCTTCGACCGCCCAGGCCGGATGAACTTCAGCGAATCGGTATAGAACTCGAATGCGGTTTCGGCGTGGCGCAACACCTCGTCCACGTCTATCGTATGGCTGCCGCAAGTGAACGTCTTGGGGTCCTCGCCATACCCTTTCTCCCAGAACAGGATCCAGTTCTTCGACTGGCGCGTGCGCCCGATGTAATAGTTGTTGCCCGGGTCGTTGACATTCCCCATCGACCATTGGGCCGTGTAGACCTTCTTGTCCACCTCCGCCGTGACCGCCTGAAGGGCCGATGCCGCCGCCCGGATCTCTTCCTCCGTCAGGTCGGGATTGTCCAAAGCCGCCTGCGCCGCCTGGAGGGCCGACTGCATCTTGGCATGTTTGGCCTCGTCATCCGCATACCAGCCGGCCACCTGCGCCGCATAGTCCATCGCCCCGGCCAAAGAAGCATAAAAAGAAGCGGAAACCTCCACGGCCTCCATCGCCTCGTCCAGCCCCGCCTTCGCGGCTTCCAGGGCCGCCTGGTCCAAGGGTTCCGCCGCCACGGCCTCCACCGCCGCATCCAGCGCGGCCTCGGCCATCCGGCGGGCCGAAGCCTGAACGGGACGGCTGTCCAGCCCACCGCGCACGACACCGGCATAACGCTCCAGATAGGCCGCATAGTCCTCCGGCGTGTTCCGCCCCAGGTAATGCAGGCTGAAGTTGTCCAGGCAAATCCAGTTGCCCGTGGCATTCTCGGCCTTGAAACCGATGGTGACCTGCCCGTCCACCACCGTGAAGAAAAGGTCTTTCTGCCGCTTCATCGTGTCCACCGGCGTCTCGTAGAATCCGGCGTACAAGGCGACCCCGGTCTGCTTCTCCCCCGCATTCACGGTGCTGTTCGCCCCCGTCTGCTGGATGTTCCCCACAGCGGCGCGGAGACGGTACTTCCCGTCCGGGATGTCCTCCAAAGTCTGGCTGATGGCCACATCCGGCACACAAGAACCGATGCCGACCCAACGTTCCAAATACGTGCCGCCGGCCTTGCCGGGGAATACCGTGTTCGTTTGGGTGAGCAGCCCCTCGTTCTCCCACCCCGTGGTGCCATCCTCAAAACTGGGGTTGACGATGGCCGAGGTCAAGTCGAGCGGCTGGCCGGGAGACGCATTCCCATATTGATAAGCCCGGGTGGCTTCCGTCAGCCGCTCCGTCAGAGACAGTATCTCCGTCACGCCGGCCTCCGCATCCTCGTATACGGCCTGCGCCCGGTCGATGACGGCTTTCAGGTCCGCCGCCCCGATGCCGGAACCGTCCCCATAGGCCTCACGGGCATCCGAGAGCGCGGATGCCAAATCCTCCTTGTCCAACCCGTCACAGAGCAACTTCACATAATCCACCAGTATCTTGGCGTTGCCGGCCGAGCCGATGCCCTCAACGGCAGCGAAGCCGACACGAATCCGCCCGGAAGTCCGCGCCGTAAGGGTGAAAGCCAGCGTATCCGTCTTCCAAGCCCCCACAGGGAAGCTGTTCACCGCTGAAACCGTAGCCGTCCCCTGGTCCGGCATCCAGGCCAACAGGCTGCTGCCGCCCGTGGCTGTCCCCGCATTGTAGTAGGCGGCACACACGCGGTAAGTGCCTTTGGGCAAAGAGACCGCCTGGGAATAGGCCAGCTGCATCCCCCATCCCGTGGTCAGCCCCAACGCCCCGCCGGCGGAGCCTCCAAGGCCGGCAGCCGGCAAGGGCGAGCTGCCGTTGAAAGTCAGCTGCTCATTGTAAGCAAACGTACCGGCCACGGTATAAGTGGAAGTCGTCTCGTTCGTCCAACCACACACCTCGTTAATGATGTCGCCCGGGACATTCCCCGTCCGGTCCGTCCCATAATTGAACTCTTGGTCAAAGCCACTATTCTCCAGAAAATAAGCGGAAATATCCTCTTGGGCCATTCCCTCCATCCCTGCCGCAAGGCACAGGAAAAGAAAAAAGTTCTTTTTCATATTATCAGTTTAAAGTCCGACAAGGCAAAGATATGGATTTTTTCCGGAAAACGCGCCCGCGCAAGACAGAAAAAAAGCCGCCCCACACCACGGTGGAACGGCTTCCGTATAGTAATAGCAATAAAAATACTTATTCAGCCTTTGCAGGTTCTTCAGTCGCAGGAGCTTCCGCTGCAGGAGCGGCTGTCTCAGCCGCAGCCTCCGGAGCTGCCGTCTCGGCAGCGGCAGGGGCTTCTGCCTTGGCGCCAGACTTCTTGGAGCGACGCGTGCGAGTCTTCTTCGCAGCCGTCTTGGCCATGTTCTCGTCATAGTCCACCAACTCGATGAAGCACATCTGGGCGTTGTCACCCTGACGGAAACCGGTCTTGATGATGCGCGTATAGCCACCGGGGCGGTCGCCCACCTTCACGGAAATCTCCTTGAACAACTCCGTCACGGCGTACTTGTCCTGGAGGTTCCGGAAGACCACACGACGGGAATTGGTGGTGTCATCCTTGGAACGCGTGATCATCGGCTCCACGTATTTCTTCAAAGCCTTGGCCTTGGCAAGAGTCGTAGTGATTCTTTTGTGCATGATCAGAGAAATGGCCATGTTGGCTAACATCGCCTGTCTGTGGGATGCAGTACGACTCAAATGGTTGAATTTCTTATTATGTCTCATTGTTTTTTAATCTTTGTCTAATTTATACTTGGAAATATCAGTCCCAAACGACAGATTCAGACTCTCCAGCAAATCATCAAGCTCGGTGAGCGATTTCTTTCCGAAGTTCCTGAACTTCAAGAGGTCGGTCTTGTTGAACTGCACCAAGTCGCCCAACGTTTCCACATCGGCGGCCTTCAGGCAGTTCAAGGCACGGACGGAAAGGTCCATGTCGACCAGCTTGGTCTTCAGGAGCTGACGCATGTGCAGAACCTCCTCATCAAACTCCTCGTTGCCCTCTCCGTCGGAATTCTCCAAGGTTATCTTCTCGTCGGAGAACAACATGAAGTGGTAAATCAGGATTTTCGCAGCCTCCTTGAGGGCGTCCTTCGGGTGTATGGAACCATCAGTAGAAATTTCAAGAACGAGTTTCTCGTAGTCAGTCTTCTGCTCTACACGATAGTTTTCAACAGCGTACTTAACATTTCTTATTGGAGTGTAAATCGAATCGATGGGAATGACGTTCACATCGGTACAGAAGATACGGTTCTCTTCGGCAGGAACGTATCCGCGCCCTTTGTTAATCGACAATTCTATTTGCATTGTGGCTTTGGCATCCAAATGGCAAATCACCAATTCAGGGTTTAACACTTCAAATCCAGTCAGATACTTGTTTATATCACCGGCCTTGAACTCCGTGGTGTTCTCGACGGTCATACTCACTTTCTCATTCTCGAACTCTTCTACTATCTTCTTGAACCTCACTTGCTTGAGATTCAAGATAATGTTGGTTACATCTTCTTTGACTCCAGGCACGGAAGCAAATTCATGCTCCACGCCCGCAATACGCATGGTATTGATGGCATATCCCTCGAGGGATGAAAGAAGAATACGGCGCAAAGCATTACCAACAGTAATACCGAAACCGGGTTCCAACGGACGAAACTCGAACTTGCCGAATTTCTCGTCCGCCTCCAACATTAATACTTTATCAGGTTTTTGAAATGCTAATATCGCCATTATCTTAATTATTATTTAGAGTACAACTCAACGATCAACTGCTCCTTAATGTTCTCGGGAATATCCGCACGTTCCGGCTTGTGGAGCAACTTTCCAGCCTTGGCGTTCTCATCCCACTCAATCCAAGGATACTTGCTGTGGTTGAAACCGGCCAAAGCGTTGGCGATGACTTCCAAAGACTTGGATTTCTCGCGCACACCGACAATCTGTCCAGGCTTCACGGAATAAGAAGGAATGTTCACCACATTGCCATCCACCACGATGTGGCGGTGGCTCACCAGCTGACGGGCAGCCGCACGGGTCGGGGCGATACCCAAACGGAAAACGACGTTGTCCAAACGGCACTCCAGATTCTGCAACAGGATCTCACCGGTAATGCCGCTCGTGCGGGCAGCTTTCTCGAACATGTTGCGGAACTGCTTCTCCAACACGCCGTAAGTGTATTTCGCCTTCTGCTTCTCCGCCAACATGAGGCCGTACTCCGAAGTTTTTCTCCGTCTGTTGTTTCCGTGCTGGCCGGGAGGATAGTTCTTCTTAGACAAAACTTTATCCGGTCCGAAAATAGCTTCACCGAAACGACGGGCAATTTTTGATTTTGGTCCAGTATATCTAGCCATCTTTTTCTGTTTTTAAAAGTTCTTGCAGGAACGCCAAATCATTGCAGCCGCGACTACAGAAAGGAAATGAAGTCCAAAGAAATCATCGGCATCCCTGCGGATTTAATAATTAAACTCTTCTTCTCTTAGGAGGACGACAACCGTTGTGCGGCAGCGGGGTCACGTCTATAATCTCCGTCACCTCAATGCCTGCGCCGTGAACCGTACGGATAGCCGACTCACGTCCGTTACCCGGTCCTTTCACATAAGCCTTCACCTTCCGCAACCCCAGGTCATACGCCACCTTGGCGCAATCCTGAGCCGCCATCTGGGCAGCATAGGGAGTGTTCTTCTTGGAACCGCGGAATCCCATCTTACCGGCGGAAGACCAAGAAATCACCTGGCCCTCGCTGTTTGCCAAAGACACAATAATATTGTTGAAGGAGCTATGGACATGCAACTGCCCCATAGCGTCAACCTTCACATTTCTTTTCTTAGCTGCGACTGTTTTCTTTGCCATATCCTAATGATTATTTAGTAGCTTTTTTCTTGTTAGCGACGGTCTTCTTCTTTCCCTTGCGCGTACGGGCATTGTTCTTCGTGCTCTGGCCACGTACCGGCAAGCCGATACGGTGACGGATGCCGCGATAACAGCCGATATCCATCAGGCGCTTGATGTTCAGCTGAATCTCCGAACGGAGGTCGCCTTCCACCTTGTATTCGGCACTGATGACGGCACGGATGTTACCGGCCTGCTCGTCGGTCCAGTCCTTCACCTTAATGCCCTTGTCGACACCGGCCTTCTCAAGGATCTTGGCCGCGCTACTACGACCTATACCGAAGATATAAGTCAAAGCAATCTCGCCTCTCTTGTTCTGAGGCAAATCTACACCTACAATTCTTATTGCCATATACTTTACTTTATTTCTTTTTTGCCATTAAATCAACCCTGACGCATTTTGTACTTAGGGTTCTTCTTGTTGATTACATACAAACGACCTTTCCGGCGCACAATCTTGCAGTCCGGAGTACGCTTCTTCAAAGATGCTCTTGTTTTCATATTCTAGCTGTTTTTATTTATATCTAAATACAATGCGACCCTTTGAAAGGTCATAAGGACTCATCTCGACCCGCACCTTGTCTCCCGGAAGAATCTTGATGTAATGCATCCGCATCTTTCCCGAGATATGGGCCGTAATCTCATGACCGTTCTCCAACTCTACCCTGAACATCGCGTTCGAAAGAGCCTCCACGATCACACCATCTTGCTCTATAGCCGACTGTTTCGCCATACTCAATATAATTTTCCTTCTACTTCCTCTATTCCCGCAAACGAAGACAAGATGTCTGCCTTGCCGTGATGGACGGCCACCGTATGCTCAAAATGAGCCGCACACTTCCCGTCAAGGGTCTTCACCGTCCAACGGTCCGGCATGATCCCGATGCGGGGACTGCCCGCCGTAATCATCGGCTCTATGGCGATACACATCCCATCCTTGATCAGGACGCCACTGCCGCGCTTCCCGTAGTTGGGGACTGGCGGTTCTTCGTGCATCTCCTTTCCAATGCCGTGTCCAACGAACTCTCTCACCACACCGTAACCATTCGCCTCACAATGACGTTGCACCGCATAGCCGATATCGCCAATCCGCCTACCGGCCAGCGCGGCCTTGATGCCCAGATAAAGAGACTCCTTTGTCACCCTCAAAAGCCTCTTCACATCCGCCGAGACCTCGCCGACACAGAACGTGTAACACGAATCACCGTTATATCCGTCCAACAACGCGCCGCAGTCTACCGACACCACATCACCGTCCTCCAACGGACGGTCATTCGGAATGCCATGCACCACCACTTCATTGACAGACGTGCAAACCGATGCCGGAAACGGCCCCCCGTAAGGGTTGGGATACCCTTTGAAAGTGGGAACCGCCCCGTGGTCCCGAATGAACTCCTCCGCCAGACTGTCCAACTGCCTGGTGGTGACACCGGGCCGGATGTTCCTGGCGATCTCTGTCAACGTGTCTGCTACCAACAGGTTGGCGGCACGCATCAGCTCTATCTCATCCTCCGTCTTAAGGAATATCATATACCAGACAAACTTACCAAACTATGCCGAACGGCCATGAATCCGGCCTGAACTCAACAAACCGTCATAATGCCTCATCAGCAAGTGGCTCTCTATCTGCTGCAAGGTGTCCAACACCACGCCGACCAAAATCAGCAGGGAGGTCCCCCCGAAGAACTGTGCGAACTCGGCCTGGACATCCAGCAAACCGGCAAAAGCCGGCATACAGGCGATAAGTGCCAAAGCCAAAGAACCCGGCAACGTGATTCTGGACATGATTCTGTCGATGAACTCCGCCGTGGGCTTCCCCGGCTTGATGCCCGGAATGAAACCGTTGTTACGCTTCATGTCCTCCGCCATCTGAGTCGGGTTCAACGTGATTGCCGTATAGAAATACGTGAACGCGATAATCAACGCGGCAAAAATCACATTATACGCCACGCTGGTGTGGTCCACCATCATCTGCATGAACGGTGTGGCCTGGTCAATGGACGTGAATCCCAGCAAAGTCACGGGAATGAACATCAAAGCCTGGGCGAAGATGATAGGCATCACATTGGCCGCAAACAACTTCAGGGGAATGTACTGACGCGCCCCGCCGTATTGCTGGCCACCTACGACACGCTTGGCGTACTGAACGGGAATCTTCCTCGTACCCTGCACCAGCAATATCGCCGCACAGACCACGAACAGAAGGATGGCGATTTCAAGGATGAACATCAACAGACCGCCGCCGCTCAGATTGTTCAGACGAGCCACAAACTCCTGACCGAAAGCCTCGGGCAGACGGGCAATGATACCTATCATGATAATCAAAGAGACACCGTTTCCGATACCCTTGTCCGTGATGCGCTCGCCCAACCACAGGATGAACATACTGCCGGCTGCGAGTATTATCGTGGATGTCACCATGAAATAAGTCCAACTGATGGCAGGACTCAACGCACCCGCCGACTGCATCTTCAGATTCGTCAGGTAGGCCGGGGCCTGAACCAGAAGAATAAGAATCGTCAGATAACGGGTGTACTGGTTCATCTTGCGACGGCCACTCTCGCCCTCACGCTGCATCTTTTGGAAAGCAGGGACAGCAATGCCCAACAACTGCATCACAATGGATGCCGAGATATAAGGCATGATACCCAGGGCGAAAATGGACGCGTTAGAAAATGCACCTCCAGAGAACATGTTCAGCAAGGACATCAATCCAGCCTCCGTCTGCATACGCAATGCGGTCAGCTGGGAAGGATCGATTCCCGGCAAGACCACAAAAGACCCTAAACGGTATATTGCAATAAACAGAATGGTGATGAGGATCCTTTGACGGAGATCCTCAATCAGCCATATGTTCTTTAAGGTTTCAATTAACTTTTTCATGGAACCTATACTTTAGTAGCATTACCACCCGCAGCTGTAATCGCCGCCTCTGCACTCTTGGAGAATGCATTCGCTTCCACATCAACCTTGGACGTGAGTTCGCCATTGCCCAGGACCTTCACCAAATCCTTGGGCTTAGCCAAACCGGCCGCCACGAAATCTGCCAAACCGACCTTTTCCAGGTTGTTGGCAGAAACCAATGCCTGAATGGCATCCAAATTCACAGCCTTATACTCCACGCGATTGATGTTCTTGAAGCCGAACTTAGGCAAACGACGCTGCAAAGGCATCTGGCCGCCCTCAAAGCCAATCTTCTTCTTGTAGCCAGAACGTGCCTTCGCACCCTTATGGCCACGAGTAGAAGTGCCGCCCAAACCGGAACCGGGACCACGCCCTATTCTTTTACGAGTCTTCACCGAACCAAAAGCTGGCTTTAACGTATTTAATTTCATTTCGTATCAGTTTAATTAGTGAATAATTAATCAACAACGACCACCAAATGGTGCAGTTTCTGGACCATGCCGCGAGTCGAGGGAGTATCTTCTACTTCAACTATCTGATTGATTTTTCTCAGCCCCAGAGTGTCAAGCGTACGCTTCTGATCTTTGGGGGCACCAATCCTACTCTTGATTTGCTTTACCTTTATAGTTGCCATAAAAACCTCCTTATCCTCTAAATACTTTGTCCAAACTTACTCCGCGGTTCTGTGCGACCGTCTTGGCATCACGCATCTCAGCCAACGCCAGAATGGTAGCCTTCACCAAGTTATGAGGGTTGGAAGACCCCTTGGACTTGGCCAGACAGTCCGTAATGCCCACGCTTTCACAAACGGCACGCATGGCACCGCCGGCAACCACGCCGGTACCGGTCGAAGCCGGCTTGATGAACACTTGCGCACCGCCGAACTTCGCCTCCTGCTCGTGGGGCACCGTTCCGTTCAACACGGGTACCTTCACCAGGTTCTTCTTGGCGGCCTCCACTCCCTTGGCAATTGCCGCAGTCACTTCACCAGCCTTTCCAAGTCCCCAACCAATGATACCATTACCGTTACCCACCACAACGATGGCGGCGAAAGTGAAGGTTCTACCACCCTTTGTCACCTTGGTAACACGATTGATAGCAACCAAGCGGTCCTTTAATTCGATATCACTGCTTATCTTTACTCTATTAATTGCCATAATCCATTAAAATTTAAGTCCACCGTTACGTGCAGCGTCTGCCACTTCCTTCACTCTGCCGTGGTACAAGTATCCGTTACGGTCGAAAACGACTGTCGTGATGCCGGCCTCCAACGCCTTCTTGGCAATCAGCTCGCCCACCTTAGCGGCCTGTTCCTTCTTAGGCATGGCTTCCATACCCAAGGAAGAAGCTGAAGCCAACGTCGTCCCCGTCGTATCATTAATTATCTGAACATAGATTTGCTTGTTACTTCTGAACACAGACATACGCGGACGTTCAGCCGTACCCGAAATCTTATTGCGCACTCTATACTTAATCTTGATTCGTCTTTCTATTTTCGTTATCATAGCCTTATCGTTTTAAAATTACTTAGCACCAGCAGACTTGCCAGACTTTCTACGAATCTGTTCGCCCACGAACAAAATACCTTTTCCTTTATAGGGCTCAGGCATACGGAAAGAACGAATCTTTGCACAAACTTGTCCCAACAGCTGCTTGTCGCAAGACTCCAGGATGACCAACGGGTTCTGGTTTCTTTCAGACTTCGTCTCCACCTTGATTTCTTTCGGCAACTGGAGGAATATATTATGAGTGTAACCCAATGCGAATTCAATCACGTTTCCCTGATTGCTGGCCCGGTAACCCACGCCGACAAGTTCCAACTTCTTCACATAACCTTCTGAAACACCTACCACCATGTTGTGTACCAACGCACGATACAAGCCATGGAAAGCCTGCTTCTGCTTCATCTCGACAGAGTCATTCTTCTCGTCGATGGTGAAGATGATTTCAGAATTAGCAATCTCTACCTTGATTGAAGGATGTACAGCCTGGCTCATCTCGCCCTTGGGTCCCTTTACGGTTACCACATTCTCATCATTCACAGATACTGTAACGCCCGCAGGAATAACAATCGGCAATTTTCCTATTCTAGACATATATATATCCTCCAACAATTAATATACATAACAAAGCACTTCGCCACCCACTTTCAGGTCGGAAGCCTCCTTGTCTGTCATGACACCTTTAGATGTAGATATGATAGCAATACCTAATCCGTTAATAACTCTCGGCATGTCCTTGTAGCCGGTATACTTACGCATACCCGGCGTGGACACACGCACCAACTTCTTAATCGCGTTGACCTTATTCACCGAATCATACTTCAACGCCACCTTGATTGTACCTTGAGGGCCGTCATCCACAAACTTGTAATTCAAGATGTACCCCTTCTCAAAAAGGATTTTGGTAATCTCCTTTTTCAAATTCGACGCAGGAACCTCCACCACTCTGTGCTTGGCCTGAATGGCGTTTCTCAAACGCGTCAGATAATCTGCTATTGGATCTGTCATTTTATAGAAGATTTAATTAATCGGGACGCTCCCGACAATATTAAACAATAAGTTACCAGCTTGCTTTCTTTACACCCGGAATCAAACCGCTGGAAGCCATCTCGCGGAACTGGATGCGGGAAATCCCGAACTGACGCATATATCCTCTCGGACGGCCAGTAAGCTTGCAACGGTTGTGCAAGCGGATGGGATTCGCATTCTTCGGAATCCGCTGCAACTTCTGAGCTGCCTCATAAGCTTCAACAGGATCACCCGTCTTCACGATTTTCTTCAAAGCGGCACGCTTCTCGGCATACTTTGCTACCATCTTGGCTCTTTTCACTTCACGAGCCTTCATTGATTCTTTTGCCATATCTCGTATTAATCGTTTTTAGCGTTCTTAAAAGGCAATCCGAACTCCTTGAGCAAGGCGTAACCTTCTTCGTCCGTCTTGGCCGTTGTCACAAAAGTGATGTTCATGCCCAAGATTCTGTCGATTGTATCGATGTTGATTTCCGGGAAGATTATCTGTTCCTGAATACCCAAAGTATAGTTTCCACGGCCGTCAAACTTGCTCTCGATGCCCTTGAAGTCACGGATTCGAGGCAAAGCCACACGAATCAGCTTCTCCAAGAACTCGTACATGCGTTCCCGGCGCAACGTCACCATCACGCCAATCGGCATCTTCTTACGCACCTTGAAGTTCGCCACGTCTTTCTTGGAAACGGTAGCCACCGCTTTCTGGCCCGTAATGGCGGAAAGCTCGTTGATTGCCACATCGATTATTTTCTTGTCAGCCGTAGCCATACCCAAGCCTTCGTTGATCACGATTTTCTTGAGTACCGGAATCTGCATGACAGAAGTATAATTGAACTGTTTCATCAATGCAGGAGCAATACGCTCTGCATATTCTTTCTTAAGGCTTGCAGTATTTCCCATTACTTGATCTCCTCTCCTGATTTTTTAGCATAACGGACCAACTTGCCGTCTGCATTCAATTTTCTACCAATTCGCGTCGGCTTGCCTGTTTTCGGGTCCACCACGTTCAAGTTCGAGATATGAATAGGAGCTTCCTGCTTCACAAAGCCACCCTGAGGATTCTTTGCGCTGGGCTTCTGGCTCTTGGAAACCATATTCAAACCTTCCACGATGGCGCGACGTTTGTCAACGAGCACCTTCAACACCTTACCTGTCCGGCCTTTGTCATCACCGGCGTTCACGTAAACTGTATCGCCTTTTTTAATATGTAACTTACTCATTACCTACTTTCTTAAAAAATTAAAGTACCTCAGGTGCCAATGACACGACTTTCATGTTTGCCGCACGCAACTCACGGGCAACCGGACCGAAGATACGGCTGCCTCTCAACTCGCCGGCGTTGTTCAACAACACGCAAGCATTATCATCAAAACGGATATACGACCCGTCAGCACGACGGATTTCCTTCTTCGTACGTACAATCAAAGCCTTCGATACCGCACCCTTTTTAATATCACTTGAAGGAATGACACTCTTAATGGCCACAACGATAACGTCTCCCACAGAAGCATAACGCCTTCTCGTACCTCCTAAGACGCGGATGCAAAGAGCCTCACGGGCACCACTGTTATCCGCAACTACTAATCTAGATTCTGCCTGTATCATAATTACTTAGCTCTTTCTACGATTTCAACAACTCTCCAACATTTGGTTTTGCTCAAAGGACGGGTTTCCATGATCAACACCGTATCGCCTACGTGGCAATCATTCTTTTCGTCATGAGCATGGTATTTCTTCGTCTTGGAAACGAACTTACCATAAATCGGGTGTTTCTCTTTGAACTTAGCAGCTACAACAATGGTCTTATCCATCTTGTCGCTGACCACAACACCTGTTCTTGTCTTTCTTAAATTTCTAGCTTCCATGTGGACCATTATTATTTGTTAAGTTCCCTTTGACGCAACACGGTTTTCATACGGGCGATATTCCGACGTGCAGCCTTTATCTGTGAAGGATTCTCCAACGGAGAAACGGCATGATTCAACTTCATTTCCGTGTAATTCTTCTGTTCCGTCCGAAGGCGTTCCATCAGATCCTCGGTTGACAATTCTCTAATTTCTGCAATCTTCATAATCAAGCGTTTTTATCGTAATCACGTCTAACAATAAACTTAGTGGTAACCGGAAGTTTCTGTGCGGCAAGACGCAAGGCTTCCTTGGCCACATCGTAAGGCACACCCTCAACCTCAAAAATGATACGTCCCGGAGTAATAGGGAACACATACCCTACAGGGTCACCCTTACCTTTACCCATACGCACATCAGCAGGCTTCTTCGTGATAGGCTTATCCGGGAATATGCGGATCCAAATCTGTCCCTCACGTTGCATGTAACGGGTTACCGCCAC
This sequence comes from uncultured Paraprevotella sp., assembly GCA_944320765.1. Lineage (GTDB taxonomy): Bacteria > Bacteroidota > Bacteroidia > Bacteroidales > Bacteroidaceae > Paraprevotella. Next base: position 136,395 of record CALUIS010000003.1, read on the forward strand.
ACGGGCAGCCTCAATCTGGCGGCTTGTGATCCAATGCGTCTCAAGAGACTTGATGCCGAATGACCCGAAAGCCAATTGGTGGCCGCGCTGGGCGTTTCCTTTGCAACGCCCCTTCTGCGGTCTTCTATATTTAGTTCTTTTCGGTTGTAACATAATTCACAAATTCAAAATTAACGATTAATGTTCTTCTTCTTACGGAAGTTCCTGCCGCCATTGCCACGGCCGCTCTCTTTCGCCTGAGTGAAATTAGGAGCCAGATCACGCTTGCCATACACCTCTCCGCGGCAAATCCAGACCTTAATACCCAGCAAGCCGACTTTCGTCAGGGCCTCTGTCTGGCAATAGTCGATGTCCGCACGGAAAGTATGCAACGGAGTACGCCCTTCCTTATACATCTCGGAGCGTGCCATTTCAGCACCGTTCAAACGGCCGGAAATCAGAATCTTGATACCCTCGGCACCACTTCTCATCGTATTGGCAATCGCCATCTTGATGGCACGGCGATAGGCAATCTTGCCCTCAACCTGACGTGCGATGTTATTGCCCACAATCATGGCATCAAGCTCAGGCTTCTTGATTTCAAAGATATTGATTTGGATGTCCTTGTCCGTCACCTTCTTCAACTCTTCCTTCAGCTTGTCAACTTCCTGTCCACCTTTACCAATGATCAATCCCGGACGAGCGGTACATATCGTAATCGTCACGAGCTTCAGTGTACGTTCAATCACAATTCTGGATACGCTAGCCTGCGCCAGACGGGCATTCAGGTACTTGCGGATTTTGCTGTCCTCCAACAAAGAGTCGCCGAAGTCCTTGCCACCGTACCAGTTAGAATCCCAACCTCTAATAATTCCCAACCGGTTGCTTATCGGGTTTACTTTCTGTCCCATACTACTTCTTAATTAATCATTAGTTTTAGTGCCCACGAACAACGTCACGTGATTCGAACGTTTGCGGATTCTGTAACCTCTTCCCTGAGGGGCCGGTCTCATTCTCTTTAACGTGGCACCACAGTCTACATAAATCTTTGTCACGAACAACTCGCCGTCCTCGGCCTTACGTTCGTTCTTCTGTTCCCAGTTTGCGATAGCAGAGCGCAACAGTTTCTCCACATTTACGGAAGCGGCCTTTGAAGAGAACTTCAAAGTGCCTAATGCCCGGTTCACTTCCATCCCGCGAATCATATCCACCACGTATCTCATCTTGCGCGGAGAAGAAGGCACATTCCTCATTTTAGCAAAGTACTGGGTTTTGAGGGCCTCTTTTCTTTTTTCGGCCGCAATTTTCTTTCTTGCTCCCATTATTCTTATTCTTCTTTTTTATTTCGAACAACCAACCTGCTTACTTCTTCTTGTTACCCGCATGGCCTCCGAACTTACGTGTCAAGGCAAACTCGCCCAACTTGTGTCCCACCATGTTCTCAGTAATGTAAACAGGAATAAACTTATTTCCGTTGTGAACCGCAATGGTATGACCTACGAAATCAGGAGATATCATTGAAGCTCTGGCCCAAGTCTTTATCACGCTCTTCTTTCCGCTCTCGTTCATCGCAAGAACTTTCTTTTCGAGCTTCACTTCGATATATGGACCTTTTTTTAATGAACGACTCATAATTTACTCAGATTTACTTTTTACTTCTTGTTAGACCTTTCAATAATATACTTGTTGGACGGTTTCTTCGGCGACCTGGTCTTCAATCCCTTAGCGTACAATCCCTTGCGCGAACGCGGGTGTCCACCGGACTGACGGCCTTCACCACCACCCATCGGGTGGTCAACCGGGTTCATAACCACACCACGGTTATGCGGACGACGTCCCAACCAACGGGAACGCCCGGCCTTACCGGAACTTTCCAACGCATGATCTGAGTTTCCGACACTTCCGACAGTAGCCTTGCAAGCACTGAGAATCTGACGTGTCTCGCCTGAAGGCAATTTGATGACGCAATAACGTCCCTCGCGGGAAGTCAATTGCGCGAAGTTACCTGCGGAACGGACAAGCAGCGCACCTTGGCCGGGACGCAACTCAATGTTGTGGATCACCGTACCCACCGGAATGTTCTCCAAAGGAAGCGCGTTGCCAATCTCAGGTGCCGCGTCCTTACCCGACATCACCGTAGTGCCTACTTTCAAGCCGTTAGGAGCAATTATATAACGCTTTTCACCATCTGCATAAAACAACAAAGCGATACGAGCCGAGCGGTTCGGATCGTACTCAATGGTCTTCACTACAGCTGGAACACCGTCTTTCTCTCGCTTGAAATCAATGATACGGTACTTTCTCTTGTGGCCGCCGCCAAGATAACGCATCGTCATCTTGCCGGTATTGTTACGGCCGCCAGTTGAACGCTTACCATATACGAGAGACTTCTCTGGTACCGATGCAGTAATCTCTTCAAAAGTACCAATAATCTTGTGCCTCTGCCCCGGTGTCGTGGGCTTAAATTTACGTACTGCCATCTCTTATTTAAATATTGCTGTAAAAATCAATAGTATCGCCTTCCTTCAAGGTCACAATCGCTTTCTTGAAAGCGTTCGTGCGCCCTTTGAGGATACCAGACTTCGTGTAACGGGTCTTCGCCTTTCCCGAATAGTTGCAAGTGTTCACACCCACCACCTTCACATTGTACAAAGCCTCGACTTCTTTCTTAATTTCAAATTTGTTCGCATCAGGACGAACAATGAAGCCGAACTTGTTCTGCTTCTCTGTGATTGCGGTCATCTTCTCAGTGACCAACGGTTTGATTATATATCCCATAATGGTTTAATATTCCTTATTTGGTTAAGATTTCATCGACGACTTTGAGCGAGTCTTCAGTTATAACCATCACATCCGCGTTCAACACCGTATAGGTATTCAGCGCAGACGCGGTCATAACATTGACACGCTCGAGATTACGAGCTGACAAATATACGTTTTTATTTACGCCCGGCAAAACGAACAAAGACTTCTTACTGTTAACCTTAAGATTATTTAAGATTTCAATGAAATTCTTAGTCTTTGGAGCGTCCATCGTAAAGTCCTCGACCACCACAATGCCGTTTTCCTTCGCCTTATACGACAAGGCGGATTTACGGGCCAACACCTTGACTTTCTTGTTCAACTTGAAACTATAATCGCGGGGCTTCGGACCGAACACACGGCCACCGCCCACCAACAACGGAGAGTTGATGTCGCCACGGCGTGCGCCGCCTCCGCCTTTCTGGCGGCCCAGCTTGCGGGTAGAACCGCTCACTTCGCTTCTTTCCTTTGACTTGGCTGTACCTTGACGCTGGTTTGCCAGATACTGCTTCACGTCGAGGTAAATCACATGGTCATTAGGCTCTATATTGAAGATCGCATCATTCAGCAGGACTTTTCTCCCCGTGTCTTCACCTTTGATATTTAATACACTAACTTCCATTATTTCTCAATTAATACGATTGAACCATTGTAACCCGGCACGGACCCCTTGATAAGCAGCAGGTTGTGTTCCGGAATCACTTTTAATACTTGCAAATTGTGCGTAGTCACACGTTCATTACCCATTTGGCCTGCCATGCGCAATCCCTTGAACACCTTGGCCGGATAAGAACAAGCACCGATAGAACCCGGCTTGCGGGCACGGTTGTGCTGGCCGTGGGTAGTCTGGCCCACACCGCCAAAACCATGGCGCTTTACTACACCTTGGAAGCCGCGACCTTTCGAGGTGCCGACAACATCCACATAAGGAGCGTCTGCAAACAACTCAACGGTGATGGTGTCACCCAAATTCAATTCTTGCTCAAAACCTGTGAACTCGGCCAAGTGTCTCTTGGGAGTAGTACCCGCTTTCTTGAAGTGTCCCAGAAGAGGAGCTGTCGTGTTCTTCTCTTTGGCCTCCTGGAAGCCGAGCTGAACGGCGGCATACCCGTCTTTCTCCACACTCTTAATCTGAGTTACTACACAAGGACCAGCTTCGATAACAGTGCATGGAACATTCTTACCATCGGCACTGAATACGGATGTCATTCCGATTTTCTTTCCTAATAATCCTGGCATTTCAGTTAATTTTAAATCGTACTATACTTTGATTTCTACTTCCACTCCGCTCGGCAATTCAAGCTTCATCAACGCATCCACAGTCTTTGCTGTCGAGCTGTAAATGTCAATCAGCCTCTTGTAAGAACACAACTCGAACTGTTCACGCGCCTTCTTGTTCACGAAAGTCGAACGGTTTACCGTGAAGATGCGCTTGTGTGTCGGGAGAGGAATAGGGCCGCTCACGATAGCACCTGTCACTTTCACTGTCTTCACAATCTTCTCGGCGGACTTATCCACCAGATTGTGGTCGTAAGATTTCAGTTTGATTCTGATTTTCTGACTCATTGTTTTTATTGATTAATAGTGAATGAAAAGGAATGAAGGCAGCCGGTTAAGAGTCATTCGCTAACCGGCTCCTTGCATCCCCTCTTTTTGCTTTATACCAAATCCGTACGTCCCTTGATTTCCTCCAGCACCGCCTTGGCGATAGAGCTCGACACGGGTGCATGGTGGTCATACGTCATGGATGAAGTGGCACGGCCGGAAGTGATGGTACGCAATGCCGTCACATAACCGAACATCTCGGCCAGCGGCACCATGGCTTTCACGATACGTGCGCCGCTACGGCTGGTATCCATGCCTTCCACCTGGCCCCGGCGCTTGTTCAAGTCGCCGATCACATCGCCCATGTTCTCTTCAGGCGTCACGACCTCCAACTTCATGATGGGTTCCATCAGCACCGGCTTGGCCTGGGCGCAAGCATTCTTATAAGCCTGCATGGCACAGATTTCGAAAGACAGCTGGTCGGAGTCTACGGGATGGAAAGAACCGTCCAAAAGCTCCACTTTCATGCTATCCATCGGGAAGCCGCCCAAGATACCGTTCTTCATGGCGTTCTCAAAACCTTTCTGCACGGAAGGAATGAACTCCTTGGGAATGTTTCCGCCGGTAACCTTGTTCTCGAATTGCAGGCCTCCCTCCTTGTAATCCTCGTCCACCGGACCTACATTGACGATGATGTCGGCAAACTTACCGCGGCCACCGGACTGCTTCTTATAAACCTCACGCAGGTTCACGGTCTTCGTGATGGCCTCCTTGTAGTTCACCTGGGGCTTGCCTTGGTTGCACTCCACCTTGAACTCACGCTTCAGGCGGTCGAGGATGATGTCCAAGTGCAACTCGCCCATACCGGAAATCACTGTCTGGCCCGTCTGCTCGTCCGTGCGCACCGTAAAGGTCGGGTCTTCCTCGGCCAACTTGGCCAAGCCGTTGGACAACTTGTCCAAATCCTTCTGGGTCTTCGGCTCCACGGCGATACCAATCACCGGCTCCGGGAAATCCATGGACTCCAACACGATGGGAGCATCTTCATCGCAGAGCGTGTCGCCCGTGCGGATATCCTTGAAACCAACGCCGGCACCGATGTCGCCCGCGCTGATGACCTCAACCGGATTCTGATGGTTCGAATGCATCTGGAACAAGCGAGAAACACGCTCTTTCTTGCCCGAGCGGGAATTATAGATGTATGAGCCGGCCTCGACCTTGCCCGAATAAACGCGGATGAAAGTCAAACGTCCCACATACGGGTCGGTGGCAATCTTAAACGCCAAGGCAGCGGTCTTATCGTCTTCCGACGGTTTGCGGTCTTCTTCTTCGCCCGTGTTCGGGTTCGTGCCCACTACATTGGGCGTATCCAACGGAGAAGGCAGGAACGCGCACACATAATCCAGCAACGTCTGCACTCCCTTGTTCTTAAACGAAGAGCCACAAAGCATCGGCGTCACCTCCATCTTCACGGTAGCCGCACGCAAGGCACGCAAGATTTCTTCTTCCGTGATGGTAGAGGGGTCATCGAAATACTTGCTCATCAGGTCATCGTCGAACTCGGCGACCTTCTCCAACATCTTGTCACGCCACTCTTCGGCCTCGGCCTGCAAGTTTGCAGGAATTTCCTCCACGTCGTAGTCGGCGCCCATTGTCTCGTCGTGCCACAGGATGGCCTTCATCTTGATCAAGTCGACCACGCCCTTGAAGTTTTCCTCCGCACCGATGGGAATCACCACCGGGCAAGGATTCGCGCCCAGCACGTCCTTCATCTGGCGCACGACCTCGAAGAAGTCAGCACCCGAACGGTCCATCTTGTTCACATAACCGATGCGGGGCACATTATACTTGTCCGCCTGGCGCCACACGGTTTCAGACTGAGGCTCCACGCCGCCGACCGCGCAATAAGTGGCCACCGCGCCGTCCAGCACACGCAACGAACGCTCCACCTCCGCCGTGAAGTCCACGTGTCCCGGAGTGTCAATCAAGTTGATTTTATACTTGCTGCCATTCCAAGTCCAATAAGTGGTCGTGGCCGCGGAAGTGATCGTGATACCACGCTCCTGCTCCTGGGCCATCCAGTCCATGGTTGCGGCACCGTCATGCACCTCACCGATCTTATGCGTAAGACCCGTATAGAAAAGGATACGCTCGGAAGTCGTCGTCTTACCGGCATCGATGTGCGCCATGATACCGATGTTGCGGGTCAAATGTAAATCTTGCTTTGCCATTGTTACCTAACTGAATAAAATTAGAATCTAAAGTGTGCGAACGCACGGTTGGCCTCGGCCATACGGTGCATATCCTCCTTGCGCTTGAATGCGCCCCCCTGCTCGTTGTAGGCGTCCATGATTTCAGCGGCCAGCTTGTCCGACATCGACTTGCCGCCACGCTTACGGGCGTACTGGATCAGGTTCTTCATCGAAATAGACTCCTTACGCTCGGGACGGATTTCCGTCGGCACCTGGAACGTGGCACCACCCACGCGGCGTGATTTCACCTCCACCTGAGGGGTCACCTTGTCCAAAGCAGCCTTCCAGATTTCCAGCGGGCTCTTCTCCTCGTTAGGCATCTTGGCCTTCACCGTCTCAAGAGCCGCATAGAAGATGCTGTAAGAAATGCTCTTCTTGCCGTCATACATCAAATGGTTCACAAACTTGGAAACTTTAACATCGTTAAAGACAGGATCCGGAAGGATCACACGTTTTTTTGGTTTTGCTTTTCTCATCTCAAAAAGTTTTTCAGTTTGGCTGTACCGCAATGTTCTTCAATCTCCCTCCGGAGCATTTACTCAACCTTTCAACAAACCAAAACTAATAATAATAGACTCCTTAAAAATTGCTTACTTCTTACCAGCCTTAGGACGCTTTGCACCATACTTGGAACGACGCTGGGTGCGGTTGGCCACGCCGGCCGTGTCCAAAGTGCCGCGCACGATGTGGTAGCGCACACCCGGAAGGTCCTTCACACGGCCGCCACGCACCAGAACGATGGAGTGTTCCTGCAAGTTGTGGCCCTCTCCCGGAATGTAAGAGTTCACTTCCTTCATGTTTGTCAAACGCACACGAGCGACCTTACGCATCGCTGAATTAGGTTTCTTCGGTGTGGTAGTGTACACGCGGACGCATACGCCACGACGCTGCGGACAGTTGTCCAACGCCGGCGATTTGCTCTTGTCTACCAACACTTTTCTACCTTTTCTTACCAATTGTTGAATAGTAGGCATTGTCTTTGTTTTTTAATTATTATATTGTTATATATTGATGATGCAAGTCCACAAAAGACCACACTAAGGTCTTTCAGGCCGCAAAGTTACGAATTAATTTCCAATCCGCAATGTATTTTCCACCTATTTAAAGGTTAATACGCCTACAAAGACAAATTCACCCGCACAGATTAACATTTAATCAGCAAAACACACATTGTTTAACTGTATGAAAGGTAAAAAACAAGGGGGATTAAGCCTCCCCCTTGTTGATTTTGAACGGTGCCACGGTCCGGGGGCCGCCTTGGTGCAGATCGATTTCCCCGAAAGTACGCTCATACTTGGTGATGTTGTCTTGTAAAGCATAAAGCAAACGCTTTGCATGTTCCGGTGCCATCACGACACGCGACTTCACGTTCGCCTTAGGCAAGCCCGGCATCATGCACACGAAATCCAAAATGACTTCCGAGGAGGAATGCGCGATCATCGCCAAGTTGGCATAAGTACCCTGCGCCACTTCCGGGCTGATTTCTATCTGCAGCATATTCTCCTGCTGCGGTTTTTCTTCATTGCTCATAACTGTTCCTTCTATACATTATTAGATTATATGACGCACAAAAGTATGCATTTTCCGCCAAAACGGCAAGAAGTAGGCAAAAAATCACGCAAACGGGCGACAGGACACAAGAATTCAGTGGAGGCAGACTTCGTTTCAGCAACCATGAAAAGGAAAATCGCCCACGGACGCGCCCGTCCTCCGGCAACGCCGTCGACCTCCCCCCATCCCGGCGGGCGGCGGAAGCCCCAGAATGTCATTTTGTCAAAACGTCAGGAGCGCCCCCGCGAGAATCGCGCGGAAGGGAGCAAAGGCGGGGACGGACGGAAATGCGCGAACCTCGCGGGCTTGCGGGAAAACAAGATGAAAGCCTGAATCCGGTTTCCGCTGCCACTTTGCCGACTGCCAAGGAATGCCGTGCGGACGGACACCGCCCCCGCGTCAGCCGGACGGGGAGGAAGGCTTGCAAAAAGGCAGTCGGATTTTGCACGCGGACAGCCGCCAAATAGAAAGAAAAAGCCGCCCGAAGCCCCGTTTTTTCCCCCTTTCCACACTTCCGGGAATTTCCTTGCGGCAAGAAATTCGCGTCTTTGCGGCAAGAAAGGAATTTCTTTCAGCAAAGAAATCCCGTTTTTGCCGCACGAAAACGCCCGCCGAGGCGGAGAAATGCGCCATACGGACAGTTCTCCCGCCCGTTTTTTAACAATTCGGGACCTATTTCCGACCTATCAGCCCGCCACATGGATGCCGCACCAGGCGGAAAACATTCCATTTTGACAGGGGATTGCTGATTTTGACAACATTCCGACACCGGCACGGTGGGAGATTCCTCCCCGCTGAATTTCTGCCGCTCCCTGCCAAGCATAATCGAGTAGGTCGGGAAACGAAAGTTTTTTCTCTTGAAATTCTTCCTCAAAGATGGGCGTTAGGATTTGGACGATGCCCTGTTGGATAGTCCGGTCAACTACCGTGGGGATGCCAAGCTTGCGTACACCGCCGTCTGGTTTGGGGATTTCCACGCGCCTGACCGGAGCGGGTTTGTAGCTCCGTTCAAGGATTGACTGCTTGATACCCGGCCAGTTCTCATTCATATAGACGCGCAAATCCTCGACTTTCATGCCATCGATGCCTGCCACACCCTTGTTGGCCACGACACGGTTGAGGGCTTCACGCACATTGTCCTTGGCGAGTATCCGTTCGATTAGTTTCATCTTCCGTCTTTCTTAATTTCCGCTCCCGATGGATTGGCACTTACCTCTCTGTGTTTGCCTTTCATTTACGTTTCAAACATTGCCACTCGTCAGTGATTCTCATCGGGACATACATTCTCGATTAACGTTACAAATTATTCGGCCCTTCGCCTTGTCCTGCGCGAGAACGGCTACTTCGACCTCTGCTGACTCCTCGGCATTCGTTGTTACTATCCCAAAGGACTGCCGAGGCCTCACGGGATAAGCCTTACATCTTTCATCGTTTACCTGCCTGATTTACGCATCAAGGTTACGGTTGCCTTTGGGAACTTCGCTGTCTATAGCCAGCTCGTCCGCTTGATACGCCTTCATATCAGGTTTCTGTCCGTCAGGCCACGATTTCGCTATTGCTTCTTCTCTCCCGAGCGTCACCGCTCGAAACTTGCAAGTCGCTACGGGGTTCGTCGGCAACTACGCCCCTTGTGGACTTTCACCACAGATGTATGACATGCCCGTCATACTAAAAAATCCGCTCCCGGAATCACCGGAAGCGGATGTACAGACGAAGCCGGAAAACGGCTTCGGATTATTCTTCAAGGTCAAGGATGGACTTGCGGTTGGCCACCATGCGGTCATAGTCCTCCTTGCAACCGACCACGATCTTGCCGAATTCACGGAGTCCCGTCCCGGCCGGAATCAGATGGCCGCAGATGACGTTCTCCTTCATGCCTTCGAGCTTGTCGGTCTTGCCGTTGATGGCAGCGTCGCACAGCACCTTGGTCGTTTCCTGGAAGGAGGCGGCGGACATGAAGCTGGATGTCTGCAGGGCCGCACGCGTGATACCTTGCAGGATCTGAGTGGACGTGGCCGGCATGGCATCGCGCACCTGGACCAGCTTCAGGTCCTTGCGCTTCAGCGTGGAGTTCTCGTCACGCAACTTGCGCGCCGTCACGATCATGCCCTTCTGCATTATCTCGGAATCACCCGCGTCCACCACGACCTTCTTGCCCCAGATGCGGTCATTCTCTTCCGCGAAGTCGAGCTTGTCCACGATCTGCTGCTCCAGGAAGCGGGTGTCGCCCGGTTCGTCGATCTGCACCTTGCGCATCATCTGGCGGACAATCACCTCGAAGTGCTTGTCGTTGATCTTCACGCCCTGCAGGCGGTACACGTCCTGAATCTCGTTCACGATGTATTCCTGCACCGCCGTGGGGCCTTTGATGGCCAGGATGTCGGCAGGCGTGATGGCACCGTCGGACAACGGAGTCCCGGCACGCACGTAATCGTTCTCCTGTACCAGGATTTGCTTGGACAGAGGCACGAGATACTTCTTCACCTCGCCCAGCTTGGACGTGATGATGATTTCACGGTTGCCGCGCTTGAGCTTGCCCATGGTGACCTCGCCGTCAATCTCAGCCACCACGGCCGGGTTCGACGGGTTGCGGGCCTCGAACAGCTCGGTCACACGGGGCAAACCGCCCGTGATGTCGCCCGCCTTGCCAACGGCACGCGGAATCTTCACCAACACATCGCCGGCCTTGACAATCTGGTTGTCCTCCACCGCCAAGTGACCGCCGATGGGGAAGTTGTAGGTGCGGATCAACTCGCCCTTCTCGTCCAGGATGTGGGCGGAAGGCACCTTCGCACGGTCCTTGGACTCGATAATGATCATCTCGCGCAGACCGGTGGTCTCATCGGATTCCACACGATAGGTCACACCCTCTATTACGTCCTCGAACTGAATCTTACCCGGGGTCTCCGTCACGATTACGGCGTTGAACGGGTCCCACTTGGCGACCAGCGCGCCTTTCTCGACCTTTTCCCCCTCGCTCACATACAAAGTAGAGCCATAGGGGACATTTTGCGTGAGCAACACGATGTCCGTATTCACGTCCACGAAACGGACCTCGGCCAAACGGCCCACCACCATCTTGGCGGCATTGCCCATCTCGTCGGTGATGTCCACCGTACGCAGCTCCTCGAATTCCACCTTTGAGTCATATTTCGCGATGATGGACGCATTGGCGGCGGCGTTCGAAGCCACACCACCGGCATGGAACGTACGCAACGTCAGCTGGGTACCCGGCTCGCCGATGGACTGGGCGGCAATCACGCCGACTGCCTCGCCCTTCTGCACCATCCGGCTGGTAGCCAGGTTGCGGCCATAGCACTTCATGCAGACCCCGTGGCGGCTCTCACAGGTCAGCACCGAACGGATTTCCACGCTCTCAATCGGGGAATCCTCGATTTCCTGCGCCTTCTCCTCGGTAATCTCCTCCCCGGCCGCCACGATCAGCTTGCCGGTGGTAGGATTGATGATGTCATGCACGGACACGCGCCCCAATATACGTTCATAAAGCGAGGAAATCACCTCGTCGCCATTCTTCAGGGCCGTGCAAACCAGGCCGCGGAGCGTGCCGCAGTCCTCCTCCGTGATAATCACATCGTGGGACACGTCCACCAGACGGCGGGTCAGATAACCGGCGTCGGCAGTCTTCAAGGCGGTATCCGCCAGACCCTTGCGGGCGCCGTGCGTGGAGATGAAGTATTCCAACACGCTCATCCCTTCCTTGAAGTTGGACAGGATCGGGTTCTCGATGATCTGCGCACCTTCCGCACCGGCCTTCTGCGGCTTGGCCATCAAGCCACGCATACCGGAAAGCTGGCTGATCTGGCCGGCAGAACCACGGGCGCCGGAGTCCAGCATCATGTATACGGCATTGAATCCCTGGTCGGCCTCCTTCATCGTCTTCATCAGCACCTTGGACAGGTCGTTGTTGACGTGCGTCCACGTATCGATGACCTGGTTGTAACGCTCGTTGTCGGTGATGAAGCCCATGCCGTAATCATTGGCAATGCGCTCAACCTCCTCATTGCCCTTGCGCACCAGTTCCTCCTTCTCCTTCGGGATGATGATATCGTCCAAGTTGAACGACAAGCCGCCCACGTACGCCATGCGGTAACCCAGGTTCTTGATTCCGTCCAGGAATTCACACGCACGCGCCACGCCGACCGTCTTGATCACGTCCGTGATAATGCCGCGCAAAGTCTTCTTGGAAATAATGTCGTTGAAATATCCCACTTCCTCGGGGATAATCTCATTCACAATGACACGCCCCACGGAAGTCTCGACCATCTTCTTCTCCAACTCGCCGCTCTCGTTCAGGTCCTTCACCACGACCTTGACCGGCGCATGGATATCCACACGCTTCTCGTTGTAAGCGATGATGGCCTCTTCGGGGCCGTAGAAAGTCAGCCCCTCGCCCTTGGCATCCGGACGGAGCTTGGTGATGTAGTACAACCCCAGCACCATGTCCTGGGAAGGCACCGTGATGGGCGCGCCGTTGGCAGGATTCAGGATGTTGTGGGACTGGAGCATCAGGATCTGCGCCTCCAGGATGGCCTCGTTGCTCAAAGGCAAGTGCACGGCCATCTGGTCGCCGTCGAAGTCGGCGTTGAACGCCGTACAAGCCAACGGGTGCAACTGGATTGCCTTGCCTTCAATCATCTTGGGCTGGAAAGCCTGGATACCCAGACGGTGCAGGGTCGGCGCACGGTTCAGCAGCACGGGATGACCCTTCATCACATATTCCAGGATATCCCAAATCACGGGTTCCTTGCGGTCCACGATTTTCTTGGCCGACTTCACGGTCTTCACGATTCCGCGCTCGATGAGCTTGCGGATGATGAACGGCTTGTACAATTCCGCTGCCATCAGTTTGGGCAAACCGCATTCGCCCATCTTCAGTTCCGGACCGACAACGATAACGGAACGCGCGGAATAGTCGACACGCTTACCCAACAGGTTCTGGCGGAAACGGCCTTGCTTGCCCTTCAACGAATCGGAAAGAGACTTCAAGGGGCGGTTGGAGTCCGTCTTCACGGCACTCGACTTGCGGGAATTGTCGAACAAGCTGTCCACCGCCTCCTGGAGCATGCGCTTCTCATTGCGAAGGATCACTTCCGGGGCTTTGATTTCAATCAGACGCTTCAGGCGGTTGTTGCGGATGATGACACGACGGTACAAGTCATTCAGGTCGGACGTGGCAAAACGTCCCCCGTCCAACGGCACCAAAGGACGCAGCTCGGGCGGAATCACCGGAAGGATTTTCATGATCATCCATTCAGGCTTGTTGCGTCCACGGCTGCTGCGGAACGACTCCACCACCTGCAGGCGTTTCAAAGCCTCCGTCTTGCGCTGCTGCGCCGAATCCGCGTTGGCACTGTCACGCAACTCGTAAGACAGCTTGTCCAAATCCAGACGGACCAAAAGGTCGTAGATGGCTTCGGCGCCCATCTTGGCGATGAACTTGTTCGGGTCGGAATCTTCCATATACTGGTTCTCCTTCGGAAGCTTCTCCACGTATTCCAAGTATTCATCCTCCGTCAGCAGGTCATTCTGGGCCAATCCTTCGTCGGCCAGCACGCCCGGCTGGATGATGATATAGCGCTCGTAATAAATCACGGCATCCAGCTTCTTGGTCGGAATGCCCAACAAATAGCCGATCTTGTTCGGCAAGGAGCGGAAATACCAGATGTGCGCCACCGGCACCACCAGCGCGATGTGGCCGGAACGTTCGCGGCGCACCTTCTTCTCCGTCACCTCCACGCCGCAACGGTCACAAACGATGCCTTTGTAACGGATGCGCTTGTATTTCCCGCAATGGCACTCATAATCTTTGGTCGGTCCGAAAATACGCTCACAGAACAAGCCGTCGCGCTCAGGCTTGTAAGTCCGGTAATTGATGGTCTCGGGTTTCAAGACCTCTCCATACGAATTTTCCAGGATTTCTTCCGGGGAAGCCAAACCGATGGTAATCTTCGTGAAGTTACTCTTTATCTTGGATTCTTTTCTAAAAGCCATATTCTATTATTAAATAAAAGAGTTCTACTGTTATTCAAGCGTAATGCTCAAGCCCAAGCCTCTCAACTCGTGGAGCAACACATTCAGAGATTCCGGAATACCCGGTGTCGGCATCGGCTCGCCTTTCACAATGGCCTCGTACGCCTTGGAACGGCCGACCACATCGTCGGACTTGATGGTCAGGATCTCTTGCAGGACGTGGGACGCGCCAAAGGCCTCGATGGCCCACACCTCCATCTCTCCGAAACGCTGTCCGCCGAACTGGGCCTTACCGCCAAGCGGCTGCTGGGTAATCAGCGAGTACGGGCCGATGGAACGTGCATGCATCTTGTCCTCCACCATGTGCCCCAGCTTCAGCATATAAGCGATACCCACCGTGGCCTTCTGGTCAAACTTCTCCCCGGTCTCGCCGTCATACAGCTGAGTGGAGCAATAACGCGGCAACCCCGCTTTGTCCGTCCATTCGCACAAGTCGTCCAACGTGGCACCGTCGAAAATCGGAGTGGCGAACTTCACGCCCAGCTGCTTGCCGGCCGCTCCCAACACAGTCTCGAAAATCTGCCCGATATTCATACGCGAAGGCACACCCAACGGGTTCAATACGATATCTACCGGCGTACCGTCTGCCAAGAACGGCATGTCCTCTTGGCGTACGATCTTGGACACGATACCTTTGTTACCGTGGCGTCCGGCCATCTTGTCACCCACACCGATCTTACGTTTCTTGGCAATATAGACCTTGGCCATCTGGATAATGCCGGACGGCAGCTCATCTCCAATCGTAATGGCGAACTTCTTGCGTTTCAATTCCGCATCCAACAACTTATATTTCTTCAGATAGTTGATAATCAGCTTGGATATCAAGTCGTTCAAATGTTCGTCATCCGTCCATCCGCTCAGCTGCACCGTAGTAAAGTCAAGCCCGTCCAAGGCGGAAGCGGCAAACCTGGAACCGGAAGCGATAATCTCGCTGCCCATATAGTCCTTCACGCCCTGAGAGACCTTGCCTTTCGTCAGCTCCATGAGCTTGTCGATAAGAATCGCCTTCAGATCCTCCACCTTGCTGTTGAATTCCTCGTCTATCTTTGGCAGAAGCAGCTTGTCGGCCGCTTTGGCCGCCCGGGTCTTGATGGCACGCGAGAAAAGCTTCTTGTCGATTACCACGCCGTTCAGAGAGGGAGAGGCTTTCAAGGAAGCGTCCTTCACATCGCCGGCCTTGTCGCCGAAGATGGCACGCAACAGTTTCTCCTCCGGAGACGGATCGCTCTCGCCCTTCGGGGTAATCTTACCAATCATGATGTCACCCGGCTGGATGCGCGCGCCGACACGGACGATTCCGTTCTCGTCCAGGTCCTTGGTAGCCTCCTCGCTGACATTCGGAATATCCGCCGTCAACTCTTCCACTCCACGCTTGGTCTCACGGACCTCCAACGAAAATTCCTCCACATGCACGGATGTCAGTAGGTCCTCGCGCACCACACGCTCGTTGAGCACGATGGCATCCTCATAGTTATATCCCTTCCAGGGCATGTAAGCCACCAGAAGGTTCTTGCCCAAAGCCAACTCGCCATTTTGGGTGGAATAACCTTCAGTCAGGATGTCACCGGCCTTCACCCGCTGGCCCTTGTCGCAAATCGGGCGCAGGTCAATCGTCATGTTCTGGTTCGTGCGCCGGAATTTCGGGATACGGTATTCCTTCAACGCCGGCTCGAAGCTTACGAACTCTTCCTCTTCCGTACGGTCATACAGGATACGGATGGTAGTGGCGTCCACATATTCTATCACACCGTCACCCTCGGCCGTAATCATCGTACGGGAATCCTCGCACACCTGCTTTTCGATGCCCGTACCCACAATGGGAGACTCGCTGCGCAACAGAGGCACGGCCTGCCGCATCATGTTCGAACCCATCAGGGCACGGTGCGCGTCATCATGCTCCAGGAAAGGAATCAATGACGCCGCGATAGAGGCAATCTGCTGCGGGGCCACGTCCATCAAATCCACCTCGGCAGGCGGAACCACCGGATAGTCGTCATCCTGACGGCACTTCACTTTCTTGCGGATAAAGGTGCCGTCGTCGTTCAACGGGGCATTACCCTGCCCGATAATCTTCCCTTCCTCTTCTTCTGCCGTCAAATACTCGATACCGGTCTCCAGTGACAAGTCTACCACTCCGTCGTGGACTTTGCGGTAAGGAGTCTCGATGAAGCCCAAATCATTGATTTTCGCATACACGCACAATGAGGAAATCAGACCGATATTGGGTCCTTCCGGAGATTCGATGGGACACAAACGGCCATAATGCGTATAGTGAACGTCACGGACCTCGAAACCGGCACGCTCGCGGGACAAACCGCCAGGCCCCAAGGCAGACAAACGGCGCTTGTGCGTGACCTCAGCCAACGGGTTGGTCTGGTCCATGAACTGCGACAAGGCATTCGTCCCGAAGAAAGAATTAATCACCGAAGAAATAGTCTTGGCGTTAATCAG
Source organism: uncultured Paraprevotella sp. (assembly GCA_944320765.1). GTDB lineage: Bacteria > Bacteroidota > Bacteroidia > Bacteroidales > Bacteroidaceae > Paraprevotella. Next base: position 153,026 of record CALUIS010000003.1, read on the forward strand.
GTCTGTCGGGGTGAACACCTCGTTGTCACGCACGTTCATGCGCTCACGGATGGTGCGGCTCATGCGGGCCAGACCGATGGCGAACTGGTTGCTCAACTGTTCGCCTACGGTCCTCACGCGGCGGTTGCTCAGATGGTCGATATCATCGACTACAGCCTTCGAGTTTATCAGCTCAATCAGATACTTGATAATCTCGATAATATCTTCTTTCGTCAACACACGGACATCCTTGTCCGTCGTCAGATTCAGTTTCTTGTTGATGCGGTAGCGTCCCACCTCGCCCAAGTCATAGCGTTTCTCCGAGAAGAACAAATTGTTAATGACCTCGCGGGCACTGGCATCGTCCGCCGGGTCGGCATTACGCAACTGGCGGTAAATATACAGCACGGCTTCCTTTTCAGAGTTGCTCGGGTCTTTCTGAAGCGTATTGAATATGATGGAATAATCCGACGTGTTGCTTTCTTCCTTATGGATAAGAATGCTGGAGACGCCGCTGTCAATGATTTCATTGATATTATCCTCATCCAAGACCGTCTCACGGTCCAGAATCACCTCATTACGCTCGATGGAAACGACTTCGCCTGTATCCTCGTCCACAAAATCTTCCACCCAACTCTTCAATACACGCGCGGCCAGACTCTTTCCGATATTCTTCTTCAGGTTGGCCTTCGTAGCCTTGACCTCCTCCGCCAGATTGAAAATTTCAAGAATGTCCTTGTCATTCTCGAAACCGATGGCACGCAGCAAAGTCGTCACGGGCAACTTCTTCTTGCGGTCGATATAGGCATACATCACGTTATTGATATCCGTGGCGAACTCGATCCACGAACCCTTGAACGGAATGATACGGGCGGAATACAGCTGTGTCCCGTTGGCATGGATGCTCGAACCGAAGAACACGCCGGGAGAACGGTGCAACTGGGAAACAACAACACGCTCCGCACCGTTAATAATGAAAGTCCCGTTATCGGTCATATAAGGAATGGGACCCAAAAACACGTCCTGAATCACTGTATCAAAGTCTTCGTGGTCGGGATCGGTGCAATACAACTTCAGCTTGGCCTTGAGGGGGACACAATAGGTCAGCCCGCGCTCCAGACACTCTTCCACCGTATAACGGGGCGGATCGATATAATAATCCAAGAACTCCAGAACGAAGTTATTACGTGTATCGGCAATCGGGAAGTTCTCCGAGAATACCTTATACAAACCATCGTTCTTACGTTTCTCTGGAGGAGTATCCAACTGCAAGAAGTCCCGGAACGACTTCAATTGCACATCAAGGAAATCCGGATAAGGCATCGGACTCTTGACTGTCGCAAAGTTTATTCTCTGATTTACAAGATTAGAGGACATCTGTTATATTATTAGTGAACTTGTTGTTTGTTTTTAGACACAAAAAGGTAAAGAACCCTCTACCAGAGGATTCTTTACCGTACCCTGTCGAAGCAGGTTTCAAATTACTTCAGCTCGATTTCGGCACCAGCCTCTTCGAGAGTCTTCTTCAAAGCTTCAGCGTCGGCCTTAGGCATGCCTTCCTTCAATGTGCTGGGAGCACCGTCAACCAAGTCCTTAGCTTCCTTCAAGCCCAAGCCGCAAGCTTCCTTAACAGCCTTCACGACCTGCAACTTGGCAGAACCAGCGCTCTTCAGGACTACATCAAAAGAATCCTTCTCAGCAGCAGCCTCTGCACCGCCTGCAGCAGGACCTGCAGCAACTGCAACAGCTGCAGCTGCGGGTTCGATACCATACTCATCCTTCAGGATGGTTGCCAACTCATTAACTTCCTTAACTGTCAAATTTACCAATTCTTCAGCAATAGCTTTCAAATCTGCCATTTTCTTCTATTTTTTATTTGTTTAATACTAATTTAATTATTCGGGTCTCTCACCCAGAGTCTTAAGAACTCCATGAATGGTGTTTCCACCGGATTGAAGTGCAGAAAGCACATTCTTTGCGGGAGACTGCAGCAATGCCACGATTTCCGCAATAACCTCATTCTTGCTCTTGATGGCCGTAAGGGCATCCAACTGGTCTGCACCGATGTAGAAGCTTTCCTCCGCGTAGGCAGCCTTCAATGCAGGCATACCGTCCTTCGCAAAATCCTTCAGCAACTTCGCCGGCACATTCGCCGTGTTGGCAAACAAGACTGCGGTCGTACCTTTCAGGCAACCATACAAAGGAGTATAGTCTACCTCTGCCGCCTCGAAAGCCTTGTGAAGCAAAGTGTTCTTCACCACGACCATCTTGACCTCTGACTGGAAGCACTTTCTTCTCATCGCGCTGGTCGTCGCGGCATTCAAGCCCGTCACATCCACCAGATAGAAATGAGCGTATTCCTTCAGCGTGTCGCCAAGCTGGACTATAATATTACTTTTATCTTCCTTTCTCATGACTCATCCTTTTTAAAGTTCTTCCACAGCTTTCGGGTCAACCTTGACTCCCCGGCTCATGGTACTCGAAAGATAAATGCTCTTGATATAAGTACCCTTGGCAGCTGTCGGCTTCAATTTGATAATGGTCGAAATGAATTCCTTCGCATTCTGGGCAATCTGCTCAGCCGTAAAAGAAACCTTACCGATAGAAGTATGCACGATACCCGACTTGTCTACCTTGAAGTCAATCTTACCCTGCTTCACTTCCTTCACTGCCTTAGCGACATCCATTGTTACAGTACCACTCTTCGGGTTCGGCATCAATCCACGAGGACCCAAGATACGACCCAAAGCACCAATCTTACCCATGATGGAAGGCATGGTGATAATCACATCCACATCCGTCCATCCGCCTTTGATCTTCTCGATATATTCATCAAGACCCACATAGTCGGCACCTGCTTCCTTTGCAGCAGCTTCAGCATCTGGCGTACACAAGCACAGAACCCGGGTAACCTTACCAGTACCATTCGGTAGAGAGACCACGCCTCTCACCATCTGGTTGGCCTTACGGGGATCCACTCCTAAACGTACATCAATATCTACAGAAGCGTCGAACTTCGTAGTGGTGATGTCCTTCACCAACTGCGACGCCTCCTTCAAAGAGTATGCTTTCCCTGCTTCAATCTTGTCAGCGACCAACTTTTGATTTTTTGTCAGTTTACTCATTTTAATTGAAGATTTTAATTATTAACCCGGGAAGTCTCCTTTTACAGTGATACCCATACTTCTTGCTGTTCCTGCAACCAGCTTCATCGCGGATTCAATGGTAAAGCAATTCAAGTCAGGCATCTTGTCCTGAGCGATTGTACGCACCTGCTCCCAAGAGATTTCAGCCACCTTTTTACGGTTCGGCTCAGCAGAACCACCCTTCAACTTGGCAACCTCCATCAGCTGTACTGCTACAGGCGGGGTCTTTACCACAAAGTCATACGACTTATCCGTATAATAGGTGATCACAACCGGAAGAACCTTACCGGCCTTCTCCTGCGTTCTGGCGTTGAATGCTTTACAGAAATCCATGATGTTGATACCCTTGGAACCCAATGCAGGGCCTACTGGGGGTGATGGATTTGCAGCGCCTCCTTTAATCTGTAATTTGATTAATCCAGCAACTTCTTTAGCCATTTTCTTGTTATTTATTGAATTTGATAATAAAAGAACAACGCACGTAACAGATGCACTATTCTTTCTCAACTTGCATAAAACCTAACTCCAAGGGTGTTTTACGCCCAAAGATCTTGACCATCACTTTCAGCTTCTTCTTCTCGTTATTGACCTCCTCGATGACAGCAGAGAAACCGCTAAACGGTCCCTCGTTGACTTTCACCGTTTCCCCTACGATATAAGGTATCACCACTTCTTCCGGCACATCCTGCATTTCATCTACAGCACCCAGAAGACGGCTCACCTCCGCAGGACGCAATGGAGTCGGGTTACTGTTGGATTCACCCAAAAATCCTAAAACGTTCGGAGTGTTGCGCAACATGACAGGTATCTCACCCACCAATGCAGCCTCTACCAACACATATCCGGGAAGGTGGTTGCGCTCTTTCACGATGCGCTTCCCGTTGCGTACCTGCACGACCTTCTCGGTTGGTATCAACACCTGAGAGACAAACTTTCCAAAGTCACCTTTTCTGATTTCGGTGTCAATGTACTCCTTTACCTTGCTTTCCTTTCCACTCACGGCACGCATAACGTACCATTTCATTTCAGTCTCAGCCATCTCTCTCGACATCAATTAGGATAAATAACTTCCAATGCGCTTTGGAACACGAAATCCATAGCGAAAACAACCAGTGCAATGAGTAGGGAAGCAGATAATACTACGACTGCACTGTTCGTAAGTTCTGAACGAGTCGGCCACGTTGTTTTATGGACAAGCTCATCATAAGATTCCTTACAGTATTTAAAGATCTTCTTAAACATATCTTTTATTATTAGCACGGGAGGAGAGGCTCGAACTCCCGACACCCGGTTTTGGAGACCGGTGCTCTACCAACTGAGCTACTCCCGTAAATAGGCCTCCCGCTTTGGAGAGACCTTATATTGACCACTAATGATTAGTCAAACACTTCGGTAATCTGGCCGGAACCTACCGTACGTCCACCCTCACGGATAGCGAAACGCAGACCTACGTTCAAGGCAACCGGATAAATCAGATTCACGCTGATTTCCACATTATCACCCGGCATTACCATCTCAGTACCTTCCGGCAAGTGAATCTCACCCGTGCAGTCCATCGTGCGGAGATAGAACTGAGGACGGTATTTGTTACCGAACGGAGTGTGACGGCCACCTTCCTCTTTCTTCAACACGTAGATGGAAGCCTTGAAGCCAGAGTGCGGAGTGATGGCACCCGGATGGGTAATAACCATACCACGCTTGATTTCCGACTTGTCGATACCGCGGAGCAACAAGCCCACGTTATCGCCGGCTTCGCCCTCATCCAAAATCTTGCGGAACATCTCGACACCGGTAACAACCGACTTCTTGTCTTCGCCCAAGCCAAGGATTTGGACCTCATCGCCAACCTTAACCACACCGGTCTCAATACGGCCCGTAGCCACAGTACCACGGCCAGTGATAGAGAACACGTCCTCAACAGGCATCAAGAAAGGCTTCTCAATATCACGAACCGGCTCTTGAATCCAGTTGTCGCAAGCGTCCATCAGCTCCATTACCTTATCTTCCCATTCGGGTACACCGTTCAATGCGCCGAGGGCAGAGCCACGGATAATAGGAGTATCTTCTTCAAAGTCATAAGCGGCCAACAATTCACGCATTTCCATCTCGACAAGTTCCAGCATCTCCTCATCGTCCACCATGTCGCACTTGTTCAAGAACACGACCAGACGCGGCACGTTCACCTGACGAGCCAAAAGGATATGCTCGCGAGTCTGAGGCATCGGACCATCAGTTGCGGCTACCACGATAATGGCACCATCCATCTGAGCGGCACCCGTTACCATGTTCTTCACATAGTCGGCGTGTCCCGGGCAGTCAACGTGTGCATAGTGACGTTTTGCAGTCTCGTACTCTACGTGTGCAGTATTGATGGTGATACCACGTTCCTTCTCTTCGGGAGCATTATCAATCTGGTCAAAAGACTTCACTTCGTCAGCCTTCGTAAAACCTTTCTTTGCCAACACTGTAGTAATAGCAGCGGTCAAAGTCGTCTTACCGTGATCCACATGACCGATAGTACCAATGTTTACATGCGGTTTGGTACGCTCAAACTTCTCTTTAGCCATAACTTTTCCTTTTATTTAATTATTAATGAATAATCACGTTCATTCGTTGAGCTGTTACCGAGACTTGAACTCGGGACCTCTTCCTTACCAAGGAAGTGCTCTACCGCTGAGCTATAACAGCAAAGAAAGAGAGCGGAAAACGGGACTCAAACCCGCGACCCCCAGCTTGGAAGGCTAGTGCTCTATCGACTGAGCTATTTCCGCATTTTATATTGTCTGCCTATACGCAACATCCAACGATGTGGGCAAAGATGGATTCGAACCACCGAAGGCGTAAGCCAGCAGATTTACAGTCTGCCCCATTTGGCCACTCTGGTATTTGCCCTTCTTTTTAGAGCCTCTTGTCGGATTCGAACCAACGACCCCGAGATTACAAATCACGTGCTCTGGCCAACTGAGCTAAAGAGGCGTTTGCAGCCCCGCACATCCACCGACGTGTCTTAAACGGCTGCAAAGTTAATTCTATTTTTTGAAACCACAAACAAAAATGCTCTTTTTTTTAGTGGTCTCTCTGTTTTTCTTTATATTTGGACAGCTGGCGCACCAACGCGTCCAAACAAACGTCTACTGCTTCTTCAAATGTGTCGCAAACTTTCTCCGCAAAAAACTCCCCATTGGCGGCCAGCACCTTGATGGATGCTTCCTTGTTCATGGAGGTTTCGGGCTTCACGACCTTCAATGACACCTCTACCTTTCTTATTTCATCGCTAAATTTACCGAACTTCGTCACTTTCTTCTCAATAAACTCCTGGAGTTTCTGAGTGGCATCAAAATGGATGGCCTGAATTTTCACTTCCATAGTTTCGTTTTTTTAAGCTCTTGGATGAGCCAGGTTATACATTTCCTTTAATTCCTCAAAAGTCGTGTGCGTGTAGATTTCCGTTGTGGAAACGCTCTCATGCCCCAACAACTCTTTCAGAGTCTCCAAATCTGCATGATGGTTCAGCATTGAGGTGGCAAAAGTGTGGCGCAACACGTGCGGGCTTCTTTTTTTCAGCGTCGTCACCATTCCTAAATAACGACGTACCAGCTTCCGCACCCTTGCGTTGTCCAACCGCTCCCCCCTTTCGTCCACGAACACCGCGCCGCCGTCGTCCATCGTCATAGACGCTTTTACGTCCTGATATTCCTTCAGCAACGCCGCCAGTTCCGCGCCGAACGGGATAATCCTTTGCTTGTTCCGTTTGCCGATGACCCTTATCACCCTCCCCGAAAAATCCACGTCCCGATTGTTCAGGCCTGTCAATTCAGAGAGGCGGACACCCGTCACATAAAACATGTTCAGGATTAGCCGGTCCCTTTTGCCGCAGAAATCATCGCCGAAGAAGTTCCCGTCCAACAGGCGGTCCATCTCGTTCTCTTTCACGAACACCGGCAATGGTTTCTTCTTTTTGGGTCCTTGTACGCTCCTCACCGGGTCTGTCTTTATCCATCCCCGCTTCAGCAAATACCGGTAGAAGGTGCGCAATGCGCTCAACCTTCGGTTCACCGTCGTGGCCGCGCGTCCGGCCTCCATCATCGAGACCATCCAGTCCCGCACCACATCGGCATCTACCGTCTCCCAAGACATTGTGGCATCCACCTTTTTATAAAACGCCCTGAACGCCCTCAAGTCGTCCCGGTATTCCCCGACGGTCCTTGGAGAACAGTTCCTCTCCAACGCCAGATACCTCAAAAAGGCTTCTTCCCACATATCCCGCTGCTTTACGACAACGAAAATAGGAAATAAAAATGGAAGTTCAAAGAAAATAGCGGATTATTCTTCTATGCTTTGCATTTTTTGGACATAAATCGCATGTTCCTTGGCGAGTCTCTTGATTACAGAGGGCTTGTCATACTGCTGTCTGCGTCTCAACTCCTTCACGACACCAGTCTTTTCAAATTTTCTTTTGAATTTCTTCAGCGCTCTCTCGATGTTCTCGCCTTCTTTTACAGGTACTACAATCATTTCTTTTGTCTTTTAATAATAATGTATGAATAATTATTTCGCAAAATGCGGTGCAAAAATAAGCAATGTTTTTTGAAACGGCAAAGAAATCCCGTTTTTTTATCCGAAAGGATACAAAAAAGGCGCACATTCTCAATGATGTGCGCCCGTTTCCCTGCTCTCCGAAACCTCGATTACAAGTTCGGGTTGATTTTGCTCCACTCGGAAATGGCCGGAGTGATGTTCAGTTCTACCAGCTCGTCACGCATCTTGCAGAGGTGTTCGTAGCTGGCATCCAACTTGGCCAATTCGTCGGCAGTGCCTTCAGGCATGGTATAGTGACAACCCGTGGCATCAATGGTCGTGTTCATGGCCATCATGATGTGGTTGTACTTTCCGTTCTTCACGTAAGTACCTGCCGGCCAGCGGAAAGTCTCGCCACCCATCGCTGCGCGAATCATCTCAACAGACAAGTAAGCGGGACTCTGGAAGGAAGAACGTCCGCGCAACTCGATAATTTTCGCGCCGCCCTTCGTCACGTCCACTTTCATCTGCTCCCACTCCTCGTTCGTGAAGGCGGAAGTGCCAATCAGGTCGTTCAAAGGCTTGCCGTCAATCTTCACTGCGGAACCGAATACGGCCATCTGCTCGCCGTGGCCGCCGTATGTGGCGCAACCGGTCACCTTGCACTGCTCCACGCCGAATTTCTTGGCCAACGCGCTCTGCAAGCGGGTAGAGTCAAGAGCGGCCAAAGTGGTCACCTGCGAAGGTTTCAGGCCGGAATACAGCAGCGTAACCAAACCGGTCAAGTCAGCCGGGTTGAAGATAATCACCACATGCTTCACGTCCGGGCAGTAAGTCTTGATGTTCTTGCCCAACTGCTCAGCGATTTCGCAGTTGCCCTTGAGCAAATCCTCACGGGTCATGCCGGCCTTGCGGGGTGCGCCGCCGGAAGAGATGATATACTTGGCATCCTTGAAAGCCTCGGCCACATCCGTCGTAGCCGTGATGTTCACGTGATCGAAACCACTCTGACGCATTTCCTCGGCCACACCTTCGGGCGAGAATACGTCATACAGGCACAAATTTGAAGTCAGGCCCATCATCAAGGCTGTCTGCGCCATGTTGGAACCAATCATGCCGGCAGCACCGACAATCACCAATTTGTCATTCGTCAGAAATTCCATAACCTTATATATTTAAGTAAATCTGTCCCTTTTTAGAACGACACAAAGGTACTACATATTTCCATTTAAGGCAACACCGCAACATTAAAAGTTTCATAAATAACAGGGAAGCCTGAGACAAGCCTCCATGCCGCAATCCAAATCATCGCATTATTTCAGCCCCGCCCGCAGCTTTTTCTCCACAATTTACTATTTTTGTGCCAATAATGACGATACAATGAGCAAGGAAGATTTGGAAAGGGAGCTTGGCGACCTGATATGGAAGACAGAGTTCCCGATGCGGACTACTGCACATGAGCGACGAAATGACTGAGAACGCCCAGTGAAAACGACGTCAAGAGATTGTTCAACACAAACGATGTCGGGCTTGGTTCGACCGTGGCGAAATTGGAAGGAGGCGAAGCATGACAAAAGATTAGACTTTACCCAAGACAAGACCATAGTGGCAAGCGAATACAAGCCATATCTGCCTACACAGGAAAACTGATTGACGAAGTGAATTGCATTCGCAGAAAGATGGAGAATAGTGAAGAAGCGGAAAACTTCAACAACCCGTTGGAGAAATAAAAAGAATACAGTATGCAAGATAGATAAAATATTGGAAGGCCTTATGAAAACAGACATCACACAACGGGTGCGCGACTTGCGCACTTATCTGGAGGCACACGGGCTGGCAGCCTACATCTTCCCCAGCACCGACCCTCATTACAGCGAATACCCGCCCGCCCATTGGAAGACGCGCGAATGGTTTTCCGGCTTCGACGGGTCGGCGGGCACGGCGGTGGTCACGCTCCGCGACGCCGCACTGTGGACCGACTCCCGCTATTTCCTTGCGGCGAAAGAACAGCTGGACGGCACACCGTTCCGCCTGATGAAGGAACGCATCGAAGGCACGCCGTCCGTCGCCGAATGGCTGGCGGCAGTCCTACCTCCGGACAGCCGCGTGGGCATCGACGGGTGGACCAGCAGCGTGGACGACATCCGCACGCTGGAACAAGAACTTATGCGACGCGGCATTCACCTGGACGTGGCGGAGAACCCCGCCGACACGCTGTGGGCCGGCCGCCCGCCAATCCCCGACACCCCCGTCCGCATCCAGCCGCTGGAATACGCCGGACGGAGCATGGCCGAAAAGCTGGCCCTCATCCGCGAGGCCATGGCCGCCCGACAGGCCGACGGCCTCATCCTGACGGCCCTCGACGAAATAGCCTGGACGCTGAACCTGCGCGGCACTGACGTGCATTGCACCCCGGTGTTCGTGGCCTACATGCTCATCGCCCCCACGCGCTGCACATTATATGTAAACAAGGTGAAGCTCACAGCAGAAGTTTCCGCCTACCTGACGGAAGCGGGCGTGGAAGCACGCGCCTACGAAGACATCGCGGGCGACATCCGGCAGTTCCAAGGCCGGCGGATGATGCTCGACCCCGGAAGCGTCAACTTCATGCTGTCCAACGCCATCCCTGCAGGATGCGCCGCGGAAGAAGCCCCTTCCCCCGTGGCGATGCTCAAGGCCGTGAAATGCCCGGCCGAAGTGGAAGGTTACCGCCGGGCCATGCTGCGCGACGGAGTGGCCATGGCGAAGTTCCTGCGCTGGCTGAAACCGGCCGTGGAAGCCGGAGGGCAGACGGAACTCAGCATCTGCCGCAAGCTGGACGAGCTGCGCGGCGAACAGCCGCTCTACCGCGGGAACAGTTTCGACACCATCGCGGGATATGCCGCGCACGGGGCCGTCGTGCATTACGAACCGACTCCAGAAACCGACACCCCCCTGCGGCCCGAAGGCCTGCTGTTGCTGGACTCCGGCGCACAGTACGACGACGGCACCACCGACCTGACCCGCACCATCGCCCTCGGCCCCGTCACGGAAGAGGAACGGCACGACTACACGCTGGTGCTGAAAGGCCATATCCGGCTGGCACTCGCCAAGTTCCCGCAAGGCTGCAGCGGCACCCAACTGGACGCGTGCGCCCGCTACGCCATGTGGCAGGACGGCATCAACTTCCTCCACGGCACGGGCCACGGCGTAGGCTCCTGCCTCTGTGTCCACGAAGGCCCCCACCAGATCCGCATGAACTACATGCCCGCCCCGCTGCTCCCCTACATGACCGTGACCAACGAGCCGGGCATCTACCGCGCCGGCCGCCACGGCGTGCGCATAGAGAACACGCAGCTCATCCTGCCCTACAAGGAGACGGAGTTCGGCAAGTTCCTCCGGTTCGACCCGCTCACCCTCTGCCCCATCGACAAGGCGCCGATAGACTGGACGATGCTCGACAAAGAGGAAATCGCATGGCTCAACCAATACCACCGGAGGGTGTACGACCAGCTCTCCCCCCTGCTCGACGACGAGCACAGCACCTGGCTGCAGGAAGCCACCAGCCCGCATTACTTTTGATTCACCCCAAAAACAATAAAACAATATGGCAATCATCAAGAAACTCAACGACCTCGCCCCGAAGTTCGGCAAGCACTGCTACTTCTCCGAAGGGGCGGCCATCATCGGCGACGTCACCATGGGCGACGACTGCACGGTGTGGTTCAACGCCGTCCTGCGCGGCGACGTGCATTACATCAAAATCGGCAACCGCGTGAACATCCAGGACGGCTCCTGCCTGCACACGCTCTACGGCAAGGCCCCCATCATCATCGGCGACGACGTGACGGTGGGCCACAACGTCACCCTCCACGGCTGCGAGGTGAAGAGCGGCGCCCTCGTCGGCATGGGGGCCACCGTGCTGGACCACGCCGTCATCGGCCACGGGGCCATCGTGGCCGCCGGCGCGCTGGTGCTGTCCCGCACGGTCATCGGCGACGGCGAGCTGTGGGGCGGCGTCCCGGCCAAGTTCATCAAGAAAGTGGACCCGGAGCAGGCCAAGGAACTCAATGTCGGCTACGCCCAGCACTACATCATGTATTCCGACTGGTACCGCCGTTCGGATGCCGTCCCCGGGAACACACGCTACTGCACCACCTCGGAAGAGTACGAGGCAACAGAGTAGTTCCGCATCAGTTTAGCACCAATATTTTTAGATTTTGCACGGATTTCGTGCAAAATAGTTATATTTGTGCCGGAAACCAATGCAAAAAAACAAATGGAACAGCTATATGAGTTCTTCAACAGGAAACTGAAAAGCACCCCTACGGCTTTTCTCAGATACAAGTATGGCAAAATCAAATGGGACGGCAGGGCGTTTGGCATTGTAGGGCCGAGAGGCGTGGGCAAGTCAACCATGATTTTGCAACATATCAAGCTCAGATTAGATACGTCCGACACCTTATACGTATCGGCCGACCACTTGTATTTCTCTGAACACAGCCTCGTAGAGCTGGCGGATTACTTCGTAAAAATGGGCGGAAGGCACCTCTTCATTGACGAAATCCACAAATACGAAGGTTGGTCGAGAGAGGTAAAGCAAATGTATGACAGCTATGATGAGTTGCAGATCGTAGTTTCAGGTTCGTCAATCCTTGACATATACAAAGGAATGGCGGACTTGAGCCGCAGATTCCCGATATATGAAATGCAAGGGCTGTCGTTCCGTGAGTACCTGCGGTTGTTCCATGGCATCGAAGCACCGCCATTCAGCCTCGATGAAATATTGGACCACAAGGCCCTGTTGCCCGAAGTCAAGCATCCCCTGCCCCTGTTCAAGGACTATCTCCGCAGAGGGTATTATCCTTTCGGGCGTGACGAGGAATTTGGGATGGAGCTGCTTCAAGTCATCAACCAAACGCTGGAAGTTGACATCCCCGCGCACTTGCAGGCCAACGTGTCTTTGGCCAAGAAGCTGAAAAGCCTCCTGATGGTCGTGGCCAAGAGCGTCCCGTTCAAGCCGGTGATGCAAAGGTTGGCCGAGGCCACAGGAATAAGCAGGAACGACATTCCCAACCACCTTTTCTATATGGAACGCGCAGGAATCATCACACAGCTGCGCGATTCGACCGGCGGCATCCGCGGATTAGGGAAGACAGAGAAGCTGTATCTTGACAACACGAACCTGATATACGCATTGGCGCCGGAACATGGGGACATCGGCAACATAAGGGAAACATTCTTCATGAACCAGACCCGGGTGATGAACGATGTTACAAGCTCGGCAATATCAGACTTTGAAATAAACGGAAAGGTGTTTGAAATAGGAGGAAGGAAGAAAGGGCAGAAACAGATAGGAAACGCCGGGGAAGGCTACATCGTGAAAGACGACATTGAGAGCGGATATGCAAACGTCATCCCCCTCTGGGCATTTGGAATGAACTATTGACCATTTTGTCAAAACGTCAAAACCACCCCCGCGAGAATCGCGCGGACGGGCGCGGGGACGGGTGCGGACGGAAATACGCGAACCTCGCGAGCCTGAGGAAGTGCAGGATGAAAGCGGAAAGCCGGTTTCCGCGACACTTTGCCGTCCGCCACGGAACGCCGTGCGGACGGACACCGCCCCCGCGTCAGCCGGGCGGGAAGGAAGGCTTGCAAAAAGGCAGGCGGATTTTGCACGCGGACAGCCGCCAAATAGAAAGAAAAAGCCGCCCGAAGCCCCGTTTTTCCCCGCTTTCCACACGCCCGGGGATTCCTTTGCGGCAAGAAATTCGCGTCTTTGCGGCAAGAAAGAAATTTCTTTCAGCAAAGAAATCCCGTTTTTGCCGCACGAAAACGCCAGCCGAAGCGGAGAAATGCTCCATACGGGCTGTTCTCCCGCCCGTTTTTTAACCATTCGGCCTCCATTTCCGCCCTGCCGCCCCGACACACGGATGCGGCACTTGGCGAAAAACCTTCCATTTTGACAAGGATTTCAGGAATTTGGTGACATTCCGGCAATGAAGCCACTTCAGAATTTCACGTGGGAAAAGACAGCGTCCGCCGCCCCGGCATTCCTCGCGATATACTCGCCGGCGATGCGCCCCCGTTCGGAGAGGAAGGCCTTGTCGGAAAGCAGGCGGTCCATCGCCGCGCCGTAAGTGGCCGCGTCCGTCACCTCCAGGCAGCCGCCCGCACGCAGCAGGTCCTGCGCCTCGCGGAACTTCCCGTTGTTCGGCCCGACCAGCACGGGAATGCCGTACACCGCCGCCTCGGGGACGTTGTGGATGCCCACGCCGAAGCCGCCGCCCACATAAGCCACCTCGCCATAACGGTAGATGGACGACAGCAGGCCGTAGCAGTCTACGATCAGGCAGTCCGCCGCCGGCACTTCCTCCGGCCGGGCCTGGGTGTAACGCACAAAGGGGCGCTCCAGCTTCCCCTCAATCTCGGCCAGGTGCTCCTCGCTCACCACATGCGGGGCCAGCACTAGCTTCAGCTGCGGATGCGCGTTGAAATAAGGGATGATCAAGTCCTCGTCCGGCTGCCACGAGCTGCCGGCCACCTGCACGGTCCGCCCCTGCTTGAAGGCTTCCACCAAAGGCAGCTCCTTGGCCTGCCGGCGGATATCAAGCACGCGGTCGAAGCGCGTGTCGCCCACCACCGTCACGTTGGTGATGCCCTTGCGGGCCAGCAGTTCGCGCGACGCCTCGTTCTGCACGAAGAAGTGCGTCACGCAGCGCAGCACGCCGCTGTAGCTGCGCCCGTACCAACGGAAGAACACCTGGTTCTCCCTGAAAATGCTGCTCACGCTGTACACCGGGATTCCACGGCGGCGGCAGGCGTGCAGGTAGTTGTTCCAGAACTCATACTTGATGAAAAAAGCCATGCAGGGACGGGCCAGGCGCAGGAAGCTGCGCACGTTGCCCGGCGTGTCGAACGGCAGGTAGCACACCACGTCCGCCCCCTCATAATGCTTGCGCACCTCGTAGCCCGAAGGCGAGAAGAACGTGAGCAGGATCTTGTATCCGGGATGCTCCCGCCTCAGCCGCTCCATCAGCGGGCGGCCTTGCTCGAACTCGCCGAGCGAGGCCGCATGGAACCACACATACCGCTCTCCGCGACGGATTTGCTTCCGCAGGATGCGGAACGTGTTCCACTGCCCTTTGACCATCAGGCGCGCCTTCTTGTGGAAAGGCGACACGAGGATGACCGCCAGGGCATACAGGTAAAGCGCAAAAGAATACATCATTTCAGAATGTCTATGGCTTTTCTCATCCTACGCAACGTTTCTTCCTTGCCGAGGAAGGCGGACAGTTCGTACATGTCCGGCCCCTTGCCCGTGCCCACCAAGGCCACGCGCCAGGGATTCCAAGGCTTCCTGCCGGTCTCTTCCGCCCAACGGTCCACCGCCGCCTTCTGGCCTTCCACCGAAAAGTCGTCCAGCCCTTCCAGCAGCGCGGCCAGCTCGGCCATGTCGGCGGCCGCCGTCCCCGTCCAGTTCTTCCGGACGAACTTGTCCTCGCGGTCGTAAGTTTCCGGCGCGATGAAGAAGAAGTCGCAAAGCGGCCACAGTTCCTTGATGAAGTTGATTTTCTTCATCTTCATCATGCCCACCACGGCGGCCACGCGCTCCATCGGCGCCTCGATGCCGTTCTGCCGCAGGATCTTGTCGAAGGCGGGCGCCAGCTCCATGTTGTCTTTCTTCAGGATATATTCACGGTTGAACCACAAGCCCTTCACGTAGTCGAACTTGGCGCCTGCCTTGCTGCATTTCGTGATGTCGAACAGCCGCACCATCTCGTCGAGCGACATGATTTCCTGGTCCGTGCCGGGATTCCAGCCCAGCAAGGCCAGGAAGTTCAGCACGGCCTCGGGCAGATAGCCGCTCTCGCGGTAGCCCGACGACACCTCGCCGGTCTTCGGGTCGTGCCACTCCAGCGGGAACACGGGGAATCCCAGGCGGTCGCCGTCGCGCTTGCTCAGCTTGCCCTTGCCGTCCGGCTTGAGCAGCAAAGGCAGGTGGGCGAACTTCGGCATGGTGTCCGCCCAGCCGAAGGCACGGTAGAGCAGCACATGGAGCGGCGCCGAGGGCAACCACTCCTCGCCGCGGATGACGTGGGTCACCTCCATCAGGTGGTCGTCCACGATGTTGGCCAGATGATAAGTGGGCAGCTCGTCGGCACTCTTGTACAGCACCTTGTCGTCCAGGATGGAAGAGTTGATGACCACGTCGCCGCGGATCATGTCGTCCACATGCACGTCCTCTCCCGGCTCCACCTTGAAGCGCACCACGTACTGCGCCCCCCCGGACAGCAGCCGCTCCACCTCGGCTTCCGGCAACGACAACGAGTTGCGCATCATGCCGCGCGTGGAAGCGTCGTATTGGAAGTTCTGCACCTCCTTGCGCTTGGATTCCAGCTCCTCCGGCGTGTCGAAAGCGTAATAAGCCTTGCCGCCGTCCAGCAACTGCCGCACATACTCCTTGTAAATCTCCCGCCGCTCGGACTGACGGTACGGGCCATGGTCTCCCCCGAAGCTCACTCCTTCGTCGAAGGGGATGCCCAGCCAACGGAACGATTCCAGGATATATTCTTCGGCCCCCGGCACAAACCGGCTGGAATCGGTGTCTTCAATACGGAAAATGAACTCACCGCCATGCTGGCGGGCAAAAAGGTAATTATATAAAGCCGTACGCACGCCACCGATATGCAAGGCGCCCGTAGGGCTGGGCGCGAAACGCACCCGTACTTTTCTCTGCGTCATAACAACATTTGTGAATATTGCGCAAAAATACTACTTTTTATTTAAACGCCCCGTATTTTTTTCGTATTTTCGCCCTATATAACAAACCTGAAGCCAAATGAACAGATATAACCAGCAAAACGAGCTTACGCCAAAAGCGTTAATCTACAGAATCGTCATCACATTGGCCGCCCTCATTATCGTATGCCTCTACATGCCGCGCGACGAGCAACAGACCTACCAGTTCGACTTGGGCAAGCCCTGGCGGTACAGCCAGCTTATCGCCACCTACGACTTCCCCGTCTACAAAAGCCAGGAAACCATACAAAAGGAGCAGGACAGCATCCTGCGATACTATGAACCTTACTTCGCCATCGCCCCTTCGGTCGGGCAGCAGCAGATTGAGCGATTCAAGACTACCATCGCCGCACAGAAGCCGGCTGTCATACCGGCCAACTACGTGGACTACGTGACAAGGAAGCTGGAACAAATCTATTCGCGAGGCATCATGGACACCAAAGACTACGACCTTATGCAGAAAAACCATGTGTCGAACATCCGGATCTTCGCCCAGAACGAAGCGGCGGAACGCCCGATGTCCCAAGTGTTCTCGCACAAGACCGCATACGAATACCTCGTCGACCTGGGGGCTGACAGCCTGCATTACGACCTCAGGGTGCTGCGCAAATGCAACCTGAACGACTACATCACCGGCAACCTGACCTATGACCAGGAAAAGTCGGAGGAAAGCCGGAAAGACCTGCTCGGCTCGCTCTCCTACTCGTCCGGCATGGTCATGAGCGGACAGAAAATCATCGACCGGGGAGAAATCGTAAGCCCCGGCACCTATGAAATCCTTCTGTCGCTGGAAAAAGAATACGCCAAGCGCAACACGTCCAAGATGCAATCGCACACCGTACTGACCGGACAGTTCTTCTATGTAGGCATCATCATCCTATGCATGTCGCTCTACTTCAACCTGTTCCGGCGCGACTACCTGGCCAACACGCGCAACCTGCTCTTCATCGCGTCCATGCCGGTCATCTTCACACTCATCACGGCCTTCCTCGTCAAGCACAGCCTGCTCAGCGTGTATATCATCCCCTTCGCCATGGTCCCTATCTTCATAAGGGTATTCATGGACTCCCGCACGGCCTTCGGCATCCATGTGGGCACGGTGATGATCTGTGCCGTCATGCTGAAATACCCCTACGAGTTCATCGTCACGCAAACCGTGGCCGGCATGGTGGCCATCTACAGCCTGCGCGAACTCTCGCAACGCTCCCAGCTCATCCGGGCTGCCTTCTTCGTCACCCTGGCCTCGCTCCTCGTCTATGCCAGCATGGAACTGATCCATGAGAAAGACTTTAGCCGGCTGGACTACCGGATGTACATCTACATCGCCATCAACGGCGCGCTCCTGCTGTTCGCCTATCCGTTCCTTTTCCTGTGCGAGAAGATGTTCGGGTTCACGTCCAACGTGACTTTGGTGGAACTCTCCAACACGAACAACGAGCTGTTGAGAAAACTTTCGGAAGTGGCCCCCGGCACGTTCCAACACTCCATGCAGGTGGCCAACCTGGCCACGGAAGTGGCCAACAAAATCGGCGCGAAGGCCATGCTGGTCCGCACCGGGGCCTTATACCATGACATCGGGAAGATGAACAACCCGGCGTACTTTACAGAGAACCAGAAAAACTTCAACCCGCACAGCCGGCTGAGCTACGAACAAAGCGCGGCCATCGTCATCAGCCACATCAAGGACGGCCTGAAACTGGCCGACAAATACAACCTGCCGCAAATCATCAAGGACTTCATCACCACCCACCACGGCAAGGGGAAGACCAAATACTTCTTCATCTCCTACAAGAACCAGAACCCCGACGAGACGGTGGACGAAAGCAAGTTCAGCTACCCCGGCCCCAATCCTTTCACGCTCGAACAGGCCATCCTGATGATGGCCGACTCGGTGGAAGCGGCTTCCAGAAGCCTGGGCGAATACACGGAAGAGAGCATCAACATGCTGGTAGAGAAAATCATAGACAGCCAAGTGGAAGAAGGATTCTTCAAGGAATGCCCCATCACCTTCCATGACATCGACACGGCCAAAGAGGTGTTCAAGGAGAAGCTCAGGACCATCTACCACACCCGTATCAGTTACCCCGAACTGAAGAAGAAACCGGAAGGAGCCACGGAAGAGGCTCAAACGGGATCCACATCGAAATAGATTTGCGCGGAACGGTAGTCCGGACGGGCGGACATGACGGACTGACGGACTTGGAGCAAGGCTTGGCGCACCTTCGCGAACGAAATGCCGGGTTCCACCTTCAGCACGATCTTACGGATGTACAGCAGCTGTATGCGGCCCACCGGCGGCACGTCGGGTCCCAGCACGCGATGCCCCAGCAAAGCCCTGAGCCTGCACCCCATCTCGGCGGCCAGACAATCGAGGACATCGGCATGACGGTGCTTCATGTACACATACACCAGACGGCAGAACGGCGGGAATACAAAAGCCTGCCGTTCCTGCATCTGCTGGAGATACAGCCCCATGTAGTCGTTCGCCACCACCTGCCCGACGACCGGAAGCTCCGGACTCTTCGTCTGAAGGACGACCAGCCCCCGGCGGCTGCGGCGGCCCGCACGGCCCGCCACCTGCGCCATCAGCTGGAAGGCCCGCTCGTAGCTGCGGAAGTCCGGCACGTTCAGCATCGCGTCGGCATCCAGGATGCCGACCACGCGGACCCGGTCGAAGTCCAGCCCCTTCGTCACCATCTGCGTCCCGATGAGGATGTCGGTCTTGCCCGCTTGGAAAGCACCCAAGATGTTCTCATAAGCCGAACGCGTGCGGGTGGTGTCCAAGTCCATCCTTGCCACGGCGGCTTCCGGAAAAGCCTGACGCACGGCATCCTCCACCTTCTCCGTCCCGAAACCGCGCTGCACCAGCTCCGTCCCCTCGCAGGCCGGGCAATGCGCCGGCACATCGCAGATGTACCCACAATAATGGCACGTCAGCTTGTTCAGCCCCTTGTGGTAAGTCAGGCTGACATCGCAATTCTGGCACTTGGGCACCCAGCCGCACGTATGGCATTCGATGAAAGGGGCATACCCGCGCCGGTTCTGGAACAGTATCACTTGTTCCTTGTGTTCCAAGGCGGCACGCATCTCCTCTAACAAACGGGGAGAGAAAGGCCCGGCCATGCGCCGCTTGCGGCGAAGCTCCTTGATGTCCACCACCTCCACCTCGGGCAGCTGTGCCTGCCCGAAACGCTCTGCCAGTTCCGCCAGTCCGTACTTCCCCGTACGCACATTATAATAGGTGTCCAACGAGGGAGTGGCCGAACCCAGCAGGGTACAAGCACCGTACTTCCGGGCCAGCACCATGGCCGCGTTGCGGGCATGGTAACGCGGCGCGGGGTCCTGCTGCTTGTAGGACGGCTCATGCTCCTCATCCACTATGACCAGCCCCAAACGCTGGAACGGCAGGAACACGGAGGAACGCACGCCGAGAACCAGGGCGTACGGCTCTCCGGAAAGCTGCTTCTGCCAGATTTCCACCCGCTCGGCATCGGGAAATTTGGAATGGTACACGCCCATCCGCCCGCCAAACACGCGGTAAAGACGCTCCGTCAGCTGTGTGGTGAGCGCGATTTCCGGCACAAGGTACAACACTTGTTTCCCCGCAGCCAGCATCTCTTGAATCAGATGGATATAGATTTCGGTCTTCCCGCTCGACGTGACCCCATGAAGCAGGCAGACGGGATGCGTCCGGAACTCGCTTTTGACCTTCTCCAAAGCTGCCGTCTGGCCAGTGCTGAGCGGAGCCAACCCGATGGTGTCGGCCACATCCGTCCGTGCCAGCCGCCCGGTTTCGTAGGGATATGCTTCCAGGATGCCCCTTTCCACCAACGCGTTACACACAGCCACACTGGCCCCCGCCGCTTCAGCAAGCTGCTTCCGCCCCACTTCGGCCAACAGGTTAGGGTTCTTCAACCTCAACGCCGCAGCCGCATCGGACAAATCCAGATACTTCAGCAGCACGGCCTGCTGCCGGGCCGCCCGCTTCAGACCGTTGAGTACCTCATGCAACCTATCCTCGCTGAAACAACCGGAGGCCAGGCGGACATGCACCTCCGTACGGGGCTTGTACGTGCGCCTTACCTCTTCCTCCATGACCACCACGCCCTTGTCCAGCAAACTCTTCACCACCCGCAACACATGGGTGTCCCCGCAAGCTTTCTGCAACTGGGACAACGTCTGGTCTGCCTTACACGACAAGGCATCGGCCACCCTTTGTTCCCTTTCCGTCAGTTTCGCCTCTCCTTCGTATTCGTCATTCAACCGCACCCGGCTCTCGCTCTCCAGCTTCATTCCGGAAGGCAAGGCCGCCTTGTACACATCGCCCAAGGCACACATATAATAATCGGCTATCCAACGCCAGAAGTCCAGTTGCGCCGGCAACAGCACGGGCGATTCGTCCAGCAGCTCCATCACGCCCTTCACCTCGTACCCTTCCGGACGACGGCCATGCACCTCCGTCACGATGCCCGTATAAATCTTCTTCGCCCCGAAAGGCACCACGACTCGGCATCCCACGCCCGCCGCGTCCTGCAATCCTTCGGGCAAAGCATAGGTGAACACGGACGACAGGGGAAGAGGAAGAACCACATCTACAAATTTCATACTATCCAACTTTTAACCGCTCTTCGAGAACACCTGCAAAAATACGAAGAATCGGCGGATAAGCCGAACAAAACGGCACCCTCAAACAAAAATTCCGGCCATCCGTGTGCCGCATTCCGGACAATATCCTTGAAAACCTTCCGGCATGTCCACCCGGTAACGCCGCCTGCGGATGACCGTCCTTCCGCAATGCGGACAGCGCGTGTCCTCCGCCCCCTCCAAATCCACATTGCCCAAATAAACATAGTTCAACCCGCATTCACGGGCCACATCGCGGGCGCGGAGCAGCGTGTCCACCGGAGTAGGCGGCAAATCCTGCATCCGGTATTGAGGAAAGAAACGGCTGAAATGCAACGGACGGTCTGCAAAGCCATGCCCCGCCAGCCACCGGCACATCTGCCGTACCATCCCCTCGTCGTCGTTCACTCCGGGAATGAGCAGGTTCGTGATTTCCACCCACACAC
Organism: uncultured Paraprevotella sp.; assembly: GCA_944320765.1. Classification (GTDB taxonomy): domain Bacteria; phylum Bacteroidota; class Bacteroidia; order Bacteroidales; family Bacteroidaceae; genus Paraprevotella. Next base: position 174,522 of record CALUIS010000003.1, read on the forward strand.
CCGCCTCCCGCATCCGTTCCAATGTGGAAAGCACGGGAGCCAGCCGCGCACGGCAGACCGACCTGTAGGCCTCATCGGAAAAGGATTTCAAGTCCACATTGGCGGCATCCAGCCACGGCAACAAGTCGGCCAGCGGCTCGGGATTCACATAGCCGGCCGTCACCAACACGTTTTTCAGTCCGGCCTCATGGCAGGCCTTGGCACAATCCCGCGTGTATTCCAAATAAGTAAGCGGCTCGGTGTAAGTATAGGCCACCATCGGACAAGCACAAGCCACGGCCATCCCCACCACCTCTTCCGGCAAGAGCCGACGGCCGTCCACCTCCGACGGGGCCGCCTGCGAAATGCCCCAGTTCTGGCAGTTCCGGCACGAGAGGTTGCAGCCGGCAGCCGCCAAAGAGAAACATTTCCGCCCGGGATGGAAATGCAGCAAAGGCTTCTTCTCCACGGGGTCTGCCTGCAACGCGCAAACCGCACCGTATGCGTCAGCCCACAACCTCCCCTCGCGGTTCACCCGGCTCCGGCAACGCCCGGCCTTGCCCGTTGCTATCTGGCAGAGATGCGGACAGAGGCGGCATTCCACCGCCCCGTCCGCCAAAGGGACATAATATTCCGCCTCACGCCCGGCCTGACAAGCGTCCTCAGACTTCGCCTTCATGAAAGACCTCCGCTTCATATACATACAGTTCGGCATCCTTCCAGCCGTTCCATGACAGACCGGCCTTGTCCCGGGCACAATGTCCCAGAAACTCCTCCTTGGTCCAATGGGTTTCCCCGGCCACCTGAGGGAGGAACGTCCCATGCCGGTTGCCTTTCACCATCAATATGCCATGCCGCCCCAGCTGGAACTCATCAGCCGAATGAATCTTCCGCAACGGCGAAAGCACGGAAATCTCTATCTGTATCGCGGACAACTCGTCCCGGCTTACGGGCATGAAGCGCGGATCCTCGAACGCCGCCGCATGGGCCATCTCCGCCACCGTGAGATACAACGGCTGGCTACCCTCCAGATGCCCGATGCAGCCTCGCAGTTTATCTTGGAGATGAAGCGTGACGAACGCGCCGCATTCCATCCGAAGCCGGTCCGTCAGCCGCGCCTCGTCATACTGTAGCGGAACGGAATCACCCTCCAACACATTTTCCATGCTCTTTCGGGCAATCTCCAACAAATACCGTTTCTCGTCTCCCGTCAAGGAAAAAGCCCGGGAAGAATCTTCTGCCAAGTCCGCCTTTCCATCCGGCGCACCGGACACCCGCTTGACGGCAAAGGCGTGATAGCCCACCACTTCATCAGCACCTCCATATACGGAATCGCCGGAATTGCAATATCCCAGATGCTCCATCTTCAAGCCCCCGGCCTGACGCATCATCATCAACAGCACGGCTATCGGTGCCTGCCCACAGGCACTGGTCACCAAATGGCGGACATGCGAATTAGCGTTCCAGGCGATGACTTTCAGGAATGCGTCCACCGAACCGTACTGTATGGCATCGCCCGTGGCCTTGTCCACCCGCACGGCATCCTCATACGAGGGATAATGGGAAAAGTCGCTGCTGATGACGAACAGGTTCTCCGGCGTGAAATACGGCTGAAGCTCCTTGGCCGCCTGCTCAAGTTTCTCCCTGTCCTGCGTACCCACCACAATCGGGACAATTGGGGGCATCACCTCCAGACGGGCCTGCAGGAAAGGCAGCTCCACCTCCAACGCGTGTTCCTTCCTGTGCGCCTCCGGGAGGTAAGTCCACATCCCCCCTTTTTGCGACAGCTCCTGACAGACTTCCCGGTCCACCGCCACCTTGCCCAATGGCGTGGCATAATCATCACATCCCCCATCCACCGACACGCCGTCGAAAGCGGCCCGATGACTGGGTCCCAACAAGAAGATACGTTCATAACGCGTCTTCGGCGCGATTCGCGCGAAGGCCTTTCCGGCGATTCCGCCGGAGAACACGTAACCGGCGTGAGGTACAATCACGGCTTGGACATCTCCCGCACCCTCGGTCTGCGCATCGGCCAGGAAACAATCCACCTCCGCCTTGAGCCGCTCCGGCCCCGCTTCGTAGAAACGTCCGGCAAACGCCGGTTTCCGCTCCCGTCCCTCTTGTGAAGCAAAAGATTTACCCATTGTTTTCATAGTCACCTCCGTCTTTTAGTTCCGGCACATCCAAAAGCATCGTCCCGCCGTCCGCCACCCTCAAACGCCCCGTATGCGAAGATAGTCATTTTTAGCCATTAAACAGCCGTTTGCGGCTAAAATCTTTCACCGCCATCCTGCGTTTTGAGATTATTTCGCTATATTTGCCTCTACAATCCAAAGAGAAAAGACATGAAAGCAACAATTTCCATGGAAAGCCTGTGGCAAACGATACAGTCGCTGTCCACAAAAAACAAGAAATGGCTGGCAGACAAACTGGTGGAGGACTTAAAAGGAGATGAGGAATACATCAGCAAAGAGGAAATCCTTGCAGGGATAGATGCGGGGCTGAAAGACCTGAAAGCGGGGAGGACAAGAGATTTTGAGGATTTCATACAAGAATGGGAACATGAAGTACAAGCTTAAAACTCAAAAGACTTTTGAAAAGGAAGCCAAACGGTTAGGAAAACGTTATCCGTCCCTCATCGAGGATATCAAACACCTGGGCAAGGAAATTCTTGACAATCCACATCTGGGCATCGACCTTGGAGGCGGCTTGCGTAAAATCCGCATGGCCATCACCTCCAAAGGCCGGGGCAAGAGCGGCGGAGCAAGGGTCATCACATTCTCTGTGGTTGTAGCCGTAGAAGAAACGGACATCAATCTGCTTTTCATCTACGACAAAGCCGAACGCGCATCCATCACCATGAATGAAGTCCTTGACCTGCTAAAGAAAAACGGGCTGAAATAAGTCCGCACCCTGCCCTTCTTAAAAAATCACGCTCCCATCTTGAGGAACAAACAGTCCGGCAAGTGGCGGTATATCCATGCGGCCACGCGCCAACGGCGGGTAATATACGCCACACGCTTCCGACGCTCTATGGCCCGCACAATCTGCCGGCAGGCTTTTTCCACCGGCGACACCCAAAACAGCCCCTCTCCCTTGGCCATCGCCGTATCCACGAACCCCGGACGTATATCCGTCACACATACGGGTAAACGTTTCCCCGCCAGCCGCTGGCGGATTCCTTCCAGATAATTCATCTGAAACGCCTTCGAAGCGTTATAAGCCGGTGCCGCACCGCTGCCACGCAAACCGCCCGCCGAGGTGATGGCCGACAGATGGCCGTGTCCCTGCCGCTCGAAGTGCTTGACAGCCCAATCCACCACAGCCGTCCACCCTATTATATTGGTAGCCAAGGCAGGCCATTCCACGCCATAATCCAGCTCAGGATTCAAATTCCCCGTCCCGGCGGAAAGGATCAGCAAGTCCACGCCTTCCATCCGCCCGGCCAACCGGTCCAACGCAGCCTCCATGGCTACCGTGTCCGTCATATCACAAGCCTCCATCTCAAACCTTTCCGGGGATGAAGCGCACAGATTCTCCAACCGTTCCCGGCGTCGTCCCGTCACTCCGATTCTCACATCGCGGCTTTCCGCATACATACGGGCCAGACTTTCCCCTATGCCGGAAGTCGCTCCCACAATCAAAATCTTCTTCATACTCCTTCTTTGTAAGCACTCAATTTAGGGCATCCCCCTTTGAAAGGGCACTTTTGAGTGCCCTAAACCGAGTTTTGTTAATTAAT